>NZ_JAUSRA010000001.1:6305000-6958333 GCF_030811575.1 Catenuloplanes nepalensis | reverse complement strand
TCTGCAGGTAGCCGAGGTTGCTGTAGCCGGAGCCGAAGTCGTCGAGGGCGAGGCGGACGCCGAGGCCGGCGATGTCGTCGAGCGTGCGGCGCAGCTGCGGGTCGTCCGGGATGGAGGCGCTCTCGGTGATCTCCAGCTGGAGGAGTTCGGGGGCGAGGCCGACCTCCTGGAGGAGGTTGTCGACGGTGCGGAGCAGGCCGGCACCGTCGCGGAGCTGCTGGACGGCGACGTTGACGCTGACGTAGGGCGGGCTGTCCGTCAGTTTCGCCCACTCGCGGGCCTGGCGGCAGGCCTTGTCGAGGAGACGGCCGCCGAGACGGACGATCTGGCCGGACTCCTCGGCGAGGTCGATGAAGCGGCCGGGGTTGAGGCGGCCGTGGCGCGGGTGGTGCCAGCGGACCAGCGCCTCGACGCCGATCACGGCGCGGTCCTCGAGGCGGACGAGCGGCTGGTATTCGAGGAAGAACTCGTCGCGGTCGATGCCGCCGGCCAGGTCGGCGGCGAGCGCGTGCTTGGCGATCTCGCGGTCGCTGCGGGCCGGGTCGAAGAGCTGCCAGCGGTTGGTGCCGTCGGCCTTGGCCCACTGCAGTGTCATGGCGGCGGCGCGCATCACGTCGTTCGCGTCCATGCCGGCTACCGGGCGGTCGACCAGGCCGATGCTGGCGGACATCGGCAGCAGGTGGCGGTCGGTGTGGACCGGGGTGGAGAGCGTGGCGATGATCTGGTCGGCGACGCCGGCCAGGTGCGGGGTGCCGGCCGGGTCCTCGATCAGCATGACGAACTGGTCGCCGGCGAAGCGGGCCAGCGGGTGGCCGAGCGACCGGGCCAGCGTGCGCAGCCGGTCGGCGGTGACGGTGAGCGCCTTGTCGCCGAGGATGTGGCCGAACCGGTCCGTGATCGCCTGCAGGCTGGTGATGCCGATGAAGCAGATCGCGACGTTGTGGGCGCCGCCGGCCTCGATCAGATCGGCGAGCTGCTTCTCGAAGAAGATGCGGTTGGGCAGGCCGGTGAGCTGGTCGTGCACGGCCGCGTGCCGGAACGCCTCCTGGCTCTCCCGGAGCGCGTGCTCGGTCTGCAGCTGGGCGAGCACGGTGGCCTGCCGGATGCTCTCCTGCTCGTCGAGCGTGCGCTCGCGCAGGCCGCGGGTGTAGCCGACGGAGAGCGCGCTGAGCAGGCGCATGACCCGGCGGCCGGACGAGTCGAGGGACGTGCCGGCCAGCGGTGGCAGGCGGTCGGCGAGCACGTTGATGGTGTGGCCGAGCGTCTCCGGCGAGGCGAAGTGGGCCTCGACCAGCTCGACGCCGATCTGGGTGGCCGGGCTCGGGTCGAACGGCTGGCTGGTCAGCACGCGCAGCAGCCGGGTGGTGAACCCGGCCAGGCGCAGCTCGATGTCGACGTGGGCCATCGGCACGTAGCTGGCGCCGGCGACCGCCCGTGCCCAGGCGCGCGCCACCCGCGTGATGTGGGTGCCGTCGGTGAAACCCCGTGGTGGTGGTTCGACGATCACGGTTTGCGTCCCACCCCGGCGACCACCGCGGATTTCGCCGCCTTGATGCCGTCGATGTTGCTTGGCTGGTCGGGGCGCCACTGGGTGACCCAGACCAGGCCGGGGTCGACCAACTCGAAGTCGCCGAAGAACGGGGCCACCTCGGCGCGGGTGCGGCTCGCGGCCGGTGTGGTGGTGCGGTTGTAGAGGTTCTTCACCATCTCCCGGTCGTGCCGCCAGCCGTCGACCACGCCGTGCGAGAGCGTGAGGTAGCTGCCGGACGGGAGTGCGTCGCGCAGCTGCGCCATGATGCCGGCCGGGTCGTCCTCGTCGCGGACGAACTGCAGCAGCGCGACCACCAGCAGCGCGACCGGCTGGTTGAAGTCGATCAGCTCGCGGGTGGTCGGGTGGTGCAGGATGTCGCCGGGCTTGCGCACGTCGCCCTGGATCGCGACGACACCCTCCTGGTCCTTGATCAGGACCGCGCTGTGCGCCACCGCGACCGGGTCGAGATCGACGTAGACCACTCGGGCGTCCGGCGCGACGTCGCGGGCCACCTCGTGCACGTTGCCGAGCGTGGGAATGCCCGAGCCGATGTCAAGAAACTGTCTGATCCCTGACTCGGCCAGCATGTGCACGGCGCGACGGAGGAACGCGCGGTTCGCCTGGGCGATCAGCGGGATGTCCGGTGCGGTGGCGAGCAGTTGCTGAGCCATCGCTCGGTCCGCCGCGAAGTTGTGCGAACCACCCAGAAAGTAGTCGTACAGCCGCGCTGCACTGGGTCGCTCGACGTCGATGCCCGGCGGGGCCCACTCCGGTCGGTCCATCCCCGCATTATTTCCCGAACCGATTGATCAGCTCCAACCAAAGATCAAGATCTTTTCGCGGGTACGGATTACGCGTGTTTCCGCCGAGTCCTACGTGGAAGTTCCACGGCCGATGACCGCGCCGGCGAAGTCCGTGACGGTCTCCGCGAGCGAGGCGAACGGGGCGCCGTCCCGGGTGTACGGGTCCGCGGCGTGCAACAGCAGCTCGTTGATGCCGCCGACGAGCGCGATCGCCAGCGCCGGGGTGAGCGCGGGCAGTGCCGGGTCCGACTCCACCAGCTCCACGAAGAGCGCGGCGAACCGGTGCTGCGTCTCGCTGCGCATACGGAACGCGCGCGGCCCCGCGGCCTGCACCTCGACCAGCACCGTGCGGCTGGCCGGGCCGGCCGCGTCCAGCGCGGCGAGGTACGCGGTGACCAGCGCGTGCACCCGCTCCCGCCAGCCGCCGGTCTGCCGGCCGGCCTCGCGCAGGATCCGCGCCAGCCGGTCCGCGCTCGCCTGGTACGTGGCGAGCAGGCACGCTTCCTTGTCCGGGAAGTGCTCGTAGAACGTGCGCTTGGAGACGCGCGCCGCCGCGACGATGTCCGCGATCGTGGTGGCCGCGTAGCCGCGCTCCGCGACCGCCGCCGTGAAGCCCTGCATAACCCGGATCCGGGCGTCGTCGGCCGCCGTCGTCATGCTCTTCCTCTCCTCGGTGCCCGAAGCTACCGTCAATGGATCCGGGTGTCGTGGGTCGCCGGACCGACGGGCGCTCGAACGGGGACACCATTCACTGTGGAATGACGGGATTCCCATGCTGCGCAACGCGATCGGGCCGGGTTCGCCGGACCTCGCGTGTGTCCCCGTGCAGCTATCCTATGTGGACGCTTCGCGGCCCGTGCAGGTGTCCGACCTGCATCGAGAGGGGTCACCACGTTGATCGGCCGGGCGGAGGCGTTCGTGCTGCGGCGGCTGCTGACACTGCCGGCGCCGGTGCAGCGCTTCATCGGTGGTACTCCGGAGTCCGGCGACCCGATCGACCCGACGATCGCGATGCTGCTGCGGGCGCAGCGGTGGCGGGGGAGGACCGGGCTCTCCGCCGGCACGCCGGCGCGCACCCGCCGGCGGGTGCGGCGGACCGCCGCGCTGATGACCGGCCGTCCCACCCCGGTCGGCACGGTGCACGACGTGACCGTGGCCGGAAGGCTGCGCGGCCGGCACTACGCCCCCCAGGCTCCCGGTGCTCACGCCGACCTGGGCCGTGCCGGTGCTCACGCCGACCTGGACCGTGCCGGGCAGCGATCGTGGCGGGCCGGGCCGACCGGGTCCGATCTGCTCGTGGTCTTCTTCCACGGCGGCGGGTTCGTGGCCGGTGACCTGGACACGCACGACGAGACGTGCCGGCTGCTGTGCGCGTTCGGCCGGATGCGGGTGCTGTCCGTGGAATACCGGCTGGCGCCGGAGTCGCCGTTCCCGGCCGCGGTGGAGGATGCGTGCGCGGCCGTGACCTGGGCGTTCACGCAGGCGCCGGCGGTGGCGGTGTGCGGCGACAGCGCCGGGGCGAACCTCGCGGCCGTGGTGTGCCAGTCCCTGCGCGGCGGCGAGCGGACGCCGGTCGCGCAGGCGCTGCTCTACCCGCTGGTGGATCACGCCGGCACCTGGCCGTCCCGGTCGCATTTCCGGTCCGGCCCGGTGCTCACCGCGCGCGACCTGGAGTTCTTCCGCCGCCACTACCTGCCCGGCCCGATCGGGCCGGACCCGCGGCACTCACCGCTGCACGCGGCCGACCTGCGCGGCCTGCCACCCGCCATCGTGGTCACCGCCGCGCTCGACCCGCTGCGCGACGAGGGCGAGGCCTACGCGGCGGCCCTGCGCGCCGCGGGCGTCCCGGTCCAGTCCTGGCGCGTCCCCGGCATGGTGCACGCCTTCGCCAACCTGACCCCGATCAGCACCGCCGCCCGAACCGCCGTCATCGAGACAGCGACCCGGCTGGCCGAACACGCCCGGTGAGCCGCTGTGCCGAGCCCGTCGGGTGGCGTCGGACAACACCCAATCTTGTTTTGGGGGTCTCGGTCCGGCCGCCCACCTCACGTGCAGGAAGGAGCGCCAGCGACGACCTGCGCCCAATACCACTCAGCTTATTTGATCTCGAAGTGGACCCGGTCGGGCCGCGAGCCTCTGGCCAGCGCAGATGCCTTCCTGCCCGGTTCGGCGGGTAGAACGCAGACGTGGTTGGGTGCTTTGTGAAAGCCCAGGCCGGAGCCCATGATCAACTTTAGCTAAGTGGCATTGGACCGGTGCCCGCGGGAACACTCGCGAAGCGGCCACGCCGGAAGCGGGAAAATGGGTCCTATCGGTCTTATGGGGTTGGCTTCTCAGGGGCGGGAGAGCGCCAGCCACTGCTGGCTGGCGACGCCTTCGCCGGCCGGGACCAGCAGGCGCTCGACCGTGCCCGGCACCGATGACGTCAGGTCCCAGACCGCGCCGGACGGGAGCCGGACCCGGGCGAGCGGCCAGCCAACCGGGTACGAGTCGCCGGGCGAGACGAACCAGCGCAGCAGCTGGCCGCCGCCGCCCGGAAGCGTGAAGGAGAGCGGCATGGTGCGGGAGGAGTCCGCGCTGGACGTGATGATGCGCGGGCCGCTGCGGGTCAGCCAGCGCGCCGCGCCCTGGACCGTGGCCAGCTCCGGCTCGTCGACGCGGCGCAGCGGGCGGTTGAACGCCTTGGTCAGCGCCCCGGCCGCGGCCGGCATGCGGGAACCGCCGCCGACCAGCAGGATCGCGCTGATCGTGTCCGGGTGGACCTTGTGCCGGGCCAGCAGGTCGGCGCAGCACTTGACCGTGCGCTCCAGCACCGCCTCGGCCAGCAACGCCAGCTGGGACCGGTCCAACTCGTACGCCGGGGTGGTCGGCATCAGGTAGTCCTCGACGCTCTCCACGTCGCTGAGCTGGTGCTTGATCCGCTGGGCGAAGTCGGCCAGCGCCATGCTCAGGCGCAGCGCCGCGGGCGTGCCGGGCGCGGTGACCACGGACGCGATCAGCGGCGCCAGCCACTCCTCGCCGTCGTTCTGGATGCGGTTGGCCAGCAGCGCGTCGATGTTGCGGCCGCCGCAGTCGTCGATCGCGTCGTGGCCGAGCACCTCCGGGCCCTCCGCGCCGACCCGCATCAGCGCGGTGTCGAACGTGCCGCCGCCGAGGTCGTAGATCAGGATCAGCTCGCCGGGCAGGAACGTCGGCCCGGGGATCGGCGCGTACGCGGCCGCGACCGGCTCGGGTAGCAGCTCCACCGTGGTGAACCCGGCCGCCTCGGCCGCGGCGATCATCTGCGGGCGGCGGATGTCGTCCGGCCCGTAGCTGGCCGGCACCGTGACCAGCGCGCGGGTGATCTGGCCGCCGTGCATGCGCTCGGCCTCCATGCGCAGCGCGGTCAGCACGGACGCGGCCTGCTCGATCGGCCGGAACGTGCGGTCGCCCTGCGGCATCGGGCGGTCGCCCTTGAGGCCGCGCTTGAACTCCACGGCGTACGAGTTGGGGTCGGCCCGTTTGCGGCGCTCGGCCAGCGTGCCGACCAGCATGCGCTCGCCGTCCCAGTAGACCGCGGACGGCCATGCGTAACCGCCGCTGACCGGCTCCGGGAGCAGACGGATCTGCTCGCCGTCGATCAGCGCCGCGGAGGAGGTCGTGGTGCCGAAGTCGATGGCCAGCACCGGGCCCATGTCCGGGTTCACCGCTCACATCTCCCAAGCGTCGACCAGGCTGCGGTCGGCGTAGTCCCAGTTCGCCAGCAGCAGTTTCCCGTCCGCGGTGAACGACGTCAGCAGCCGGGGCACGAAGCCCTCGGCCTCCGGTGCCGCCGGGGCGTGCACCCGGAACACCTCCAGGCTGCTCTCGATGTCCTGCAGGCTGAGCACGCCGGAGCCGTCCAGGTCGGACGTGACCAGCGCGCGCAGCCGGCCGTCCGGGCTGATGCTCTCGGTGTTGAACGCGTCCGTGGGGCTGCGCATCCGGAAGCCGGGGTTGCGCTGCTCCCACGTCTCGTCGCCGGTGCGCTCCAGCCGCTCGCCGGTGCGCAGGTCCCAGAGCGTGGTGACGCCGCGACGGTAGCGGCCGACCTGGACCTTGCCGTCCGCCTCCGCGGCCAGCCGCCAGGTCGGCTCGTCGACCAGCACGCGAACCGGGCCGACCGAGTCGCGGAACCGGGTGGAGAGCTTGCCGGTCTCCACGTCCCACACCGAGAACGTGCCCTCGGTGTCCCACGCGATCAGGCTGAGCCGGCCCTCCGGGTCGAAGAAGATCCTGGCTCCCTGCGCGGTGCCGGCGCCGAAGTCCGGCCGGAACTCGCCGATCAGCTCGCCGGTCGCGATCACGAACGACCGGATGTGCCGGCCGGTGGTGTCGCACTCGACCAGCACCTGGCGGTCCGGCGTGAGCAGCCAGGAGCCGCTGGTGCGCAGTTGCAGACGCTGGGTCGGCGGGTCGGCCGCGAGCGCGGCCGCGTCCCGGGTGGCGGCCGTGACCAGCGTGGAGCCGACCTGGCCGCCGGGCGGGACGGTGTGGCTCAGCAGCGCGCCCGCGTGCGTGGCGGTCAGCTGGTAGACGCGTTCGTCGCCGGTGCGCACCTCCGCGACCACGGTGCCCTCGCGGAACGCCTCGCCCTCGCCGACGTTCCAGCGCAGCAGCTTGGCGTCGCCGCCCGGGATGTCCCAGGAGATCGGTTCGAGGCGCCAGCTCGGCGCGTCCGCGGCGACGGCACGGCTCTCCGCGTTCGCCGCCCACTGCGCGGCACCGCGCACCACGGCCAGCTCCGGCTCGGGCGCGTGCCGCAGCGTGTGGCCGAGACTGTTGGCCAGCGCGGGCTTGACGACCGGGAGCCGGGAGGCGCCGCCGCTGAGCACGACGGAGGAGATGTCGGCCAGCGTGGCGCCGACCGCGCCGACCACCGCGTGCGCGCTGGCGACCAGCGCCTGCACGGCCGGCTCGGCGAACGCCTCCAGCCAGGCGCGACTCAACTTGTACGGCGGGGTGAGCGGCGTCAGGTGGTCCTCGACCTCCAGCGAGTCGCCGAGCTGGTGCTTCAGCCGCCGGACGAAGTCGATCGCCTCGTAGTAGGCCCGCAGGCCACCGTCCCCGGGTGCGGCGAGCAGCGGCTCCAGCCAGGTCCGGCCCTCGGTGCGCAGGTCCTTGATGAGCAGCGCCTCCAGGTCGTGCCCGGCGGTCGAGCTCTGCGTGGCCAGCAGCGCGGAGTCGTTGCCGGCCACCCGGACCAGCGAGGCCGTCCAGTTCGCGCCCAGGTCGCAGACCAGGACCAGCGAGCCGGGCCGCAGGTCCGCGCCGGTGTGCGGGTCGAGCGCGGCGGCGACCGCGTCGGGTATCAGCTCGACGTCGACGAAGCCCGCGGCCTCGCCGATCGCGACCATCGCGTCGCGGCGCGGGTCGCCGGGGAGATAGCCGGCCGGGATCGACAGCGTGAGCCGCCAGACCTGCCCGCCGTAGACGCGCTGCGCCTCGCGGCCGAGCTCGGCCAGGTAGGCCGCGACCGCCTCGTTGCCGGTCACCTCGCGGTCGTCCAGGCGCATCGAGGCCTGCGCGTCCACCGCGCGGCGCGGTCCGTCGATGTATCGCCGGGGCACGGAGCGCTTGCGGCGTTCCGCGGCGGTGCCGACGACGAAGCCGTCGTCGTCCACGCAGACGGCGGACGGCCAGACGAAACCGCCGGTCAGCGGCTCTTTCAGCAACGTCGTCTGGTCACCGACAATCAGCGCCGCCGATGTGCCGGACGTGCCGACATCGACCGCCAGGATTGGTTCGGTCATCCCCACCCCTACGTCCTTGCCACAGCGCTCCCGAGCCACAGCACCGAGGAAGTCAGCACTACGGAAGTACCGGCACAGTTTCCTGGAGCACTACCGTCCCCGTCCAGCCGGGTTGCGTTGCGAATGCGAACCAGTAGCCCGGATTTCCGGCTCGTCAGTCGAGAAGTTCGAGGATTTCGACCAGATTTGTCACGGTTAGGTCGCCGGTGATTCCCGCCACGCCGACCACGCGCATGCCCGCGGCGCGCCCGGCGGCCACTCCCGCGGGTGCGTCCTCGACGACCAGACACCCTTCCGGCGGTACGCCGAGGCGGCTCGCCGCCAGCAGGTAGCCCTCCGGGTCCGGCTTCGGCGCGCTGATGTCGTCCGTGCTGATCAACAGCGGCGGGGTGATGCCGACCGCGCCCATCCGGGCTCGGGCCAGCCGCTCGTCCGCGCTGGTCACGACGGCCCACTTCAGGCCGCGCCGGTCGACACCCTCGATCAGCTCAAGCGCGCCGTCGATCGCGATCACGTCGTCGAGGTCGTCGTACTCCCACTCCAGCTGCCGCGCGCCCGCCTGCCGGATCCGCTCCGCGCCGAGCCACGGCGCCACCGACTCCAGCGTGCTCCACGCGGGCCGGCCCGCGTGCACGGCCAGGATGTCGTCGAGCGGCAGCTCGTACTCCTCGGCGATCCGGGTCCAGCTTCGGATGATCGCCCCGTGCGAGTCGACCAGCGTGCCGTCCATGTCGAAGAGCACCGCACCGATCTTCATGCCGCACAGCCTCGCACCCATCCGCGGAACCGGGCGCACCGAAGCCCCTACTGTGATCAGGCGCGCATGCAAGGCAAGCTGAGCCGTATGACCGACCATCTGTCCGCGGTACCGCCGGCACCGCAGCATGCGGCCGGGCAGGCCGAGCCGGACCGGCTGCTGCGCGCGGTGGCGCGCGGCGACGAGCCCGCGTTCGCCCGCCTCTACGAGCTGCTGTCGCCGCGCGTCTACGGCCTGATCCGGCGCGTGCTGCGCGACCCGGCCCAGGCCGAGGAGGTCGCGCAGGAGGCGCTGGTGGAGGTGTGGCGCACGGCGGGCCGGTTCGACCCGGCCCGGGGATCCGCCACCGCGTGGGTCTTCACGATCGCGCACCGGCGCGCGGTCGACCGGGTCCGTTCCGAGCAGGCCGGCACCGAACGCGTCCGGCGCGTCGCCGCGGCCGAGGCCGACGTCCCCTACGACGAGGTCGTCGAGGAGGTCACCAGCCGGCTGGAGCAGCAGCAGGTGCGCCGCTGCCTGGGCAGCCTCACCGACCTGCAGCGCGAGGCGGTCACGCTCGCGTACTACGGCGGGCACAGTTATCCGGAGGTGGCCCGGTTGCTCGACGCCGGGCTGCCCACCATCAAGAGCCGCATGCGCGACGGCCTGATCCGGCTGCGCGACTGCCTCGGTGTGGAGGTGTCGCGATGACCATGGACATTCACGCGTTGGTCGGCGCGTACGTGCTGGACGCGGTGGACGACATCGAGCGCGCCGCGTTCGACCGGCACCTCGGCACCTGCCGGGCGTGCTCGGCCGAGGTGGACGAGCTGCGCGAGACCACGGCCCGGCTGGCGGACGCGACCTGGTCGGTGCCGCCGCCCCGGCTGCGCCGCGAGGTGATGGCGCGGGTCGCGGTCACCCGGCAGGTGACGCCGGTGCGCCGGGCCCCCGCGCGACGGGCGTCCTGGGGCCGGCGGGTGCTCGCCGTGGCCGCGGCCGTGGCGCTGACGGCCGGCGCCGGCGCGGCCGTCTTCGCCTACCAGGACCAGCGGGTACGCGAGCAGGCCGTGATCGCGGAGGCCGCGCGGGCCGAGACCGCGCGCATCCAGGCGGTGCTCACGGCGCCGGACGCGCGGCTGCGGACCGCGGACGTGGACGGTGGCGGCCAGGTGACGGTCGTGGTGTCGGAGTCCCGGGACGAGGGCGTGGTGCTGCTGGCGGACGGCGTGCCGCCGGAGCCGGGCAAGGCCTACCAGCTGTGGCTGATCACCGGCGCGGACCCGGCACCGGCCGGGGTGATGCCGGCCGGCGCGGGGTCCGGCACCCGGTTCGTCTCCTCGGTGCGGGACACGGACGTGCTCGCGCTGACCATCGAGCCGGCCGCCGGCTCCCGGGAACCGACGCTGCCGATCAAGGCCCAGGTCCCTCTTCCGTGATCGAGACTGTCGGCCCGCGCGGGCTCGGCGGCCGGGAGCCGGGCGGCGCCGCCGTTCCACGTCGTTCCACCGGCGTGGAACGGTCGTTCCACCGGCGTGGAACGCGTCAGGCCGGGTGGATCAGGCCGGTCTCGTACGCGAAGATGACCACCTGCACCCGGTCGCGGAGCCCGAGCTTGGTCAGGATCCGGCCGACGTGCGTCTTGACCGTGGCCTCGGAGACGTTGAAATGCGCGGCGATCTCCGCGTTGGAGCCGCCGCGCGCGATCTCCGTCATCACCTCGCGCTCCCGGTCGGTGAGCCGGGCCAGCCGGTCGTCCGGCGTGGCCGGGCGGGCCGTGCCGTGGTCCGGGAGGTGGGCGGCGAACGCGTCGATCAGCCGGCGGGTGACGCTGGGCGAGATGATCGCGTCGCCGGCCGCCACCGCGCGGATGCCGGTCAGCAGGTCGGCCGGCGGCACGTCCTTGAGCAGGAAACCGCTGGCACCGGCGCGGAGCGCGGAGAACGCGTACTCGTCGAGGTTGAACGTGGTCAGCACCAGCACCCGGGTGGGCAGGCCGGACGCGGCGATCCGGCGGGTCGCCTCGATGCCGTCCAGGATCGGCATGCGCACGTCCATCAGCACCACGTCCGGCACGATCCGGTGGGCCAGGTCGACGCCGGCCGCGCCGTCCCCGGCCTCGCCGACCACCTCCAGATCAGGCTCGGACTCCAGCACCATGCGGTAGCCGAGGCGCAACAGCGGCTGGTCGTCGACGAGCGCGACCCGGATCACGCGACGGCGCCGAACGTGAGCCGGGCGCGGACTCGCCAGCCGCCCTCCGCCAGCGGGCCGGACTCGACCGTGCCGTCGTAGGAACCGACCCGCTCGGCCATCCCGGCCAGGCCGTGCCCACCGGCGCCCGGGGAGGTCCGGGCGGGTGCGCGTCCGTCGTCGGTCACCGAAAGCTCCATCCCGTGCGGCTCGTAGCGCAGGTCGACCCGGGCGTTGGTGCCCGGCCCCGCATGCTTGAGCGTATTCGTCAGCGCCTCCTGGACCAGCCGGTACGCCGTGAGTCCGGCACCCGGGCCCCATGCCTCGACCGGCAGGCCGTGCTGGGCGACGGTGACGGTCAGGCCCGCGGTGCGCACCTGGGCGATCAGCCCGTCGATGTCCGCGAAGCCGGGCTGAGGCGCCCTCACCCGCGGCGCGGGTGCCGGCACGTCCGCGCGGAGCAGGCCGAGCAGCCGGCGCATCTCGCCGAGCGCCTGCCGGCCGGTCGCGGAGACCTTGTGCATGGTGTCCGCGGCCAGCTCCGGCGAGCGGCTCACGGTGAGCGCGGCGCCGTCGGCCAGCGCGACCATCACGGTCAGGTTGTGCGCCACGATGTCGTGCATCTCCCGGGCGATCCGGGCGCGTTCGGCCGCGACCGCGAGCTGGGCCTGCTGGTCGCTCTCCCGTTCCAGGCGGCGGGCGCGCTCCTCCAGCTCGGCCAGGTAGGCGCGGCGGGTCTGCCGGACCACGCCGAGCGACGCGGCCGCGGCCAGCAGCGCGGTCGCGAACAGCACCGCGCCGGAGTACTCGGTCCAGCTCCGGGCGGACGCGAGCATGATCACGGAGGCCAGCTCGGCGCCCACGACCGCGGCCCAGAGGTGGCGGCGGTCCGGTTCATGCAGCGCGACCGCGTAGAGCGCCGCCATCAGCACCGCGAAGACGAACGGCCGGCGTGGTTCGAACTGCCAGGCGTGCAGGTCGCAGACCATCGCGACGGCGAGCGTGGCCCAGAACGCCGGCACCGGCCGGGCACGCCGCCAGATCAGCGGGACGTGCAGCGCGACCACCAGAGCCAGGCCGGCCGGGCCGGGTGCGCGCTGTGAGAACTGCAGCACGAGCAGCAGCGCGGCCAGGCCGGCGTCCACCAGCAGCCGGTGCCGGGCGGCGAAGGTCCGGCACCGGACCACGACGCGGAGCCGCCGCAGGTCAAAGCTCATGATGCGAGGTGCGTAGCTCGTGGATCGGCGCACCCCACTCGACGGCCAGGTCACCGACCTCGGCCGCGGTCAGCCCGGTGACGCGCAGCAGCCCGTCCCCGGCCGCCGTGACCTCGCCGCCGTGCGCGGTCAGTGCGCCGTGCAGCTCGCCGGCGTGCGGAGAGCGCACCCAGACGATCACGGGCACGGCGTACCCCCTGCTCGTGGTCATGGGAGGACGGTACGGAGACGGTGGCGCGGACGCGACAGCCCGCAGGCTGATTCCCGGGGTCAGCCGATGGTGGCGCGGCCTCCTACCGAGGGATGACGAGTCTCATGCGCGATTCGGACTGTTACTGCGCGGATCGGATCGACTGCGGGGCGCATTTGCGCATAGATTCGGCAGCGGCCTCCATTGCCCTCAGTGGAACAGCCGGTGACCGTCCGAGGACATGCGCACAACCGAAGAAGCGGAGGCGTGGGGCGTGGGTCAGCCATCCGACATCGAGGGCGACGCCGTGCGGGCGCTCGAGGCGCTTCGCCGCGCCGCGCACTTCCTCGCCCACTACGAGGCGGCACAGGCGGCGCTGTCGCCGGGCGCGCCGCCGGCCCGGTCGCCGCTGACCGCGCTGGTCGAGGAGGGGGTGGACGCCGCCGACCGGGTGCTTTCCCACCTGCGCGCGCAGTCCCGGGGCGAGTGGTCGGTGATCTCCGGCGGGACCGCGCCCTGGTCGGTGCTGACCGAGCGCGGCGTCGCCGCACCGGCGCGCGCCCCGGTGGGCCGGCGGCCGGCCGACGGCCAGGGAGACCCCGGTGAATGACCCGGATCACAGCTCGCGCAGCGCCTCCGAGGGGAGCAGTCCGAAGCGCCGGCGATACGCGGCCGCGAACCGTCCGAGATGGACGAAGCCCCAGCGGTGCGCCACCTCAGAGACCGTGATCGCACCGGGCGCGCTGGTGGACAGCTCCACGTGGGCCCGCCCGAGCCTCAGATCCTGGAGATAGATCATCGGGGTGACGCCGACGTGCCGGCGGAACCCGTCCTGCAGCGAGCGCGCGCTGACGCCGGCCACGTGGGCCAGCGTGGCCGTGCTGAACGGATGGGACGGGTCGGCCTCCATCGCGTCGATCGCTCGCTTGACCGCGCGCGGACGACTCGGCGCCGCCGGCTCGTTCAGCTCGTCGCTGTACTGGTGGTGCACCGCGAGCAGCAGGCCGCCGAGCATCGAGTGCCAGAGCCGCTCCGCGATCATCGGGCGGTAGATCATGCCGTCCGCCGCGCACAGCTCCGCGTGCACCAGCCCGGCGAGCGCGCCCCAGCTGCGGCCCATGCCCCGGGTCAGGTCGAACCGGCGGGACAGTTGCAGCGGCCCGCGGATGGGGTGCCCGAGCAGCGCCTCCAGCTCCGCCTCCAGCGCGCCGGGCGCGAGCGCGACGGTGACCGGGTGGGTGTCCGGCCGCCACCACGCGCGCGCCGGTGAGCCGGGCCGGTAGACCGCGCCCTCCAGCGTGGTCGCGGTGGTGACGATGCCGCGCTGCTCGGTGAAGAGGCGTCCGGCCGGTGCCAGGCCGATGTTGTAGTCGTCCAGGTCCGGCGCGGTCACCTGGACCGCCTCGTCCGACTCCCAATCCGACATGATCACCGGCCCGAACCGCAGGATCCGCAGTCGGCACCGCGCGGGGGCGCCGCCGAGCGTGGTGACCCAGCGCGGCGCCGAGAAGATCTCGTCGGCGAGCTGCTGGATCTCGGCGGTGCTCCCGCTCCGCGTGGCGAACAACGGGCCGGGGTCCCGGAGCACGGTGCCGGCCGCCGGGAGAAGATGATCTCCCAAGGTGTCGGCTCGCATACACCGAGTATTCGTACCGTGGAGTCGGACGTGCAACTTGCTCGTCCGATAGGTGACCGGACGGACACCTTCGGGCGTTTCACCGCCGGTCACGGCCCGGATCAAAACCTGAGAACCGCTTTTCCCGCTTCCGGCGTGGTCGCGTTCCGAGTGCTCCCGCGGGCACCGGTCGTCGCTGGCGCTCCTTCCTGCCATTCCCGTGTCTCCGCCCGCTCCACCCCACCGGGCCGTCCGCGGATCCGGCGTGCCGGGTCTGACCGGTGCCCGCGGCTCGCGTGCGCGCGGGCGGATCAGTCAGAGGGACTTGAGGATGGACAGGATGCCCGGACCCAGGACGACCACGAACATCGCCGGGAGGATGGCGGGGCGCGCCGTTCGCGTTCGAGCCGCCGGCCAGCGCGCGCGGACACCGGCGGCAGCAGCGCGGTGAGGGCGGTCTGATGGCGGGCCGCCGCGTCGAGTCGAGCGGCCATGCGTTACGGCGAGGGCGACACCTCGGTGCTGACCTTGGTGAACGTGGCGCTGAGGTCGCTGCCGACCAGCGTCACCCCGCCGATGATCACGACGGCGATGAGGGCGGCGAGCAGGCCGTACTCCACGGCGCTCGCGCCGCGGTCCGACTTGATGCGCTCACGGATCATGACTCGCACATGGTCGATCATTCCTGGCTCCCCTCCGAGGTGGCGCGGTTCGGCGTTTCTCGTCCCGCGGTACTGCCATCGGCCGGGCGCCGGGCCGGAGCAGGATTCGCGCGTTGCGGGCGGGGCGTAAAACGGATCGGGCGGCTACCGAATGAACCGTCCCGGGGACGTCGTCCGTACCTCGTGGTATCCGCCATCCGACCGGCGAAGAGGGAGTCATGGACAACACCGAACCCCGCCACGTCGACCGCCGGGACCAGGGACTGCGCCGGCAGCGGCTGGTCACCCAGGCGGCCGCGGCCGGCGCGGCAGTGCTCTCCCTCGCGTTCGGCTGGATCTTCGCGCAGAGCGGCAGCGCGGCGGCCGCGGAGGACACGGGCACGACGGAGCCGGCCGCCGTCTCACCTTCTGGGAAGCCGGCCGCACCGAAGCCCGGCACATCGAAGCCCGCCGCACCGAAGCCCGCGTCGGAGCCGCCCTCGGAATCGCCCGGACCGGACGACGAGGAATCGCCCGAGCCGGACGACGAGGAACCGGCCGAGCCGGAGGACGAGGACGACGACGAGGGCGGTGCCGAGCTGGCGCCGCCGCCCGCCGCACCCGAGCCGGCTCCGCAGCAGGAGAGCGACGCCACGACGGGCGGCTCGTGAGCGGCCTGCGGGTGGCGCCCTCGCGGGTCACCTTCCCGATCTGGGGCACCACCGCGCTGCTGCTGGTCACGGACCCCGCCGCGCTGCCCGAGGCGGAGCGCATGCTCCGCGCCGGGCTGGACGAGATCGACGCCGCATGCAGCCGCTTCCGCGCCGACTCCGAGCTGGTCCGGCTCACCGAGTACGCGGGCCGGGCAGCCTCGATCAGCCCGCTGCTCACCGAGATCCTGCAGGCCGCGCTGCGCGCCGCGTCCGCCACGAACGGCCTGGTCGACCCGACCGTGGGCCAGGCGGTGATCGACCTCGGGTACGACCGGGACTACGCCGCGCTGCGCGGTCGCGCGCTGCCCGAGGGCGAGCCGCTGCGCCCGGCCCCGGGCTGGTGGCGCGTGCAGCTCGACCCGGACGCCGGACGCGTGCTGGTGCCGCGCCGGATCCTGCTCGACGTGGGCGCGACCGGCAAGGCGTTCGCGGCCGACCGGACCGCCGCGCGGATCGCCACGCTCGGCTGCGGCGCGCTGGTCTCGCTCGGCGGCGACCTGGCCACGGCCGGCCCGGCACCGGAGGGCGGCTGGCTGATCAGCGTCGGCGACAGCCACCGCACGCCGGCCGGCGCCACCGACCCGGTCGTCTCGATCACCTCGGGTGCGCTCGCCACGTCCAGCGTCACGCAGCGGCGGTGGCGGCGTGGCGACCGGCAGGTGCACCACATCGTGGATCCGCGCACCGGGGACGTACCCGCGCCGATCTGGAAGACGGTCTCGGTCGCGGCGGGCAGCTGCGTGGACGCGAACGCGGCCGCGACCGCCTCGATCATCCGCGGCCGGGGCGCGCCGCGCTGGCTGGCCAACCGCCGGCTGCCGGCCCGCCTGGTCGCGCCCGACGGCGCGGTCACCACCTCGGCCGGCTGGCCGAGTGACCCTGCGCGGGCGGAGGTGGCCTGACCATGTGGTTCGCCGCCCGGGGAAGCGGCATGGTGGCGGTGCTGCTGATGACCGCCACCATCCTGCTCGGCATCCTCGGCCCGCTGCGCGTCGGCTCCGCGAGCTGGCCCCGGTTCGCGCTGGCCGGGCTGCACCGCAACATCTCACTGCTCACGCTCGCGCTGCTGCTGGTGCACGTGGTGACGGTGGCGGTGGACGACTACGTGCCGATCACGTTCGCGGACGCGGTGATCCCCTTCGTGTCGCAGTACCAGCCGTTCTGGCTCGGGCTCGGCGCGATCTCGTTCGACATCCTGCTGGCGCTGATCGTCACCAGCCTGCTGCGACCCCGGATCAACCTGCGGCTGTGGAAGGGCATCCACTGGCTGGCCTACCTGAGCTGGCCGATCGCGTTGGCCCACGGCATCGGCGCCGGCACCGACGCGACCAGCCCGATCGGCCTGGTCACCGCGGGGGTCAGCATCGGCTCCGTGCTGGTCGCGGTGACGATCCGGATCATAAAGCGGGACCGGCCGCCGGTCGACTCCGCACCGCCGAAGCCGGCCCCCGCGACGAAGCCGGTGGCCGCGGCCCGCCCGGCACCGGAGCCGGTGCGCCTGCCCGGGGAGTTCTCCACCCGTACCCGCTGATGATTCTGGAGGATCCGGTGACGCTCATGGCGGAGCGACCGCAGCAGCGGCGCGACACCCGGCCCGCACCCCGGCTCCTGCGTGCTGCCGGAACGCTGGAGGAGCACCGCGCCGCCTACGGCGACCTGCCGCTGCGCACGTTCGCGGGGGAGATCGGGCAGCGCCGGCTGATCGACGCGGTACGCCGTGCCGGACTGCGCGGCCGGGGTGGCGGCGGATACCCGACCGGGAAGAAGCTGGCCGCGGTGGCCGAGGCGGGCCGGACGCCGGTGGTGGTCGCGAACGGCTGCGAGTCGGAGCCGGCCAGCAGCAAGGACCGCGCGCTGCTCACCTACGCGCCGCACCTGGTGCTGGACGGCGCGGTGCTGGCCGCGCACGCGGTCGGAGCGGACCGGGTGGTGCTCTGCGTGGAGCGCGGCGCCGGGCTGGCCGACCGGCTGGAGCGCGAGATCGCCCGCCGGCGCACCGACCCGGTCCGCTGGGAGGTCGCGCGGCTGCCCCGGCGGTACGTCGCCAGCGAGTCGTCCGCGCTGGTCAAGTACATCAACACCGGCGACGCGCGGCCCACGTTCGCGCCGCCGCGCACGGCCGAGCGCGGCGTGGCCGGCCGGCCCACGCTGGTCGACAACGTGGAGACGCTCGCCCACCTGGCGCTGATCGCGCTGCGCGGCGCGGAGTGGTTCCGCACGGTGGGCACCGACACCGACCCCGGCTCGACGCTGGTCACGGTCGGCGGCGCGGTACGCCGGCCGGGCGTCTACGAGATCGCGCCCGGCACCCGGCTCGGCGCGGTGCTGGACCTGGCCGGCGGTCCGGCCGAGACGCTGAGCGCGGCGCTGGTCGGCGGCTACTTCGGCACCTGGGTCACGCTGCCCGGCAACGAACTGCTGCCGCTGTCGCACGACCCGGCCGGCACGCTCGGCGTGACCATCGGCGCGGGCGCGATCGTGGCGCTCCCGGCCGGCAGCTGCGGGCTGGTGGAGACCGCGCGGGTGGCCCGCTATCTGGCGGAGGAATCGGCCGGGCAGTGCGGGCCGTGCGTGTTCGGGCTGCCGGCGATCGCGGACGACATGGAGGCGGTCGCGTACGGCCGGTGCTCTCCCGCGGTGCGGCAGCGGCTCACCCGGCGGCTCGCGGTGGTCAACGGGCGCGGCGCGTGCAGCCACCCGGACGGCGCGACCCGGCTGGTCAACAGCGCGCTCGCCGCGTTCGCCGAGGACCTGCAGACCCACCTGGGCGGCGCGACGTGCCGGGGTGCGGCCGCGGACCCGCTGCTGCCGCTGCCGGCCGCCCGCGACCGGGACGGATCCTGGAGGTAGCCGTGGCGAAGAACCCGCAGGCCGAGGCCGGGCAATATCTGCGCGTCAACCCGATCACCTGCGTGGCCCGGGGCATGTGCGCGGAGCTGCTGCCCGAGCAGGTGAAGCTGGACGAGTGGGGCTACCCGATCCTGAAGGGCGACCCGATCCCACCGCAGCTGGTCACGCACGCCCGCCGCGCGATCGCCGAGTGCCCCACACTGGCGCTGCGCGCGGACCCGACACCCAGGGGTTAGCGAGTTTTCGGGGGCGCCTGGATCACGGATCCTTGCGCGTTGACCTTGAAGCTCTGTCAGTAGACCCGCCCCGCCGCCGAACGGGCAGGAGACGGCCTGCGGCCGGGTTTTGAACTCGGCCACGACGAAACCGACAGGGAGCCCGGCTGCCGCCCCGATCCCCGCCCCTGACCGGAGTGAACACCTGCCCATGCGGACGACCGGTGCCCGCGGGAGCACTCGGAAAGTGCCCAGGCCGGAAGCGGGAACATCGCCTTTATCGCTTTTTGGTGTACGCCTCATAGGCATCGACGACCTCGTCGGTCGGGCCGTCCATGCGGATTTCCCCGGATTCGAGCCAGATGGTGCGTTCGCAGGTGTCGCGGATGGACCGGTTGGCGTGGCTGACCAGGAAGACGGTGCCGGCCTGACGGCGCAGTTCGCGGACGCGGTCCTCGCTGCGTTTCTGGAAGCGGGCGTCGCCGGTGGTCAGGGCCTCGTCGATGATCAGGACGTCGTGGGTCTTGGCGGCCGCGATGGCGAAGCGCAGCCGGGCGGCCATGCCCGAGGAGTAGGTGCGCATCGGCAGCGAGATGAAGTCGCCCTTCTCGTTGATGCCGGAGAAATCCACGATCTCCTGATACTTCGCCCGGGTCTCCGCCGGGCTCATGCCCATCGCCAGGCAGCCGAGCACCACGTTCCGCTCGCCGGTCAGGTCGCGCATCAGCGCGGCGTTCACGCCGAGGAACGACGGCTGGCCCCGGGTCAGCACGCGCCCGCGGTGGGCGGGTTGCAGGCCGGCGATCGTGCGCAGCAGCGTGGACTTGCCGGAGCCGTTCGTGCCGATCAGACCGATGGCCTGCCCCTCGTACGCGGTGAACGACACGTTCTTGACCGCGTGCACCGAACGCTTGGGGGGCAGGGCGCGACGGAACACCATCCGGCCGAGCGCGGCGATCGGGCTGCCGGCGCCGGCCCGCCCGCGGACCTGGTAGACCACGTCGAGGTTCTCGACGATCACGGTGGGCTCACTCACGGCCGTACTCCTCCTCCGCCGCCCAGAAGAACAGGAAGCCGCCCGCGCCGATCACCAGGGACCACAGGACGGCGGAGAGCCACAGGTGGCCGGGCATGCGTGCGTGGGGCAGCGAGTCGATCAGCGCGTACCGGATCAGGTCGATGAACGCGACCATCGGGTTCCAGTGCAGCAGCGTGGTGAGCGGGCCGGGCGCGTCGTCGATGAAGTTGTCCAGGCTGTAGAAGACGCCGGAGCCGTAGAGCCAGGTGCGCAGCACGAACGGCATCAGCTGCTTCAGGTCGGTGGTGCGCGCGGCCAGCCGGGCGAGGATCATCGCAAGACCCGCGCTGAACACGGTCTGCAGCGCGATCACCGGCAGCACCAGCAGCCAGGACCACGTGATCGGTTCACCGGTGACCAGCACGATCGCGGCGAGCACGGCCAGCGCGGCGAACAGCTGCTGCAACTGCACCAGCGTGAGCGCCAGCGGCAGGGAGGCGCGCGGGAAGTGCATGGCGCGGACCAGGCTCACGTGGTCCGCGATCGATCGCGTGCCGGCCATCGCGACCTGCTGGGTGAAGTGGAAGACGAAGACCCCGGTGCAGAGGTACGCGATGAAGTTCGCGACGCCGTGATCCGTGCCGAGTAACACCCCGAAGATCAGGTAGTAGACGCCCGCGTTCACCAGCGGGGTGATCACGGTCCAGAAGGAGCCGAGCGTGGCGGACGCGTAGGACGCGGTGACCTTGGCGTGCGCGAACGTGACGATGAACGCGCGCCGGGACCAGAGCCGGCGCACATATTCGGCCACGTCCGGCCGCTGCCCGCTGACGCTCAACCCGTACTCCCGGGCGAGCTGCGTCGATGGCGCTTCGATCATGCCTGACCTCTCTGTGGACGGGACGATACCGTCTCGTCGCGTCGAAGGTTAGGTGACGCGCACGACGAGACGCAACCGTCTCGTCGCGGCGTTACACTCCCGAGTATGGAAACGGGTGTGGAACCGGCCAGGAAGCGCGCACCCGCCGGTGCGGCCGTGCTTCGCCCGGACGTGACGGACGCGATCCGCGACGCCGTCTTCGCCGAACTGGCCTCCGTGGGCTACGGCCGGCTCTCGATCGAGGCGGTGGCCCGCCGCGCCGGCGTCGGCAAGATGGCCGTCTACCGCCGCTGGGCCTCGAAACTCGCGATGGTCATCGACCTGGTCGGCTCCGTCGCGGTCGACCTGTCCGCACTGCCCGACACCGGCTCACTGCGCACCGACCTGGAGACGTTCCTCGGCCTGGCCGCCCGCGCGCTGCGCCACCCGCTGGCCAACCAGATCGTGCCCGACCTGCTGGCCGAGGCCGCCCGCACACCCGAGATCGCCGAAACGCTGCAGGCCGCACTGCGTACCCACCAACGCGAGGCCGGCGCACTGCTCACCGCCCGGGCGATCACCCGCGGCGAACTGCCCGCGACCGCGGACCCCGACCTGCTGGTCGACCTCACGATCGGCCCGCTCTACTGGCGCCTCGCGGTGGTCCGCACCCCACTCCCGAAGGGCTACGTCAAGAACCTCGTGGCCGCGGTCATCCCCGGTTAGCACGGCTCACCACCGGCCAGAAACCCTCGACGATCCGCCGGCACCGTGTGCCTGAGTTCAGCCGGGTCTGCTGATCAGCGCGGCGATCAACGTGGCGAGCCGGCCGGTCGGCACCGCGAGGCCGGAGCGGCGCCGCACCTGCCGGGCCAACTCGTGCAGGTGCACGGCGGCGTCGCGCCGGGAGGCGCGTAACGGGGTGGCACGTAGCTGCCATCCGCCGAACTCGTCCGGTGGGTGGGCGTCGGCGATCTCCAGGAGGCGGTAGATGTCCTCGATGTCGCGGTCCAGGAGGCGCGAACCGTACGACAGTGCCTTGACGACGAGCGCGAGTTCCAGAACCGGCACTCGCGTGCTGAACGTCAGCGCCGTCCCGTCGAGAAGCCGGGCGTCGACATCCATCACGATCGGCTCGGTGGCCAGCGCGGGCGCGAGACCCGGCGCGGCGTCGAACGCCCGCCCGGCATACACCCGCGGGCGGAAGCGGCCGTCGAGGGACGGTACGAGCAGATCGATGGTCAGTTCGGGAACTGGACCGCCGGGCACCGCCAGTTCGGTGACCGGCCGCGCATAGCTGTTTCCGCTGGTGGCAACGTATCCGTGGTCGATGAGGCGGTCGTGTATGACGCCCGAGCCGGCGAGTTCCGTGGTGATGGCGGCATCGGCGTCCCGGGTGCGGCGCAGAGCGAGCCCGGGGACGGGATAGGCGGTCAGGAGAAGCGACGCCATCTGACCGCCGATGATGCGCACGTTCTGATCCGCGGTGATCGCGGTGATGTCCGCGAGGGACCGGAGCGCCAGCTCGTCCGCGTGCGAGGTGGCGGCGAGCGCTACCCGGCGCCGGATGCCCACTGCGACTCCCTGAGGACCGTCGATCGAAGTTGCCCGACCGATTCGGCGACGTCGCCGCCGGAGGACCGGGACAGGTCCCACGCGGTGATCAACGGGTCGGTGTAACGGCGGATGCGGCCGGCGTTTCTCAACGGCCACTCGCGCGACATGGCCAGGACGGTCGGGTCCGCGGGGATGCACAACGTCATGGTCGCGTTCGCCGCCGGCACGGTCGCGAAGCCGTGCTCCGCCAGGTCGAGCTGGACGGCGACGTAGGCGACGGCCCGGCTCGGGCGACGCCAGGGGGCGTAGAAATCGGCGGCGAGATCGCCGGAGACGGCCGGAACGGCGTCGCCCCGTCCGTCCGCCGCGGCCTCGACGATGGTGATCTGCTCCATCAGCTCCTGGGTGGCGGCCCAGTGGGTTGCCAGGCCGCGTGGACCCGGATAGCCGCCGACGAACCGGTCCCAGCAGCCCGCCCGATCGACGGCCCGCCAGCCAGCCGCCGTGCGCTCGATCAGCCCGTCCAGGAACGGCAACTGCTTGGCGACCGCGACGTGCGAGACGCCGATCCGGCGCGCGATCTCCGATTGTGTCAGCGGGTCGGGCGTGCCGAGTGCGAACAGCCGCAATATCGCCGCTCGCGCCCAGCTGGTGCGCGCCGGCCGGATCGGCGCGGACGGGCGCGCCGCCGTGCCCCGGTGCAGGTGCCCCCGGAAGTAGACCGCGTCGTCGTCGACCGCCGCGTAGGCGATGCGATGGTCCCGCTCGGCTGCGGCGGTCAGGGCGCGGCCGGCCCGCGCGACCACGAACAGCAGCCCGTCGACATGGCCGAGCGACGCCAGCGCGCGCTCGATCTCCGTCGGGCTCGGCGAATGACGCAGGAGTAGCACCCGGTGCCGCGACCAGAGATCACCGCCCGCGCTGATCTCCACTTCCGAGCTGCCGGCCACCCGTCGATCCAGGCCCACGTCCAGCAACAGCTCGACCCCGTCGCAACTCTCCACCAGGCAACTGTAACCCACCTAGAAAATGTCCAGGTAGGTTACAAGCACCGAAGCCGTACAGCGTCCGCATGTGCCGACGAAGGGCCTTGTCGTTTGTGCCGGGAACGGCCACCGCGGACCCGGACCTCCTGGTCGACCTGACGATCGGCCCGCTCTACTGGCGCCTCGCGGTGGTCCGCACCCCACTCCCGAAGGGCTACGTCAAAACCTCGTCGCCACGATCATCACCAGTTAGCGGTGCTTGAAGGCACACTCCGCCGAGAACGGCCGCTCACCACGTCGCGGGGTCGAGGTGTCGTCTCACCTCTGCGGCGAATCGCGGCAGGCCGGTGCGCTCCAGCTGGACTAGCAGCTCAGGAACCGTGTCCGGCATCTTGCGGTACGAGGACACCTGGTGCCGGAGCACGTCGAGCGTCAGGCCGGGATAGAGATCGAGTTCGTCGAGCAGGAACTCGTCAGGGTGAATCGCGTCCACGTCGTACGGCTTGAGTGCGGGTTCGGAAAGTCGCGCAGGTTGAAGGTGACGATGACCTCCGCGCCCGCGCGGACCGACGCGGCGAGGATGTGGCGATCCTTGTGGTGGTTGGTCATTCCGTCGACGAGTGACTCGTAGCCGGTCACCAGCGCGTCCGGGAACGCGCGCGTCATGTGCGCGATCCGGCGATCGACCCGGTCCGGGTGGAGGCCGCGCTCGATCAGGTTGCGGCGCAGCTCGCCGAGGACGTCAGCGGACCACAGCGGCCGATACGCCGACGCCTCCGCGAGGCGGAGCAAGGTGTCGCACAGGTAGGCGGGATAGAGGACGCAAGTGTCGAGGAAGGCGGGGAAGGGCACCGTTGCCGTCCGTCATCTGGGGGGTGGGGGGGTGGAGGTGATCTCGTACAGGTTGTCCTCCTCGGCCTCCGCCGCCATCTGGTCGAGTGCCCCGTGCCGCTCGACCCGGGTGCGCTCGGAGTAGTCGAGGACGTCGCGAAGCAGGACCCGGCGGTGCCGTCCGCGGAGGCTGTGGGGGATCTCGCCGTCGGTGAGCAGCCGCACCAGCGTCGGCCGGGAGATGTTGAGCATGTCAGCCGCCTCCTGGGTGGTCAGCATCGTGTTGTGCGGCGCGATGGAGATCGCCAGACCCTGCGACAGCGCGTTCACGACGTCGCTCAGCACGCCGTACAGCTCCTCGGGGATATCGATCCGGGAGCCGTCCGGGCCGATCAGCTGCGCCCGCGTGGACGCCTCGGTGCCCAGGCCGCGCGCCAGACGCGCGAGATCGCCGAGGTCCTCAGGAGGAAAGACGGTCCGTTCTCGCATCGTCGTCGGCATGACCCCAGCCTACCTCCATCCGAAAAAACCGAAAGCCCAAATCGTGGCTCGTAGACCCACAGGGAATTATGTTCTTCTATTGAGATAGATCTCGTGGTGGTGGGGAACGTTCGCCGCGTGAGCATCTCCCGGAGGAACATGCTGTTCGGTGTCGGTGGGGCCCTGGTGGCCGGGGTCGCCGGAGGTGGGGCCGGCTACGCCCTCGGGCGGGACCACGAGCCGGATCCGCCCGAGACGCCGGCGGCGGCGGAGCCGAAGTACCGGTCGCGGCCGGATCTGCGCGCGCTGCCGGACGTGACGATCACGGTGGCCGCGGCCGGGACCGTGCCCGGGGCGATCTTCCTGACGCCGGCGTCCGGTGCCGGGCTCTGGGGACCGCTGGTCGTGGACGAGGCCGGGCAGCCGGTGTGGTTCCGGAAGGTGCCGGACCCGGCGACCGTGGCGATCGACCTCAAGCCGCAGGTCTATCGCGGGAAGCCGGTGCTGACCTGGTGGGAGGGGACGATCGGCGGGACCGGCGGGCAGGGGGTCGGTCAGGGCGAGTTCGTGATCGCGGACCGGGCGTACCGGGAGATCACCCGGGTGCGCGCGGTCGGTACCGAGCAGGCGGACCAGCACGACATGGTGATCACCGCGCGGAACACGGCGCTGTTCTGGGTGTACGACCCGATCCCGTACGACCTGAGCGCGCTCGGCGGGCCGGTCGACGGCGTGCTGCACGACGGTGTGATCCAGGAGGTCGACATCGCCACCGGGAAGAAGGTCTTCGAGTGGCGGGCGAAGGACCACGTGGGGCTGGACGAGTCCTACGCGCCGCTGCCGCAGGGCGACTCGGAGCACCTGCCGTACGACTACTTCCACGCGAACTCGGTCGGGCTGGCCGCGGACGGGAATCTCATCGTCTCCGCTCGGCACACCTGGGCCTGTTACAAGATCGATCGGGGGAGCGGCGAGGTGATCTGGCGGGTCGGCGGCAGGAAGTCGGACTTCCAGGTGGACGAGCGGACCGCGTTCTCCTGGCAGCACGACTTCCGGCAGCGGCGGGACGGCTCGTGGGGCCTGTTCGACAACGGTGCCGGGATCACGAAGGAACGCGAGTACTCGCGCGGCCTCGTGTTCACGCTCGACGAGACCGCGCGGAAGGCCACGTTCGTCGCGGAGTACGTGCATCCGGACCGGCTGTCCGCGCCGACCCAGGGCAGCTTCCGGGAACTGGCCGACGGCGGCTCGTTCGTCGGCTGGGGGCAGATGCCGCACTTCACCGAGCACGACGTGAACGGCACCGTGCGGCTGGCCGGCCATCTCCCGCCGGACAACCAGTCCTACCGCGCCTACCGGGCCGAGTGGACCGGCACGCCGGCCGACCAGCCCGCGCTCGGCCTGCGCGTCGAGAACGGCGGCGTGGTCGTCTCGGCGAGCTGGAACGGCGAGACGCGGGTGGCGCGGTGGCGGGCGCGCTGGGGCACCCAGCCGGGCGCGCTGAACGGTGGTGCGGTCGAGGAGCCCCGATCCGGCTTCGAGACCACGCTGACGGTGCCGGGCACTCCGGAATACGTGGTGGCGGACGCGCTCGACGCGGCCGGCACGGTGCTCGGCACGTCCTCGGCGATCCCGGTGCGCGTCTGACCGGCGGCGTATCGACGTCAAGCGGCGAAGCCCGAAACCATGAACCCCTCAGAAGCGGATATACCCGCTTCCGGCGTGGCCGCTTACCGGTGCTCCCGCGGGCACCGGTCGGCCGCGGGCGGCCTCCCTGTCTGTTCGTGGGCGGTCGCCTTCAGAGCTTTCAAACGGCCCGCCTGAAGCGGGCGGTCCGGGCGCTGCGCGCCCGTGAAGCGGGCGGTCCGGGCGCTGCGCGCGCCTGAAGCGGGCCGTCCGGGCGCGCGCGCCCGATATTTCGCGTTACAGCGGCCGTCCAGAGTCCGGCGCGAAGCGAGTCGTCGAGAGCTGCTCGCCTGATATGTCGCGTTATGGAGGCTGTGGAGGATCCGCGTGAGACAGGCCAGCCGGGCGCCGCGCGCCCTGAAACGGGCCGTCCGAGCGCGCGCCCGCAATGTCGCGTTGTAGCGGTCCGCCGCCGATCCCGGCTCGGTGAAACCCGGCCCGGTTGTTCAGTCGGCGGACTCGCGCCGGACCTCGGCCGCCTCGCGCCCGCGGGTGATGTCCGCGACCAGGCGCTCGCGCTCGGCCGCGTCCGCCCGGGAGGCCGCCTCCCGGGCCAGGCTGGCTGCGATCTTGGCCTGCCGCCGCGCTACCTCGCGCGCGCCGCTGTGCGCCGCGCTGCGGGCCGCCGCGGCGCGCTGCTGCCACTCCAGGTCGCGGGCGACCGCGCGGGCCCGCTGGCCGGCGCCGAGGTCGGCCATGGCGCGCGCGGTCGTCGAGTACGGCCCGTTCATCACGTCCTCGCCCTCCTCACGGTCGGAGAAGCGCCAGCGCCGCAGCCGCTGCCGGAGCCGCCACAGTGTGCGGTCGCGGTCCTCGCCGCGGACCCAGGCCACGCCCTGGCCCGGGTGGGTGGTGCCGTCCGGCAGGTAGTTGACCGCGTGCAGCAGGTCCCGGACGCACCAGCCGGCCACGAAGTACGGCCGGACGATCTCGTAGATCAGGTCGTTCTCGATCGGCGCGATGATCGGCACGAAGATCTTGAGCGTGTCGATCGCGGCCCACGCGGTCTCCCGGCCGTCCGGCGCGACACGCGGGTCGAACGGCAGCGTGCGGCCGGTCTCCGAGTGGCAGCGGCGGCAGCGCCAGACCCATCCCGTAGGGGCCCGGACCAGCTGCTGATCGTCCGGCGACGCCTGGCACTGCTGGCAGGGGAACGACGACGGCCGGAACTCCGTACTCTCAGTAGTCATTGACCGCCCCCCGCGCGCTCGGACGTTTCGAGGCTAGCAGCGTGTGGAGCAGCACGAGCGGGACCACTCCGGCCGGATACCAGAACACGTCGATGAGATCGAACTGCACGCCGAGCGCGAGCCGGGCCACGAGCGAGCGCTCGGAGAGGTAAGCGGGAGCGCCGGTGAGCTGCGAGAACTCGACGGCCCAGCAGAACGCGACCGCGATCGCGCCGGAGGTCCACGGCGGCTGGCGCGGCAGCAGGAACACGACGGCGGCGTAGACCATGGATGCGTAGAGGACGGTGCCGGACACCTGCTCGATCGCACCGTCGGCGAGGAAGCGAATACTCAGAGCGACGACCAGGGCGACGACGGCGGTCAGCACCGCGAGCGAGCGAATCAGCACCGCGGGATCGTAACGATCGGGGCGTTCCCCGATGGCCCCCGGACCGCGGGGCCGGAAGACTGGGCCGGTGCCGAGCGTCATCGACGACTACGTGGCCGACGTCGCCCGCCGCCTGCACGGCCCCGGCCGGCTGCGCCGCGACATGCTGGCCGAGATCCGGGACGCGCTGACCGACGCGGCGGAGGCGGACGACCCGGAGACCGCGGTGGCGGAGTTCGGCTCGGCCCGGGAGATCGCCGGCGGCCTGCAGGAGGTGCTGGCGGCCGCCCGCGCCCGGCGGACCGCGGCCCTGCTCGTCCTGGTGCTCGGCACGGCCTGGGCGCAGGCCGAACTGGCCGGCCGGGACGGCTGGGCCGAGTGGAAGGGCGCGATGCCGGGCGCCGGCTACCTGTGGCTGGCCGAGGCGGTCGACGTGCTGTCCGGCGTCGCGCTGGCGGCGTTCCTGATCGGCCTCGCGGTCGCGCACCGGTGCCGCCCACGCGAACTGGCGCGGCTCGTCGCGGGTGTCACCATGGGGGTGATGGCGCTGACCGCGCTCGGCAGCCTGCTGCTGGTCGGCCTGTCCCCGCACGGCCGGCTGAGCGGCACGTTGCTGTGGGCGGCGCCGTTCGCACTGGTGCAGTGGTCCGCGTACCGGACGTGGCGGGCCGCGCGGACCGGTTGACCCGGCGTTCACCGGTGATTCTCGTCCGGATGGCGGGCCTGGGAGGGAGGGGTACGGTGCCTACCGGTACGGTGTGCGCGCACGGACGACCGCGCGCGGCCATCACATGCACCGATCTCTTGCGTCATCCGTTACGGTTTCGGGGTTGAAGTGGCGGTCAATAGGGGCGTCGGCGTCGGCCCGTCGCCTGGATGTCGGATCTAGTAGCAGGGTAAGAGGGCACAGATATGGGAGACAGCTCCCCCAAGATCACGGTCGTTGTCCCCACCTACAACGAACGGGACAATCTTCCTAAGCTCGTCGAGATGCTGTCCGCCCTCGGGCTGCCGAACCTCCACGTCCTGGTGGTGGACGACGACTCTCCCGACGGCACCGGTGAACTCGCCGACAAGCTCGCGCTCGAGTCGCCGCAGTCGCTCGGCGTGCTGCACCGGACCACCAAGGACGGCCTCGGACGCGCCTACGTGGCCGGCATCGGGCGCGCGCTGGAGGAGGGCGCGGACGTCGTCATCCAGATGGACGCGGACCTGTCCCACCCGGCCTCGGTCGTCCCGATCATGGTGGAGAAGCTGCTGTCCACGGACGCGGCCGTGGTGATCGGCTCGCGGTACGTCGCGGGTGGCTCGGTCGCCGGTGACTGGGGCCTGCACCGCAAGTTCCTGTCCGCCTGGGCCAACTTCTACGTCAACACGATCCTGCGCCTCGGCGTGAAGGACGTGACCGCGGGCTTCAAGGCGTGGAAGGCGGAGACGCTGCGGGCGATCGACGTCGCCTCGATCCACAGCAACGGTTACGCGTTCCAGGTCGAGATGAACTACCGCACGGTCCGGCACGGCGGGAAGATCTACGAGGTGCCGATCCGCTTCGAGCAGCGGGCCGACGGCGTCTCGAAGATGAGCCTCGCGGTGCAGATCGAGTCCGCGCTGATGCCGTGGCGCCTGCTCTTCGGCCGCAAGGTCTGATCGTGACGGGGGTACGACGCCGGTCGTACCCCCTCCTCCTCAGCGCTTGAGCGGCTCCCACCAGGCGCGGTTGTCGCGATACCAGTCCACCGTCTCCGCCAGGCCGGCGGCGAAGTCCTTGCGCGGCGCGTACCCCAGCTCGTTCTTGATCTTGGTGATGTCCACCGAGTAGCGGCGGTCGTGGCCCTTGCGGTCCGCCACCTCCTCGACGGAGTCCCAGTCCCTGCCGCACGCCTCCAGCAGCAGCCCGGTGAGCTCCTTGTTGGTCAGCTCGGTGCCGCCGCCGATGTTGTAGATCTCACCCGCCCGGCCGCCGGTCAGCACCAGCGCGATGCCCCGGCAGTGATCGTCGACGTGCAGCCAGTCGCGCACGTTGCCGCCGTCGCCGTAGAGCGGGACCGTCCGCCCGTCCAGCAGGTTCGTCACGAACAGCGGGATGACCTTCTCCGGGAACTGGTACGGCCCGTAGTTGTTCGAGCAGCGCGTGACCAGCACCGGCAGCCCGTGCGTGCGGTGGTAGGCGAGCGCCAGCAGGTCCGACCCGGCCTTCGCGGCCGAGTACGGCGAGTTCGGCGCGACCGGGAAGTCCTCGCGCCAGGAGCCGGTCTCGATCGAGCCGTAGACCTCGTCCGTGGAGACGTGCACGAACCGCCGGACGCCGTGCCGGGTCGCGGCGTCCAGCAGCACCTGGGTGCCGAGCACGTTCGTGCGGACGAACGCGGCGCCGCCGTCGATCGAGCGGTCCACGTGCGTCTCGGCCGCGAAGTGCACGACCGCGTCCGTCTCCGCCATCAGCCCGTCCACGACCGCGGCGTCGCAGATGTCCCCATGCACGAACCGGATATCTCGCGCCGAATCAAGATTTCTCATGTTCCCGGAGTACGTGAGCGCGTCGAGCACCGTGATCTTCGCGTCGGCCAGCCCGGCGTAACCGGTCGCCTCCCGGACGAAGTGGGACCCGATGAACCCGGCGCCGCCAGTGACCAGAACTCTCATGGGCCCGAGCCTACGACCAGCCACTATGCGTCGCCCTCCGGCTCGGTAGAGTGAAAGAATCTTGCGAAACGACTGGTAGGTGAGCCGATGAAGATCCGCCCCCTGAGCATCGAAGGCGCCTACGAGGTCACGCCGGTGGTGCACGGCGACGCGCGGGGCAGCTTCACCGAGTGGCTCCGCTTCGACAAGCTCGCCGAGGTGCTGGGCCGCCCGGTGACGATGACGCAGGGCAACATCTCCGTCTCCGCGGCCGGCGTCGTGCGCGGCATCCACTACGCGGACGTGCCGCCCGGCCAGGCGAAGTACGTCACCTGCGCGCGCGGTTCCGTGCTCGACGTGGTGGTCGACCTGCGGATGGGCTCGCCGACGTTCGGCGCATGGGAGGGCGTGGTGCTGGACGACCGCACGCGCCGCGCGGTCTACCTGAGCGAAGGGCTCGGGCACGGGTTCTGCGCGCTGACCGACGACGCCACCATGACCTACCTGGTGTCCACCGCCTACAACCCGTCCGCGGAGCACGGCGTCCACCCGATGGACCCGGACCTGGCGATCGACTGGCCCGCATCCTCGCCCGTCCTGTCCGGGAAGGACACGAACGCGCCGTCGTTCGCCGAGGCCCGGGCCGCCGGTCTGCTGCCTAGCTGGGACCGAACCGCTCCGTCCTGATCCGGCGCGGGTCGTGGCCGAGCGCGACCAGGATGTCCGCCACCGTCTCCACGAACCCGGTCGGGCCGCACACGAAACAGGCCGGCTCCAGCGCCGGCGGCCAGCCGTGCGTGTTCACGTCCGCGACCGAGATCCGGCGCGGGTTCTCGCCGAACCGGGTGTGCACGAACGTGACCTCCAGCCCGTGATCGTCCCGGGCCCGGCGGCGCAGCTCGTCCGCGTAGTAGACGTCGTCCGGCGTCCGCACCGAGTAGATCAGCCGGAACACCGAGCGGTTGTTCGCCTGCCGCCGCGCGCGGATCATCGCCATCAGCGGCACCACGCCCGACCCGCCCGCGACCAGCAGCACCGGGTCCAGCTGCTCCGGCCGCCAGACGAACCAGCCGCCGATCGGCCCGCGCAACTCCACCGCGTCGCCGACGGCCAGCACGTCCACCAGGTACGGCGAGACCTCACCGTCCGCCACGGACTGCACGGTGATCTCCACGCGCTCGCCGTCGGCCGGCGCCGACATCGAGTAGCTGCGCTGCGCCGTGTAGCCGTCGTCCGCGGTCAGCCGCACGTCCACGTGCTGCCCGGCCAGATGCCCCGGCCAGCCCGGCACGTCGAAGACGAGCGTGCGCGCGGACGCGTTCTCCGCCCGCGCCTCGGCCAGCGTGGCCGTCCGCCAGCTCAGTCGCCCTGATACCGCTGCTCGCGCCACGGGTCTCCGTATTCGTGGTAGCCGGCCGCCTCCCAGAAGCCCGGCTCGTCGTCCAGCATCAGCGAGATGCCGCGCACCCACTTCGCCGACTTCCAGAAGTACAGGTGCGGCACCAGCAGCCGCACCGGCCCGCCGTGCTCCGGATGCAGCGGCTCGCCGTCGAACTCGTAGACCAGCCAGGCCTGCCCGTCCAGGAGGTCCGTAAGCGGCAGGTTCGTGGTGTAGCCGCCGTACGAGTGGGCCAGCGCGAAGTCGGCCGCGCTCTCCACGTCCTCGAACAGCGTGTCCAGCGAGACACCCTTCCAGGACGTGCCCAGCTTCGACCACTTCGTCACGCAGTGGATGTCCACCGTCGGCGTCTCCGCCGGCAGCTTCACCAGATCGTCCCAGGACCAGGACCGCTTCTCCCCGGTCTCGGTGCTGATCGTGAACTCGTACCGCTCGGTGGGGATCTTGGGGGTGGGACCGGCGGACAGAACCGGGAAATCGTGGGTCAGGTACTGCCCGGGCGGAAGCTTCGGCTCCGCTTCGCGGGATCGGCCGCGAAACCCGGGCGAGAGGGTCGCCATCGGCCCAGTATGCCGCGCCTGATCTATCGTTTCCATCATGAACGACCGGACCGTCGACGTCAGCATGGAGGCCGCGCTCGTCACCGACGCCACCGGCCACCGCCCCGCCGTGGTCAAGCTCGCCAGCCGCGACTGGCAACTCAACATCCGCGCCACCCTCGAGGACCTGGCCCGCCTCACCGACATCCGCACCGCCGACCGCCTGAGCCGCCGCTCCCTCGCCATCGGCACCGCCGCCGGCGCCCCCGTCTTCTGGTCCACGACCGAGGGCCACGCCAGCATCCTGGTCGGCGCCGACGACGAGGCCTGGGACATCGCGCTGCTGATCCCGTTGAGTGCCGTCGAGGAGCTGGCCCAGTTGGCCCACCAGGAAATCCTCGAACACGAGGACTGAACGCCGCCGTCGACCGCGATTACCTGCAGCAACGCTGATCGCCACAGCTTGTGGCCGGCCTCTCCGACGGCTTCGCGGAACGTGCTCCCAATTTGCTGCTAATTGCTGCCAGTTTGGCAGCAACGCTCAGGCGGCCATCGCGATTGCTGCTGCCAATTTGCTGCTAGTTGCTGCTAATCTAGCAGCAACTTGGGGGAGGGTTGATGGTGAAGCCGCCCATGCCGCCGCCTGACCAGGCGGAACTCCTTGGCCAGATTCTCGCTGGCGGCGATCGCCGCGGCGTTTTAACCAGCATCCTCAACCTGTACGCGGATGACAGCATCGCCGACCAGCCATATCTGCCGTGGGACGAGATTCGCCACCGGCAGCCACCGCAAGGGTTGAGCGTCGAGGAGTGGTGGGTCGCGCTCAAACTCGCCCGGCGTAGCGTGCACCGCAAGCTGCCCCTGAACGACGTCGCGGGCGTCCCCTTCATCTACGCGCTTCCCGACGAGGTGCTGGAGAAGACGGACTTCGTTGCCCGGCACGCGAGCGGCCAGATCGAGCTGAGTGAGCAGGTGACCGATCCCGCCACCCGAGACCGGTACCTGGTGAGTCAGCTCATCGACGAAGCGATCACCTCAAGTCAGATCGAGGGAGCGTCAACTACTCGGCAGGTCGCGCGCGACATGATTCGCTCGGGCCGGCAGCCGCGCGATCGCAGCGAGCGCATGATCTTCAACAATTTCCGTGCGATGCAGCGGATCGGCGAGATTCGCCGGGAGAAGCTCACCGTCGACCTGATCTGCGAAATCCACCGCATCGTCACCGACGGCACGCTGGACAACCCGGATGCCGCCGGCCGCTTCCAGCGGGCCGATGAGGACCGGGTGTCGGTGTGGGACGGTGACGAAGTGCTGCACACTCCGCCGCCGGCTGAGCTGCTTCCGGATCGAGTCCGACGACTATGCGAATTCGCTAACGGCGAGATTGGTTCGGGCTACCTTCCGCCGGTGCTGAGGGCGCTGACGTTGCACTTCATGATCGGCTACGAGCATCCGTTCGAGGACGGTAATGGCAGGACCGCCCGTGCCCTTTTCTACTGGTCCATGCTGAACCAGGGCTACTGGCTCACCGAATACCTCACGGTGTCGAGGATTCTGAAGAAGGCGCCAACCAGATACATCAGGTCTTACCTATACACCGAGTCTGATGACAATGACTTAACCTACTTCTATCGATACCACCTCGAAGTGCTGTGCCGTTCGATCGAGGACCTGCACGGATTCCTGGCGGCGCAGATGGTTGAGCTTCGCGAGATGCGCCATACTCTCGACAAGAGCGCCGATCTCTTCAACCCGCGACAGTTGGCCGTTCTGCAGCACGCGCTGAAGAATCCGGCGGCCCGATTCGACGTCCAGACTCACAAGACCTCGCATCGGATCGCCACGGAAACCGCTCGAAGTGACCTTACGGGGCTGGAGAGCTTGGGGCTGCTGCAGAAAACCAAGTCAGGCAAGCGCTTTGTCTTCGACCCAATTCCAGGTCTGACCGATGCCATCAAGGCGCTGGGCAACTCGTCCGCGGTCTTCGCGGACGAGGACTGACCTCTTGACGTCGGGCGGCTGCTCGGCGCTTCCCCGTCCTCCAGCGTTCCGGCTGGCCTCCTTGCCGGTCCCACCGTGGGTCGCCGTCTCCACCCGAGCGTAGCGATCATCGTTGGTGACCAACCGGTATCGTTCTCGCATGCGAGCCCGTACCTATGGAGAGATCCAGGGTTTTCCGCCTGGGTCTACCTTCGTCAACCGTCGTGATCTTGCAGATTCCGGCGTACACCGTCCGTTGCAAGGCGGCATCTGCGGTGGCAAGGACGGTGCTGAGTCAATCGTTGTTTCCGGTGGATACGTCGATGACGAGGACTACTGGAACGAAATTATTTACACCGGTCAGGGCGGTCGGAAAGAGGGAGACAGCAAGCACACGTCCCACCAGACCCTGACCTTGGGTAACGCCGGGCTGGCGCGGAACCATGCGGAGGGATATCCCGTCCGGGTGGTGCGAGGATCGGGCGGAGACCCGCGATACTCGCCCGCTTCCGGCTTGCGCTACGACGGCCTGTTCCGCGTGGTTGACGTCTGGCATGACGAGGGCCGCGACGGTTTCCAGGTCTGGCGGTTCCGGCTGGTGGCAGGCGACGGTGCGGGTCGCCTAGACGTCGTTGGCGACATCGGCTCGGTCGGTCCAGCAGAACGCACCGAGGTCACCCTCCAGCGATTGGTGCGAAACACTCGGGTGGCCAGGCGCGTCAAGGAACTGCACGATTACACCTGCCAGGTCTGCGGTTTGCAGATTCGCACACCGGGTGGCCTCTATGCCGAAGCGGCCCATGTTCAGGGCCTCGGTCGTCCACACAACGGCCCGGACACGGAAGGCAACGTGTTGTGCCTGTGCCCAAACCACCATGTCATGTTCGACTCCGGTGCGATCTACGTCGACGACGACTGGCTCGTCCGTAACAGCGAGGACCGCACGGTGATCGGCCCGCTCCAACGCACCGGCGAGCATCGTATGGATCTTGGCTGGCTTGTCTACCACCGTCAGCATTACGGTCTCGGCTGATAACGACGACCTGCTGGTCGCGATCGACTGCCGGCGACGAGCGCGACGGCGGCACCGCCCACACTCGACGGCTGTTCATCCGTACGACGGGCTGCCGTTGCCGTCGAACCGTAGCTTCGTGCCGTGACTATGCTGCAGCAGAGCCGGGTTGCTGATGTGCGTCGCCGGGTGACCGACGCCGAACAATCCCTTGTCCAGCGGCACGGCGTATTCGGCGACTCCATCCGCCACACGCTGGGTCAGCTACGCCACGGTTTGGACCGTGCGCATGAGCAATGCGGCTCGGTCGGCGACCGTGCCTGGGCAGAGTACGTCTCTGACCTGGACCGCGGGTTGTCCGCGCTCGACAGCGAGGTGGCCAGGGCCGTAGAGGCCCCGAACGGCGGACCGGCCGTGACGGACACTCTCGTCATTCATTCCACTGCCTTGGAACTGACCGGTTGGCGGCTGCGGTTTAGTCTTCTCGACGAAGCGTCAGGAGACCGCTCAACCGTCGAGAAGCACTTGAGTATGGCCGAGCAGGAGTTGCAGCGCTGTCGCACCGCTCAAGCCAACGGCGACCAGGTAGGCACGACGTCGCTCGAGCAGTCCGTCCGGGCGCTGCGAGGCGTATGACCGTTCCCTCGTGGTCCCTTTGTGCCGGCTGGAACACTCGGCGTCGGGAGGACACATGGTGCGCACGTGGCTCTGGCGGATCTCGATCTGGGTCGCGACCGGAACTCTGGGCGCCTGGGTGGCGGATCTCTATGTGCCCGGCTTCTACATCGATGGCCCGCTCGCCGCCCGCGTCGCCCTGGGCTGCGTCCTTGCCGTGCTCACCATGGCGGTCAGTATGGGGCTCACCATTGCGATGTTGGTGCCACTCGCGCCGCTCATGATGATCGGCGCGCAGACCAGGATCGTCCCCGCGCTCGACGGTGACGAGCCGCTGAAGTCCGAGGTCACTGCGCACCCGGTGGTGCAGGCTTTCGGCTCCGTGGTCATCTTCATGCTGCTGACCGCCGTAGTGACGCCGCTGTCGTTCTTCCTGGCCCTTCAAGGCTGCCGGTTGATCGGCATCCCGGTCGGCGTTACCGGTGGCTGGCCTGCCTACTTCACCGCGGCACTGGCACTCACCGCGGTCCAGGCCAGCGCGCAGTCACTCCGCCCGTCGTGCCTCCACCGCCGTGCCCTCCGGATCTGGGCCGTCTCGCTGCTCACGTTCCTGGCCTGCGCCGCCGTGTTGTGGATCGTCGCCGGCCACCACGATCTGCCCGGCATCCTGCTCCTGGCCGCCATGTTCATCTCACTTCGCCTTACGGTCCCCGAGCGCTGGGGTGTGGCAACTCAGCTGCCGGCCGATATTGCAGCGGTTTATGTCCTCATCTGGTGCAGCGGATGGCTGACGGTCCCGGTCGCGTCCAGCGCCGCCTGGGCGCCGCTGCTAACTGCGCTCGCCATCACCGCGCTTACGCTCCCACTGCGCCTACTCTCCCCGCCTCCTCCGCCCGACCCGCCGTCAACCCCGGGCCCCGGCCGCTACCGCCGGGTCGGACAGACCTAGCAACTCCAGCAGACCCTGACACGAACGCGTGAACGACGCGCCCCCGCCCGGCAGCTCACACGACGGATCGACAGCGGGAATGGCAGACTGCAGCACGACGAAGCTCCGTGCGGATCAGGTCCCTGAAGACCTCTTCCATCTGCCCGATCTCATCTTCGAAGACGCCGAATGGTACGCCGCTGGAGGTAAAGCCGGCGACGAAGAACCTCCGCCCGTCCACCATGACCCACGAGTCGTCGACCGACTCGTCATGAACCCGTACCCGCATCGACTCGCGGCGGCGATGCCTCCACTTCCGTTGCGAGGACATGCCCGGATGGTAGCAATTTCTGACCCTGGTCAATGCGCTGGCCGCAGCGCGGTATCGCTCAGATGCGGCGGGGTACGAGATTCCTCCACAGCGCCCTCTGACGTCACCCACGGGAGTGAGACCGTCCAGACCGGCCGATAAGGTTGACCGGTCTGAACCGGACTCGTGGCAGGAGACATGCCGGTGGTGGATACCGAGGTCTTGGGACGCGCCGGTGATCTCAAAGGTGAGCTGGTGGCGTTCTCTCAGCAGCCCCGGTATGGCCGGGCCGCATCGGAGTTTCTCGACCGTTACGGCAACGGGATCGAGGAGTTCGACGAGCAGCGGTTGATGCTGCTGTGGGACTGCTTCATTCTGGAGCACAAGCTGTCCAACGGCCGGACCGTGGTGGAACAGTTCGTCGCCGCACACCCGCAGCTCCCTGAGTCGGAGCGGGAGATGCTGCTGGGCTGGCAGGACGTCGTCCAGGGGCCGTTCCAGGTGATCCGCCGTGAAGGGCCGGCGCTGATCGTGGAGAGCCTGGTCGACGAGCTTACCTACCGGGTCCGCTCGAACATGGGACCCGACATTTTCCGGCGCATGCCGCGTAAGTCGTTCCTCATCGCACGTCTCGTAGCGGTCGGTGACGAGTGGATGCTGTCCGGTCCCGTGAACCTGCTGCGGACCGCCGAGCGGGACATCGCGTACCGGTTGGCGATGGACATGGCGTTGCGCACGCCGGAGGCGGTGTTCCGCAATCCGGAGAAGCTGGACCTGGCGTGGAAGCAGCAGCGTGCCGACCGGGACCGGTTCATCCGGTTCTTCGGCTCCGATCTGGTCGTGGTCCCCGGTGAGCAGGCGCAGGCCAGGTTGAACGCGTTCTACGCCTTCTCTCGGGAGGAGCTGCTCGGCGGACCGGAGCCCGACGGCCCGCCGGCCGGGGTGGTCGTGACCCTGCCGGAGGAGATGGTCGAGTCCGAGACGGTCGCGCTGATCTACGACGAGACGGATGGGATCGGCTTCTACACCGAGTTCGGCCTCGTCGAGCAGGCGTTCGCCAACCCCGGCCTGCTCCGACGCCGACGCTGGCGTGAACACACCCTGGAGTACCTGCACGACGACAGCGTCGAGCCGATGGTGATCCGGCGGCTGGCCGAGCGGAACCCGGACAAGGCGACCACCGTGATCCGGAAGCTGCTGAAACGGCCGAAGTTCGACTGGAACCGCGACGGCGAGACCTTGCTGCGCGAGGTCAAACCCGGCTACTACGCCCGGCCACCGCGCCCACGGGTCAGCCCCGTCAGCGAACGACTGGCCGCATTCGTCGTCCAGAAATGAGCACGGCCGAGCCAGGCCGGATCCGTCCTCAACCTGCTCTTTCACGTGGGGCCTGCCGATCGCCGCTGACCCGGGAACAGGGTGGCCGGCCCGGGGGATCAGTCCGGACGCGGGCGGCGGGGGACGGCCGAAGTCCCAAGTAACGGCGGTAAGCGGCTGTGTACTGCTCGTCGTCGCCATACGCGTCCACGACAATGATCTCGATCGTGGTGTCCAGGGTCAGCGGATCTGGGCATGCTGCCGACCTTGGACCCGGGGTGTTCAAAGGTGGTACAGGAGGGTGGCATGACTGGCGATGAGGATCTCCTCGCTGCGGTTGATCTGTTGCGACGGGATCGGCGGCAGCACCCCTACTGCGGTCGCCGCGAGTATTCGCAGGCCGCCCGGGAAGTGGCTGACGGTTGTGAGCGGCTGCTCGACGCAGGGGAGGCGGCCCGGGCGGTGCCGCTGTTGCGCAAGGCAGTCGATCGGATGACTCGTGCGCTGATGTACCTGGACGACTCGTCCGGCATCGTCGGCGACGACCTCCGTCGCATCATGACCCTCTACGCCCGTGCCTGCGCGGCTGCTCCGCCGAAGCCGGCTTCCTTGGCGAAGTGGCTGGTCGACCTCGCCTGCGACGGTCCCGGGTGGCCTCGCGTCCTGCTGTCCGAGTTCGCCGGCGCCCTCGGCGACAGGGGCGCGGACGAGGTCGCCCGCCTGGTCGAGGAGCGTGCTCGAACCGCCGATCCGGAGTCCTGGGCGTCGGTGTATTCGCTGCGGGATCTCAAGGAGCAGCTGGCGGAGGTGTCGGGCGATCTTGATCGCTACGTTGCCGTTCTCGCCGACAATCTCACCAGTGCCGTTCAGTACGAGCGGATCACTCACGCGCTGCGTGACGCCGGCCGCAGGCAGGAAGCGATCACCTGGGCTCGGCGCGGTCTGGCCGCCAAGCCTGGGTGGCCGCGCATCGAACAACTTCGCGACGATCTCGTGGCCATGCTCTTGGACGAGGAGAGAACCGACGAAGCCGTCAGCGTCCGGCGTGAGGAATTCGCACGCCACCCGACTCGCACCACCTACCGTGCGCTCGCAGTTACCTGTGCACAGGTCGAAGCCGACGTTTCGGAGATCTGGGCGTTGGAGATCCTCACCGAACGTGTCAGCCGACAGCCGGCATACGCGGCTGAGTTGCTTGATGTCCTCGGCTTCCTCGGTCGCCACGAGGAGGCATGGCTCCTCGCTCAGCAGCATCGGACCGTGCTCGGCGATCAGCAGTGGTCGGGGCTACTGGACCAACGTCGTCTCGACCATCCGGAAGACGTTCTCGACCCGTACCAAGAGATGATCGAAGGCCATGTCCTGAACTCCACGGACAAACATCGCTACCGAAGGGCGATCGCGTTGCTTCCCGCTCTCCGTGACGCCTATCAGGCGGCAGGCCACCGGGATGCCTTCACCAGGTATCTGGAAGATCTTCGGGGCCGGCACGCCCGGCGGCCGACTTTCATCAAAGCGCTCGACGGCGCGAACCTGTAAGCGGCGGCCCACAGCCCAGCGGTGAAAGTCGCTGGTACCCAGCTACCTGCGTAGATCTTCTGGGTGCCCCCGGCAGGATTCGAACCTGCGCTTTCGCCTCCGGAGGGCGACGTGGGAACCGCACCGAGATGGCCACTGGCCTGCGAAGCAAGGCCGGGGCGCGGTTTGAGCGACCTGACTTCGGTACACCCTCGGTAGGGGCTGCTCTGGCAGCCCGAATCGTCTGGCCCCACCGTGGGGCCAGACGACGCTGTGAGGCCGGTTGGGAGGTCCCGAAGGTCACCGCGGGGGCGTGGGAGATTTCGTGGCGGGTAGGACGTTCACCGTGTGGCTGTCGTGGGCTTGGCTCCGACTCAGGTCGTGCGCAAAGCGCAATCCGGTGGACCGAATCGCCGTAGCTCGCTGGAGCGCAAAGCGCCGCGCTTGCTCGCTCGACCCCTCGGTGTTGGCCGACCGGGTGATTTGATTGGGGTGCTGACGGTATAGCCATGTAACGCGATCTAGGTTGAATCCATCACCGATCTCCGACAGCGCGGCGAACATCGCAATGTCTTCGTCAGTAGGGAGGCCAATCCATCCGCCGATCGCTCGGAGCGCCGGGGCTCGCATCATGAGGCCCGCACAATGGACCGGCCAATTTCCACCCGCCTCTTCTGCCTTCCGATTGACATCCCCTGCTCGGATGCGGCCGTACGGAAGTATCGAATCCCACTGAACGCGTTCGCCGTCCGGCATTAGGTCATCGGCTTGCCCCACTGCCCAGTAGATATCTGAGTCTAGAAATAGGCTGATGAGTGATGCCGACGCGCCCTCAAGGAGGATGTCGTCCGAATCTAAAACCTGGATGAGGTCGCCGGTGGCCCGAGCCAGAGCGAAATTTCTCGTTGCTGCGATTCCGAGCTGGAATCCATTTGGCGAGTAGTGAGCAACCTCAACATCCTCAAAAAGGCTCGCCAACTGTGGTTGCTCTCCGTCCTCCTGGATTATCCACTCCAAGCTCCATTCTGGCGGCAACTTCTGCCTCTGAACGCTCATAATCGTATCGGCAAGGTGTGCGGAGTTGGGTGCATGAACGGCAGTGATAATCGATAGTCTAGGCAATTTCATTCTCCGTGAATCGGTGCCCAGCCAAGGCATTGATGAAGTTTTTCCATGGATTTGCGAAGCAGGGCCCGTTCAAAATCTTGTGGTTTGTCAACACCTGGTTCGTATGTAGCCATTGCGGCGTGGGTTAGGTCGTACCAGTTGCGAAGCGCCTCGGCGGTTGATGAAGTGAGCCGATTTTCCGCTTGGGCGTGTCGAATTAGCAGTTCAAGTTCTTGGGCCATCAAATCAGGCTTCGGGCGTTGAGGATTAGTCCAGTCGTCCGCCACGATCGGTCGCAGGCGGAGGGCGTGACGATTCCAATGCATCAAAATTTCGAGGTCTACGGTGAAGTCGGTGGGCAGTTCTTGAGGCCACAGATGTCGCCACGCGGCCCGCTGCCCAGACCACGGTGTTGATCCAACCTTTGGGAGCATTTCCGGAAACAGGTAGCCGGCTACGGGCGCAAAAAATCCGTAGAGCCACATCTGCGGGTAGATCGGACGCCAGTAGAGGTCCGTTACGCAGGCGTCGGCCACCCCGCCTAAGAGTGGTTCAAGAAGGATGGCCGAGAGAGGTCGATCGCCGAAGTAGCGCATATCTCCGTCGATCAGGCAAACGATGTCGCCAGAGGTCTCCGCCAGTCCGGTAGTGATGGCGGCACCCTTGCCAATCGGCGCGATTGCCACTCGGGCACCCGCCTGTTCGGCAATCTCGGCGGTGGCGTCAGTGCACCCGCTTGCGCTTACAAGAATTTCGCCGTTGACCTTGAGAAGGTGAAGACCGCGTCGCGCTTCGGTCACCACCTCGGCGATCGTTGCCGCCTCGTTGTGCGCTGGGATGACGATGCTGATGCTTGCTTTGGAGTGGCTAAGAGTGCGGTCGGCAACGAGATCGAGGCCGAGTGCGGGGTTGATCTCCGGTCGCTGTGGCATGGCTAGCGTCCCTCCGCGAATCGCGGGTAGTTATTGGGCCATCTTTCCAGCCGCTCCGTGAAGACTAGATCGACGCGGTCCGCTGGATAAGCGGCGTCCGAGAGTTCAACCACCCGGTCGAGTACGTCGATGGATCTGCTGCGTACCCAAACGAGCGGCACTCCGGCTTGGATGCCCCATCGAACACGATCAGCCGGCGTGGGTTCTGCCGCTGTGACCGACCTAACAAACCGATCGATTTCGATGCCCACGGTGTAGAGCTGGTGCTGATGTCCGCCCGGCCACGGTTCATTCGCCTCATCTAGCAGGGCCGGGTTGTCCGCGATCAGGGCAACCGGGATGAAGGACTGACTCCAAGACAGCCGGATTCCCGTGTCGCTATCGGTTGTCTCGTAGGTGCGTCGTAGGAGCGTTGCGCCCTCTTTGATCTCGAACTCCGCCGCCAGGTCGGGTGACGCTTTTAGCTCGGAGTATTTCGGCTCGAAGTCGGTTTGTTTGATCGAGATTCCCGCTGTTAACTCGATCGCTCCGGTTGCCGCTCGCTCTGCCTCGGGCCTCAGAACGAGATCCTTCTGTTGTTGGCTGAAGTCGACGGTCATGCGTATGCGCTTCGCCGGTGGACGCACCCGCTTTTTTCGGCCACGGCCACCGCTGATCCTGCCCTCGTTCGTGAGTACGTCGAGGGCCGCCCTGGCTGAGCCCACAGAGCAACCCCACTGCTCGGCGAGTTCGCCGGCCGACGGCACGGGGTCATCCGCCTTCAGCTCGCCGGCGACGATCCGGGCGCGGATGGCGTCTGCGATTCGGTGGTGGACGGGTACGACGCCGGGCGTTGCTTCAGCTTCTGCCTGCATAGGGCCATTGAATCACGCAACTTTGCCAGTTCGCTAGCGAACCTCTTGCGCGATCCGGAGGCCACTGTTACGGTCCTTCCAACGCCGCAAGTTCGCTAGCTAACTAGCGAACGGGCGATGTTGCGAAGGAGGCCGACCAGCGGTTTTGGGGCGGGTTGTTCGTTGAGAACTCCACAGCGAGAGCTTCACAGCAGAGGGCGCGAGAAGGTTGCCGACCTGCGGAAAGCCTGCATTGAGTCGCATGGCGACCGACCCCCGGTAGATCCCGGGTGAGCAGGCCGAGCGGTCGGCATGGGCGCTCGTTTCCCTCTGCTTTGAGCGCGCCGGCTAGCACCCGGCCGCGCTCTGTGCTTCCCGAATGCCTGGGACGGGCGCCCGTTCGGCGCCCGTCCCAGTTCCTCGACTTCTTCACGGCTCCGGCTCTGCGGCGACTCTGCGCGGGCTGTTGAGCTGCCCCGACTTTCTCCGTCCGGAGGTGACCGCATGTCCTCTCTCGCTGACTGTGTCCGCGTCACGATCCGTAACTCCGCTCTCTGGCGTGCCTGCTCGCGCTGCGATCGCCTCGCGGCGCTGGCGCCGAACGAAATCCACTGCCCCGACTGCGCGAGCAGTCGGCCGTCGCGGCGCCGTCGCCGTGGCTGACCTCGAAAGGACACCGGAGACCTTGAACGACGACTTGGACGAGCCGACCGGCGCCGACCTGGACGCGATCGACGCCGAGTGGCCGCGGATCGCACGGGACCTTGACGCGCTGGACGCGGAGATTCGCGCCCTGGGTGTGGTCCCGGATGAGTTCTACTGGCGGCGCGTGCGTGCCGCGGAGGTCCGCGCGACCCGCGCGGTGGTGGTGGCGCTGCCCACCCGGACGCCGTCGTGGCCGGTGGCGGCATGAACGCCTCCCCGCACACGCCTCCGCCGTCTGCCGATCGGATCGGGCCGGTGCTGCTCGGCCTGGTCTCCGCCGCGCTCGGCTTCTTTTCGCTCCTGACCTCGGAGCCGGTCGGCGGTCTGTTCGCCGTGGCCGCGGTGGTGTGCGGCGTGATGGTTTTCGTCGTGCAGTGGCGGCGCACGGGCTGGGATGGCTGATCGCTCGCGTTTGCGCTGGCCGCGCCGGACCTGCCGGCTGTCTGCGGCGCTTCTACGTTCCTTGCTCGCTCGGCGAGCGCCTGACCTTCCATGAAGGGGATCCCGTCATGACTACTGCCGCCGCGCCGGGTAGCGCGTACCCGCCCTCGATCGAGTCGCTGCTGCCGAAGGCCCGCAAGCTCACGGCCGAGCTGGAGGCCGTGCCGTCGCAGAACGCGCTGAGGAAGAAGTTCCGGATCGGTGCGAACAAGGCGGGTCTGCTGCTCGACGCACTCCGCGCCGAGTTCGCGCCGCCAGCCACGCCGTCCGCGCCCGCGTCATCCGCACCGGACGACGCCGTGCCACCGCCGAGCGTCCCGGAACCGGAGGGGCCGGAGGTGCCCGAGCAGATCCCGGACGTCGACCCGGTCACCGCAGACCCTGAGCCCGTTGCGCTGCCGGGCACGGATGCCGTCCCGGCGCCCGTTACGGTCGCCTCCGCGCCGATGCAAGAGGAGTCACCGCGTCGGGAGGTGCGTCCGCTGGCGGTCGCCGCGCTCGGTCTGAGCGGTGTCGCGCTGGCCGGTGCCGGTGTCGTCGCCTCGCAGGTGCCGGTCGCGGCGATCGCGCAGTGGCCGATCGAGCAGACGGCAGGCGCGGCAGCGGCGGGGCTGGTGGCGCTGGGAGGGTTCGCCTGGTCGGCGACGTCGGTGATAGGTGCGCTGCTGGCCGGGCGTAGTGGCCGGGATGTGGCGCTGGACGCGGCGTCGTGGGCGGTCGCGCTGATCGCCGGGTTCCTCGCCGCTGCCGGGCAGGTCGCGTTCGCGCACTGGGCCGGCATCACCGACTGGAAAGCGTTCCTGGTGCCGGGGATCCTGGAGCCGTCAGTGGTGGTGCTGCTCCTGCTGGCGAACCGGCGGGTGCACAAGGCCGCGGCCGGGCAGCCGTCGAAGCCGATCGGGAAGCTGATGGCCCTCGCCGCGCTGCTCGGCGGATTCGCCATCTACACCAACATCATCCACGCCCCGGCCCGTTCCGGGCTGGTGTTCGGCGCGGCCACCCTGATCGGCCTGATCCTGTGGTGGGTCAAGCTCCAGGACGCGGCTGGCGCCGAGCGTATCCAGGAGGCGCCGCACTCCAAGCGCCTGTCCCGCCGCACCGCACGCTACCGGGCGCTGCGCTGGCTGATCCTGCCCCGGCAGACGCTGCGCGCGTGGTTGATCAGCCTCGACCACTCGATCGCCGACGCCGAGCAGGGCCTGGAGCTGGCTCGTCGCTGGCGGCGGGAGTACACCGAGTCCCGCGCCGCCAAGGTCGGCATCTTCGACGCCCGCCGGTTCGCGTCCGCGCGCATCGACGAGTTCCTGCACGCGAACAAGTAGCTCCGCCCGGGGCGTGGCCACCCGGCTACCAACCACAGCCGCGCCCCGGCCCTTCACCCGATTCCCTGTTCCGCTCGACCGTGGCGGGCCGTGTGCCCGCCGGCTGGAGGACGCCCCGGTGAACGCCTACGAACAGCAGTCCATCGACCTGCGTGCGAAACGCAGAGAGCAGCGCCTGGCCACGATGGCCGAGGCGCAGCGGCAGCTCTGCGCCTGGATCGCTTGAACCGCAACGACATCCGGCCGCCTCACCGGCCGTGAGGCGGCCCGTCAGATGGGATCGCAATGACGTCTTTCAACGTGAAGGCCGACGTGGATGACACGGCGGCGGCCCCGCGGTCGCGGTGCTGGGACGGCAGCCCTGAGTCGGACGCGGACCGCCGGTTCTTCGACCTGCGGGAGTCCGGCTACACCGGCTGGATCGACCAGGACGGCTACCCGGTCGAAGACCCCTTCGCCCACGCCGGCGCGGACGCCGCTTCGTGGTCTCCGGCGCTGCTCGACGACGAAACCGACGAGGTGTAGAGCATGGCTTCTTTCAAGATGAAAGCCGGTGCGGCCTTGGTGGCATCGGCGGGATTGAGTGCCGCGGTCGCCGTCGAGCCCGGCTGGACCACGGCCGCGCTGGCGGCCGGCACGTCCAGTGCGGTGTGGTGGCGTTACGGCCGGGTCGGTACCCGTGCCGCGATCGACCGCTGGGACCGCAACGCCGCCCGGCACGCGGGTACGGCGTCGTGGTGGGACCTGACCCGCACGTCCTCGGCGTGGGCGATGCGCCGCAAGGCCCGGGTCCTGCGGCCGTCGCTGGCCGGTGCGCCGGTATGGCGGGTGTGGCAGACGCCGATCACGTCGGTGGCGGTGCCGCTGTGCACGGTCGGCCGACGGACCGTTTACACGTCGGTGGAGGAGTCCACGCTGCGGGTCGGGATCCCCGGCACCGGCAAGACCGCAGAGCTGGCCTGCCGGGTGCTCGACGCGCCGGGCGGGGCGGTGGTCACCTCGACCGCCACGGACCTCTACGACCTGACCGCCCTGGTACGCACCCGGTCTGGGCCGGTGACGGTGTTCAACCCGGGCGGGCTCGGCGGGCTCGCCTCGACGCTGCGCTGGTCTCCGCTGTCGGGCTGTGAGCAGCCGGAGACCGCGGCCCGGCGTGCCGCGGACCTGGTCGGCCCGCAGACGCCCGGCAGCGAGGGTGAGCGGTGGGCGTCGAACGGCCGCCGGATCCTGGCGGTGCTGCTGCACGCGGCGGCGCTCGGCGGGTACCGCATGGCGGACGTGGCCGGGTGGGTCGCCAACCCCGACGCGGCGACCCCGTTCGTGCTGGCCGCGCTGAAAGACTCACCGCAGCCCGAGGCGATGAGGACCGCGGCCCGGCAGATGCTGGGCACCAACGCCCGGACCCGCGACGGCGTGATGCTGGCGATCACCCCGGCGGTGGCCTGGACGACGCTGCCCACGGCCGCCGAGTGCGGCGACGTCGACCCGGACGACTCCTGGGAGATCACCGACCTGACCGACCGGGCCGGCACGCTGTATCTGCTCGGTGACGAGGACGGCACCGTCGGGCCGCTGCTGTCCGCGCTGGTCGCCGAGATCGCCCACCAGGCCCGCCGGACCGCGGCGGCCCGGCCCGGCGGCCGGCTCGATCCGGCGCTGCTGCTGGTCCTCGACGAGGTCGCGCTGACCTGCCGGACACCGCTGCCGCAGTGGATGGCCGAGCTGCGTAAACGCAACATCGGTATCCACGCGGCCTGCCAAGGGCTGGCACAGCTGCGGCAGGTGTGGGGCGCGGACGGCGCGGCGATGATCCTCAACTGCGCGGCCGCGGTGCTCGTCTACGGCGGCTGCAAGGACGCGGCCGACCTCGACCTGTTCGCCCGGCTCGCCGGGGATCGGGACGAGACCGTGCAGACCCACGACGGCGACGGCAGGCTGAGTGCCACCAGCACCCGCCGGGTGCCGGTGATCGGCGTGCCGATGCTCGCCGGCCTGCCGAACTTCCACGCGATGCTGATCCGGCGCGGGATGCCGGTCGCGCTGGCCCGTACCCCGATCGCCTGGAAACGGCGCGCGGTCCGCCGGGCTGGCCGGGTTGCGCGCGTCGTCCACGAGCACCCGGCCGACCAGCGGGCCACCGGGGCGCAGCCCGCGGCGACCGCACCGGCAGCGGCCTGACGTCGGTGGCCACTCGCCTGATCGACGTCATGTGCGACCGGCACCGCGACGAGACTCTGACGGCCCGGTGCTGGCCCGTCACTCAGCCGACCTGCTCCGACTGCGGTCCCACCGACGACGTGACCTGGTTTCCCGGTCTCGATCCCAAGCAGGAACTGGCCGTACATGAGGCCGGGCATGCCGTGGTGTTCCAAGAACTCGGCATTCCCATCGTGGAGGCCGCCGCGCAGCCAGGGCACGGCCTCGCCGGCTACACCACACCGATTCTGGAGGACCAGTTCGCCTACGCCTCCCTGGTCGGCTGGTGGGCGGGACAGTCCGCCACCCTGCACTGGCTCGATCAGAACGGCGGTCTCGACGAGGCCAGCACAGTCGACGCCGTGTCGGTGTCCCGCACCGACCTCGACCCGCTCATCGCCCACGTCGACCTCAACCGGGTGGCGACAGCCCGCGCGCTCGCCGACGCGCTCGCGGCCAGCGAGTGGCCCGCAATCGAAGCCGTCGCCACGGAGCTGGCCGTCCGCGGTCGGCTCAGCGGCGACGAAACCGCCGACCTCGCGGAGGAAGCCCTGCCGTGCACGGTGCCGACCCGCGAGGCAGAAGACGACGACACCGACACCGATGGCTGAGCGATCGCTCAGAAAGGAGATCAGCCCTGATGGCTGAGCTGACACCCGCCCAATGGCAGCTGTTCCACGACGTCAACGGCGACGGCGAGGGCCGGGACATCCAGGATCTGCTGCTGGCCGCGCACGCCTCGCCCGAGGACCGGGCCGCCGTCGCCGACGAGTTCGGCGGTCCCGGCGCGGGCGCGTCGTTCCTCGACGGCACGGCCACGCCGACCTCGACGTACGAGAACGGCCGGATCGCGTGGGCGCACCAGACGCCGGACGCCACCGCGATGACCCACCCGGAGTACCGGCGCGGCATGCAGGACGAGCGCACCGCACAGGTCGACGCCGGGCTGTACGCGATCGAGGACACCGACTGCTGACCGCCCGCACCGGCCCGAGGCCGGCCGAGCGCGCCGCTGAGACCCCGAACAGAAGGGAGGTCCGGCGTGTCCGGACCCGACAACGAACCGATCGACGACATGGACGAGCCGCTGGTGCGCACCTCGGAGGACCTAATCAGGGTCGCCGCGCGCATCGACGAGGGCGTGGCCGACCTGCGGCACTCCGCGGACAACGCCGAGGAGGTGTTGGCGGACCGCGGCTACCCGGGCCACGACCACGCGCAGTGGGGCGCCGAGCACGCCGCCGCGGCGACCGCGGCCGAGCAGTACGCGACCGCGCTGCGCGAGCGCGCCGCGCAGGCCGATACGCCGGTGGCGGAGGCGGAGTACCGCCAGGCCGAACAGGTCGCCACCGCCGCGAACGTGGACGGGATCCTGATCGACAGCCGGCCGGTCGGCGAGCGCGCGATGGCCGACGGCAGCTGGGACAACTACTGGAACCAGCGCGAGAAGGACGCGTGGGAAGCCGGTGAGCACCCCTCCCAGGTGAAGGCCACGGACGTCGAGGCGACCGGCATGTTCACGCACGTCGCGGAGCCGGGCCAGATCGAGTTCTGGCGGCTCACCCCGCAGGCCCAGGCCACGGCCGAGCCGGACGTCGACGAGGCCTGATCTCGCCCGGGGCGCGGCCACCCGGCTACCAACCACGGGCCGCGCCCCGGCCCCTCATCCCGACCCCGAACCACCGGAGTCCTGGAGGAATCCTCATCATGCCAACTATCCCCTCACGGCGCCCGCGGTGGTCGCCGTGACCCCTTGGCAGCGTCTCAAGGTCCGCCTGCACGGCGACGGCCGGTGGCTGACCGTCTACGAGCGGCACCGGCGTGACGCGGCCCGGCTGGTGGACCGGCTGGCCCGCACCGACGATCCGGCGATCCGCGCGGCCGTGTGCCTGGACATCAGCCGCGAACTCGACCGGGCCGCCCGCGCGGCCGACAGCCCGGCGCTGCGGGACGTGCTCGGGGCGGACCACGCCGAGCAGCTGCGCGGCCGGGCCGCGGTCTACCGGCTGCGCCGGGCGACGGCGACGTTCGAGGCCATCCGGTCCGGACCCGGGCACGACCCGGACCGCAACAGGCCGGTCCCGGCCGCCGGGGCGGACCGGGAACCGGTGACGTTCTGGCCCTGGCACCGATTCGACGAAGACGAAGCGTGATCCACACAGCCGCCGGAGGGCGGGACGCCGGGTGGGTGTCCGGGTATGCCTGGCTGCCCCAACCCCGGCGGCTGACGGTTCGGGAGGAACCCACCGATGAGCAATGAGACGGTGAACGGCGCCCGGCCCGCGGGGTCGGGCGTGGATGAGGCCACCGCGCGGATCGTCGATCTCGCGCAGCGGCGCGAGGCCCGGGACGCGGCGGCGGCCGGGCTGGTCGCCGCCGACATCGCGGACGCGGAGACGGTCGCAGCGGATGCGGTCCTGACCGGTGAGGTGATCGACCCGCCGGGGGCGGCGCTGCTGGACACCGGCGCCCCGGCGCGGGTGCCGGTGCTGCCGTCGTGGCTGACCAGCCGCGCGCACCTGCACGCCCAGGTCCGCCGGTGGGGCGGTGAGGCCGCCTACCTCGCCGCAGTGCACACGGTCCGGCTGCCGGTCTACGCGGGCAAAGTCGCCTGGTACGCCCCTCAGGGCGCGTACCGGCTCGCCGGGCGGGTCCTGACCTGGACGACGGCCGAGGACGGCAACTGGTCGCTGCGGCAGGACGCGGCCAACCGCAACGACTCCCGGACGTTCCTGGAGCTGGACCGGCACCGAATGCGGCTGACGGCGTGGCGATGGTGGATCACCGGGTTCGGCACCGCCGGCGCCGGGACCGGCGGGGTGGTACTGGCCACGGATCTGCTGCCGTGGTGGGTCCGGGTACCGGTCGCCGGGGCCGCGCTGCTGGGCCTGGCCCGCTACGGCCGGCCGCTGGACGCCCCGATCCTGGAGCGCACCATCGTGCGCGCCCGGTACCGGAAGCTGACCGCGGAGCTGACCCGTAAGGGGATCATGGCTACCGGCCTGGTCAAGCGGCCGGAGGACATCACGTTCGCGGCCGGTGGGGAGATCCGCCGGGACGGACCCGGTTACCTGGCGATCGCGGACCTGCCGGACGGTGTGATCGCGGTGGATGTGGTCGAGCGGCGGGAGAAGCTCGCCGGTGGGCTGCGGCTGCCGATGGATCAGGTGTGGCCGGAGGTGATGCCGCGTGAGCACCCCGGGCGGCTGGCGCTGTGGGTGGCCGACCGGCCGGTCTCGGCGATGAAGCAGCCCGCGTGGCCGCTGCTCAAGGACGGCACCACCGACTACTTCACGCCGTTCGTCTACGGGTTCGACCCGCGGATGCGGCCGGTCATGTACCGCCTCGACGAGCGCAACAGCCTGTTCGCCGGGTTCCCCGGGTCCGGCAAGAGCCTGTCCGCGCGGGTGGTGATGTCCGGCGGCGCCCTGGATCCGCTGGTCACGTTCGCGGTGTTCGACCTCGCCGGGCGTGGTGACTTCGACGCGTTCGAGCCGCTGTGCGCGCCGGCGTTGTTCGGCTCCGGTGCCGACGACGGCACCAAGCAGCGCGCCTACCAGATGCTGATGTGGCTGCTGAAGGAGTGCGACACCCGCGGGCCGCTGATCAAGCGGTACGCCACCCAGGGTCTCAACACCGAGAACAAGCTCAACCGGGCCATCGCGCAGCGGGACGCGCGGCTGCGGCCGATCCTCGCCTCGATCGACGAGGTGCAGGAACTCATCACCGACCCGGAACTCGGCAAGGCCGCGGCGGCGGCGATGACCAGCATCGTCAAGCGGGGCCGGGCGTTGGGTATCCACCTGCTCATCCAGACCCAGCGCATCGACAAGGATTCCCTGCCCAAGGGCGTCACCAGCAACATCGCCCTGCGGACCTGCCTGGCGGTGCCCAGCCACACCGAGGTCGACCTCGCGCTCGGCACCGGCGCCTACAACCAGGGCGCCCGCCCGAACCACTTCGAGATCGGCGTGGACGCCGGCTGGGGTGTCCGGGTCGGCTACGGGCCGCTGACCACCGTCCGGGCCGCCTACCTCGACCGGGCCGCGGTCGAGCAGATCTGCGCGCGGGCGCTGCGGCTGCGCGGCGGCGCGGTCGCCGACGTCGAGATGGACGAGGCCCGCGACGTGCTCGCCGACGTGCTCGGTGTCCTGGAGGCCGACGAGAGCGGCCAGCACTGGGACACCCTCGCCGCCCGGCTGGCCGACCGGCACCCGCAGGTGTACTCGGCCATGACCGCCGACGCGCTCTCGGCCATGGTCCGCGGTCTCGGCCTGGAGTCACGCAACGTGAAGGTATCCGGTGAGGTACGGCGGGGCGTCTACCGCGCGCAGCTCGTCACCGCGATCGACGAACGCGCCGGCGACTCCGACTGAGATCCGGCGGCGGGGCGAGTAGCACACCGGCGGCAAGTAGCAAGGCCGTTACCCGCCCCGCCACCGGCACCACCAGCGTCAACATCCACCGGTAGAGGTAGCCGCACACCCCGGCTACCCGCCGTGAACCCCTCCTGGAGCGCCTGAATGACCCTCATCCTGGCCGCCACCAGCACAAACGCGCCCGAAATGTCCGTGATCCTATTTGCCGGAATTGCCGTATTCGCTACTGCGGGTTACGCGCTCGCCTGCTGGGTCAAGCCGTTCACACGCTGTGGTCGCTGCGACGGCACCGGCACCAGCGCACCCCGGCCGGTACGCGACCGTCTCCGCGGCCACCGGCCGGTCCGCGCCCGCGCCCCGCGCGGCGCGGCCGACTGCCCGCGCTGCCGCGGCACCGGCCTGCGGCTGCGCATCGGCCGCCGCCTCCACAACCACCTCACCCGCCTGCGCCGCGCTGCCCGCTGACCTTCGAGGGAGAACCCCATGCTGCGTCACCTGATCGGCCTCGCCACCTACCGCACCGACGCCACCGACCGGCGGGGCGCACTCACCGAAGAGCGCCTGCCCGGCGGACGCGTCCGCTACAGCCACCCCGACCTCCCGCAGCTGTTCGAAGCCCGCCGCGAGCGGATGATCCGCGACGGACTCGACGCGACCGATCTCGCCATGCTCGACGAGGGCACCCGCATCGCGCTGGAACGCACCATGCGCCGCATGGCGCGCGAGCAGGCCGCCGCGAGCGATGCCGACTCCCGCGGGCAGGCCTCGGTCAGCCCGGTCACGATCATCACCAACGAGGATGACCTGTGGTCCAGCCGGTTCGGTGCCGCGGCATGAACCTCTACGACCCCAACGACGGCCGGTTCCCCGACGAGGCGGACGTCAAGGTCCGCTTCCCGCTCACCGACCGCCAACAGCACGCCGGCCGGGACACGTGGCCATGGGTGGACGGCTACGTCGCCGGACAGTGCGGCCCGAACGAATGGGACATCTGCGTCACCGGCGCCGGCCCGGTCGACCACGACGACGACGGCGAACCGCTGTTCCCGCTCGTGTTCCGCGACGCCTCCGAGATCCGGCGCGACGAGCTGTACCGCGCCGTCGAACGCATCGCCGACCAGGTCGCCGAGCAGGAGGACGCCGCATGCTGACCGTGGCGGACTATTTCTGCGGTGCCGGTGGCTCGTCCACCGGCATGCACCAAGTGCCCGGTGTGCGGGTGGTCATGGCCTCCAACCACTGGCAGCTGGCCGTCGACACGCACAACGCGAACTTCCCGGACGCCGACCACGACCGGGAGGACATCACCCGGATCGACCCGCGGCGGCATCCGCGCACGGACATCGGCTGGTTCTCCCCGGAGTGCACGAACTGGTCGGTGGCCAAGGGCAAGAAGGTCGACTACGACGGCAAGCCCGTCCAGCCGTCGCTGTTCGACGACGGCGACGACGAGCCGGAGCCGGACGAGGCCGCACTGCGCTCCCGGATGCTGATGCAGGACGTGCCGAGGTTCGCCGAGGTTCACCGGTACCGGGCGGTGATCGTCGAGAACGTCACCGACGTGCTGAAGTGGGAACACCTCGGCATCTGGCTGGCTCGCATGGTCAACCTCGGCTACGCCTACCGGATCGTGGTCCTCAACAGTGCGTTCGCCGCCGCCTACGGTCCGGGTGCCCCGCAGCTGCGCGATCGCGTCTACTTCTGCTTCTGGCGGCGGCAGTACCGGCAGCCGGACTTCGCCAAGTGGACCCGGCCGCGTGCGTGGTGCCCGTCCTGCGGCACCGACGTGGCCGGTGTCTACGTCGACAAGCAGCCCGGAACGCCGCGCACGATGCGCTACGGGCAGCAGTACTTCTACCGCTGCCCGCGCACCGGCTGCCGGGGCACGGCGGTCCACCCCTACGCACTGCCCGCCGTGGCCGCGATCGACTTGGACACGCCCGGCGGGCGGATCGGTGACCGGACAGAGCCGCTGAAGCCGAAGACCCGTGCCCGGATCGAGGCCGGGCTACGCCGGTACGCGCGGCCGGACGGCGCCCGGAGCGCGAGCGCGGCGCAGACGGCAGGTTGCCCACCGTTGCTCGTGCCGTCCGGCGGCGGCTGGAACGACACCGCGCAGCCCGTGGACGCGCCGATGAGGGCGCGCACGACCCGGGAGACCGAGGCCGTCTGCGTCCCGCCGATGCTCGTCCCGGTCGAGGGCCGGGACGGCAAACAGGCCCGGCACGTGGGCGAGCCGATGCGCGCGCAGACCGCACGCGCGGAGAACGCCCTCGTGATCCCGCTGCGCAACAACGGCGTCGCCAAACCCGCCGCCATCTCACCGCTGCTGGCGTTCGCCGCGGCCGGCACCCACCAAGGGCTGCTCATGCGGCACAACACCGTCCGCGGTGACAGCGGATACCTGTCCACCCCGGTCGGCGAGCCGATGCGGGCGCTGACCACCGCCGGGCACCAGTCCTTGATCGGGCTCGGGCACGCCGTGTACGGCTACGACACCGGCACCCTGCGGCCGGTCGCGGTCCCGCTGCCCGCGCAGACCACCATCGCCGGTGACGCCCTGCTCGGCGCCGCGCCCGACGTGGACGACTGCACGTTCCGCATGCTGACCGTCGATGAGATCCGCGCCGGGATGGCGTTCACGCCCGGCTACGTGCTGCTCGGCACCTCCAAGCGGGACAAGGTCCGCATGCTCGGCAACGCCGTCACCCCGCCCGCCGCCCGCGACCTGGTCGCCGCGCTCGCCGAGGCCATCACCGGCGACGTCTACGACCTCGCTGCCTGATCCTGCCCACGACAACCGACCGGAAGGACAGCCCGATGGCCACCACCGCGATCACGATCGAGTTCGACCCCAACCGGCTGGATACCTACTCCGACAGCCATCTCGCGATGCTGTGGAGTCTCTCGCAGGCCAACCCGGCCGACAGCTACGAGGACGGCACGGCGGGAGAGCTGGCCGAGCGGATCGGCCGCGTCATCATCGCCCGCTGGCTGCGCAGCGTCGAACCGGAGCTCTTCCGCCACCAGGGTCGGCACTACTACTGGCGCCAACTGGTCAACCTCGCCACTTACGAGCCGCCCGCCGGCGCACGTGCCGGAAGCCCGGAGTGGCACCGCGGGCGGTGGGTGCCGCGCTCCGCTCCTCTCAAGGCAGGCACTACCGCCATCGGATGCCCGCACTGCGGGAGCACCGTCGTGGGCGACCGCGGCGTCATCGACGAAGGCGACGGCCCGGCGTACTGCGATCACGACTGGCACGACGCCAGCGAGGTCGACGCGGCTGGTCACGGGTCGTCGACGGAACCGAGCAGCAAGGCCTCCATCGACAGCGCGGACTAACGCCGTGTGGCCCGCGAGCTGCGGCCACTGGGACGGCGCGACGCGCACGTACTGCGGCTGGCCCAGCGCGGTGCGCACGTATTTGCAGGGTCCCCGCTGTCTGCTGCACACCCCGGCCGCGCTCGCGGGACGTCCCGACCCGCCGTCGAAGTCACCGCCTGAGGAGACCGACAACATGCCCGATCCTGCCCTCCTGGCCGCCGCGCGGGCCGCTGCCGAGCGCGGCTGGCACGTCTTCCCGCTCCGGCCGGGCACCAAGTGGCCGGCGGCCCCGAACCACGATGCCGCCGCATGCGACGGCCGCGATCCACGCTGCCGACGCGCCGAACGGCACGTCACGTGGGCCGACCGCGCCACCGGCGACCCGGACCGGATCGCCCGCGCCTGGTCGGCACGCCCGTACAACGTCGGCATCGCGTGCGGGCCGTCCGGCCTGGTCGTCATCGACCTGGACGGAATGAAACCGGGCCGGGAGATCCCCGCCGAATGGGCAGGCTCCGAGGCGCGGTGCGGCGAGGATGTGCTGCGCCGGCTGGCCGACCAGGCCGGGCGGCCGTTCCCGGACGACACGTACACCGTGCGGACCGCCTCCGGCGGACTGCACCTCTACTTCGAGCACCCGGCCGGGACGCAGCTGCGGAACACGACGGGGGCGCGCGGCGGCGGGCTCGGCTGGCTCATCGACACCCGCGCCCACGGCGGGCTCGTCGCCGCTGCGGGATCCCGGGTCGGGCCGGGCCGGTACACGGTGGTCAACGACCGCACCCCGGCGGCGTTGCCGGGCTGGCTGGCTGGCCGGCTGGCGCCCCGGCCGCTGCCGCCGCAGCAGCCGGTTGCCGTGCCGGTGCGCGGCGGCCGGGCTGGCGCGTACCTGGCTAAGGCGCAACAGGCCAGCCTCGACCTGATCGCCGAGGCCGGGCGGCGCAACGATCAGACGCTGAACACCACCCTGTTCAACGCGTCGATCTCGCTCGGTCAGCTGGTAGCCGGCGGGGCCTTAGACGCGGTCGCCACCGAGGACATGCTCGTCGCTGCCGCGGTCGCGTACGGCCATCCCGAGGGTGCCGCACGGCGGACTGTCCGTTCCGGCTTCCGGGCCGGGGCACAGCGCCCGCGGGTCCTTCCGGCCGCCTGAACCCGACACGCCCCATTTATAGCCATATTTCGTGCTGCACGTGCTGTGAACAGGAAAGGAGTGCTGCCGAATGGCCAACGTCGATGACGGTGAACGCACGGAAGTGATGCCCCGGGTGAAGGTGGGCGGCGGCCCGGAGACGATCCGGGCGCTGTCGGCAGCCTTCACCGACGGGGTGCTGCCGGACACCTACGTCGCCGGTGGCGACCTGGTCCACACCGAGCAGGTCTCGGGTGGGCTCGCCAGCGTGGCCGCCGACGAGGACGCGCCGCTCCCGATCGCGGCCACGGTACTCAACCCGGCGACCACCGCCGGTCTGCTGGCGAAGCACGTCTACGTCTACCGGGTCAAGTTCCGGAAGAAGGAGGACGGATCCCTGGAGCCCTACGAGGAGGAGTGCACGCCGTCGCAGTCCACGCTGGCGTCGGTGCTGGCCTCCAAGACCTGGCCGCAGGTTCCGCCGCTGCGCGGCATCATCGGGGCGCCGGTACTGCGCCGGGACGGCACCCTGTTGCAGACCCCCGGCTACGACCCGGCGACCGGCCTGTTCCTGGCCTCGCGGGTGGACCTGCCGCCGGTGCCGGAGCAGCCCACCGCCGAGCAGGTGGCCGAGGCCCGTAGCTTCCTGCTCGATCGGTTCCTGCGGGACTTCCCGTGGGCATCGGACGCGGACCGGGCCAACTACATCGCGCTGCTGGCCACGCCGATCCTGCGGCCGTACACGCGGTCCTTGACCCCGTTCGCGCTGATCGACGCGACCATGCCCGCATCCGGCAAGACGATCTTGACAGGTGGGCCGGGGATGCTCTACGGCCAGAAGGTGCTGATCTGGGCGGACGCCGAGGAGGAGCTGCGCAAGCAGATCACCGCCGTGTTCACCGACCAGGTCGGCGTGGTCATCTGGGACAACCTCCCCGAAGGAACGGTCATCGACTCGGCGACCTTGGCCGCGCTGGTCACCACCGGCGTGTGGTCCGACCGGCCGCTCGGCACCTCCCGTAGCGCCTCCACCGTCAACGACCGGCTGTGGCTGTGCACCGGCAACAACCTCCAGGTCGGCGGGGACATGGCGAGCCGGACCGTCCGCGTGCACCTCGACCCGGACATGCCGAGGCCGGAGAACCGCGACCAGAGCAAGTTCGGGATCCCCGCCCTCGACCAGTGGATCACCCAGCCCGCGAACCAGATGACCGTCATGCGGCACCTGCTCGTGCTGGTCCTCGACTGGACCCGCGCCGGCGCGAACCGGGCCGCCGGGCTCGCCATGCGCCAGTTCACCCCCTGGGCGCAAGCGCTCGGCGGGCTGCTCGCCCACCACGGCATCGACGGCTTCCTGACCAACATGGCCGCGGTCCGGGACGTCGACGAGGACGAGACCCGCTGGCGCGGCTTTCTCACCTGCTGGCACGACCGGCACGGCGACAAGGAGCTGACCGCAGCCGAACTCCGCGCGGACGGCGAACCGGACCTGCTCAACGGCATGCACCTTGACCGGTGGGACGGCCAGTTCATCACCACTAACAGCGGCCGGCTGCCGAACCCGAACCACCTCGGCAAGATGCTCACCGGCCAGGCCGGACGCTGGCGCGGCGACTACGTCATCCGCAAACGCCTCAGCGACCGCGGCGACCGCGCCATGTTCAAGGTCGAACGCAACGCCACCTGACCAAAAAACGCTGAAACACCTCCGCACCTCCGCAACAGCCGAACAAACAGCCATCTACCTGCAACAACTTCTGCGGAGGAACCAAAAACTTGCACACTGCGCACCTCCGCACCTCCGCATTAGGAAAACGTGCAAGATCATGCGGAGGTGCGGAGGAGTGCGGAGGTAGGTTTTCGCCTCCTCCGCAGCATGAAACAGCAGGCCAGCCATGCCGGTGCGGAGGTGCGGAGGTGTTTCAGCCGCTCTGACCCGCCAGAACCCCGCGACTAGGGCGACCCGCTGAGAGCCACTGTGCCGTTCTGCTGTATCCCTTCACACCAACCCATTGCAGATCTTGTCTCTACGGCGCTCTGGCTACCCGTTCTAAGGCGCTCTGACGATGAGGGACGAACGTGGTCCCCCTAACACCCTCGCGTGCAGAACGGGCGCATAGGGCCGCTCTGCACGGCCCGTTGCCCATCCAGGAGGTAGGCCGTGGCTACCAGCCGTGCGCACTTGACCGTTGTCGAGTTCTGTGAAGAGGTCGGTATCGGACGATCCACCTTCTATGACTGGCGCACGAAGGATCGGGCGCCTCGATGCATCAAGCTGCCCAATGGTGAGCTTCGAATTCGCCGCACCGAGTATGAGCGCTGGCTGGACGCGCTCGAAGAAAGGGCCGCTTAATGCCGCTGACGTACGACGTCCGCATCTACGAGATTGACGTCTATAAGGGGAAGACCACTACCACCTATTGGGTTCAATGGAAGGTCGCCGGAAAGCTGCCGCTCAAGAAACGGCCCTTCAAGCAGAAAGCTCTCGCCGTTAGCTACCGGGCCGACCTCATTTCGGCGGCCCGGAAAGGCGAGGCGTTTGACGTGGCCACCGGCAAGCCCATCTCGATGAGCCGCGAAATGCAGGACATCACCTGCTACGACCTCGCGTGCAAGTACATCGATCTCAAGTGGCCCAGGGCCGCAGCGATGACGCGCAAGACCAACGCCGAGGCGCTGACCGCCGTCCTGCCGATGCTGTTCAAGCGCACCAACGGAAAGCCCGATGACCGGCTTATCCGCACCGCGCTACGCCGATGGGCCTTCAACGCGACCGCGCGCAAATCCGAGGACCAGCCGGAGGAGATTCGACGCGCCCTCGCATGGGTCGAACGCAACACCCGGCCCGCGTCCGACCTGACCGACCCCAAGGTGCTTCGCGCCGTCCTTGATGGGCTGACCCTCCGGTTGGACGGCAAGCCGGGTTCGCCGGTCGTCGTTACTCGTCGCCGGAAGATCTTCACGGGAATGCTCGAATACGGTGCCGAGATCAATGCTCTTTCCGAGAATCCGTGGCCTGATCTAAAGTGGACGCCTCCCCGAGCGGCGAGCAGCGGGATCGACCGCCGCCGCGTGGCGAATCCGATGCAGGCCCGCACCCTCTTTGCGTCGGTGCACCAACAGGGACGAATTGGCCCCCGCATGGTCGCTTTCTATTCATGCCTTTACTACGCTGGTCTACGTCCGGAAGAGGCGGTCGGTATCGAGGTCCCCCGTAATTTCCGGGTGCCTGACCGCGACGACGAGTGGGGCGAATTCGTGCTGGAGAGAGCAGAACCACACGCCGGGAAGGCGTGGACCGATTCCGGCAAGAATCGTGATCGGCGGCAGCTTAAGCAGCGGGCCATTGGCGAGGTCCGCCGGGTGCCCTGCCCGCCCACCCTCACCGCGATCATCCGATGGCACATTGGTGAATTCGGCCTCGGCCCCGGCGGCCGGCTGTTCGTGGGGGAGCGCAACAAGGAGGAACTGCCGATCCTGACGATCAACCGGATTTGGCGGCAGGCCCGGCGATCGGCGTTCACACCGGAGATCTACGCCTCGCCGTTGGCTGAGACGCCGTACGACCTGCGGCACGCGTTCGTCTCGACGAATCTTAACGCTGGGATCTCGCCCGCCCAGGTGGCGGAGTGGGCCGGTCAGTCCCCCGAGGTGATGTGGCGCACCTACGCTGCGTGCCTCGACGGGGGACAGGAGGAGCTGCGCCGGCGGATGGAGGCGGGCTTCGGCGGGCGGCCCGCCGTACCGGGCGTCGGTACGTCCTCGGTACAGATCACCGTAGAGGGCCGTTGACGGCCGGATACAGCCGGACAGACGAGTAAGGCCACTGACAGCGTTTGCGCTGCTCAGTGGCCCGAAAGTCCTGGTGGTGAAATGTGCCCCCGGCAGGATTCGAACCTGCGCTTTCGCCTCCGGAGGGCGACGCTCTATCCCCTGAGCTACGGGGGCTCAAGGACTCCTAGAGACTAGCAAACCCCTGGGACGCACAGCGAATCGGTATCCGGGGTGGCGCCGGGACGTGACGCGGGGGCGTGGGCCGGGAAGTGGCAGAGCGGCCCGGCCGTGAGGCGGGGCCGCTCTGGGTGGAGCTTGAGGAGCCGCTCAGTTGGCGGGCAGCTCGGTCTTTATGACCTGGATGGCCTGGATCTCGCGTTGTTGGCTGGCGACCATCGTGCCGGCCAGCCAGTCGATGTCCTCGTTGTCGCTCAGGTCGACCACCTCCTCGGCCATGTGGATGCCGCCGAGGTGGTGCGTGAGCATCAGATCCAGGAACAGCCTCTCGGCCTCGACGCCGGTAGCGGAACGCAGTTGGGTGAGCTGTTCCGGGGTGGCCATGCCGGGCATCAGGCCGTTCGTCAGGCTGCCCTGCGAGTTGGGCATCCACGCCATCCGGGGCTGCTCGCCGGTGGGGTTGAGGTTCCAGTCGCGCAGCCAGGCGCTCATGGTGCCGATCTGGCCCTGCTGGGTGATGGCGATGTCGGCGGCGAGCGAGGCCACCTGGTCGTCCTGGGCCTTGGTGTGCATGATCATGGCCATTTCCACGGCCTGGGCGTGGTGGGTGGACATGTCGCGGACGAAGCCGGCCTCGACCGAGTCGTCGCCGGGGGCGGTGACGGTCGGGGTGAGCAGGCCGGCCGCGTACCCGAGGGTCAGGCCGACCACGATCGCCAGCGCGAGCCAGAGGGTGCCGGGACCACGCCGGGGGGCGGGCTCTTCCGAGCCGTCCGTGGACGGCTCGGAAGAGGTGGTGGCGGAGCTCATGAAAGGGGTCAGCTTCCCTGCTGCGTGCCGTTGCCGAGGTCGCGCGGCGTGGTGCCGGTGGCGGTGACGCCGGAGGAGCAGCCGGCGTTGGGCTCCTGGGTGGCGTTGATGCGCAGTGCGCGGATGAACGAGTCGATGCGGTCGTCGTCCGCGGTGTCGACCTTCAGCTGGTAGCCCCAGGCCTGCACGGAGATGTTGTTGGAGAGGCCGTCGATCGGGCTCATCAGCATGAACTCGTTGCCCCGGACCTTGGACGCGAGCGTGTCGATCTGGTCCTGCGGGAGCCCGGTCTTGTACGTGATCCAGACCGCGCCGTGCTCCATGCTGTGCACCGCGTGCTCGTTCGCGATCGGAGCGTCGTAGACGTCGCCCATGCAGTTCTGCCAGGCGGCGTTGTGGTCGCCGCCGACCGGCGGTGTGGTCTTGTAGGTCTGCGGGCCGGTCTTGTGGTTGGCCGTCAGCATGCCGGGGTCGGTCTCGCGGTAGTTGGTGATGCCGTCGATGCCCGCGGCGCGGTCCTCCCAGGACTCGCTGCCCTTGATCACGGCGAAGGCGCCGTACCCGATTATGCCGACCGCGAGGGCGCCGACGGCCACGAACATCAGGATCGGGCCCCAACTGCGCTGCTGCGCGACCTTGACCGGGGTGATCGGTTTGCGCGGGCCCTTGCCGCCGCCGGAGCGCGAAGGCTTGCCGCCCCCGGGGGAGGTCGGCTTGGCGCCGGCAGCCGGCTTAACGACGGAGGGCCGGCGCTCGGGGCCACCCTGCGTGCTGATGCTCATCATGCCTCGTCAGGTCGATCGGTCTCGGGGGACGGTGCTCGCCCCAGACATACGAGTAGCCGGGCCGCCACCAAGTTCCCGAGTCTACCCCCGATAGCATGGCTCGGTGACTCCCGCAGCGCTCTCCGAGGTCGTCCTCGCCGCAGCCCGGGCCGTGTTCGCGGCCAAGGGCCTGGACCCGTCCCTGCTCCCCGCGTCGATCTCGGTCGAGCGACCCCGTGTGCCGGAGCACGGCGACTACGCATCGACGATCGCGATGCAGGTGGCGAAGAAGGCCGGGGTGCCGCCGCGCGAGCTGGCCCAGGCGCTGGTGGATCAGCTCCAGCGGCAGCCGGGCATCAGGAGCGTCGAGATCGCCGGCCCGGGCTTCCTGAACATCCGGCTGGACGCGGCCGCGGCCGGTGAGCTGGCGCGGCTGATCGTCACCCAGGGCGAGGACTACGGCAGGAGCGACAAGCTCGCCAAGCAGCGGATCAATCTGGAGTTCGTCTCGGCGAACCCGACCGGCCCGGTGCACATCGGCGGTGTCCGGTGGGCCGCGGTCGGTGACGCGCTGGCCCGGCTGCTGCGCGCGACCGGCGCGGACGTCGGCACGGAGTACTACTTCAACGACGCCGGCTCGCAGATCGACCGCTTCGCGAACTCGCTGCTCGCGGCCGCGAACGGTGAGCCCGCGCCGGAGGACGGCTACGGCGGCGCCTACATCTCCGAGATCGCGCAGGCCGTGCTGAAGGACCACCCCGAAGCGCTGAAGAGCAAGGAGCAATTCCGGCGGTACGGCGTGGAGCTGATGTTCGCCGAGATCAAGAAGAGCCTGACCGACTTCGGTGTGCACTTCGACACGTACTTCAACGAGAAGGACCTGCACGACCAGGGTGCGCTGCAGCACGCGCTGGACCGGCTCACCGCGCAGGGTCACACGTACGAGCGGGACGGCGCGGTCTGGCTGCGCACCACCGACTTCGGCGACGACAAGGACCGCGTGCTGCGCAAGTCCGACGGCGACTGGACCTACTTCGCCGCGGACTGCGCCTACTACCTGAACAAGCGCGAGCGTGGCTTCGACAAGGCCGTGCTGATGCTGGGTGCCGACCACCACGGCTACGTCGGCCGGATGAAGGCGATGGCCGCCTGCTTCGGCGACGACCCGAAGGTCAACCTGGAGATCCTGATCGGCCAGCTGGTCAACCTGGTCCGCGACGGCGCCCCGGTCCGCATGTCCAAGCGCGCCGGTACGGTCGTGACGCTGGAGGACCTGGTCGACGCGATCGGCGTGGACGCCTCGCGGTACGCGCTGGCCCGCTACTCCTCCGACTCCCCGATCGACATCGACGTGGAGCTGTGGACCAGCGCGAAGTCGGAGAACCCGGTCTACTACGTGCAGTACGTCGCGGCCCGCACCGCGAGCATCGGCCGGAATGCGGCCGAGGCCGGCCACACGCGCGGCGACGCGACCGGCTTCAAGCCCGAGCTGCTCGTGCTGGACCGGGAGCTGGACCTGCTGAAGACGCTCGCCGAGTTCCCCGCGGTGGTGGCGTCCGCGGCCGAGCTGCGCGAGCCGCACCAGGTCGCGCGCTACCTGGAGAAGGTGGCAGGCGACTACCACCGGTTCTGGGACAACAAGATCGACGGGAAGATCCAGCGGGTGCTGCCGCAGGGTGACGAGGAGTTCACCGAGCTGCACCGGGCGCGTCTCTGGCTGAACGACGCCACCCGAACGGTGATCTCCAACGGATTGTCCCTGCTCGGCGTCTCCGCCCCGGAGAGGATGTAAGGCATGCGCGCGCACATCACCAGTCCCGAGTGGCTGCGCACGCCCGCCGACGTCAACGCGCTGCTCCCGCAGCTCTGGCCGCGGCATGTCGCCCGCGGCACCGACGGCGTGGTCGAGATCGCCGGCATCACGGTGGAGCAGCTGAAACAAGACTTCGGCACGCCCGCGTTCGTCCTGGACGAGGACGACATGCGGGCCCGCTGCCGCGAGTTCCGGGACGCGTTCCACGACGCGGACGTCTACTACGCCGGCAAGGCGTTCCTCTGCAAGGCGGTCGTGAAGATCATCGCGGAGGAGGGCCTCCACCTGGACGTCTGCTCCGGCGGTGAGCTGGCTACCGCGCTCGCGGCGGGCATGGACCCGGCACGGATCGGCTTCCACGGCAACAACAAGTCGGTCGCGGAGCTGGAACGCGCGGTCGAGGCCGGGGTCGGCCGCATCATCGTCGACTCCGTCCACGAGATCGACCGGCTGAGCGCAATCGCCGAGAGGCACGGAAGGACCCAGAAGGTCCTGATCCGGGTCACCCCCGGCGTGGAGGCGCACACGCACGAGTTCATCGCGACCGCCCACGAGGACCAGAAGTTCGGCTTCTCCATCGCGGGCGGCACCGCGTACCGTGCGGCCTTGAAGATCTTGGACGAGGCGAGACTGGACCTGAGAGGCTTCCACTCGCACATCGGAAGCCAGATCTTCGACACCAGTGGCTTCGAGCTGGCCGCGCGCCGGGTGCTGGAACTCGTCGCCGAGATCAAGAAGGCGCGGGACGTGGACCTGCCGGAGCTGGACCTGGGCGGTGGTTTCGGCATCGCCTACACCACCCAGGACGACCCGTCCGCGCCGAAGGACCTGGCCGAGCGCATGCGCAAGATCGTCGAGGACGAGTGCGAGGCGCAGCAGCTGGTGAAGCCGCACGTCTCGATCGAGCCCGGCCGCGCGATCGTCGGCCCGGCGATGTTCACGCTCTACGAGGTCGGCACGGTCAAGGAACTCGAGATGCGCACCTACGTCAGCGTCGACGGCGGGATGAGCGACAACATCCGGACCGCGCTCTACGACGCCTCGTACAGTGCCACGGTCGCCTCACGGAGAAGTGACTCACACCCGATCCTGGCCCGGGTGGTGGGAAAGCACTGTGAGTCCGGGGACATCGTGGTGAAGGATGAATTCCTGCCCGCCGACGTACAGCCCGGAGATCTTGTTGCCGTTCCGGGCACGGGCGCGTATTGCCGCAGCATGGCCAGTAACTACAACCATGTGCCGCGCCCGCCGGTGATCGCGGTCCGGGACGGTGCGGCGCGCGTCATCGTGCGGCGGGAGACGGAAGCGGATCTGCTCGCATTGGATGTGGGATGACGAAACCAGCTGTTCGCGTGGCCCTGCTCGGCTGTGGCACGGTCGGCGCCGAGGTGGTCCGACTGCTGCACGACCAGGCCGGCGACCTCACGGCCCGGATCGGCGCGCCGCTCGAGATCGTCGGCATCGCCGTGCGGCGGATCGGCCGCGACCGTGGTGACCTGCCGGTCGACCCGTCGATCTTCACGACCGACGCGCTCGGCCTGATCAAGCGCGACGACGTCGACGTGGTGATCGAGGTCGTCGGCGGGATCGAGCCCGCGCGAACGTGGCTGGTCGAGGCGCTGCGCGCGGGCAAGAGCGTGGTCACGGCCAACAAGGCGCTGCTGGCCGAGGACGGTGGCGCGCTGCACGACGCGGCCGCGGAGGGCGGTGCCGACCTCTACTACGAGGCCGCGGTGGCCGGCGCGATCCCGCTGCTCCGCCCGCTGCGCGAGTCGCTGCACGGTGACCGGATCAACCGCGTCACCGGCATCGTGAACGGCACCACCAACTTCATCCTGAGCTCGATGGACACCACCGGCGCCGGCTTCGGCGAGGCGCTGGAGGAGGCGACCGCGCTCGGCTACGCGGAGGCCGACCCGACCGCGGACGTGGAGGGCTTCGACGCCGGCGCGAAGGCCGCGATCCTGGCGTCGCTGGCGTTCCACACCCGGGTCACCGCGGCCGACGTCTACCGTGAGGGCATCACCGAGGTCACCGCGGCGGACGTGGCGAGCGCGCGCGACATGGGCAGCACGATCAAGCTGCTCTGCATCGCGGCCCGGAACGTCGACGCGCAGGGCGGCGAGTCGGTCAGCGTTCGCGTGCACCCGGCGATGATCCCGCGCAGCCACCCGCTGGCGAGCGTCGGCGGCGCCTACAACGCGGTCTTCGTCGAGGCCGAGGCGGCCGGTCAGCTGATGTTCTACGGCGCGGGCGCGGGCGGCACGCCGACCGCGAGCGCGGTGCTCGGCGACGTGGTCGCGGTGTCCCGCAACCGGCTGGCCGGCACGTGGGCGCCGAGCGAGTCCGCCTACGCCAAGCTCTCGGTCCGGCCGATGGGCGACGCGATCACGCGCTACCACGTCAGTCTCGACGTGGCCGACCGCGCGGGCGTGCTCTCGCAGGTCGCGGGCGTCTTCGCCAAGCACGACGTCTCGATCGCCACGGTCCGCCAGGCCGGGCACGGCGACGAGGCCAGCCTGGTCATCGTCACGCACACCGCGCGCGACGCCGCCCTGGCCGCCACCGTCGACGAGCTGCGCAACCTGGACATCGTCCGCAGCATCGCCAGCGTCCTGCGCGTCGAGGGCGATATGTAGGGGACTGACCTTCCCTTCGGCGGAGACAGTGAGGCTTATTCAGCGGGGCGAGCCGACGCCACGTCGACGTAGGCCAGCGCTGTCGGCGCGTAACGTGCTGAATAACCCTCGATCGAAGAGGCTCATTCAGCGCCGCCCTCGTTGCACCGCCCGACGCGGCAACGCGGTGCCGGTTCACCGCGCCGAACAAGCCTCGAAGACTGAGCTGAATAAACCTCGAAGACTGATTTTCCCGCTTCCGGCGGGGGCACTTTCCGAGTGCTCCCGCGGGCACCGGTCGGCCGCGGGCGGCCTCCCTGTCAGTTGGTGGGTGGTTACCCACGCGAGACCCGCGGGGGCCGTCAACGCCGCTGACTCGCCGGCAGGGCCGTCAACGCCGCTGGGGGCGGCGGATCGAGGATCCGCCGCCCCCAGCGGGCGATCAGGTGGGTCAGGCGGCGGAGTAGGGGTTAGCCGTGGTGGGGGCGCCGGCGGTGGAGCCGTCCTCCAGGTTGACCGTGGTGCCGTCGGCGGTGACCGACTCCAGCGTGCCGTTGAAGTCGGCGTCGGTGATCGTGTAGTCGGCCACGCCGTCGCCGTCCTCGTCGATCTCCAGCACGTCGACCAGGCCGTCCGCGTTGGCGTCCGTGGCGATGCCGTCGGTCACGCCGTCGCCGTCGACGTCGGCCTCGGCGTAGTCGAGCAGCCCGTCGCCGTCGGTGTCGGCCGCCGCGGTGTCGTTGATCCCGTCGCCGTCGGTGTCGGCCCAGACCGCCTCCGCGACGCCGTCGCCGTTCTCGTCCAGGCTGGAGTAGTCCGTCGCGCCGTCACCGTCCGTGTCGATGTACGTGTACGTGTTACCGGCCGTGTCCGTGTCGGTGAGCGCGGTCTCGTACTCGGTCGGCGCCGCCAGCTCGTCGTTCAGCGAGACGGTCTCGAACTCCACCGGAGCCTCGTCCGTGGTGGTGGTGTCGGTGTCGCTGAAGTCCTCGCTCATGTCTCTACCCTTCGATGACGATGTGTGCCGCGCCGGCCGGCGCGGGGAGAATGTGCCAGAGGTGACTGTTCACCGGAAATACCAAGCGGGCGCCAGCACTGATCACAGTTACGGGTGCCGCCACCGCGCGGTTCAGCGTGCCGCGGGGAGAATGCCGGGGGAGAATCAGGCCGCCGCGTACGGGCTGGCCGGCGCGCCGGCCAGCGGGATGGCGAGCTCGTCGAACGTACCGTCGAGGTCGTTGTCGGTGATCGTGTAGTCGGCGGCGCCGTCGCCGTTCTCGTCGATCTCCAGCTCGTCGATCAGGCCGTCCTCGTCGGTGTCGACGGCCACGGTGTCGGTCACGCCGTCGCCGTCGGTGTCGGCCTCCGCGCGGTCGAGCCAGCCGTTGCCGTCGGTGTCGATCCCGGCCGTCTCCTGCCTGCCGTCGCCGTCGGAGTCCAGGTAGGACATCTCGGTGTGGCCGTCGCCGTCCATGTCGACCCGGGAGACGTCGGCCACGCCGTCGCCGTCGCCGTCGATGTGCGTGACGGTGTCGCCGTCCATGTCGATCTCGACGATCTGCGGGGCGCCCGCGTCCGTCAGGAAGCTGTCGTGCAGCGGAGCGGCCTCCGACGCGCCGGGCTCGATGCCCGCGTCCAGGTCGGTCGTGCCGGTCTCGACGTCGGTGAAGTCGCCGCTCATGTCTCTGCTCCTTGCCGGTTCTTCGGAAGTCTGTGTGGCGCCCCCGGCGCTGAGAGAAATATGCCCGACGGGCTCGGCACCGGACATCCCGGAAAAGTGCCACGGGTGCCGATACCGGTCAGCCCGGCACCAAGTCACCCGCACAGGCGCGTCATGTCCCGCCAGGTGGGTACCGCCCGGTGTGTCCTCGACCGCGCGCGCCCGGGTAGGGCAGGCTAGGGGCGAATGCCGACCGAGGAGAGCATCATGTGGCGTGGCTTGATCGAGGCGTACCGGGACCGCCTGCCGGTCAGCGAGAAGACACCGGTGATCACCCTGCACGAGGGGAACACGCCCCTGGTCCCGGCGCCGGAGCTGTCCACGCGCACGGGCGCCGACGTCTACCTCAAGGTCGAGGGCGCGAACCCGACCGGGTCCTTCAAGGACCGCGGCATGACGATGGCGGTCTCCCGCGCGGTCGAGGACGGCGCCAAGGCGATCATCTGCGCGTCCACCGGCAACACCAGCGCGTCCGCCGCGGCCTACGCGGCGCGGGCCGGCATCACCTGCGCGGTGCTGGTGCCGCAGGGCAAGATCGCGCTCGGCAAGCTGGGCCAGGCGCTGGTGCACGGCGCCAAGCTGCTGCAGGTCTCCGGCAACTTCGACGACTGCCTCGCGCTCGCCTCGAAGCTGTCGCTGGACTACCCGGTGGCGCTGGTCAACTCCGTGAACCCGGACCGGTTGCAGGGCCAGAAGACCGCGGCGTTCGAGATCGTCGAGGCGCTCGGCGACGCGCCGGACATCCACTGCCTGCCGGTCGGCAACGCCGGCAACATCAGCGCGTACTGGATGGGTTATCAGGAGGACGAGACCGCGGGCAACGCCACCCGGACGCCGCGGATGTTCGGCTTCCAGGCGTCCGGCGCCGCGCCGATCGTGAACGGCGAGGCCGTGCGCGAGCCGTCCACGATCGCCACCGCGATCCGGATCGGCAACCCGGCCAGCTGGACCAAGGCGGTCGACGCGCGGGACACGTCCGGCGGCCTGATCGCGGCCGTCACGGACCGGGAGATCCTCACGGCGTACCGGTTGCTGGCCCGGACGGTCGGCGTGTTCGTGGAGCTGGGCAGCGCGGCCAGCGTGGCGGGTCTGTTGCAGCAGGCCGAGGCGGGCAAGGTCCCGGCCGGCTCCACCGTGGTCTGCACGGTCACCGGCCACGGCCTCAAGGACCCGGAGTGGGCGATCTCCACCGCGCCGTCCCCGACCACGATCCCGAACGATGTGCTCGCCGCCGCGAGGTCGCTGGAGCTGGCCTGACCTCGATCTTGGGCGTTGCCCCGCGGGCGTTGCCCGGGGGAGTGGCGGTGTTAGCGGGGGGAGGGGCCGGCGAGCATGTCGCGGGCCAGGTGGCGGAGGCGGGCCACGACCTCCGGGCTCATGTCCGGGTGCCAGCCGTCCAGCAGCCGGGCCAGCGTCTCGGTGCGGGCCTCGGCCAGCCGCTGCCAGACCGCGTCGCCGTCCGGGGTCAGCGCCAGGTCGTGCTCGCCCGCGACGAACCCGGCCTGCCGCAGCTCGGCCAGCCAGCCGGCCACCCGGTCCGGTTGCAGCAGCCGGTGCGCCGGGAGCCCGTCCAACCGCAGCGTTCCCTTCCGGCCGATCCGGCCGAGCAGCCAGGTCGCGCCCGGTCCGACGCCGGTCCGGGCGCGTGCGGCCAGCTCGCCGTAGAGGCGTTCCGCGTCCTCGCGCAGCGCCAGCGCGGCGAGCACCCGCTCCAGCTCGTCGACCGGGCGCGTGGCCGGTGCCATGCCGAACATCTCCGCCGTCAGCACCGGCGTGGTCACCCGCAGCGGAACCTCGGCCAGCAGCCAGGACAGCACCACGGCCACGCCGAGCAGCACCGCCAGCGTGTGGAATCCGGTGTGCACGCCGTCGGTGTAGACGCGCAGGTAGAGCGCCATGCCCTCGGGCGTCTGCGGCGTGCTCATCACGCGCGCGTCGGACAGCTGCGGCGGCAGCGAGCCGGCCACGATCGCGGCGAACAACACCGGCCCGACCGCGCCGCCGAACCAGCGGAAGTAGAGGTTGGCGAACGTGGCCACGCCCACCAGCCGCGCGTCCGTGGCGTTCTGCACCGCCAGTTGCACGAGCGGGAAGACCAGCCCGAGGCCGAGCCCGATCAGCAGCGTGGCCAGCAGGATCACCGCGAGCGGCGTGGTCGCCTCCATCCACCCCAGGATCAGCAGGCCGACCACGGTCAGCAGGCTGCCGGTCAGCGTCAGCATGCGGTAACGGCCGATTCGGGCCACCGCCATCTGCCCGGCGACCACGGAGGAGAGCATTCCGGCGGAGAGCGGCAGCAGCGCCAGGCCGGACGTGGCCGGGGTGCCGCCGCGGGCCAGCTGCAGGTACGGAGGCAGGCTCGCCACGGTCACGAAGAGCGCGGCGCCGCCGAGCAGACCGATCATGGACGCGGTCGGGAAGACCGGGCCGGTGAACAGCTCCGGTGGCAGCACCGGCACCGCTGCCCTGCGCTCCACCCGGACGAAGGCGACGATGCACAGCGCGGTCCCGCCGGCCGCGCCGAGCGACCAGGGCAGGCCACGTTCGGGCGAGCCGGCCCAGAACACCGCGATCAGCACGCCCGCGCCGATCAGCGCCATCAGCGTGATCCCGGCCAGGTCCAGCGGCGCGCGCTCCGCGGTGTGCACGGCGGACACGGTGAGCGTGACCACGACCAGCAGCACGAGCGAGGTCCCGGCCGTCACGTGGAACAGCCAGCGCCAGGACAGCGCGCCGGCCAGCAGCCCGCCGGGGATCGGCCCGAGGATGCCGGCGACCGCGTAGGTGACGCCGAACGCGTTCTGGAACGGCGCTCGCTGCTCGACCCGGGCCGTCCGCGTGGTGAGCGCGTGCGTGAGGACCAGCGAGGTGCCGGCGCCGACGCCGTAGACCACCTGAGCCCAGATCAGCGTGCGGATCGTGCCGGCCTGCCCGGCCAGCGCCGCACCCATGGCCGTCATCAGCAGGCCGGCCTGGAGCAGCGGCTTCGGCCCGTAACGGTCACCGAGCCGGCCGGCCAGCGGCGCCGCCGTGATCGCGGCGAGCAGCGACGCGGAGATGATCCAGGCGGACCGGGTCGGCCCGCCGATCTCGGTGGCGAGGTCGCGCAGTGCCGGGCCGTGCCAGGTCTGGTTCGTGCCGACCAGCAACGGCACGCCGAGCAGCGCGCAGAGCGTGAGCGTGCGGCGGGCCATGCCTACAGGCTATGTGGACAATTTAGATAATTCTTCGCTAATTGAGGTTTTCGGCGACGTGCTCCTCGGCCGCCTCCTGTTCGGCCGCGCCGACCAGCAGTTCGGTGGCCCGCAGGATGACGCCCAGGTCCGCGGCGGACATCCGGCCGAGCACCCGGGCCTGGCGGTCCGCGCCGGCCGTGATGATGCGCTCCACGGTCTGCCGGCCGTGCGGCGCGAGCATCACCCGCCGTACCCGCCGGTCGTTGGGATCCTCATGTCTTTCGACCAGGTCGTGGGCGACCAGCCGGTCGACGATCCCGGTGACGGTGGCCAGGCTGACGCCCATGAAGCGCTGCAGTTCCTGCCCGGATGCCCCGCCTCCGGCAGCCAGCATGAGTAGGATTTTGAGCTGCGGCATGGTCAGATGCGCGTCGAAGAGCGGGTTGGACCGATCGTGCGCGAAGAGGTACTGCAGGCGGCGCTGCGTGGCCATGATCTGCGCGATCAGCCGGTCCTTGCCCTCGTCGGCCACCGCGTCTCCTGCCGTCTCGCCGTGTGGGTCCTGGTGAACAGTCTGGATCTGCTGAACAACGGTCCCCGTGAACAACGGGACCTCGTGAACAACGGGACCTCGTGAACTACGGGATGTCCCCGATTGTGGGCAACTTGTTCGCGTAAGGCAAACTATTCGTGTCGAGCTAACTTACCCCAAGCAGGAGAAGAGTCTGCTGATGTCCTTGCTCGCAAGACTGAGTCTCGCGAACCGGGGGCTCATCGCCCTGATCGCGATCATCGTGACCGGCTTCGGGGCCTTCGCCATCCCGTCACTCAAGCAGCAGCTCCTGCCCTCGCTGGAGTTCCCGGCTGCGTTCATCTTCGCCTCCTACCCGGGGGCGTCGCCGGAGATCGTCGAGCAGCGGGTCACCGAGCCGATCGAGAACAGCGTCCAGGGGATCGAGGGCCTCGACGAGGTCACCTCGACGACCAGCGAGGGCGTGGCGACGGTCCAGGTCCTGTTCGAGTTCGGCACCGACCTGACCCAGACCGTCTCGAAGATCGAGAGCAACCTGGGCCGGATCCGCGCCCAGCTGCCGGAGGACGTCGACCCGACCGTCTTCGCCGGCAGCACCGCCGACCTGCCCGCGATCGTGCTGGCCGCGTCCGGCGGCACGGACGAGGCCGCGCTCGCGGCCGCGCTCAACGAGAGCGTGCTGCCCGAGTTGCAGGGCATCGAGGGCGTGCGGACCGCGGAGGTCACCGGCGCGCGCACCTCCAGCATCACCATCACGCCCGACCTGGCGAAGTTCGGCGCGGCCGGCGTCAACCCGGCCGGCATCGCCACCGCGCTCCAGGCGAACGGCGTCTCCGTCCCGGCCGGCACGCTGACCGAGGGCGAGCGCACGCTGACCGTCCAGGTCGGCACGCCGATCACCACGCTCGAAGACCTGCAGAACATCTACCTCAGCGGTACGGGTGGGCGCGCGGTCCGGCTCGGCGACGTCGCCACCGTGGCCGAGGTGCCGGCCGCGCCGACGTCCTACACGCGCACGGACGGCGTGGACAGCCTCGGCCTCTCCGTCACCGCCACGCCGGACGGCAACGCGGTGCGCATCTCCGAGGAGATCCGCGACCGGCTGCCCGAGCTGGCCGCGGCCAGCGGTGCCACGCTCACGGTCGTCTTCGACCAGGCGCCGTTCGTCGAGAAGTCGATCGAGAGCCTCGCCACCGAGGGCCTGCTCGGCCTGGTGATGGCCGTGATCGTCATCCTGGTCTTCCTGCTCTCCATCCGGTCCACGATCGTCACCGCGGTCTCCATCCCGCTCTCCGTGCTGGTCGCGCTGATCGCATTGTGGCTCCAGGACTACTCGCTCAACCTGCTCACGCTCGGCGCGCTCACCATCGCGGTCGGCCGGGTGGTCGACGACTCGATCGTGGTGCTGGAGAACATCAAACGCCATTTGGGGTACGGCGAGGAGAAGCTGCACGCGATCACCACCGGCGTGCAGGAGGTGGCCGGCGCGGTGCTGGCCTCCACGCTCACCACGGTCGCGGTGTTCGCGCCGATCGCGCTGGTCGGCGGCTTCGTCGGGCAGCTCTTCGCGCCGTTCGCCGTCACGGTCACGGTCGCGCTGATCGCCTCGCTGATCGTGTCGCTGACCATCGTGCCGGTGCTGGCCTACTGGTTCCTCCGCCGGCCGAAGGGCACCGCGGAGGAGGCCGAGGTCGCCCGGAAGGCCGCGGAGGAGAAGGAGCTGCGCAGTCCGCTGCAGCGCTCCTACCTGCCGGTCATCCGGTTCGCCACCACCTGGCGCTGGACCACGATCGGAATCGGTGTCGTGGTGCTGCTGATCACCGGCGGCCTGGCCACCCAGCTGAAGACGAACTTCATCGACCAGTCCGGCCAGGACACGCTGAGCATCTCCCAGACGATGCCGATCGGCACCAGCCTGGAGGCGACGAACGCGCAGGCCAAGCGCGTCGAGGCGGTGCTGTCCGGCGCGGGCGAGGTGAAGTCGTACCAGGCGACCGTGGGCGGCGGCGGCCAGTCCGCGCTGTTCACCGGCGGCGGCAGCGGCGCGAACAGCGCGAGCTACTCCGTGACGCTCGAGGACGACGTCGACACCGAGGCGTTCACCGAGCGTCTGCGCGGCGACTTCGAGGACCTGGGCCCGTCGGCCGGCGAGATCACCGTCGGCGCGGACTCCAGCAGCGGCTTCAGCGGCAACGAGCTCGCGGTCGTGGTCAAGGCCGCGGACGCGGAGGCGCTGGCCGCGGCCACGAAGCAGGTCCAGGACGCGATGGCCGGCACGCCGGACGTCACGGACGTGACCAGCGACCTGGCCGAGAGCGTGCCGCGCATCGACATCACGGTCGACCGGGCCGCGGCCACCGCGCGTGGTCTCTCCGAGGCGCAGATCGGGCAGCTGGTCGCGGGCGCGTTCCGGGACACGCCGATCGGGCAGGTCACGTTGACCGGGAGCGGCGAGCGGAACGTCGTGCTCGACCTCGGCGGCACCGCGCCGGCCGACCTGACCGCGCTCCGGGCGTACCCGCTGCAGACGCCGGGCGGCATCGTGCCGCTGGACGACGTGGCGGACGTCAACGAGGTGCAGGGCCCGGTCGAGATCACCCGGATCAACGGCGACCGCAGCGTCACCGTCACCGGCACGGTCAGCGGCTCCAACATCGGCGCGGCCACCACCGCGCTGACCACCGAGCTGGACGAGATGACCCCGCCGGCCGGTGCGAGCTGGGAGATCGGTGGCGTCAGCGCGGACCAGAACGAGGCGTTCTCGCAGCTGGGCCTCGCGGTCCTGGCCGCGATCGCGATCGTCTTCATCATCATGGTGGCGACGTTCGGGTCGATCATCCAGCCGCTGATCCTGCTGGTCTCCATCCCGTTCGCGGCGACCGGCGCGATCCTGCTGCTGCTGGTGACGGACACCGCGCTCGGCGTACCCGCGCTGATCGGTGTGCTGATGCTGGTCGGCATCGTGGTCACGAACGCGATCGTGCTGATGGACCTGATCAACCAGTACCGCAAGCAGGGGTACGGCGTGCAACAGGCGGTGATCGAGGGTGGCCGGCACCGGCTGCGGCCCATCCTGATGACCGCGATCGCCACCATCTTCGCGCTCACCCCGATGGCGCTCGGCCTCACCGGCGAGGGCGGCTTCATCTCGCAGCCGCTCGCGGTCGTGGTGATCGGCGGCCTGATCAGCTCCACGCTGCTCACGCTGCTGCTGGTGCCGGCGCTCTACACGCTGGTCGAGGGCCGGCGCGAGCGTCGCGCCGAGCGGAAGGCGCGCAAGGCGGAGAAGGCGCAGGCCGGTGTCCCGGCCCCGGCGCCGGCCACGCCCACCACGGCGCCGTCCGCACCTTCCGCACCGTCCTCCTCGGCCGCGCCGGAGAAGGTGGACTCGGTGCCGGAGACGCAGCCGCCGTCCGGCGCGCTGCGTGATGGCACCGACCAGTTCGAGGTGCTCCGCCTGCCGCGCAGCAACAGGTCGCCGCTGCCGCCGCAGGAGTGAGCTTCTCAACCTGGCGCCCCGAACCGTGGGGCGTTGTGATGCCGCCGGCACACAGGCCAGGTTGACAATGGCTCGGTAAGTGGTCGATACGAGGCGCCTTCCGGTTCCGTACGGGAGGCGCCTTGATCATTTGGGTAAGGTCCCTCTGTGAGTTCGCCCCTGTCGCTGCTGGCCCGCAACCCGGACTTCCGGCGGCTCTACCTCAGTGAACTCGTGGTCTTCGGCGCGGACTGGTTCATCATGGTCCCGCTGCTCGTGCTGCTGACCGACCTCACCGGCAGCGGCGTGCTGGGCGCGCTCGTGATGACCGTCGACACCGGGCTGAACGCGCTGCTGCTGCCGTACTCCGGCACGGTCGTCGACCGGGTCAACCGCCGCACCGTGATGATCTGCGCGAACCTGGCTGCGCTGGTCGCGTCGCTGCTGCTCTTCGCGGTCCAGGACGCCGGCACCGCGTGGCTGTCGCTGCTCGCGATGGCCGCGATCGCGGCCGCCAAGGCGTTCTACACGCCCGCCGCTCAGGCCGCGCTGCCCAACGTGGTCGACGCCGCGGACCTGCCCGCCGCGAACGCGCTGGCCGGTGGCGCCTGGGGCATCATGGTCGTGGTCGGCGCCTCGGTCGGCGGCGTGGTCAGCGGCTTCGCCGGGCCGTACGCGTGCTTCGCGATGGCCGGCGCCGGACTGCTGATCGCATCGTCGCTCACCTCCCGGATCGGCCGCCCGCTGCAGGCCGCCGCGCCGGACGGCCCGCCACCGCACCCGTTCGCCGCGATCCGCGAGGCGCTGCGGCACATCGGCGGCAGCCCGCGCCTGCGCGCACTCATCACGGTCAAGTCCGCGGTCGGCCTCGGCAACGGCGTCATCGCCGCATTCCCGCTGGTGGTGGCCGCCTACGGGGTGGGCCCGGCCGGCGTCGGCGTCCTCTTCGCGGTGCGCGGCGCCGCGGTGCTGGCCGGCCCGCTGATCACCCGGCGGCTGCTCGACCACCAGACCTGGCTGCTGCCCGGCCTCGCGATCTCGATGGGCGTCTACGGCCTCGCCTACGCCACCGCCGCGTTCGCGCCGTGGTTCCCGCTGCTGGTGGTGCTGGTCTTCGTGGCGCACTTCGCCGGCGGCACCAACTGGATGCTCTCCAACTTCGCGCTGCAGGGCGCGGTGCCGGACACGTTGCGTGGCCGCGTCTTCGCCACCGACCTGATGCTGACCACGATCGCCATCTCGATCAGCCAGCTCGCGGTCGCGGCCGTCATCGACCACGTCGACCCGCGGCACATCATGGTCGGCAGCGGCGCCGTCACCCTGCTCTACGCCTGCGGCTGGGCCATCGCCACCCGCCACCCCAAGACCCCGTAGACACAGGTATTCGCGCTTCCGCCGTGGCCGAGTCCCCAGTGCTCCCGCGGGCACCGGTCCAATGCCACTCAGGTTAAGTTGATCATGGTTCCGACCTGCGCCCCTCACGAGCATCTCGCCGGCATCCGCGCGACGCCGCCGGTCCACCTCTGTCGCCCGTCCCCCTCGGACGGACTCCGTTGCCCATCCCTTCGGCCCGGGGAGCGCGGGCCCACCCGAGCCCGCGCGGCAACCAGGCGATCCGCGCCGGAAATATCGCGACATGCCATCCCCCGGCGCGGACTACCCGCCCGCGAGGTGCCACCGCCGCGACCTGAGTGATCAATCAGTGGAGCAAAAGATAGATCAAAAACCGAAGTTGATCGCTCTTTTGCTCCACTGATTGATCACTCAGGCGGCAGGCCCGAGGTCGTCGAAGAACTCCTGGCGTCGCCGGGCAGGCGCCGGTGGCTTTATCGGGAAATTTCGAGCACGAGGCGCCCGGGCGCATCGGAGGGGTGCGGCTCTGCCCGTCGCCGGCGGTGTTTCGACTCCGCTTCCGCTTCTCGTGAGATCCAGCCGGGTCGCGGCCTCGGCCCGTGCGGCCCTGCGGCGGGTGCCGGACGGCCGCAGCTCGGGCGCGGAGTGCCCGTGGCCCGCGGTCTGCGGCGGGGGTGCGGCCGCGGTGAGGGCGGTGGTCTGCGGCAGGGGTCGTGGCCTGAGCCCGGCTGGGGGTGGCTTTCTCGGTCACGGCGGAACCGGCAGGGAGGCCGCCCGCGGCCGACCGGTGCCCGCGGGAGCACTCGGAACGGGACCACGCCGGAAGTGGGCAATGAAGGTCTTGCGGTGGGGTGTTAGCATTGTGATATCACTTCGATATGGGGGAGATGTCATGGAGCGGCGAGTCTTCCGGTTGAACGGTTTTCTGGTGATCGGGCTGCTGGTGCTGCTGACGGCGGCGGGGGCGGGCGTGGCGCTGCCGTTCCTGAACGCGGACGGTGGCGAGGTGATCATCGGGGTGACCGCGGTGGTCCTCGCGGTGATCCTGACGATCGCGTCGACCGGGTTCGTGGTGGTGAATCCGAACGAGTCGCAGGTGGTGCAGTTCTTCGGGCGCTACCTGGGCGTGATCCGCACCGAGGGTCTGCAGTGGACGTGGCCGTTCACGGCGCGGCGGCGGGTGACGCTGCGGGTGCGCAACTTCGAGACCGACCGGCTGAAGGTGTCCGACGCGGACGGCAACCCGGTGGAGATCGCCGCGGTCGTGGTGTGGCGCGTGGTCGACCCGGCCGCGGCCGTGTTCTCGGTCGACGACCACATCGAGTACGTGGCGGTGCAGGCCGAGACCGCGGTGCGGCACCTGGCCACCAGCTACCCCTACGAGGCGCACGACACCGGCCGGTCCAGCCTGCGGGACAGTTCGGTGGTGAGCGAGGAGCTGACCGCGGAGCTGCGTGAGCGGTTCGAGCGGGCCGGCGTGGAGGTGCTGGAGTCGCGCACCACGCACCTGGCCTACGCTCCGGAGATCGCTCAGGCGATGCTGGCGCGTCAGCAGGCGAGCGCGATCGTCGGCGCGCGGTTCCAGATCGTGGAGGGCGCGGTCGGCATGGTGTCGAATGCGCTGGAGCGGCTGCGGGCCGAGCACGTGGTCGAGCTCGACGAGGAGCGCAAGGCGCAGATGGTGGCCAACCTGCTGGTGGTGCTGTGCGGTGACCGGGCCGCGCAGCCGGTGGTCAACGCGGGGTCGCTGTACTCCTGAAAGGGCACGGTCGATGCCGGAGCGCAAGAAGCTGCTGTTACGCCTGGACCCGCAGGTCTACGACGCGGTCGCGAAGTGGGCCGCGGACGACCTGCGCAGCGTGAACGCGCAGATCGAGTTCGCGCTGCGGCAGGCGCTGCGGGCCGCGGGCCGCAAACCCCGGCCCGCGCCCGAGCCCGAGGCGGGCGAGGTCACTGAATGAACGGAGGCCGTGGACCCTGGTCCACGGCCTCCCACGGGTTGCGCGGCGTGGCGCGCGCCAGCACGGCCGCGATCAGCAGGGCCAGGCCGGCGACGGACAGCCCGCCGGTGACGATCCACTGGCCGAACGAGTAGAGGCCGAAGAGCGACGTGCCGACCGCCTCGAGCACCCCGGGCGTCGCGATCTGCCAGATCATCCCGAGCACGGTGGAGGCCAGCACCAGCGCGAGCCCGATCGTGGCGAACCGGGCGCTGCGCGCCGGGAGCGACCGGGCCCGCGCGCGGACCAGGGCCAGGCCGGCGACCGCGGCGATCAGCATCGGCAGCGAGGTGACGGCTGCGAAGAAGAACATGGTCGGCACGGTAACCGCAGGTCGCAAGGGGTACCCCACCCGTGCGGAAGGGAATGCGGAGACCTCCTAGGCTGGTCGCGTGGCTCTCTCCTTCGTCAGTGACCCCGTCACCGTGCGGGTCCCCGCCACCAGCGCGAACCTCGGGCCGGGGTTCGACGCGCTCGGTCTCGCGCTCGCGCTCCACGACCACGTCACCGGCCGCGTCACGGACGCCGGCTGCGTGGTGACGGTGACCGGGCAGGGCGCGGGCGAGCTGCCGGCCGGCGCGGAGCACCTGGTGGCCCGCGCGGCGTTCGCGGCGTTCGACGCGCTCGGCGCGCGCCCGCCCGGTCTGGCACTGGACTGCGACAACCGCATCCCGCAGGCGCGCGGCCTCGGCTCCTCGTCCGCCGCGATCGTGGCCGGCATCGAGGTGGCCCGGTCGCTGGTGGTGAACGGTCGCGAGCTGATGGACGACGCGGCCGCGCTGCGCCTGGCGAACGAGATCGAGGGCCACCCGGACAACGTGGCGCCGTGCCTGCTCGGCGGCTTCACCATCGCCTGGACCGGCGACGACGGCGCGCACGCGGTGCGGCTGGCGCCGTCCGCAGCCGTGCATCCGACGGTTTTCGTGCCGGATGTCCGCGGTCTGACCGCGCACGCGCGCGCCGCGCTGCCGACCGAGGTGCCGCACGCGGACGCGGCGCGCAACGCGGGCCGGGCCGCACTGCTGGTACACGCTCTGACCAGCGGGCCGGAGCTGCTGCTGCCGGCCACCGAGGATCGTCTCCACCAGGACTATCGGGCGCCCGGCATGCCGGAGAGCGCGGCGCTGGTGCGACGGCTGCGCGCCGCCGGCGTGGCCGCCGTGATCAGCGGTGCCGGGCCCACCGTGCTGGCATTGACGCAGGTCCCCGAGGACTTCGAGGCCGGGGACGGGTGGGTCGCCACGCCGATGTCGGTGGACCCGGACGGTGCGGGAGTGTCCGGTAGTACACTGGGACTCGCGGAGCGGTACACTATTGCCGCAGGTCGCAAGAGTTGATTACGCTCTAGACCTAGCAGCACGACCGCGAAGCAAGCGATGATCTCCTGCGGGTCGGTGCACCCCCGAAGCTTTCGGCGGTCAGCCCGTCTCACCTCCTGCCTAGGCATGACGCCGTTCCGCAGATGTCACGGCCGCTGTCGGCGGCGATCCTGATCTGTCGATCCAGACCGATTGGAAACCGCTCTCCGGCTGCCGTGCACAAGACTCCCGTGACGCGCTGTGCGAGGCGGGAACCGAGGCCGCCCGGCCACCACTGACAACACCCGGGCAGCCCGGCCTTTACGAGGGAAGGAATCCATTGAGCGACACCACCGACATCGCGTCGGATGCTTCCAAGGTCGCTGATGACGCCGCGGCCGGCACCACCCGTCGCCGGCGCTCCGGGACCGGCCTGACGGCGATGCTCCTGCCCGAGCTGCAGAGCCTCGCCGCGTCGCTCGGCATTTCCGGCACCGCCCGGATGCGCAAGGGCGAGCTGGTCGCCGCCATCTCCGAGCGGCAGGGTGGTGGCGCCGGCGGAGGTGCCCCCCGCCAGCGTGCGGAGGTCGCCGCGGCGGCCGCACCGGTGCGCGAGGAGGTGCGGGCCGAGGTCCGCGAGACCCCCGCCGCCGCTGCTGCTCCCGCTCCCGCCGCCGAGACCCCGGCCGAGGCCCCGGCGGAGACGACGCGCGCGCCGCGCCGGTCCTCCCGCGCGGCCGCTGCGCCGGAGCCGCGCAACGAGACCGAGGAGCAGCCCGAGCCGCAGCGCGAGGGCCGCAGCCGTCGTGAGCGTGGCGACCGTGCCGAGCGCAACGACCGCGGCGACCGGCCGGAGCGTGGCGAGCGCGCCGACCGTGGTGACCGGCCGGAGCGCGTCGAGCGCGCCGACCGTGGTGACCGGCCGGAGCGCGTCGAGCGTGGCGACCGCGTCGAGCGCAACGATCGTGGCGACCGGCCCGAGCGCGGTGACCGCGCCGACCGTGGCGACCGGCCCGAGCGCGGTGACCGCACCGAGCGTGGCGACCGGCCCGAGCGTGGCGACCGGGACCGGAACGACCGTGCGGAGCGGGCTCCGCGTGGCGCGGATCGGGACCGCAACGATGACAACGACTCGGACGACGAGGACGGCGGCCGGCGCGGCCGGCGTTCCCGCTTCCGTGACCGCCGCCGCGGCCGTGGCGAGCGGGAGGGCGGCGACCGTCCGGAGCGCGGCGGCAGCGAGCCGCAGGTCTCCGAGGACGACGTGCTCGTGCCGGTGGCCGGCATCATCGACGTGCTGGACAACTACGCGTTCGTCCGCACCACCGGTTACCTCTCCGGGCCGAACGACGTCTACGTCTCCATGTCGCAGGTCAAGAAGTACGGCCTGCGCCGCGGTGACGCGATCACCGGTGCGGTCCGCGCGGCCCGCGAGGGCGAGCAGCGGCGCGACAAGTACAACCCGCTGATCCGGCTCGACACGGTCAACGGCATGGACCCGGACGAGGCCAAGCGCCGCCCCGAGTTCTACAAGCTCACGCCGCTCTACCCGCAGGAGCGCCTGCGGCTGGAGACCGAGCCGCACATCCTGACCACGCGCGTCATCGACCTGGTGATGCCGATCGGCAAGGGCCAGCGCGCCCTGATCGTCTCGCCGCCGAAGGCCGGTAAGACGATGGTGCTCCAGGCGATCGCGAACGCGATCACCCAGAACAACCCGGAGTGCCACCTGATGGTGGTGCTGGTGGACGAGCGCCCCGAAGAGGTCACCGACATGCAGCGGTCGGTGAAGGGCGAGGTCATCGCGGCCACGTTCGACCGTCCGCCGCAGGACCACACCACGGTCGCGGAGCTGGCGATCGAGCGGGCGAAGCGCCTCGTCGAGCTGGGCCACGACGTGGTCGTGCTGCTCGACTCGGTGACGCGTCTCGGCCGGTCGTACAACCTGGCCGCGCCCGCCTCCGGCCGCATCATGTCCGGTGGTATCGATTCGACCGCGCTCTACCCGCCGAAGCGCTTCCTCGGCGCCGCGCGCAACATCGAGAACGGTGGCTCGCTCACCATTCTCGCGACCGCGCTGGTGGAGACCGGGTCCATGATGGACACGGTCATCTTCGAGGAGTTCAAGGGCACCGGTAACGCGGAGCTGAAGCTGGACCGGAAGATCGCCGACAAGCGCACCTTCCCGGCCATCGACATCCACCCGTCCGGCACGCGTAAGGAAGAGATCCTGCTCGCGCCGGAGGAGCTCGCCATCACGCACAAGCTGCGCAAGGTGCTCCACTCGCTGGAGTCGCAGGCCGCGCTGGACCTGCTGCTCGGCCGGCTCAAGGAGTCGCGGACGAACATCGAGTTCCTGATGCAGATCGCGAAGTCGACGCCGGGCGACTGACGAAACTTCACAGAGCCTCAGCGGGTACGCGGTTAAACGTACCCGCTGAGGTTTTTCGGTTTCGGCCGCGAACTGCGGCTTTTGGGGCGGAAAATGGGGGTGTGTCGCACACGGCCGTGCCCGGCTATCGGGACAATCCGACCGCTTCGTGGGATCCGGACGCGCCGGTGGACGCGATCGAGGCGGAGGAGTTCCTGCGGCTCTGCTACGCCGAGGAGAAGCGTCTCGGCCCGGTGGAGCAGCGGCTCTCCTCCGTGCGGGCGCAGATCGCCGCGACCGGCACCTACGCGCAGACGTTCGACGAGGTCGCCTACGGCGCGAAGGTGGCCTGGCGCAACGCGTCCCGCTGCATCGGCCGGCTCTACTGGCGCAGCCTGGTGGTGCTGGACCGGCGCGACGTGCACACCGCGGAGCACATCTTCGCGCTGCTGACGCGGCACCTGCGGCAGGCCGGCAACGTGTCCAACCCGGGCATGCTGCGGCCGGTCATCTCGATCTTCCCGCCGGCGGTGCCGGGCCGGCCGTACCCGCGGATCTGGAACGAGCAGTTGATCCGGTACGCGGGGTACCGGCGCACCGACGGCAGCGTGCTCGGCGACCCGCGGATGGTCGAGTTCACCGAGGCGATGACCGCGCTGGGCTGGCGGGGCCAGGGCTCCGACCACGACGTGCTGCCGCTGGCGATCGAGACGCCGGCCGAGGGCGTGCGGCTCTTCGAGCTGACCGGCCGGTCCGTGCTGGAGGTGCGCATCTCGCACCCGGAGCTGCCCTGGTTCGAGGAGCTGGCCCTGCGCTGGCACGCGGTCCCGGCGATCTCGAACATGCGGCTGACCATCGGCGGCGTGCACTACCCGCTGGCGCCGTTCAACGGCTGGTACATGGGGACCGAGATCGGCGCGCGTACGTTCGGCGACTCCGGCCGCTACGACCTGCTGCCCGAGGTGGGGAAGCGGATGGGCCTGGACACGTCGTCCGAGGCCACACTGTGGCGGGACCGCGCGCTGATCGAGCTGAACCGCGCGGTGCTGCACTCCTTCGAGCGGGCCGGCGTGAAGATCTCCGACCACCACACCGAGTCGGAGCGGTTCCTCACCCACCTCCGCAACGAGGAGCGGGCCGGCCGCCCGGTGCCCGCGGACTGGAGCTGGATCGTGCCGCCGATCTCCGGGTCCGCGACGCCGGTCTTCCACCGCTACTACCACGAGGCGGACCAGCGGCCCGCGTTCTATCTCGACTCCGACGCCCACGAGCGGGCGGTCCGGCCGAAACCCTCAGCTACGGGCCGGTGAGGCCGAACGGGGACGTGGAGTCGGAAGTCCGCGCGCGAGGGGATGGACCGGATGTACCCACGGCCGCTGCTGCCGGTGCTGGCCGTCTGGGACCGCACCCGGATGACGGTACGCCTCTCGATCATCATGGTGGTGCTGCTCGTGCCGTGCATGAGCGCGGTCTACGGCTTCGTTCACTTCTCCCAGGGACAGATCTCGTTCTCCGAGCGGGAGAGCGACGGCAACGACGTGTTGCTGCCCGCGCTGGAGCTGTTCGGCGGCGCGCTGGCCGGCCGGCGCCCGGACCTGGGCGCGCTGAACGCCGCGATGAGGGACAACCCGGAACTCTTCGAGGACGGCGGGCTGGACGAGGCGCACGCCGCGCTCACGTCCGCGGCGGCCGGTGAGACCACCGCGGGTGCCGGGCGGATCGCGTTCGGCGAGGCGCTGGCCGCGTTCATCACCGGCGTCGCCAACGAATCCAACCTGATCCTCGACCCGGACCTCGACTCGTTCTACGTGATGGACATGGAGGTCGTGCAGCTGCCGCGGGTGCTGCTCGCCGCGGCCCGGGCGGCCTCGCCGGTCGCCCCGGCCGGGGCCGAGCTCACCGGCGGTCAGGCCGGCACCGCGCTCGTCGCCGAGCAGGCCGTCTATGCCAGCGAACTGACCACGGTCGCCGGCAATCTGCGGACCGGCGCGGAGACGTCGCTGGCGAACACGTCCGACGACGCGCTCGCCGGGCGGCTGGCCGGCGTGGAACGTGTGGCGGCCGCGGCCGAGGCGATCGCCGCCGCGCTCACGGCCGGGCTCGGTACCGCGGTCGCGGTCGATCCGGCACCGCTCGGTGACGCGGTCACCGCGGTCACCGGCGACCTCTACGCCGCACTGGGCGGGCTGATCGACACCCGGGTCGGCGGCTTCGAGACGGAGCAGGACACGATCCTGGCGATCACCGTGACCGGCGTGCTGCTGGCGGTCTACGCCGGAGTCGGGCTCTGGTGGCACACCCGCTTCCACGTCGGGCACATGGTGGCCGGCGTGCAGGCGATCGCGGCCGGGGATCTGGCGCCGCGCCCGCTGCCGACCGGCCGGGACGAGTTCGGCGACATCGGCCGCGCGCTCGGCACCGCACGCGAGAAGATCACCGCCCAGGAGGTGGACCTGCGCGCCGGCCAGGACGCGCGCGAGCAGCAGATGGCGGCGAGCATGAGCCAGCAGCAGCGCTCCGAGGCGCTGCTGCGGGAACGGGCGAAGGAGGCGATCGCGGACACCGCGTCCACGATCGCGATGGAGCTGACCGAGGTGGCCGATCAGGTAGAGCGGGTCCGCACGGCCACGAACCGGATCGACGGGCAGATGGCCTCGGCCGCGGAGATCACCGAGTCCGTGGTGACGAAGGCGGCCGAGGCGGACCGGGTCACCGGCGCGCTCAACGCGAGCCTGCGCCGGGTCGCGGAGATGGCCCAGGTGATCGCGGGCGTGGCCGACCAGACCCGCATGCTGGCGCTGAACGCGACGATCGAGGCGGCCCGGGCCGGCGAGATGGGCAAGGGCTTCGCGGTGGTGGCCGGCGAGGTCAAGGACCTGGCCACCGCGTCCGCGCGCTCCACCGACCAGATCTCCAGCACGATCTCCTCGCTGGAGGCGGACGTGGCGGAGATGTTCGCCGCGATCGGCGGCGTCACCGACGGCATCGGCAGTGTGAACACGGCCACGCTGGAGTTGCGGCAGATCGCGGCCGACCAGCACGACCTGGTGCAGAGCCTGGACCGGGGCGTCGCGGAGACGCTGGCCCGGATCAACAACATGGTGGACCTGACCGACAAGCTGGAGCGGCGGGAGCATCCCCGTTACCCCGACAGCGGGCCGGTCACGCTGGTCGTGAACGGCGAACGGCACACCGGCCGCCTCGTCGACGTGAGCCTCGGCGGCCTGCACTGCACCGTGCCGGCCCTCGACCGGCTCGGCCCCGGCGCCGATGTGACCGCCGAGCTGGGGGTCTCCGGCACGACCGTCGCGCTCGCCGCGACCGTGGTCCACCGGGCCGGCGACGACGTGCGGCTACGCTTCCTCGACGTCTCCCCGCAGGTCCGCCAGAAGCTCGCCCGGCACATCGACACGCTCGGGAATGCGGTGCCGTGAGACGCGGTTACACCACCCGGAACGGTCGCCGTCTCCCGGTGCGGGCCCCGCACCCCGGACATGGCAGACTGGACCATCGGCCAGCGGTTCCGGTTCACGCTCGACGATCAGCGCCGAGCGACCCGGCGACCACCCACGAGAGGACCGAGGCACATGAAGAAGGACATTCACCCGCAGTACGCCGCGACCGAGGTGTCGTGCTCCTGCGGCAGCACCTTCACCACGCGGAGCACCGCCAAGGGCGGCAAGATCAGCGTCGAGACCTGCAGCGCCTGCCACCCGTTCTACACCGGCAAGCAGCGCGTGCTCGACACCGCGGGTCGCGTGGCGAAGTTCCAGCAGAAGTACGCCAAGGTTCAGAAGACCGGCGCGAAGACCAAGTAGCTCCCCGTACGGCGCTCGTTCCTGTCGTTCGACAGGGGCGGGCGCCGTTCGTCGTTCGCGCCGGGTTTGTCATACAGAGAGCTGGAGAGATGAGCAACGAACGGCTGATGTCGCTCCTGGAGGAGTACGCCGACCTGGAGAAGCGGCTCGCCGACCCGGCCATCCACGCGGACCAGAACACGGCCCGGCGGGTGGGCCGGCGGTTCGCCGAGCTCTCCCCGATCCACAAGGCCAACGGCGAGCTGGAGCAGGTACGCGAGGACCTGGAGGCCGCCCGCGAGCTGTCCGCCGAGGACGCCGCCTTCGCCGCCGAGGCCGAGGAGCTCTCCGCGCGCCTGCCGCGGCTGGAGGAGCGCCTCGCCGAGCTGCTCATCCCGCGGGACCCCAACGACGCCAAGGACGTGATCCTGGAGATCAAGGCGGGCGAGGGCGGCGAGGAGTCCGCGCTGTTCGCCGGTGACCTGCTGCGCATGTACCAGCGGTACGCGGAGCGCCACGGCTGGGTCACCGAGGTCATCGAGGCGCAGAGCTCGGACATGGGCGGCGTCAAGGACGTCTCCGTCGCGATCAAGACCAAGGGCGTGCCGGAGGGCGGCAACGGCGTCTGGTCCCGGCTCAAGTGGGAGGGCGGCGTGCACCGGGTGCAGCGCGTGCCGGTCACCGAGTCGCAGGGCCGCATCCACACCTCCGCCGCCGGCGTGCTCGTGCTGCCCGAGGCCGAGGAGGTCGACGTGCAGATCGACGCGAACGACCTGCGCATCGACGTGTTCCGCTCCTCCGGGCCGGGCGGCCAGTCGGTCAACACCACCGACTCCGCGGTCCGGATCACGCACCTGCCGACCGGCGTGGTCGTCTCCTGCCAGAACGAGAAGTCGCAGCTGCAGAACCGGGAGCAGGCCATGCGGATCCTGCGCTCCCGGCTGCTCGCGCACGCCCAGGAGGCGGCCGCGGCGGAGGCGTCCGACGCGCGCAAGTCGCAGGTGCGCACGGTCGACCGGTCCGAGCGGATCCGGACCTACAACTTCCCGCAGAACCGGATCACCGACCACCGGATCGGCTTCACGGCGTACAACCTGGACCTGGTCCTGGCCGGCGACGTGGACGGCGTGCTGGACGCGCTCACCGAGGCCGACCGGGCAGCTCGGCTGGCCGGCGATACCGAGCTGTCCCGGAAGTAGCGCCGCCTAGGTCCTGTGGGCGGTGGTGTAGCGGGCGCGCTGCGCGAGGTCGTACCGGAGCCGGATGATGGCGAACCGGCCGTCCTCGCGCAGCAGTGCCGGCACCTCCGCGCCGTGCGTCTCGTCGTGCTCGACCGCGAACGAGCCGCCGGACCTCAGCAGCCGCGCGGCCGTGCCGATCACCGCGGGGATCAGGTCGAGGCCCTCCTCGCCGCCGAAGACGGCCTGCGGGGGGTCGTGGTCGACCTCGACCGAGACCTTCGTGCCCAGCGGCACGTACGGCGGGTTGCACAGCACCAGGTCGACGGTGCCGTTCAGCTCGGCCAGCACCGACGCGTCCGCGACGTCGCCCTCGGCCACGGTGACGTGCGCGTCGCCGGCGTCCGCGCGGGCGGCCGCGTTGCGCCGCAGCCAGGTCAGCGCCTCCGGGGACCGCTCCACCGCGTAGACCTTCGCGTCCGGCCGCTCGTTCGCCACGGCCAGCGCGATCGCGCCGGAGCCGCTGCACAGGTCGACGACCACCGGCCGGGAGTGCCCGGCGAGCGCGGCCAGGCCCCAGTCCGCCAGCAGCTCGGTCTCCGGGCGCGGCACGAACACGCCCGGGCCGACCGAGAGTTCGATGTGCCGGAACGGTGCCGTGCCGGTGATGTGCTGCAGCGGCACGCCGGTCGCACGCTTCTCGATCACCTTGACGTACTCCAGCAGCGCCGCCTCGGTGAAACCGTCGGAGAGCAGCAGCTGCGTGCGGGACTCGCCCAGCACGTGGGCGGCGAGAATCTCCGCGTCGACGCGCGGCGTCGGGACGCCGGCCTCGTCCAGGCGAGACGTCCCCCGGGCCACGACCGCGGAGGCTCGTGTCCGTTCCGTGCCCGCTAGGGGCTTTCCATGAGCGTGGGTCACGCCATAATCATTACGGTACGCACATCGCGGCGGGCCGAAAGCACGCCGCTCAGCTTTACGGACCACTCAGCTTTTACGGATCACTCAGCTTTACGGACCACAACATTGCGGCGGCTCGGCAGGCGCGCCGCGATGACACCTTTCCCGACATCACGGAGGCGCCGAGTGGGTTGGCTCGACCGGGTCACGGACCAGGCCGACCGCCTGCGTGAGGCGCGGATCCTGCAGCAGGCCGATCGTTCCGCGGAGGCGTCCCGGCTCCTGGAGCGGGTCGCCGAGAGCACCCGCGATCCGATCGCGCGGACCGACGCGCTGGTCCAGCGGCTCGGCACACTGATCAACCTCGGGCGCACCGCGGAGTACGGGCCGGCCATGGACCGCGCGTTCGAGGCCGTGCAGGACCTGCCGGAGCCGTACGTGCGGGGGCAGCTGCACGCGTTCGCCGCGCTCGCCGCCCACCACCAGGGCGCACTCGACCGCTGCGTGATGCACCTGGTGCAGAGTTCACGCGCGCTCAACGCGGTGACCGACCCCGACTCGGACACCGCCTGGGGCTGGCACGACCTCGCGATGGCGTACTCGTACCTGGCGTTCCACGGCTACGCGCTCTCCGCGATCGAGCGCGCCCGGCAGATCGGTGCCGCGGCCGGCCTGGCGGAGGAGGTGCTGGCCGCGCCCGGCATCCGGCTGCGGAACGCGATCGCGCTGGACCACTCGGGCGACACGGACGGCTGCCTGCGCGTGCTCCGCGACGTCAGCGACGACCTGGCCCGGATCGGCCGGGCCGGCCACCTGGACCGGATCCGGCCCAGCGGCCGCGCGGCGTACGGCTACACGGTCGCCCGCCGGGCCGCGCTCGGCGAACGCGGCCCGGTCGACGCCCGGCCGCTGCTCGCCTACGGCGGGGACAGCGCACGCGCCCGCGACCTGCGCAGGCTCGGCGAGGTGTGCCTGTCCATCGCGGACGGCCGGACCGGCGAGGCGCTGTCGCAGCTGAGCGCGGTCACGGTCGCGCCGGAGACGCTCGGTGCGGCCGAGCCGGCCCGGCTGCGCAGCATCTCGTACGCGCGCGCCGGCGATCACGAGGCGGCGCATCGCGCGGACCGGCTCGCGTTCCGGCTGGCCACCCAGCGCAACGACCGGCTGCGCGAGGTCTACGTGGACGGCATCGCGGCGCGCCTGGACCAGGAGGAGATGCGCCGGGCCGCCGCGCAGTCCGGTGGGGAGGCGCTCTCCGACCCGCTGACCGGCCTGCCGAACCGCCGCCGCCTGGAGCGGTACGTCGTGGAGCTGGCCGAGCACGGCGAGCGCGCCGCGCTGGGCGTCTGCGACCTGATGGGCTTCACCTCGGTCAACACCGTGCACGGCCACCACGCCGGGGACCTGGTGCTGCAGCGCGTGGCCGGGGTGATAAACCGGGTGATGCGCCGCGGTGACTTCGTGGCCCGCTACGGCGGCGACGAGTTCGTGGTGGTGCTGCCCGGCGCGGGCATGGCGCAGGCGGCCGAGGTCGGCCGGCGGATCTCCACCGCGCTGGCCGCGGAGGACTGGGAGTCGCTGGTCCCGGGCACGCCGATCTCCGCCCGCCTGGGCTGGGCCGAGGTCAACGGCGCGATCCCGGAGGGCCGCGGCGGCCTGGCCGACGCACTGGTCCGAGCCTTCCGCACGGTCACCGCCTGACACCGCTCCCGGCGTCCGTGATCGGGGCGTGTCGGAACAGCAGGGACGCCCTGGTCACGGGGTTCTGTCCCGGCGAACGTTCGTGGAAGCCCACTGGGGCGTGTTCGGTGGATCTCGTCGAGCCGAGGCCAGGTCCAGGTGTCGTGAAGGGTGTGCGGCACGGAGGTCCGCATACCGGTGTCGTATGTGGGCTTGTGCGGCGTGCGGCCGGGCGGCGCCTGGCCACGCCGCAGTCCGGCGAAGATCCACCAAACACGCCTGGCGTGCCGGCTGACGGACGTCACCGCATGAGGCCGGTCTCAGGTTCGTCGTAGATCTGCTCGCCCAGCGACACCCGGAAGTGGAACGTGGCGGTCCGGCCCTCCACCGCGACCAGGAACGACCCCGGCGTGGCCAGCCGGTAGATCTGCCGGCGCCGCGGCGACCAGGGGTGCTCGGGCTGGTATTCCCGCGCGGTCTTCAGCGCCAGCTCCTGCGCGCCCTCCTCGGTCTCGGCCGCGGGCGCCACGTTGGTCACCCGCCACTGCCGCCCCTCACCGTTGCCGCTCTGCTCCTCGACGATCACGAACCACCCGCTCATGCCGCCGAGCCTAGGCACCCGGCGCCAATGATCCTTCGACGCGGCTGGCGGTGGTGCCCCGGCTGGGTCGTGCCCCGGCGGGCGGTGGTGCCCCGGCGGGCGGTGGTGCCCCGACGGGCGGTGGTGCCCCGGCGGGCAGGGACTGGCTGCGGTGTGGAAGCCGCTGGGTTTGTGGCGACCATCCTCGGATCCCGCAGGGAGGAGCGCCAGCGACGACCGTTGCCCGCGGGAGCATGCGGAACTCGGCCAGGCCGGAAGCGGGTAGATCGCTGTGCGGTGGCTCTTGGTGTTCTCGCCATGCGGATGGGTCTTCGTGGGCGCCGATGCATCCCACAGGATCATTGAGTGATACGCGGGGGAGGCCGACGGCGATAGTCGATCTACCCTGCGTATCACTCAATGATCGATTGCGGTGCCGGCAGTCGTGCTGCTCCGCAAGGGTCCGTGCGCTGGGCGCTATTTCATGATTTTTCGGGCGCAGGGCGCCCGCTGGAGTGCCTGCGCTGCGCGGCGGCGTCACCGACGGGCTCGCGCAGGCACCTGCGTCCGCGAGTCGCGGCGGATCCGGGCGAAGTGCACGGTGGTCGAGCAGGATCTGTCGCTGGCGGTGCGCGGAGTCCAGCAGGATCTGTGGCTGGCGCGGTGCGCGGAGTCCGGCGGGATCTGTGGCTGGTGCGGTGCGGGGAGACCGGCGGGATCTGTCGCCGGCGGTGCGCGAGGACCGGCGCTCGGTGCGGTCGCGATCTTCGCGTTCCCGCGCGGCTGTCCGGGTCCCGGCGCGTTGGTATCGGCGGTCAGGCCGGGACGCCTTGGTCATGGGCGTCCGGGGCGGGGGCCGCGCTTGCTCCTGGGCTCGGGCCGGCTCTCGCCGTCGGCCGGGTTCCTGGCCGCGCCCGCGTCCGCGTCCTCGCCGAAGAAGCGGGGGGAGGTGTGTTCGTGGGCCAGGCGGCGGAGGGCGGCCTGGAGCGCGTCGCCGACGACCGTGCCGATCACCGCGCCGGTGACCACGTCGTCGGCGGTGCGCTCGGTGGCGATGCCGCGCAGGTCGGACTCGGCGATCATCTCGGCGGCCTGGGCGTACCGGTCGATCTCGGTCATCAGGTAGGCGACGTCCAACTCGCGGAACGTCAGCATCACCTCGGCCAGCCGGCGGCGGCCCGGGCTGACCGGGTCGATCCGCCAGCCCCAGCGCGCGATCAGCGCGTCCACGTCCGTCATCGCCGCGGCCAGCGCCGGGCTGGCGGGTTCGTTCTCCTTCACGCCGGCCAGCGGGTAGAGCGTGCGGCCGAGGCGGCCGTGCAGGTCCTTGTCGTCGACCTCGCGCAGCACCTCGCGGATCGTCGCGATCGGCAGCCGGCCGACCTCCAGCATCGCGCGGACGAGCCGGAGCCGGCGCACGTGCCCCTCGTCGTAGCTGGCCTGGTTCGGGCTGGTCAGCTCGCCGGGCGGCAGCACGCCCTCCCGCAGATAGAACTTGATCGTCGGCACCGGCACCCCGGTCCGCCGGCTCAGCTCCGCGACACGCATTCGTCCGTACCCCTTGCGATCTTCCTCGGTCCTGGCGGATAGTCTACCTACCGATAGTGGAGAGTGCCGCTATCCATCTGGGGGGTTCTCGTGCATCGTCCGCTGATCCATGTTTCCGGTGCCATGGCCGTGCTCGCCGTGGCCTGCGCCTTCGGGCTGTGGCTCGACCCGCGGGTGCTGGTCGGCGCGCCGATCTGGCTGAAGCCGCTCAAATTCTCAATCTCCATCATCGTGTACGCGCTCACGCTGGCCTGGATGATCTCGCTGCTCGACGCGCGCCGCCGCCGCATCGGCTGGTGGCTCGGCACCGTGATCGCGGCCGGCCTGGTCATCGAGATGATCGCGATCGTCGGCCAGCTCCTGCGGGGCCGCCAGAGCCACTTCAACGTGGCCACCGCGTCCGACGTCGCGGTCTGGTCCGTGATGGCCGCGAGCATCATGGTCGTCTTCGTCGCCACGCTCGGCCTCGGCGTGATCCTGCTCCGCCAGCGCCTCACCGACCGGCCGGCCGCGCTCGCGATCCGGCTCGGCATCGGCATCGCGCTGGCCGGCATGGTCGTCGGCTTTCTGATGACCTCGCCCACGCCGTCCCAGCTCGATGCGATGACCGGCGGCGCCGCGCCCACGCTCTCCGGCGCGCACAGCGTCGGCGTCGAGGACGGCGGCCCCGGCCTGCCGCTGGTCGGCTGGAGCACGGCCGGCGGCGACCTGCGCGTCGGCCACTTCGTGGGCCTGCACGCCCTTCAGGCCCTGCCGCTGCTCGCGTTCGCGCTGACGCTGCTGTCCCGTCGCTGGTCACTGCTGACCGATTCGGCGGTACGGACGCGCCTTATCGCCACGGCCGGCGTCGGCTACGCGTGGCTGACCTTCGTCCTGACGTGGCAGGCGCTGCGCGGCCAGTCCGTGATCGCGCCCGACGCGCTCACGCTCGCCGCCGGTGCGGTCGGGCTGCTGACCACGCTGACCGCCGCGATCTGGATCGTGCGGCACCACTCGTGCGCGCTGTCGTCCCCCGCGTCACTCCCGGCCGGTGCCCGGTGAACGCGGTCCTGTTCCAGCTCGCGTTCCTGCTGGCCGCGCCGTTCTGGGCTCTGATGATCCTGGCCCCCACCTGGTCCCTGACCCGCCGGATCACCGCTGATCGTGCTGGCCCCGCTGTCGGTCTGGCCCTTCGCCCTGGGGGCGGACTTCCCCGCGTTCGCCGCCGAGATGCTGTCACCCGATCTCACCGGCGTCCAGGCCCTGCTCACGAGTCCCGGCGTGGTCGCGGCGGTCTGGGCCCACCTGATCGCCTTCGACCTCTTCATCGGCCGCTGGATCCACCTCGACGCCCGCGACCGCGGCCTGCACCCGTTGGTGATGGGGCCGATCCTCGTGGTGACGATCCTGCTGTCCCCGATCGGCCTCACCCTTTACCTCGTTGTGCGTGTCCTACGTTCTCCGGCTCAGCTGACCAGTTCCACCCGGCAGTAGGCGGAGGCCGCGGTCGCCAGGCGGGCATCGGCGGTGACCAGTGCGGCCATCCGATCCTCCGCGACCGCGACGTAGGCGGCGTCGTAGGCGCTGATGTTGTTTCGTAGCTCCCACATGCGTGGCAGCAGGGGGTCGAGTGGCGCGGCGTGGATCGTCAGCCAGGCTATTCGCCTGACGGCTTTGGCTCCTTGCGCCTCCTCTATCTTGCGGCCGAGCGTGAGCCCGCGAATCGCGGAGAACGTCTCCGCACGCCAGTGTTCGGGGGCGACCCATTCGGAGTCCCGGTTCATCGCCTCAGAAGCTCTGGTTCCGCGCTCGTCGGTGTAAACCATCAGGTTGGTCAGAGCCGACGCATCTACCACGATCATGCGTCGTATTCACCCCTGCGCTCGCGGCGGATGACGTCGGCGGCGTCCGGGGCATCCGGCCCGGCGCCGCCGGTCACAGCGAGGTCTCGCCTGATCTCGGCGATCAGCTCGCGATTACGGCTGATCGTCGCCGCTCGGGTGATCACGGACAGGAGGAGGTCCTGCAGTGACTCGCCACGGTCGCGAGCCTGTCGTAACAGCGCTTCGAGCACGTCTTCCGGCACGTCGTGAATCGTCACGGAGGTGGCCATGGTCTGATTCTGCACGCGTTCCAGTGTCAATGTCATGGCGCCAACATAATCGACTATGTCGACTGGTGCAGCCCCGAAACGGCTCCGCGAGGAAGAATCAGCTCGCGGTGATCGGGGTGCTGGGGGTGCCCTCGTTCCAGGAGCGGTCGAGCGCGGTGACGCAGTAGGTGGCGATGGGAGCGGCCGGGGCGGCGGGGTCGACCCACTGCTGGTCGGTGGCGCCGGTGGCCCGGGCGGTGGCGACCAGCGTGGCCTTGTCGCCGTCCACGCGGTAGAGCGCGTAGGAGGCGGCCTCGGAGCCCTCGCCGGCGCGGCCGGTCACGGTCACGGCGCCGGTCTTCGAGTCGCGGACCGCGGAGGTCAGGGCCGGGGCGGGCGGCGGTGCGGACGGCATCTGCGGCATGACCGCGGGGAGCGCGGGCGTGGAGTAGTGATCCTTCGCGTACCGCGTGACTGATCCTAGTTTGTCGGCCTTGACCTGTTTGGCGCTGAAGTGGACGCTGCCGGTCACCTCGGGGTGCGTGCGGTTCAGTGCCATCTGCTTGCTGAGCTGGTCCGCTTCCTTCCAGGCGCCGGCCTCGCCCGCCCGGTAGTCGGCCTGGCCGATCCACAGCTGCACGCCGGTCCCGGCCACGGTCTCCGTCCACCAGGGCAGCAGCCTCGCGTAGTCGGCCCGGTCGAAGCCGATGTTCCAGTAGAGCTGCGGCACGATGTAGTCCAGCCAGCCCTCGCGGACCCATTTGCGGGTGTCCGCGTAGATCTCGTCGTACGCCTGCAGGCCGCGGCTGTCCGAGCCCTCCGGGTCGGTGCTCTGGTTGCGCCAGATGCCGAACGGGCTGATCCCGAACTTGACCCACGGCTTGAGCGCCCTGATTTTTTCGGACATCTCCTTGACCAGCAGGTTCACGTTGTCGCGCCGCCAGTCACCCTTGTCCTTGATGTTCCGGTTGTGCGCGGCGAACGCGGCGTCGTCCGGGAAGTCCTCGTCGTCCTCCGGGTACGGGTAGAAGAAGTCGTCGAAGTGCACGCCGTCGACGTCGTACTTCCGGACCGCCTCCAGCATCGCGTCCTCGACGAACGCGCGCGCCTCCGGAACGCCGGGATTGAAGTAGAACCGCCCGTTCTCGCTCGGGTAGACCACGCGCCACTCCGGGTGCGCGCGCAGCGGATGGTTCGGCGCGAGCTGGTTCAGGTCGTCGCCGGCGCCCTTGGCCGCGGCCGGCTGACTGCCCCGGTACGGGTTGAACCACGCGTGGAACTCCAGGTTGCGCGCGTGCGTCTCGGCGATCATCCACTCCATCGGGTCCCAGCCCGGACTCCGCCCGTCACGCTTGCCGGTCAGCCAGTCCGACCACGGCGCGTACTCCGAGGGCCAGAACGCGTCGCCGCTCGGCCGCACGTGCACGAAGACCGCGTTGTGGTTGAGCTTCTGCGCCAGGTCGAGCCAGCCGAGGTATTCCGCCTTCACCTGCGCCTCGGGCAGGCCCTTCTTGCTCGGCCAGTCGATGTTGTTGACGCTGGTGATCCACATGGCGCGCAGCTCGCGGGGCGCGGACGTGGCCACGCCGCCGCAGGAACCGGCCGTGGACGCGTTGAGCGTGGCCGCGCTCTCCGGTTCGCGCGCCTCCGCGGCGCCGCCCGAACGATCGTCCGCCCAGCGGAGCAGGCCGATCGTGGCGACCAGCACGATCACTGAAAGTCCGGCGGTCAGTCCGATGAGTAACTGGCGGCGGGTGGGCTTCGTCTGCGCGGGCACCCGACCCAGTCTGCCGATCGCGGGCGAAATCGCAAACGTTGCCACCGGTGCGGGTGCGGTCTCAGTCGACCATGGCACACTCTCCCCGTGATGCTCTATGACTGCCGGTCCGCAGCCGATCGTGATCGAGGCATCGCCGCCGCGATCGAGGCGGCGAAGAACGGCGAGCTGGTGGTCATGCCCACCGACACGCTGTACGGCATCGGGTGCGACGCGTTCTCCTCGCACGCCGTGAACTCGCTCTTCAACGCGAAGGGCCGCGGCCGGACGCCCCCGCCGGTCCTGGTCGGCTCCCGGCACACGCTGAACGGCCTGGTGCTGATCCTGCCCAAGGCGGCGCGGGACCTGGCCGACGCGTTCTGGCCCGGCCCGCTGACGATCATCGTCGACCACGCGCCCAGCCTGCAGTGGGACCTCGGCGAGACGAACGGCCAGATCGCGGTCCGGCAGCCGCTGCACCCGGTCGCGCTGGAGGTGCTGCGCGAGGTCGGCCCGATGGCGGTCTCCTCGGCGAACAAGACCGGCCGCCCGGCACCGCTGACCGCGGCCGAGGCGCAGGACCAGATGGGCTACTCGGTCCGGACATATCTGGAGGCCGGCCCGGCGATCGACCCGGTGCCGAGCACGATCGTGGACGTCACCGGCGACGAACCCCGCATGTTGCGCGCGGGCGCGATCCCGCTGGAGAAGCTCCGCGACGTGGTGCCGGACATGCTCGGCCAGGAGGACTGAATGCCGCCGTTTTCCGTGCTGCACGTCTGCATGGGCAACATCTGCCGCAGCCCGATGGCCGAGCACATGCTGAACATGGCGTTCGCCCGGCGCCTGACCGGTTCTGATGCGGTCGCCGAGGAGCTCATCTACTCGCACAGCGCCGGGACCGGCGGCTGGCACGCGGGCGAGAAGATGAACCCGCCCGCGGCTCGCGAGATCAAGCGCCGGGGCGGTGACGCGTCCGCGTTCGAGGCCCGCAAGCTGCGCTCGGACCACATCGACGCGGCCGACCTCATCCTCACCGCAACGGCCGACCAGCACGAGTATGTGCTGGCGCTGCGCCCGGACGCGGCGGCCCGCTCGTTCGTGCTCGCCGAGTTCGGGCGTCTGCTGGCGGTCGTCGACGAGTCCGCGCTGCCGCCGGCGGAGGCGACGCCGGAGGCGGTCTACGCGCGCGGGGTCGCGCTGGTGGCCGCGGTCGACGCGGCGCGCGCCGGCGCCGAGTCGCTGCCGGCCGACGACCTCGACGACCCGTGGGGGCGCGGCGACGCGGCTTTCGTCCGCATCGCCGACGAGATCGAATCCACGGTCGACCCGCTGGCGAGCCGCTTGCTCGCCGGGATCGCCGGTCCTCCCGCGTTCAGGTGAGCTTCCGGCGCCGAGACGAGAGGGCCGTGGCTCCGCGGGTCGCGTGGTGATCGAATGCCGCGGCCGTCCGCGTCAAAGGATCATTGACCGACACGAAGATTAGGTCTACTTCGACCTTTGACCTCTTTTCGTGTCGGTCAATGATCCTTTCGCGGCCAAAGCGTCGGCGCGCCCGGCGCTGCCCGGCGCTGCCCGGCCAAACGATCATTGAGTGATACCTGGGGTACGTTCATCGGCCCAATGGATCTACCTGGTGTATCACTCAATGATCGCCAGAAGTGAGCGGGCCGGGTCGCTCGGGCACGCCGGGAATGGCTGGCCCGCGTCGCTGCATCCGCCCGCGGCGGAGGGTGGGGCGGCCACGCCGGGGTGGCCGCCCGAGGGCTAGAAGGATTCGATCGTCAGGGAGGTCTGGGGCTGGGCCGGGGTGTGGGTGTCGCTGGCCAGGTAGTCCCAGGCGGCCATGGCGATCATGGCGCCGTTGTCGGTGGACCACTTCAGGGGCGGGAGGCTGAGGCGGACGCCGGCCTCGTCGCAGAGCTGGGCGGCGGCGGCGCGCAGCGGGGGAGAGGCCGCCACCCCACCCACGATGACCAGCGAGGACGACGGATAGGCGGCCAGCGCGCGGCGGCACTTGGCGATCAGCACGTCCATGCAGGCGGCGACGAACGACGCGGCGACGTCCTCGACCTTCCAGTTCTTCTCGGCCTCCAGATAGCGCATGACCGCGCTCTTCAGGCCGGAGAAGGAGAAGTCCAGGCCGTGGTTGATGACCGGGCGCGGGAACGGGATGTTCGGGATGCCGGCGCCGGCCATCCGGTCCACCACGGGGCCGCCGGGGTAGCCGAGGCCGAGCATGCGGGAGACCTTGTCGTAGGCCTCGCCGACCGAGTCGTCGAGCGTGTTGCCGATCAGCTTGATGTCGGACGGGCCGTTCATCCGGGCGAGCAGCGTGTGGCCGCCGGAGACGAGCAGGATCATCGCGGGGAACTCGACGCGCTGTTCCTCCAGGTCGGCGCTGCGCAGGTGGCCGCGGAGGTGGTTGACGCCGACGATCGGCACGCCCCAGCCGGCGGCCAGGCCGGACGCGGTGTCCAGGCCGACCATCAGCGAGCCGATCAGGCCGGGGCCACGGGTGACGCCGATCGCCTCCAGCTCGCGCGGGTTGACGCCGGAGTCCTCGAGCACCATCCGTACCGTCGGAATGATCTTGTTGATGTGGGCCCGGCTGGCGACCTCGGGGTAGACGCCGCCGTAGCGGTTGTGGATGAGCACCTGCGAGGCGACCGCGGACGCGACGACCTGGCCGCGCTCGTCGACGAGGCCGACGGCCGTGTCGTCGCAGGACGTCTCGATGCCGAGGATGAGGCCGTTCGACGTCATGACAGCACCTTCTCGATCTCGTCGGCGGGGATCTGGCCCACGCGCTCGATGCGGGGCGCCGGCAGGTTGCAGTTCACCAGCGTCGACGGTACGGACTGGCGCGGGCCGCCGTCGAGCACCACGTCGGGCTCGCCGTCCAGCATCGCGAGGATGTCTGGGACGGTCTCCGGCGTCTCCTGGGCGTGCGCGTTCGCGCTGGTGACCAGCAGCGGGCCGGTCTCGCGGAGGATGGCCAGCAGCGCCTCCTCCTTCGGGATGCGCACCGCGACCTCGTCCCGCCCGGCCAGCCACTCCGGCGCGGCCGCCGGGTCGACGCCGAACGCGATCGTGATCGGGCCGGGAGCGAACGCGTCCAGCAGCGTGCGCGCGTCCGGCGTGACGACGACGCCGAGCGACGGCAGCTGGTCCACGCCGGCCACCATGACCGGCAGGTTCTTCGCGGCCGGGCGGTTCTTCAGCGAGAAGATCCGGGCCGCGGCCGCGGCACGGCCGGCCGCGACCGCGAGGCCGTAGACGGTGTCCGTCGGCACCAGCGCCACGCCGCCGGCCAGCAGGCTGTCCCGCGCGGCGGCGACGATCTCGGGTGTCACGTCGGTGACGTTGTGCAGGATCACGGAATCTCCCCGGTGAACGGTGGGGTCTGCTCGTTGATCGGGCTCACGAAGTCGGCCGGCGCCCAGTCCGCGTCGGCCGGCGAGGTGACCGTGAGCGTCCAGGTGGCGAGCGAGGACGGGACCTCCACGCCGCTGTCGGTCACGTCGACGCCGGTCAGGAGCGCGCGGGCCTGGTCGCGGAACGCGCCGGCCAGGATCAGCGACGAGTGCGACGCGCGCACCGACTCGCAGATCGACGTGAGCGTGTCGTGCCGCATCAGCGTCGCCTTGCCGTGCTCGTAGACCGCGGCGTAGACGTTGCCCGCGCCCGCGTTGCGCAGGCACAGCACGGGCCGGTCCGGTTTCGGTGCGGCCGTGAACGCCAGCACGCGCAGCCCGTGGATGCCCACGACCTGACGGCCGAGGCTGAAACCCAGGCCGTTGGCGTACGCCACGCCGGCGCGGACCGAGCTGAGGTTGCCCGGACCGAGGTCGACCGCGATCAGCTCGATCTCCGCCGGTGTGCGCCCGGCCGCGGTCAGCACGGTCTCGACCAGGCCGCCGATGCTGGTGAAGGACGGGTCGTCGCGCCTGCGGACGGTCTCCGCACCGTCCAGCGTGACGCCGTAGTTAATCGACGATGTTTCGATCGCCAGCGTGAGACCCATCGGTTTCCTTCGAGATAGCGGCGTGCAGGTCGTCGAGCGCGCCGGTCCACCGGTCGCAGGTGGCGGAGAACGTCAGGGAGCGGCCGTCGGCCTCGTCGGTGGCGACGAACGAGATCGCGAGGTGGCAGGGGAACTCGCCGGCGATCTTCTCGCCCCACTCGATCAGGCTGATCGCGTCGTCCTGGTACTCCGCCAGGCCGAGGTCGCGGTATTCCTCCACGTCCGCCAGCCGGTAGCTGTCCACGTGCAGGATCCGCGACTCCTTGGCCGCGTAGAACTGCGCGAGCGCGAACGTGGGGCTGGTGACCGGGTCGGTGGAGCCCAGTGCTTCGGCGACCGCCTTGACGAACGTGGTCTTGCCCGCGGCCAGGTCGCCGCTGAGCAGCACGATGTCGCCGGGCCTCAGCCGGCCGGCCAGCGCGGTGGCGATCAGCGCTGTCTGAGCCGGCGAGCCGGAGACGACACTGAACTTCTTCATGAACAGATCCCCAAACTCCGAGATAGGCAGACAAGCCTAGTCCGGCCGAAGAGGATCTTCACACCCGCCTCGGGGCGTGTTCGGCGGATCTTCGCCGGCCCGCGGCATGGCCCAGGCGCCGCCCGGACCTCGCCTCGGCTCGACGGGATCCACCACACACGCCCTTACCGGGGTACGCCGCGGGAGGACCGGGCGATGTTCCTGGCCATGCCGCCGAAGACGATGGCGTGGAACGGGAGGACCGCGGCCCAGTACGCATGGCCGGCGAGGCCGTGCGGCAGGAAGACGGCGCGCTGCCGGTAGGTGGACGTGCCGTCCGGGCCGGGCTCGGCGTACATCTCCAGCCAGGCGCGGCCGGGCAGGCGCATCTCCGCGCGCAGGCGCAGCATGCGGCCGGGCACGATCTCCTCGACGCGCCAGAAGTCCAGCGCCTCGCCGACGTAGAGGCGGTGCGGGTCGCGACGGCCGCGGCGCAGGCCGACGCCGCCGGAGAGCGTGTCCAGCCAGCCGCGCGCGGACCAGGCCAGCGGGAACGAGTACCAGCCGTTGTCGCCGCCGATGCCCTCGATCACCCGCCAGAGCGCGTCCGAGGTGGCGCCGACCGGCTGGTCGCGCACGTCGGTGTAGACGCTGCCGCCGGACCAGGCCGGGTCGGTGGGCAGCGGTTCCGCGGACGCGTCCCGCCCGGCCGCGCCGGTCCACCGCGTCTCCACCTGCACGTCACGGACCTTGGCGAGCGCGAGCCGGACCGCCTCGTCGAACGGCGTCGGATCCCATCGGGAAAAGTCCGAAATGTCATTCTCGTGGGCTACCGCCTCGTGGATCAAGCTCTCCACGAGCGGGCGGGCGATCGCATTCGGGACCGGGGTGATCAGGCCGACCCAGTGCGAGGAGAGCCACGGCGTGAGCGCGCGGACCGGGAGCAGCCGGCGGCGGGGGAGTCCGGCGACGCGTGCGTACCGCTGCATCATCTCCGCGTAGGTGAGCACGTCCGGGCCGGCGATGTCGAAGCCGCGGTTGACCTCCGGCGGCAGGCTCGCGGCCTCGATCAGGCGGCGCAGCACGTCCCGTACCGCGATGGGCTGGATCTTGTTCCGGACCCACCGTGGCGTGATCATCACTGGTAGCCGCTCGGTCAGGTAGCGCAGCATCTCGAACGACGCGGAGCCTGATCCGATGATGACGGGTGCGCGGAGCACGGCCGTGGGCACGCCGCTGTCCAGCAGGATCCTGCCGACCTCGGCGCGCGAGCGCAGGTGGGCGGAGTGCACGTCGCCGGTCGGGTCGGGGCCGCCGAGGTAGACGATCCGCCTGACGCCGGCCTTCCGGGCCGCCTCCGCGAAGTTGCGGGCCGCGACCCGGTCCATCTCCTCGAAGCCGCGCCGGCCGAGCGAGTGGATCAGGTAGTAGGCGACGTCGACGCCCTCCAGCGCGGCGTCGAGCGTGGCCGGCTCGCTGACGTCGCCCTCCGCGACCTCCACCCGCGACGCCCACGGCACGTCGCGCAGCCGGTTCGCGTTCCGGGCCAGGCAACGCACCCGGAAACCGGCCGCGACCAGGCGTGGCGCGAGGCGTCCGCCGATGTATCCGGTCGCGCCGGTGACCAGGCAGAGTGCGTCGGGTTGCATGAGAACCAGGATTGCCCCCGGACGGCGTGCTAAACGGACCTAGACTCGGGTTCTGACCTGCCGGGTAAGAGCGGGGTGCGGCATGAACGAGCTTGCGAGTGAATCATCGGCTCAGCGCCGGCCACCGCGTGACCGCAGCGTTGGGGGAAGTCCGGCATGACCGAGACCTTCTGGGGCCCGGACTTCGACGCCCTGCACGAGACCGACCCCGAGCTGGCCGAGGTGCTGCTGTCCGAGCTGCACCGGCTGCGTGACGGGCTCCAGTTGATAGCGAGCGAGAACCTGACGTCGCCGGCCGTGCTGGCCGCGATGGGTTCCACGCTGAGCAACAAGTACGCGGAGGGCTACCCGGGACACCGGTACTACGGCGGGTGCGGCCCGGCGGACCGGGCCGAGGAGCTGGCGGTGAGCCGCGCGAAGGACCTGTTCGGCGCGGACCACGTGAACGTGCAGCCGCACTCCGGCGCGTCCGCGATCATGGCGGCCTACGCGGCGCTGGTGCAGCCGGGCGACCCGGTGCTGGCGATGGACCTGCCACTCGGCGGCCACCTCACGCACGGCAGCAAGGTCAACTTCTCCGGGAAGTGGTTCAATCCCATCGGGTACGGGCTGCGCCGGGACACCGAGCTGATCGACTACGACGAGGTCCGCGACCTGGCCCGCGCGCACCGGCCCCGGATGATCATTTGCGGCGCCACGGCGTACCCCCGGAACATCGATTTTCGGATCTTCCGGGAGATCGCGGACGAGGTCGGCGCCTACCTGATGGTGGACGCGGCCCACTTCATCGGGCTGGTCGCCGGCCGGGCCATCCCGTCTCCGGTCCCGTACGCGGACGTGGTCTGCGCGACCACGCACAAGGTGCTGCGCGGCCCGCGCGGCGGCATGATCCTCTGCCGGGAGGGGTTGGCCGCGCGGATCGACAAGGCGGTCTTCCCGTTCACCCAGGGCGGCCCGCTGATGCACGCGGTCGCGGCCAAGGCCGTCGCGTTCCGCGAGGCCCAGATGCCGGAATTCCAGGGGTACGTCAAGCAGGTGGTCAAGAACGCGCAGGCGCTCGCGGCCGGCCTGGACACCGAGGGCGCGCGATGCGTGACCGGCGGCACCGACACGCACCTCGCGGTCGCGGACCTCACCGCGCTCGGCGTCACCGGCCGGGACGCGGAGGAACGCTGCGACCTGGCCCGGATCACACTCAACAAGAACGCGATCCCCTACGACACGCAGAAGCCCACGGTGGCGTCCGGCATCCGGATCGGCACCCCCTGCATCACCACGCAGGGGATGGAGGAGGGCACCTCACGGCAGATCGCGGGGCTGATCGGCCGGGCCGTGCGGTCCGACCCGGGCACCGCGGCCGGGCTCGCCGCGCTGCACGAGGTTGCCGACGAGGTCACCGCGCTGGTCCACCGGTTCCCCGCCTACGCCCGGCCCGCCGCCACGGTCTGACCGTCGCTCCGGCCGGCGCGTGCTGAGCAGGCTGGTCGCGGTCACGGCGGCGAGCACGGCCACGATCACGCCGAGCGAGAGCACGGTCGGGATCTCCGGCACCCAGGACCAGATGCCGTGCGCCCAGTGCAGCAGCAGCTTCACGCCGATGAACGCCAGGATGACGCCGAGGCCGTAGTTGAGGTGCCGCAGCCGGCCCAGCGCGTCGTGCAGCACGAAGTAGAGCGCGCGCAGGCCGAGCAGCGCGAACGCGTTCGTGGCGAGCACCAGGTAGGGGTCCTCGGTCACGCCGTAGACGGCCGGCACCGAGTCGACCGCGAAGACGACGTCGGTCATGAAGATCGCGGTGACCACCAGCGCGGCCGGGGTCAGCGCGCGCCGCCCGTCGACCCGGGTGACGAGCTTGAACCCGTCGTACTCCCTGGTCACCGGCAGCCAGCGGCGCAGCAGCTTGACCGTGCGCATGTCGTCGACGTCGAGCGTCGCCTCCGGGCCCGCGCCGGCCTCGCGCAGCACCCGGATCGCGGTCCACACCAGCACGGCGCCGAACAGCAGGAACACCCAGGTGCCGGTGGCCAGCGCGCCGGCGCCGAGCGCGATGAAGACGGCGCGCAGCAGCAGCGCGCCGACGATGCCGTAGAGCAGCACCCGCTGGGCGAGCGCGGGCGGCACCGCGAACGAGGCCAGCAGCAGCATGAAGACGAAGAGGTTGTCCACCGACAGCGACTTCTCCACCACGAAGCCGGTGAGGAACTCGATCGCGGGCGTACCGCCGTACACCCACCAGAGGAAGCCACAGAAGACGAACGGAAGGGCCAGGTAGAAAGCGGTCCAGCGGAGCGCCTCGCCCATCGCCACCTCGTGCGGGCGCCGGGTGAGCCAGACGTCCACGGCGAGCAGGGCCAGCAGCCCGATGATGGTGGCGGCCCAGAGGCCGGGGGACGCGATCGAGTCCAGAGGGTGCACGGCAACTCCTCGAACGTTCACCGTCCGAGGTCTCCCCCACCCGCCGATTCGCGGGCGACCCGCCGGGGACCCTGTCGGAGGATCCGTACTGACCGGCGTGCGCTTCTCGGGGTACTCCCCTCGCTGCGTCGATGGTAGCGGTTTCGACCGGGCTGAATGGTAACCAGATCGCGGGATCTTGGTTACGCTCAGTAGATAGGGTGATCGGAGGTGGCGATGATGCTGCTCGACGTTCTGGTGGCCATATTTCTGCTGCTCTGCCTCGGCATCAGCTGTGCGGCGGTGTCATCCGGGCACGGGATGCACCGGCGGCATCGCTAGAGCCGGTAGTCTCGCTGGCCGAGGGTGCTGCCATGGCTGGGGAGACGATGATCGTTCGGTTGGGCCACATCCGGTGGCCGCTCGCCGCGACCGCGGTGCTGGCCGTGGTGCTCGCCGTGGCCGGTCAGCTGGTCGACGGCGGTCCCGGGCTGCTGGGCGCGCTGCTCGGGGTCGGGCTGATGGCCGGCGGCTATCTGGTGTCCAATCTGGCGATCGCGTGGGCCGACTCGGTGATGCCGAAGCTGGTGCTGACCGTGGGACTGGCCACCTACGTCTTCAAGATCTCGCTGCTCGGCATATTGCTGCTGGTGGTCATCGATCGCGACTGGGCCGGCGTGCGGATGACGACGATCGGCATGGTGTGTGCCCTGATGATCTGGATAACCGCGCAGATCTGGTCCACGATGCGCGCTCCGGCCGTACCGCCCGGTGCCGTGTCGGACTAGGTCCTTCAGGTGACCGTTGTCGGAAATCAGCGAGTCCTCTCCCGGTGGCGTGTGACGGGGAGTACGGTGTCTCACGATGAGCCGGGACCCCGTGAGGACCGCACAACGGAGTTGTGCGGGGGGTGAGTCCTAGCCTCCTGCCCGTGGCTGATATTGTCGCCGCGTCATGGCCGATGACCCTTCACCCAAAGCTCCTGAGCCCAACTCGGGGGCCGATGCCGGTTGGTCGGCGGTCGGTTACCTGTTGGGCGGCATGATCGTCTGGGGTGGCGCGGGCTGGCTGCTGGATCGCTGGCTCGGCCTGCCGGACGTGGGGCTGCTGATCGGGCTGATCGGCGGCACCATCGCCGGGGTTTATCTGATCGTGAAGAGGCTGGGCGCGTGAACGGCCCCGACCGACGGAGGATGCGTTGAGTAAGTCCCCGCACGTTCTCGCCGCGGAGTTTCCGCCCGGAGTGGAGAGCTTCGACTTTCCGACTCTGATTCCGGCGCTCGAAGGCACGATGTGGGCGCAGGCTTTCACGAAGGTCACGCTGCTGGTGTGGCTCTCGGTGGCCATCCTCATCGTGTTCTTCCTGGTGACCTACCGTGCCCCGAAGATCGTGCCCACCAAGGGCCAGTGGCTCGCGGAGTCGATCTACGGTTTCGTCCGGGACGGCATCGCCAAGGACATCATCGGCAACAAGCACGGCGCGCGCTTCGCGCCGTACCTGACGACGCTGTTCGTCTTCATTCTTCTGAACAATCTGTGGGGCATCGTCCCGTTCGCACAGATTTCACCTAACTCGCATATTGCGTTCCCGATCGTGCTCGCCGGCTTCACCTACGTCATCTACATTGCCGTCGGCATCAGGACGCAGGGTCTCGGGCAGTACGTGAAGAACAGCATCTGGGTGTCCGGCGCTCCGCTCTGGGTGCAGCCGATCCTGGTGCCGATCGAGCTGTTCCAGGTGGTCCTGCTCCGGCCGGCCACGCTGGCGATCCGACTTTTCGCGAACATGTTCGCCGGCCACATGATCCTGCTGGTGTTCACGCTCGGTGGTGTCGCCCTGATGAACGCGGAAGCGGTGTTCCTCAAGCCGGTCGCGCTCCTCAGCTGGGGAATGGCGATCGTGATGACGCTCTTCGAATTGTTCATCCTCGCGCTGCAGGCGTACGTCTTCACGCTGCTGACCGCCACCTACCTGCAGAGTTCGGTGGACCCGGCGCACTGATCCGCGCTTTCGCAGTCCCAAGCCTTGCAAAGCAGTGTTCGCCTTAATCGTTCGCGTAAGTCGTACGCGGCAACTCAGGAGGATTCAACAGCATGACCGACACCGTCACCTACCTGGCCGAGATCTCCGGCAACATCAACGTGGTCGGCTACGGCATCGCCGCCCTCGGCCCGGGTATCGGCGTGGGCCTGGTCTTCGCCGCCTACATCCAGGCGACCGCGCGTCAGCCCGAGACCGCCGGCCTGACCCGCGTCTACATGTTCATGGGCTTCGCCGTGGTCGAGGCGCTCGCGCTGCTCGGCCTGGTTCTCGCGTTCGCACAGCAGGGCTGAGCGGACTCGTCGACGGCCGCAGGGCCGACTCGGTGATCGGCGGGAACGACGGATCACCGGCCAGATGGGAGTGTTATGAAACTTAATCTCGCTGCTGATGCTGCTGAGGAGCACGGCAACATCCTGTTGCCGCCGGTCTCCGAAATCATCGTCGGTCTCGTTGCGTTCGCCGTGATCCTGTTCATCCTGGCCAAGTTCGTCTTCCCGCGCATGGAGGAGACGTTCAAGGCCCGGGTCGACGCCATCGAGGGCGGCATCGCCCGGGCGGAGACCGCGCAGGCCGAGGCGAACGAGCTGCTCGAGCAGTACCGCGCGCAGCTCGCCGAGGCACGGACCGAGGCCGCTCGGATAAGGGACGAGGCGCGTGCCGACGCCGAGGCGATCCGTCAGGACGTCCTGGCCAAGGCCCGTGAGGAGTCCGACCGCATCATCGCCGCCGGGCAGGACAACCTGCGCACGCAGCGCGAGCAGCTCGTCCGCGAGCTGCGGTCCGAGATCGGCACGCTCGCCGTGGACCTGGCCGGTCGCATCGTGGGCGAGTCGCTCGCCGACGAGGCGCGCAGCCGGGGCACCGTCGAGCGCTTCATCGCCGAGATCGACGCGCCCGCCGCGTCGGGGGGTCGGCGCTGATGTCGATCGGCAACCGCGAGTCCTATGCCGCGGCGACTGACGCACTGACCGCGTACGCCGCCACGGCGTCCGCGGCGGACGTCGCCGCGCTGGGCGACGAGCTGCTCGCGGTCGCGGGTCTGCTCTCCGGTGAGCCGCGGCTGCGTCGTGCGCTGTCCGACTCGTCCATGCCGGCCGCGCAGCGCGCCGAGCTGGCCGGCGGGCTGCTGACCGGCAAGGTCTCCGCGCCCACGCTCACGGTGGCGACCGCGCTCGTCTCCGCGCGCTGGTCCACGCCGAGCGAGTTCCTCACCGCCGTCGAGCAGACCGGGGTGAACGCGCTGCTGTCCGGCGCGTCCGCGGCCGGCGAGCTGGGCGAGGTGGAGGACGAGCTGTTCCGGTTCAGCAAGATCGTCACCGGGGAGAAGGCGCTCGCCGGTGCCCTCGGCGACACCTCCGTCCCGGCCTCGCGCCGGGCGGAGCTGGTCCGGGAGCTGCTCGGCGGCAAGGCGAAGCCGGTGACGGTCCGCCTCGTCGAGGTGGCCCTGTCCGGGTTCGGCGGCCGCGGTTTCGTGGCGTCGCTGGATCGCCTGATCGAGCTGGCCGCGGACCGTCAGGACCGCGACCTCGCGTACGTGACCGTCGCGCGCCCGCTCGCCGAGGCCGACGAGGCGGCGCTCGCCGCCAAGTTGTCCGAGCTGTACGGCCGGGGCGTGTCCCTCAAGGTCACGGTCGACCCGGCGATCGTCGGCGGGATCAGCGTCCGGGTCGGTTCCGACCTGTACGACGGCACGATCCTGCGGCGGCTCACCGAAGCCCGCAAGGCATTCGCCAAGTAGGTCCGTTCCCTCGGAAGCCCCTTCATTGCGGTGGGGACGGCACCGAGACGACAGTTTGGAAGGCTGAGGATGGCCGAGCTGACCATCTCCTCGGATGAGATCCGGGGTGCGCTCGAGCGCTATGTTTCGTCCTACACGCCCGAGGTCTCCCGCGAGGAGGTCGGCATCGTCAGCGATGCGGGCGACGGAATCGCACACGTCCAGGGCCTGCCCTCGACGATGGCGAATGAGCTCCTGGAGTTCGAGGACGGCACCCTGGGTGTCTCCCTGAACCTGGAGGCGCGTGAGATCGGTGTCGTCGTCCTGGGCGACTTCACCGGCATCGAGGAGGGCCAGCCGGTCAAGCGGACCGGCCGCGTCCTCTCCGTGCCGGTCGGCGACGGCTTCCTGGGCCGCGTCGTCAACGCGCTCGGCGAGCCGATCGACGACAAGGGCGACATCGAGACCGACGGTTTCCGCGAGCTGGAGCTCCAGGCGCCGAACGTCATGTCGCGGCAGCCCGTCAAGGAGCCGCTGCAGACCGGCATCAAGGCCATCGACTCGATGACCGCGATCGGCCGGGGTCAGCGTCAGCTGATCATCGGTGACCGCAAGACCGGCAAGACCACGGTCGCGCTCGACGCGATCCTGAACCAGCGTGACAACTGGCTCTCCGGCGACCCGAAGAAGCAGGTCCGCTGCATCTACGTCGCCATCGGCCAGAAGGCCACGACCATCGCCACGGTCAAGGGCATCCTCGAGGAGAAGGGGGCGATGGAGTACACCACCATCGTCGCCGCCCCCGCGGACGCACCGGCCGGCTTCAAGTACATCGCGCCGTACGCCGGTTCCTCGATCGGCCAGCACTGGATGTACAACGGCAAGCACGTTCTGATCGTCTTCGACGACCTGAGCAAGCAGGCCGAGGCCTACCGTGCCATCTCGCTGCTGCTGCGCCGCCCGCCGGGCCGCGAGGCGTACCCCGGTGACGTCTTCTACCTGCACTCCCGCCTGCTGGAGCGCTGCGCGAAGCTCTCCGACGAGCTGGGCGCGGGCTCGATGACCGGTCTGCCGATCATCGAGACCAAGGCGTCGGACATCTCGGCGTTCATCCCGACCAACGTCATCTCGATCACGGACGGCCAGATCTTCCTGGAGTCCGACCTGTTCAACTCCGGTGTTCGCCCGGCCATCAACGTGGGCACCTCGGTGTCCCGGGTCGGCGGCGCGGCGCAGGTCAAGGGCCTCAAGGGTGTCGCCGGCCGGCTGCGTCTCGACCTGGCGCAGTACCGCGAGCTGGAGGCGTTCTCCGCCTTCGCCTCCGACCTGGACAAGGCTTCCCGCAACCAGCTCGCGCGTGGTGCCCGCCTGGTCGAGCTGCTCAAGCAGCCGCAGTACTCGCCGTACCCGGTCGAGGACGAGACGATCTCCATCTGGGCCGGTACCACCGGGGAGCTGGACGACGTCGAGATCGCTGACGTGAGCCGGTTCGAGCGTGAGCTGCTGCAGTGGCTGCGTCAGCACCGTGCGGACACGGTCACCGGCATCGCGTCGACCGGCAAGCTGTCGGACGACGCGATCGAGTCGCTGAAGTCGGGCGTGGCCGAGTTCAAGCAGCTCTTCCAGAGCGGCGCCACCGGCACCCGGGTGAACGAGGCTCCGGCCGAGGCACTCGGTGACGACAAGGTCTCCCGCGAGACCGTCACCCGGCACGTCGACTCGGACGAGAAGTAGTCATGGCCGGTCAGGTACAGGCGCTGCGCCGTAAGGTCCGCTCGGTCCGGTCCACCAAGAAGATCGCCAAGGCGCAGGAGCTGGTCGCGACCAGCAAGATCGCCAAGGCACAGGAGCGGCAGTCCGCGGCCAAGCCGTACGCGGAGGCGATCACCGGCGTGCTCACCGAGCTCGCCTCGAACGCCAGCATCGACCACCCGCTGTTGCAGGCCCGTCCCCGGGTCCTGCGGGCGGGCGTGCTGCTCATCACCAGTGACCGGGGCCTGGCCGGCGCCTACAACGCCAACGCGATCCGGACGGCCGAAGGTCTGATCTCGCGGCTCCGGGCGGACAACAAGGACGTGACGCTGTACGTGGTGGGCCGCAAGGCTCTCTCGTACTACACGTTCCGCGGCCGTCCGGTCGAGGCGAGCTGGACCGGTTTCTCCGGCGAGCCCACGTTCGCGGACGCCCGCAAGATCGGTGAGAGCCTGCTGGCCGCGTTCGAGGCCGGCGCGGACGACACCGAGTCGACCTACGGCCCGGACGGCATTCACGGCGTGGACGAGATCCACATCGTGAGCACCCAGTTCAAGTCGCTGATGACCCAGTCCGCCGGCTCGCGCTTCCTCGCGCCGATGCAGGTGGAGGAGAAGAAGCGCGAGAGCGGACCGCGTCCGGCGTACGAGTTCGAGCCGGAGCCGGAGGAGATGCTCGGCGCGCTCCTGCCGAAGTACATCAACACGCGCATCTACGCGGCGTTGCTGGACTCGGCGGCGAGCGAGTGGGCAGCCCGCCGGCGGGCGATGAAGAGCGCCTCGGACAACGCGGACGAGCTGCTCAAGACCTACACACGCGAGATGAACTCCGCGCGGCAGGCCGCGATCACCCAGGAGATCAGTGAGATCGTCGGCGGCGCCAACGCGCTGGCGGCGGCGGGAAGTGATGAGTGATGACAGTTAGTGCTGCACCGGTGAACGGTGCGCCGCAGACCGCCGTGGGTCGCGTCGTCCGGGTCATCGGCCCGGTCGTCGACGCCGAGTTCCCGCGTGACGCGATGCCGGAGATCTACAACGCGCTGCACGTCGAGGTGACCCTCTCCTCGGGTGCCAAGACGCTGACCCTCGAGGTCGCGCAGCACCTGGGCAACAACATCGTCCGGGCGATCTCGATGGCGCCGACCGACGGCCTGGTCCGCGGCGCCGAGGTCAAGGACACCGGCGCGGGCATCTCGGTGCCGGTCGGTGACGTGACCCGCGGCCACGTGTTCAACGCGCTCGGCGAGTTCCTCAACGCCGACGAGTCGACGCTGGAGATCACGGAGCGCTGGCCGATCCACCGCAAGGCCCCGGCCTTCGCGGACCTCGAGCCGAAGACCGAGATGCTGGAGACCGGCATCAAGGTGCTGGACCTGCTCACCCCGTACGTGCGTGGTGGCAAGATCGGCCTCTTCGGCGGCGCGGGCGTGGGCAAGACGGTGCTCATCCAGGAGATGATCATCCGTGTCGCCCGCAACTTCGGCGGTACCTCCGTCTTCGCCGGCGTCGGCGAGCGGACCCGTGAGGGCAACGACCTCATCCTGGAGATGGACGAGGGCGGCGTGCTCGACAAGACCGCGCTGGTCTTCGGCCAGATGGACGAGCCGCCGGGCACCCGTCTGCGGGTCGCGCTGTCCGCGCTGACCATGGCGGAGTACTTCCGCGACGTCCAGAACCAGGAGGTGCTGCTCTTCATCGACAACATCTTCCGGTTCACCCAGGCGGGTTCCGAGGTGTCCACGCTGCTCGGCCGCATGCCGTCCGCCGTGGGTTACCAGCCCAACCTGGCGGACGAGATGGGTCTGCTGCAGGAGCGCATCACGTCGGTCCGGGGCAAGGCCATCACCTCGCTCCAGGCGATCTACGTGCCCGCGGACGACTACACCGACCCGGCGCCGGCCACCACGTTCGCCCACCTGGACGCGACGACCAACCTCGAGCGGTCGATCTCGGACAAGGGCATCTACCCGGCCGTGGACCCGCTGGCCTCCAGCTCGCGGCTGCTCGCGCCGGAGTTCGTCGGCCAGGAGCACTACTCGGTCGCCCGTGAGGTGCAGCGAATCCTGCAGAAGTACAAGGATCTGCAGGACATCATCGCGATCCTCGGCATGGACGAGCTGTCCGAGGAGGACAAGGTCACGGTGGGGCGCGCCCGCCGGATCGAGCGCTTCCTCTCGCAGAACACCTACGCCGCCGAGCAGTTCACCGGCGTCGCGGGCTCGACGGTTCCGCTGAAGGAGACCATCGAGTCGTTCAAGAAGATCTCCGAGGGTGAGTACGACCACTTCCCCGAGCAGGCGTTCTTCATGTGCGGCGGTCTCGAGGACCTCGAGCGCAACGCGCACGAGCTGATGAAGTAACCAGCTCCTTTTCGACGAGGAAGGCCCCGCTCCGGCGGGGCCTTCTTTGTGGGTACGCTCCGTAATTTGTGGGTAACCTTCAGTAATGACAGCCGGGACGACGACACAACCGAGGTGGGTACGCTTCTGCGTCTTCCTCGGCGTGGTCCTGCTGGTGCTGAGCGGGCTGGTGATCATCGGCGTCAGCGTGATCGAGGAGCGCTACTCCGGCCGGGTCGTCACCGCCGATCTCTTCGGCGACACCGACGACTTCGCGCCGCTCGCGGTCGCCACGCCAGGCGGCGGCGTCCGCGTGCTGAACAGCGAGAGCGCGCCGGACGTGGACCTGGACGGCCCGCTCGACCTGCTGCTGGTCGGCATCGACCCGCGGCCGAACGAGGAGCCGCGCCCGCCGCTCGCCGACGCGATCATGGTGTTGCACGTGGACGCGGCGCACGAGCACGCCTACCTCTTCTCTCTCCCGCGCGACCTGATCGTGGACATCCCGGCGTTCGCCAAGGCCGGATACCGCGGCGGCAGCGGGAAGATCAACGGCGCCATGGCGTACGGCAGCCGGGTTGTGGATACCGGCGGCCTGGACAACGCGCAGGGCTTCCAGCTGCTCGCCCGCACCGTGGTCGGCCGGACCGGCATCCCGCGCTTCGAGGCCGGCGCGATCCTCGACTTCGGCGGCTTCGAGGCCGTGGTGGACGCGCTCGGCGGCGTCGACATGTACGTGGACGAGCGCACGCTCTCCATCCACCGCGCCCCGAACGGCACGCTCCGCCCCGGCTGGGGGCCGCAGAAGGCGTACGAGGTCGGCGAGCAGCACATGAACGGGTGGGAGGCGCTGGACTTCGTCCGGCAGCGCAAGAGCCTGGCCGAGGGCGACTACGCGCGTCAGCGGCACCAGAAGCAGTTCCTCAAGGCCGTGCTCGCCCAGGCCACCGACTCCGGGCTGCTCACCGACCCGCTCCGGCTGGACCGGGTGCTGCGCGCGGCCGGCGAGTCGCTGACGTTCAGCGGGCGCGGGCACGACCTGCTCGACTACGTGGTCGCGCTGCGCCACCTGCGGCCGGACGACCTGACCACGGTCCAGCTGCCCGGCGCCGCGGTCGGGCGCGGCGCCGGATACCGCGGCGAGGAACTGCTGCCGGTCGCGGACGATTTCTTCGCGGCGGTCGCGGCCGACCGCGTCGCGGAGTACCTGTCGGAACACCCCGAACTTGCGTCGTGAACAGCGTGTAACGCGTACCACCCGGGTTGGGTCGCTGCCGGGCGCCCGACTAGACTCGGGCAAATCCCCGGCGGTCCGTCCCCTGGATCACCCGCATCCACCGGTCGGCCGGTTGACGAGGAGTCAGGCGTGGCTAAGCAGCTGCATGTCGAGGTCGTTGCCGTCGAGCAGAAGGTGTGGTCCGGCGAGGCCGAGATGGTCGTCGCCCGCACCACCGAGGGTGAGCTCGGGGTCCTGCCCGGTCACGCTCCACTGCTCGGCCAGCTCAAGGAGCCGTCCCAGGTCCGGGTCAAGCTCGCCGGCGGTGAGCAGCTCACGTGGGACGTCACCGGCGGGTTCCTCTCGATCTCCAAGGCCGGCGTGACGGTCCTGGCCGAGGAGGCCTCCCGGGCCGCGGCCCCCGCCGCCGCGGCTCACTGACCGGACGACGCGGATGCTGATCGTGGAGTGGGCCGGGGTGATCGTCCTCGTCCTGCTCCTCGCGGTCGGCGTGCTGGTGCTTCGCCGGGCCCTGTTCATCCGGGCCGGCGGCACCATCCGGCTGAGCGTCCGCACGTCGATCAGCGTGCCCGAGCGCGGCTGGTCCAACGGGCTCGGCCGGTTCGTCGGCGACGACCTGCGGTGGTACCGGATCTTCAGCTTCGCGCTGCGGCCGAAGCTCACGCTCACGCGGACCGGCCTGGTGATCGTGTCGCGCCGGTCGCCCGCCGGCCAGGAGGCCTACTCACTGCCGGCGGACTGGGTGATCCTGGGCTGCGCCCGGCCCGGCCGGGAGACCGTGGAGATCGCCATGGCGGAGACCACGGTCACCGGCTTCCTGTCCTGGCTGGAGTCCGCGCCACCGGGCGAGGTCTCCACGCGTTTAGCCGCGATGTGAGAGTCTAGCCGCGCTGTGAGCCTCCCGGCTTCCACAGCACGTCGCCGCTCGGGTTCGCGACCCGGGACAGAATGAACAGCAGGTCGGACAGCCGGTTCAGGTACTTCGCCGGCAGCGGACCGGTCCGCTCGCCGTCGGCCTCGATCAACGCCCAGGCCGACCGCTCCGCGCGCCTCGCGACCGTGCGGGCCACGTGCAGCAGCGCCGCGCCGGGCGTGCCACCGGGCAGCACGAACGAGGTCAGCGGCTCGCACCGGTCGTTGAACTCGTCGCACCAGGTTTCCAGGCGCGTCACGTACTCCTCGGTGACACGCAGTGGCTCGAATTCCGGCTTCTCGGCCGCGATCGGATTCCCGAGGTCGGCGCCCACGTCGAACAGGTCGTTCTGGATCTGCGCGAGCACCGCCCGGATCTCCTCCGGCAGCGCGCCCATCGCGACCGCCACGCCGATCGCCGCGTTCGTCTCGTCGACGTCCGCATAGGCGGCGATCCGCGGCGACGTCTTCGGCACCAGCTCGTTGTCGACCAGCCGGGTGCTGCCGCCGTCGCCGGCCCGGGTGTAGATGCGCGTCAGATGAACAGCCATGCCGCCCACCCTAGAGCGTGCCGGACCTTTCAGATCCAGACCCTTCTCTGCGCTGCGGCTGGCGCTGCGGCTGCTGCTGCTGCTGCTGCCGCTGCTGCCGCTGCTGCTGCTGCCGCTGCTGCCGCTGCTGCCGCTGCTGCTGCTGCCGCTGCTGCCGCTGCGGCCCGGTGTTTCTGTCGCTGCTGTTTTCTTTCGGCGCTTTCGCTGTGTCTTCGTTCTGTGGGAGTTCGGCCGCGACCGCCGATCTGGATCACGCAAGTCAGCTCACCTCGCACCCACTGACCGACCATACGACTCGGCGAGAGGTGAGCCGGTGCGGTGGGTCCGTGAAGCGCGGTGGCGGCTGACGCGGGTCTTCTGCGTCTCAAGGGGCTCAGGCGGCGGTGGGGGTGGCCCATACGATGGGCCACGTGGATCAGATCTCGGTGAACGGTGGGGCCCGGCTCGCGGGCGAGGTGCGGGTGGCCGGCGCGAAGAACTCGGCGCTGAAGTTGATGGCCGCGGCGCTGCTGGCGCCGGGGCGCAGCGTGATCACCAACGTTCCGCGGATCACCGATATCGCCATCATGGCGGAGGTGCTGAACCGGCTCGGCTGCACCGTGGACTTCGTCGACCCGGACGCCACGTCGCCGGTGCGCGAGGTGGTCATCGACGTGCCGGAGAAGCTCGGCACCGAGGCCGACTACGACCTGGTCCGGCGCCTGCGCGCGTCCATCGCCGTGCTCGGGCCGCTGCTGGCGCGCTGTGGCTACGTGCGGGTCGCGCACCCCGGCGGGGATGCGATCGGGTCGCGTGGGCTGGACATGCACGTGGCCGGGCTGGCCCGGATGGGCGCGGACATCACCGGCGAGCACGGCTTCGTGATCGCCTCCGCGAGCGGCGGGCTGCGCGGCGCCACGGTGTGGCTCGACTTCCCCAGCGTCGGCGCCACGGAGAATCTGCTGATGGCCGCGGTGCTGGCCAAGGGCGTTACCGAGATCGACAACGCGGCACGCGAGCCGGAGATCGTGGACATCTGCGCGATGCTGACCGCGATGGGCGCCCGGATCGAGGGCGCCGGCACGTCCACGCTGCGGATCGAGGGCGTGGCCGAGCTGCGGCCGGTCGTGCACGCCGCGGTCGGCGACCGGATCGTGGCCGGCACCTGGGCCTACGGTGCCGCGATGACGCGCGGGGACGTGACCGTGCGTGGTATCGACCCGGGTTACCTGGAGATCGCGCTGGACAAGCTGGTGACCGCCGGCGCCGCGGTCGACAAGGGCACGGACTCCTTCCGGGTGCGGATGGACACCCGGCCCGCCTCGGTCGACATCGTCACCCTGCCGTACCCGGGGTTCGCCACCGACCTGCTGCCGATGGCGATCGGGCTGGCCGCGGTCAGCGAGGGCGCTTCGTTGATCACGGAGAACATCTTCGACGGCCGGTTCATGTTCGTGAACGAGATGGCCCGCCTCGGCGCCGAGATCAAGACCGACGGCCACCACGCGGTCGTCCGCGGCCGGGAGCGGCTCTCCGGCGCGCCGGTGCGCGCCACCGACATCCGCGCCGGGGCCGGGCTGGTCATCGCGGGCCTCTGCGCGGACGGCGTGACCGAGGTCGGCCACGTGCACCACATCGACCGCGGCTACCCGAACTTCGTGGCGGACCTGCGCGCGCTGGGCGTGGCGGTGCACCGATCCGAGGCGCCGGACGAGCTGGCGTACTGAGCGGGCCAGCGGTGTTCGCCTGCCGGCGTTGCTTACTGAGCGATCAGCCGGCGGGCCCGGGACAGTTCCTCCGGGAAGACCAGGATGAGCCGGCGGCCGTCCGGTGCGGACGCGACCGTGGCCCGGATGCCCGCGTTCTGCAGCAGCCGCCGGAACTCCCCGGCGGTGTCCTCGTCGTCTGCGGTCACGGCCGGCGTCAGCAGGCCGAAGTCCTGGGCGCCGAGCAGGCCCAGGCCCTCGTCCAGTTCGCGGTCGAGCACGTGCAGCAGGGTCTCGCCCCGCGCGTCGGTGTCCCGGCGCAGAGCCCAGCGCAGCACGCCGCCGAGCAGCAGGCAGAGCACGAACGCGATGAGGGGCCCGGCCAGGTACCAGCCGGTGCTATCGGGCATGCGCCCATCTTGCCCCGGCCGATCCGTCGCGCACCGGAGGTTTTCCAAAGTCCCCCTCACGTAAGGTTTCCTTAGTGACCGTTCAAGGAGGCTGTCGTGACGGGTCGGCTCGCGGTGGTAGGCGCCGGACTGATGGGATCGGGCATCGCGCAGGAGGCCGCGCGGGCCGGCTGGCAGGTGACGCTGCGCGATCTGGACACGTCCGCGGTCGACCGGGGGCTGGCCGCGATCCGCACCTCGCTCGACCGGTTCGTGGCCAAGGAGCGGATCACCGCGGACGACGCCGAGGGCGCGCTCGCCCGGATCACCACGACCACGGACCTCGCCGAGGCGGTCGCGGACGCGGACGTCGTGGTCGAGGCCGTCTTCGAGCGGCTGGACGTCAAGCAGGACGTTTTCCGTACCCTCGATGAGGTTTGCAAGCCCTCGGCGGTGCTGGGCACGAACACGAGCGCGATCCCGGTCACCCGGATCGCGGCCGTCACGTCCCGCCCGGAGTCGGTGATCGGCACGCATTTCTTCTCGCCGGTGCCGATGATGCCGCTGTGCGAGCTGGTGCGCGGCCACCGGACCTCGGACGCGACGCTGGCCACCGCGCGGACGTTCGCGGAGGCGCTCGGCAAGACCTGCATCGTGGTGGAGCGCGACATCGCCGGGTTCGTCACCACCCGGCTGATCACCGCGCTGGTCGTCGAGGCGGTCAAGCTGGTCGAGTCCGGTGTGGTCTCGGCGGCGGACCTGGACACGGCCTGCCGGCTCGGCTTCGGCCACGCGATGGGCCCGCTCGCCACCGCGGACCTGACCGGCATCGACGTGCTGCTGCACGCGGCCCGCAACATCCACACCGACTCCGGCGACCCGAAGTTCTTCCCGCCGGAGCTGATGCAGCGGATGGTCGTCGCGGGCGAACTGGGCCGGAAGAGCGGCAGGGGTTTCTACGACTACTGAGCCGCTGCCGGCCGGCCGGTCGCGGTCAACTCACCGGTGCGGTTCCAGGTGGGCTCGCTCGCCCTGCGCGCCGAACATGGTGAGCAACTCCGCGGGCTGGGCGCCGGCGCTGCCGATCCAGTGTGGCACGCGGGTGTCGAACTCCGCGGCCTCGCCGGTGCCGAGCACGAACTCCCGCTCGCCGAGCACGAACCGGACGCTGCCGTTGAGCACGTAGAACCATTCGTACCCCTCGTGGGTCTGTGGTTCGGTGGTGGCCTCGCGCCCGGCGGGCGGGTAGATGACCTTGTAGGCCTGTACGCCGCCGGGCCGCCGGGTCAGCGGCACGATCGTGAGCCCGAACCGCCGGATCGGCCGCAGGTGAACGCGCGGATCCCCGGTCGGCGGTGCATTAACAAGATCATCCAGCGGTACGCCGTGCGCGCGGGCCAGCGGCAGCAGCTGCTCCAGCGTCGGCCGCAGCCTGCCGTTCTCCAGCCGCGACAGCGTGCTCGCGGTCAGCCCGGTCTCGGCCGCCAGCTCGGCCAGCGTGGTGCCGCGCGCCCGGCGCAGTGCCCGCAGCCGCGGCCCGACGCCGGTGAGCACGTCCTCCGTGATGTCCATGCCGTCATGATGCGGATCCGCAATTTTTCTTGCAAGCTCGGAAGTCACGCGGCGATGCTGGTCGCATGGTCACCACAGCTGAGGACGCCGCGGCGTTCTGGGAGAAGCACTACCGCGGACGGCAGGCCGGCGGCCGGGTCAACCCGCTGCTCGCCGAGGTCGCCGCGCCGCTGCCGCCGGGCACCGCCCTCGATCTGGGCTGCGGCGCCGGCGGCGACACGATCTGGCTGGCCAGGCAGGGCTGGCAGGTCACCGCGGTCGACATCGCACACACAGCCATCGACCGGCTCCGCACGCACGCGGCCGAGCTGGGCCTGGCCGACCGGGTCACGGCGGAACGCCACGACCTCGCGGCCGGCTTCCCGGACTTCCGGTTGCGTGTCGATGCGGCCGAGTTGGGCTTGGCCGATCGGGTCGAGGGGGAGCGCCACGACCTCGCGGCCGGCTTGCCGGACTTCCGGTTGCGTACGCACGCGGCCGGGCTGGGCTTGGCCGATCGGGTGGCGGGGGAACGCGATGACCTCGCGGCCGGCTTGCCGGACTTCCGGTTGCGTACGCACGCGGCCGAGCTGGGCCTGGCCGATCGGGTGGCGGCGGAACGCGATGACCTCGCGGCCGGCTCGCCGGGCCTTCGGCGACCGGCTTCGCGGCCGGGTGGAATGTTCGATTTGATCTCCGCGCAGTATTTCCACACCCGGTTTCCGCTCGACCGGACCCGGGTGCTGCGGACGGCGGCGTCCGCGCTGAGGCCCGGCGGTCTGCTCCTGATCGTCGACCACGGTTCCATCGCGCCCTGGTCCTGGAACCAGGACCCGGACGCGCACTTCCCCACGCCCACTTCGGTGGCGGCTTCCCTGGACCTGGACCCCACCGGGTGGTCGATCCTCCGTGCCGACATGCCCCGCCGCCGCGCCATCGGCCCCGGCGGCCAGACCGCCACCGTCACCGACAACGTTCTCCTCATTCAGCGGACCCGAGCATGACCACCGGCGAGCCCGCTCCCGGGCCAGCCGGCGGCGGCCCAGCCGGCGGCGGGAGCGTTGTCGTCGGGGCGGCCGGTGCCGGAACGCCGGCTGCGGTGGCCGGAAGGCCGAAGCGCAGGCCGAGAACGAAGGACGTCGGGCCGGGGTGGACGGACCCGGGGGAGAAGGCGACGCTGCGCGGGTTCCTGGACTACCTGCGGAACTCGGTGATCGAGAAGGTCGCGGACGTGCCGGAACCGGAGGTGCGCACGGCGGGCGTGGCGTCGGGCACCAACCTGCTCGGGCTGGTCAAGCACCTGGCCGCGGTCGAACGGTTCTATTTCCTGGGCGAGCCGATCACGAACCTGCGCCGCACCATGCGCCCGGCGCGGGGCGAGACGGTCGAAGGGCTGATCACGTGCTATCGGCACGCGATCGCGGAGGCGAACGAGGTCATCGACGCCTGGACCGGCCTGGCGGATCCCGCACCACGCCCGCCGGGCCGCGGCCTGCCACCGACGCGGCGGTGGGTACTGGCCCACATGATCGAGGAGACCGCCCGGCACGCCGGCCACATCGACATCCTCCGCGAACAGATCGACGGCTCCACCGGCCGCTGACCTCTTCCGGCCATGTCCGCGGCATGGGCGATCGGCCGCGGACAGTGCTCGCCCGAAATGCCCAGCCGAGGCGAGCGGGCCCCCGGCGGCTGAGAGGTGACTGGAGATCCTTATGCGGTTCCGGGCTGATTCGCGGCGGTCGAAACAGCCCGGTACCACATAGGGATCTTGCATCCCCGCCGTTGGGAGGCGCGGCACGGCCTTCGGGTCCGAGTAAGCGGCAGGCGAGTGGCCGAGTAAGCGGCGGGCGACCGGGCCGAGTAAGCGGCAGGCGAGCAAGTCGCGGGTGGGCGGGGGAGCAGGCGGCGGCCGGGCGGCCGCGTAAGCGGGGAGCGGGCGAGCCGCAGGGCGATGACTTGACTGTGAAAGACGTGGCGCACGCCCGTCGCGTCGTGCGCGCGCTACGGCGCTGATCCCGATTCGCGGTGTCGTGGCGCACGCCCAGCGCGTCGTGCGCGATCAGTCGACGGGCTCTCTCGTCCGCCTTGCTCTGCTTACCTGTCCAAAAGGGCGCGAGTCGGGCGGGGAACGGGCGGTGGGTTGCCGTCCGGCTTGGGCGGAATGTTCAGGTAAGCAGAGCAAAGGTGGGCGGGTAGGGCTGGCGGGCGTGGGGGCGGCGGATGGGGTTGATCTTCGATGGGGTTGGTCTTGCGGCCTCGGATCGTGCAGGGAGGAGCGCCAGCGACGACCGGTGCCCGCGGGAGCATGCCCAGCGGGACCACGCCGGAAGTGGGAAAGCTGGTTCTGGAGGGTTTTGGAGGTTCGGGGTGGGGGTCAGCCCTCGCGCGGGGCCGTCCATCGGAACGTGGTGAGGCAGAGGGCGAGGCCGGCCACGCACCAGAGCGTGAGTACCAGGGCGACGCGGCCGAGTTCCCAGGTGCCGGCCGGTTCCTGGCCGGCGAAGGAGTCGGGGAGGAAGGCGTAGCGCAGGCCCTGGCACATCCACTTGAGCGGGAAGAGCGCGGAGACGGACTGCATCCAGCCGGGGAGGGCGGTGAAGACCAGGAAGACGCCGGAGGTGAACTGGAGGATCAGCGCGATCGGGGTGACCACGGCGGAGCCGCTGCGGGACGTGCGGGCCAGGGAGGAGATGGCGATGCCGAGCAGCGTGCAGGCGGTGATGCCGAGCAGGGAGACCCAGCCGAAGGCCAGCCAGCGGTCCGGTGTGGACGGCAGGCTGAGGTCGAAGAACAGCACGGAGATGAGCAGCAGCAGCGCGGTCGTGGCGAGGCCGATGGCCAGGACGGACAGCACCTTGCCGGCGAAGTAGGTCCACTTCGGCATCGGCGTGCCGCGGTAGCGCTTGAGGACGCCGCGGTCGCGCTCGATCGGGATCCAGATGCCGAGGTTCTGGAAGCTGACGGTCATCAGGCCGGTGGCGATCATGCCGGTCACGAAGTACTGCGTGAGCGTGACGCCGCCGTCGATCTCGGTGCCGCCGAAGATCGCGGCGAAGATCGCCAGCATGATGACCGGGAAGCCGATCGTGAAGACCACGGACTCGCGGCTGCGGAGGAACTGCAGGATCTCCAGGCGGCCCTGGCGGAGAGCGAGGTTCACTGGGGGTCCTCCGTCGAGATCATCCGGAGGTAGATGTCCTCCAGCGTGGGGCGGTTGATCGTGAGGCCGGGGACCTCGCCGCCGAACTCCGCGGCGAGGCGGGTGACCAGCGCGGTCGGTGTCGCGGTCCGTTCCTGCGCGACCGTGCCGTCCGCGGTGCGCCAGCTCACCGTGGGCAGCGCGTTCTGGCGTCCGCCCAGGTCGGCCGGGGTGGCGACCTCGACCAGGCGGCCGCCCGCGATCACGCCGACCCGGGCGGCCAGCGCCTCGGCCTCGTCCAGGTAGTGCGTGGTCAGCAGGATCGTGGTGCCGCCCGCGTTCAGGTCGCGGATCAGCTCCCAGAACTCGCGCCGCGCCTCCGGGTCGAAACCGGTGGTCGGCTCGTCCAGGAACAGCAGCTCGGGGCGGCCCACGATGCCCAGCGCCACGTCCAGGCGGCGTTTCTGGCCACCGGAGAGCGCGTGGGTCCGGGCTCGCGCCTTGTCCGCCAGCCCGACGCGTGCGATCACGGTGTCCGGGTCGTCCGCGCTCGCGTAGAAGCCGGCGAAGTGGTGCACGATCTCGCGCACGGTCAGGTTGTCGAACTCGCCGGTGCCCTGCAGCACGATGCCGACCTTGCCGCGCCACGCGGTGCTCGGTGCGGCCGGGTCCTCGCCGAGCACCTCGACCTCGCCTGCGGTGCGCGCGCGGAAGCCCTCCAGGATCTCGACCGTGGTGGTCTTGCCGGCGCCGTTCGGGCCGAGCAGCGCGAAGATCTCGCCGGTGCGCACGTCCAGGTCCAGGCCGTTCACGGCGTTCACGGCGCCGTAGGACTTGTGCAGGCCGCGCACGGAGATCGCGTTCATGCGGTCCACTATGCGCCGGGCGCTCCACCGCCGGGCGGCGGGGCCGTCCTGTGTGAAGTTCCACAGACCGATCTACTTAACGGTAACTTAGACTCCGGTGCATGACGCGGCTGCCCGAGCGAGACCGTCCGTGGGTGATGCGCACCTATGCCGGGCACTCCTCGGCCGCGGCCACGAACGCGCTGTTCCGGCGCAACCTCGGTAAGGGGCAGACCGGGCTGTCGGTCGCGTTCGACCTGCCGACCCAGACGGGGTACGACCCGGATCACGAACTCTCGCGCGGTGAGGTCGGGCGGGTCGGCGTGCCGATCGCGCACCTCGGCGACGCGCGGGCGCTCTTCGACGGCATCCCGCTGGCGTCCGCGAACACGTCGATGACGATCAACGCGCCGGCGATGTGGCTGCTCGCGCTGTATGCCGTGGTGGCGGCCGAGCAGGGGGCCGAGGTAGCGGCGCTGGTGGGCACCACGCAGAACGACATCGTCAAGGAGTACCTGTCGCGGGGCACGCACATCTTCCCGCCCGGGCCGTCGCTGCGGCTGACCACGGACACGATCGCCTGGACCGTCGCGCACGCGCCGCGCTGGAACCCGGTCAACATCTGCTCGTACCACCTGCAGGAGGCCGGTGCCACGCCGGTGCAGGAGGTCGGCTTCGCGCTGGCCACCGCGGTCGCGGTGCTCGACGCCGTGCGCGACTCCGGCCAGGTCCCGCCCGAGCGGATGGGTGACGTCGTCGCGCGGATCTCCTTCTTCGTGAACGCGGGTGTGCGGTTCGTCGAGGAGATGGCGAAGATGCGCGCGTTCACCCGCCTCTGGGACCAGATCACCCTCCAGCGGTACGGCGTGCGCGACCCCCGGCAGCGGCGCTTCCGCTACGGTGTGCAGGTCAACTCGCTGGGCCTGACCGAGGCGCAGCCGGAGAACAACGTGCAGCGGATCGTGCTGGAGATGCTCGGCGTCACGCTGTCCCGCGACGCCCGCGCCCGCGCGGTCCAGCTGCCCGCCTGGAACGAGGCGCTCGGCCTGCCCCGCCCCTGGGACCAGCAGTGGAGCCTGCGCCTGCAGCAGGTGCTGGCGTACGAGTCGGACCTGCTCGACTACCCCGACCTGTTCGACGGCTCGCACGTGGTCGAGGCGCTGGTCGACGAGATCGCCACCGGCGCGCGGGCCGCGCTCGACGAGGTGCTGGAGATGGGCGGCGTGGTCGCGGCCGTCGAGTCCGGGCACCTCAAGGCCGCGCTGGTCGGCTCGCTGGCCGAACGCCGCCGCCGGATCGAGTCCGGCGCGGACGTGGTGGTGGGCGTCAACCGCTTCCGGGAGACCGAGCCGTCGCCGCTGACCGGCGCGGACACGATCGAGCAGGTCGACCCGGCGGTGGAGGCGGCGGCCGTGGCGGCGGTGCGGCGGTGGCGGGCGTCCCGTGACGCGGCAGCCGTGGCGGCGGCGCTGGCTCTTCTGAGGTCGGGCGCGGCCGGCGGGGAGAATCTCATGCCGGCGTCGCTGGCGTGCGCGCGGGCCGGGGTCACCACGGGGGAGTGGGCGGCGGCGCTGCGGGAGGTGTTCGGCGAGTACCGGGCGCCGACCGGGCTGACGGCCTCCGGTGCGTCCTCGCCGGATCCGGCGCTGCGCGCGGTGCGGTCGCGTGTCCTGCGGACCGCCGCGGAGCTCGGGAGTGGACGGTTGCGGATGCTGGTCGGCAAGCCGGGCCTGGATGGGCACTCGAACGGGGCCGAGCAGATCGCGGTGCGCGCCCGGGACGCCGGGTTCGAGGTCGTCTACCAGGGGATCCGGCTCACGGCCGGGGAGATCGTGGCGGCGGCGGTGCAGGAGGACGTGGACCTGGTCGGGCTGTCCGTGCTCTCCGGGTCGCACCTGGCGGCGGTGCCGGCCGTGCTGAACGGACTGCGGGCCGCGGGGTCGGCGGTGCCGGTGGTGGTCGGCGGGATCATCCCGTCGGCGGACGCGGCCGCGCTGCGGGCGGCCGGAGTGGCGCGGGTGTTCACGCCGAAGGACTTCGCGCTCACCGGGATCATCGACGAGCTGGTCAGCGTGGTGCGGGAGGCGCACGGCCTGGGAGCCTGAGGCACTCTGCGGTCTGCGGAAGCCGGACAGAACAACCTGCGCACTGTCCGGCGCCCGGAGAAAGCAGCGGAGCTCAGTCGGCCAGCGCGATGGAGATCCCGGTCGCGGCTGCCATGCCGCCCAGGACCAGCAGGCCGACCGCGCCGATGTCCAGGCGGCTGCCGAAGAGGCGATGCAGCAGCGCGGCGGCCAGCGGCAGGCCGGTGAACGGGGCCACGAAGAACACGGACCAGCCGGCCGTCCGCAGCACCAGCTGCGTCGTGGTGTGACCGCCGCCGAGCGTGACCAGGCCGGCGGCGAACAGCGCGGTGAACGCGGCCGCGGCCGCGCCGACCACCGGCAGCAGCGGCAGCACCCGGCGCGGCGGCGACGGGCGCGCGGTGCCGCGCTTGGCCGAGTCGATCCGCCGGGTCGCGCGGTCGAGCAGCGCGACCGCGCGGGTCTCCGGTGCGGCCTGGTCGGGGTAGCCGAGGTTCGCGCTCTGCGGCAGCACCGGCTCGGGTGGATCGCCGACCCGGGCCGCCCAGCCGGGACGCCGCCGGTGCAACGCGCGCAGCGCGGCCCAGATCCGGGACGCCTCGCGGTCCACGTCCGCGACGGACGCGGTGAGCGCGGCGGAGCGTCGCGCGGCCGCCGCCGCCATCGCCTCCGCGCGGACCAGCTCGGCGGTCGCGGTGGCGGCGCCGTCGTGGTAGGCGCGTTCGGTGGCGAGCAGCTCCGCGTCCCGGCGTGCGGTCGCCTCGGCCAGCGCGGCGAGCTGCCGCCGGTACTCCTCGGCGCTCACGACCCGGCTCCCGTCGTGTCGACCGCCGTGGTGTCGATCGCCGCCGACCGAGGGGCGGGCGGAGCCGCGGGCGCCTGATCGGCCGGCTTCGCTGGGCCCGGTGCCGCCGGGTCTGGTGCTGCCGGGTCCGGTGCTGCCGGTACGGCGCCGTGGTCGAGAAGCCGCGGTGGTGCCGGGTCCATCGGCCGCAGCCGCGCCGGGAGCAGGTCGGCCGGCACCGCGGGCGGCGCCCCCGCGGCCGGCGCGCCAGCCAGCGCTCGGCAGACGGCCGTGGTCTGCCAGGCGGGTGGCGGTGGATCCAGCCGGACCGGCAGCCCGCCGGCCGTGTCGCAGAACGCCTCGCGGCCGGTCAGGTGCACGCGCTCGACGTCCGGGTGCTCGCCGAGCGGCACGTCGCGCGCGATCAGGTGCACGCCGGCCGCGACGCCGGTGCGGACCAGCCGGTCCAGGTGCGCGCACTGCTGCGGGGTCAGCTCCGCGCCGTCGCCGAGCAGCACGGCGACCCGCCACGGCTCCGGGCGGCGGCCGGTCCGGTCGGCCAGCGTGTCGTACCGGCCGGCCGGCCCGGTCTCGTTGATCCGGCGGACGTGCTCGACCAGTTCGTCCAGCATCGTGGTCAGACCACCCGGCCCGACCGAGGTGAACACGCCGGCGGCGGCCAGCGGCGCGAAGCCGGCCAGCCCGCTGCCCAGCCGGTCCGGATCGTAGGCCCAGATCCGCAGGTCGCCGGCGGGCGCGCCGCCGAGCGCGCGGAGCAGCAGGCCGCCGATCAGGCCGTCCGCGGTGGACGCCCGCCGCCGGCGCCGGTCGCCGTCCTCCGGGTCGGAGGTGATCTCCAGGTGCGCGCGGTCGAGCAGCGGGACCAGCGCGGGCACGGTCGGCACGTCCTCGTCCACCGCGATCGTGCCGATCCGCAGCAGGCCGGCCCGGCCCGTCGCGGCCGGTCGCCACGCCGGCCAGGGCGCGCCCGCCGGGCCCGGGGCACAGGCGGCCACGAGCCGCCCGAGCACGGTGGCGCGCGCGACAGCCTCACCGTGGAAGCGTGCGAAGATCTCGTCGCGCGCGGTCTCCCGGGCCTCGGTGAGCGCGGCCAGGCAGGTGTCGTGCGCGCCGCGGATCACCTCGTACCGCCGGCGGGCCTCGGTCCTGGTCTCCTCGGCGCCGGCCTGCGCCGCGCGCGCCAGTCCGCGGGCGGCGGCCACGTCCTGACGGGCCGCGACCAGGCTGGACACTCGGGAGGGCACGCACCGATACTACCGATTCGAGGGCATATGCCGGGTCTGCGGCCGTCGTGTCACACGTGGAATCGTGTCACGCGTGGAATCCGGCAGCCCGTGCTGCCGCTCGTTCGGACCGCCTCGCGGACCGGCGCCGGAAGACCCAGACCGCCACGCCGATCAGCAGCACGGCGAAGACCAGCACCAGCGCGGGAAGCAGGATCGCCACGATGGACATGATCACGCTGGTCGCGTCCTCGGCCGTGCTCGCCACCGGCGCGCCGATGCCCGCGGTCGCCGTGTTGATCACCGGGCGCGCCGCCGCCTTCAGGCCGTGCACGCCGAGCGCGATGACCACGCCGGCCGCGATCGGCACCCACTGGTTCGACTCGAAGAAGTTCGCCGGGTCGGTCACGGTCACGGTCTCCGAACCCGCACCCGCGCCGAACACCAGGCCGCCCGCGGTCGGCCGGACCACGGTCTGCACCAGATCGTTGATGTGATCGACCACCGGGATCTTGTCCGCGACGAACTCGATCGCCAGCAGCACGGTCAGGATGGCGATCACCCACCCGTTCGAGAGCCACTGCCAGCCGCTCGGCAGGTTGATGACCTCGGTGTATCGGGCCAGCAGGCCCATCGCCAGCATCGGGATGTACGCGTTGAGTCCGGCAGATGCGGCCAGACCGGTACCAGTCAGAACTTCCAGCACATAGAACAGCATGGCACCCATGCGCCACCTCTGCCGTGTTCCGCTACCCTGCTCGGGTGCGTTTGGTGATTGCGAGATGCTCGGTGGACTATGTCGGACGACTCTCGGCGCACCTGCCGCCGGCGACGCGCCTGCTCATGGTGAAGGCGGACGGTTCGGTCTCGATCCACGCTGACGACCGGGCGTACAAGCCGCTCAACTGGATGAGCCCGCCGTGCAGACTCCAGGAGTCCGAGGGCGTCTGGCGCGTGGTCAACAAGGCCGGCGAGGAACTGCGGATCACGCTGGAGGAGATCTTCCAGGACACGTCGTACGAGTTGGGTGTCGACCCGGGCCTGGTCAAGGACGGCGTCGAGGCGCACCTGCAGGAGCTGCTGGCGGCCAACCCGACCACGTTCGGCGAGGGCTTCACGCTGGTCCGGCGCGAGTTCATGACCGCGATCGGCCCGGTCGACCTGCTCTGCAAGGACGCGTCCGGCGGCTCGGTCGCGGTCGAGGTCAAGCGGCGCGGCGAGATCGACGGCGTCGAGCAGCTCACCCGCTACCTCGAACTGATGAACCGCGACCCGCTGCTGGCCCCGGTGGCCGGCATCTTCGCGGCCCAGGAGATCAAGCCCCAGGCCCGCGTGCTCGCCGAGGACCGCGGCATCCGCTGCGTCGTCGTCGACTACGACAAACTCCGCGGCATCGAGAAAAACGAACTGACCCTGTTCTGAGAGCCACCCGCCGTGGCAGGAGATCCTTCCGGCGTGGTCGCGTTCCGAGTGCTCCTGCGGGCATCGGTCGTCGCCGGCTGAATGGCACCGCCTCCGCAGCGACCACGATCGCCCGGCGAGAATCGCGCGGGCGGGTACCCCGCGAACGGCACTCGCGATGCGTTTCTCTTCTTGTCCGCCTTGTGGAACGGCCGTCCCACTTCAGCGCTCGATCAACGGTCGCATGCACCTAAGGGCCCTCGGAGAGCTCCTAGAGGTCCCTCACGTGCATGCGACCGTTGATCGAGAAAGCGTTAGCCGATTATCGCTCTTCGTTGCCGGCGTTTGGCGGTCGGTTGCTGTTGATCGATAATGTTTTGCCTGTCTGAGGCATTGGCCGCGCTTCGTTCGTGGATACTTTCTCGATCACCCGTCGAATGTACGAAATCCACGTCATGGAGGCCTCAGGACGTGGATTCCGTACATTCGACGGGTGATCAAGCGCCGAAATGGATGCCCGTTCCATATGTTGGACGGCGGCCCCGCATTACCGCCTCGGGAATGCGGCGCTCAGCGCCGTTCCGGCAGAACAATCAAGGCCGCGCCGGCGCTGGTTGCCTTCCAAGGTCATCGCCGAGGTGCGCCCAAGCCTGCAGGGCTCGCGAAGTGCGCGGCTCGCGAAGTGCGCGGCTCGCCAAGTGCGGTGCCCGCGGGGCCCGCGCTTCGTGATCGGGGTGTCCCTCATGTCGCGCTAACTACGTGGGGGACGCCCCGATCACGGGCTCAGCGGCCGCGGCCGTAGAGGGTCTTGACGGCGCGGATCAGCAGGCGCTCGTGGGATGGCTTGCGGAAGAAGGAGAGGATCGGCAGCGGCGAGGGCATGCGGCGGAACGTGATCGACTTCGCGACCGAGAACTCGCGCAGCCCGTCCTCGCCATGGATGCGGCCGAACCCGGACTCGCCCACGCCGCCGAACGGGAGCGTGGACATGCCGGCGAACGTGAAGACGGAGTTGACCGACGTCATGCCGGAGCGCATGCCGCGGGCCAGCGCGATGGCGCGGCGGCGGCCGAAGACCGCGCCGCCGAGGCCGTAGGGCAGCGCGTTCGCCTTGGCCAGCGCCTCGGCCGCGTCCGCGACCCGGGTCACCGTGAGCGTCGGCCCGAACGTCTCCTCGCGGATCGCGGCCGCGTCGTCCGGCACGTCGACCAGCACGGTCGGGTGCACGAACGGCGGCTGCACCGCGTCCGCGCCGCCGACCACCGCGCGGGCGCCGCGGGCCAGCGCGTCGTCGATGTGCCGGCGGATCACGTCGATCTGGCCCGGCATGGTGATCGGGCCGAGGTGTGCGTTCTCCGCGCCGACCGTGATCTTCCGGGCGCCCGCGGCGAGCCGCTCGACGAACTCGTCGTGAATCGCCGAGACCACGTAGATCCGCTCGATGCCGACGCAGGTCTGGCCCGCGTTGGACATGCCGCCCCAGAGCGCGGCGTCCACGGCCAGGTCCAGGTCCGCGTCCTCGTCGACGATCATGGCGTCCTTGCCGCCGGCCTCGATCAGCACCGGCGTGAGCCGCTCCGCCGCCGCGGCCATCACCTTCCGCGCGGTGGCGGAGGAGCCGGTGAAGCCGAGCTTGCCGACGCCGGACCGGCAGAGCGCCGCGCCGGTGTCGCCGAGGCCGTGAATCGCGGTGAACACCGGGTGCTCCGGGACGACCTCGGCGAACGAGTCGGCCAGCCACTGGCCGACCGCGGGCGTGTACTCACTCGGCTTGAAGACGACCGCGTTGCCGGCGGCCAGCGCGTAGCAGATCGAGCCGAGCGGCGTGAGCACCGGATAGTTCCACGGGCCGATCACGCCGACCACGCCGAACGGCCGGTATTCCAGGTGCGCGGAGTGCTCGGCGACCAGCATGCGGGTGCGCACCCGGCGCGGGCCGAGCACGCGCTTGGCATTGTTCGCCGCCCAGTCGATGTGCTCGATCGCGCCGGCCGCCTCGACGGTCGCGTCGAAGACCGGCTTGCCGGTCTCGCGGTGGACCAGCTCGGTCAGCACCTCCAGCCGCTGCGCGAGCAGCGTGCGCCAGCGCCGCAGCCTGTCCCGGCGGCCGGCGAACCCGAGACCGGCCCACCAGGTGCCGGCCTCACGGGCGCGGGCCACCGCGAGGGCCACGTCGTCGGGCGTCGCCACCGGGAAGGTGCCGACCGTCTCGCCGGTGGCGGGATTGGTGGACGTCAACTTACCGTCGTCGACGACGGGCATCCCGGGGCTCATTCGCGGAGTCTAGATCTGAGGGCTACTCGTAAGTAAGTGTTCTCGGATGATCCTCTCCGCGACAGTGGCGGGATCCGGTAGTTCGCCGCGTTCGTGCAGCCCGACGTACCGGCTCTTGGCCGGGAACTCCGCGTCCCGCAGCGCGGCCTGCATGTCCGTGTCCATCACGCCGGGGTTCACCGACGCGACGGTCAGCGGCGGCTCGCGGTGCGCGTTCTCAGCCGCGAGGATCTCCATGAAGAACTCGCCGCCGCGCTTGGCCGTCGAATAGGCGGACCAGTTCTCGATCGTCCGCCCGGCCGCGCCGGACGAGACGAACAGCACCCGCGCCGCGCGCCCGGCCGCCGCGGCCAGGAACGCGTTGGTGAGCAGGATCGGCGCGGTCAGGTTCACCGTGATCGAGGTGGCCACCTCGTCCGCCGGGAGCGCACCCACCGGCGCGACCGGCGTGACCGTGCCGGCGTTGTGGATCAGCACCACCTCGCCGTCCGGCGCGAACGTCTCGCGTAGCGCCTCCGGCGTCGGCAACGTTGAGGGATCACTCAGATTTGCGGTCAATAGTGCGACGCGCGCCGGCTCCTGCAAGGCAAGATCGTCCTGCGCGCCGGTGAAGCTCCGGCCGATCCCGACGATCCGGTCCCCGGCCGCGATGACCTGCTCGAACAGCGCGGCACCCAGGCCGCGCGAAACACCCGTGACGATTACGGTCCGCATGCTGTCAGCCGTACCACAGATGGTGGCTCTGTCGGCAACACGACCCGGCGAGGATCCGCGCGCCACCGGCAGGGAAAATCGCGGTCGACGTGATGATGGAGGTGTCCGGTGAGCCGCATCGGCTTCGCCTGTCTGTGGGCTCCGAACCCGATCGCCACCTGGTCCCACATCCCGTGGCACCTGCGCGCGGCGATGCGCGGGCATGCCGAGGTCCCGGACGTCGGCGTGCAGATCCCGCACCGGGCGCAGACCGCGCTGAAGCTGATGCACGTGCGCTGGCGCAACAGCCGCCCGGTCACCACGTGGAAGCAGTCGCGGCTGACCGACGCGTTCGTCCGGCAGGCGATCCAGCGCGGCGCGGAGACGGCCGGGGTGGACGCGGTCGTCATGATCCAGGACCTGGCGATCGTCGACCGGCCGTACTTCACGTTTCAGGACATGAGCTTCGACGGGTTGCTGCACATCCAGGAGACGTCCGGCATCCCGCTGTTCCAGCACCTGACCACGGCCGAGCTGCGACGGCGCCGGGAGCGGCAGCTGGAGGTCTACGAGAAGGCCGCCGGGGTGATCGCGATGAGTCACTGGCTGGCCCGGAACCTGATCGAGGTCACCGGCGTACCCGCGTCGAAGGTTCATGTGGTGCATCCGGGCATCTCGGCCGGCGCGTCCGTGGAGGGCCCGCTGCCGGAGAGGACCGGCCCGCGCAACCGCCTGCTCTTCGTCGGCCGTGAGTTCCAGCGCAAGGGCGGCGACCTGGTGGTGGCCGCCCTGGAGATCCTGCGCCGCGACTTCGACCCGGCGATCACGCTGACCGTGGCCGGGCCGCGCGAGTGGCCGATGGACGGCGACGTCCCGGACGGCGTGACGTTCCTGGGCGAGCGCACGCTGGCCGAGGTGGCCGGTCTCTACGACACGCATGATCTCTTCGTGCTGCCGAGTCGGCTGGAGGCGTTCGGCATCGTCTTCGCGGAGGCGGCCGCGCGCGGGCTGCCCGCGATCGGCCGGGACGCGTTCGCCATGCCGGAGATCATCCAGCCCGGGGTCTCGGGCGCGCTGGCCGGCGGCGACGACCCGTACGACCTGGCCAAGCTGATCGCGGAGACACTCGCGGACGACAACCTCTTCGCGGAGTGTGCGGCCCGGGCCGGCGACGTCTCCACCCGCTTCTCCTGGGATCGCGCCGGGCGTGACGTAGTCAACGCGGTTGATGCCACGCTCGATCGGCGATGAATGGGAGACTCGCGCTTAACGTCCGTTAACACAGGAGGCGCAGCGTGGCGCGTGAGTTGCACACGATCGGAGTGGTCGGCCTCGGCACGATGGGCGCCGGCATCGTCGAGGTCTTCGCCCGGAACGGTCTGGACGTCGTGGCCGTGGAGATCGGTGAGGCGGCGCTGGAGCGGGGCCGCGGCATCCTGACCGGCTCGACGGACCGGGCCGTGGCTCGCGGCAAACTGGACCCGGCCGACCGGGACGCGTTGCTCGGCCGGGTCCGGTTCGAGGTCGGGCTGGACGCGCTGCGCGACGCCGACCTGGTGATCGAGGCGGTGCCGGAGCGGCTGGACCTCAAGCGCGCGGTCTTCGCGGAGCTGGACCGGGTCTGCAAGCCGGCCGCGATCCTGGCCACGAACACGTCCTCGCTGTCGGTCACCGAGATCTCGGTCGCCACCCACCGCCCGCACCAGGTGGTGGGCCTGCACTTCTTCAACCCGGCACCGGTGATGAAGCTGGTGGAGGTGGTCCGGACCGTGGTCACCGCGGACGACGTGGTCGCGGACGTGGCGGCGCTCTGCGCGCGGCTCGGCAAGCGTGGCGTGACGATCGGCGACCGGGCCGGGTTCATCGCGAACGCGCTGCTCTTCGGCTATCTCAACCACGCGGTCACGATGTTCGAGGGCGGGTACGTCTCGCGCGAGGACCTGGACGTGGCGATGCGTGCGGGCTGCGGGCTGCCGATGGGGCCGCTCGCGCTGATGGACCTGATCGGGCTGGACACCGCGTACGAGATCCTGGACACGATGTACCGCCGGGGCGGCCGCGACCGCCGCCATGCCCCGGCACCCTTGATCAAGCAGATGGTGACCGCCGGCTTCCTGGGCCGGAAGTCGGGCCGCGGCTTCTATACGTACGAGAAGCCGGGCTCCCCGAAGGTCATCACCGAAAATGTCACGAAAAACGCGGACGAAGTACGAGGGATGGAGATCGGCGCCGTCGGCGTCGTCGGCTCGGGCGTGATGGCGACCGGCATCGTCGAGGTCTTCGCCAAGGCCGGGTTCGACGTCGTCTCCGTCAGCCGTGGCGCCGAGGCCGCGGTGCGGGACAGGCTCACCGCCTCGCTCGACCGCGCCGTCGCCAAGGGCCGGCTGGACGCGGCCGCCCGCGACGCCGCGCTCGCGCGGGTCTCCTACGCGTCCACGATGGACGCGTTGACCGACGTCGGGCTCGTGGTCGAGGCCGTGGTCGAGGATCTCGCGGTGAAGAAGGCGCTCTTCACCGACCTGGACAAGGTGTGCAAACCCGGCGCGCTGCTCACCACGACCACCTCCTCGCTCCCGGTCATCGAGATCGCGATGGCCACCCAGCGTCCGGCCGACGTGGCCGGACTGCACTTCTTCAACCCGGCGCCGGTCATGTCGCTGGTCGAGGTCGTGCACACGATCCGCACGTCGCCCGCGACCCGGGCCACCGCGCGCGCCGTGGTGGAGCGGCTCGGCAAGACCGGAGTGTCCTGCATGGACCGGGCCGGCTTCGTGGTGAACGCGCTGCTCTTCCCATACCTCAACGACGCGGTACGCATGCTGGAGGGCTCCTACTCGACCGCGGACGACATCGACGCCGCGATGAAGCTCGGCTGCGGTTACCCGATGGGCCCGTTCGAACTGCTGGACGTGGTCGGGCTGGACGTGGCGCTGGCGATCCAGCGGGAGCTCTACCTGGAGCTGCGCGAGCCCGGCTTCGCGCCGGCACCGCTGCTGGAGCATCTGGTCACGGCCGGTTACCTGGGGCGGAAGGCGGGGCGCGGGTTTCGCGCCGTCAACTGAGGGTTGACGCCAGGCGAATCGTCAACCTATGGTTGACGCATGGCTACCGAACCCGTCATCCGGCTGGATGACCTCATCGAGCACGTCAAGAGTCAGCACCCGGAGGGCGACCACCTCACCCGGGTCTCCGACGCGATCCTGGTCGGCGAGCACCTCGGCGACCTCTCCGACCACCTGATCGGGCACTTCGTCGACCAGGCCCGGCGGGCCGGCGCGAGCTGGGCCGAGATCGGCCGCAGCCTCGGCGTCAGCAAGCAGGCCGTGCAGAAGCGGTTCGTCGGCGACCCGGCCGGGCTGGTCGACGAGAGCCGGTTCAGCCGGTTCACGCACCGGGCCAAGGTCGTCATGGAGCAGACGGTCAAGGCCGCGCGCGCGGCCGGCAACGACGTCGTCCGCACCGAGCACCTGGTCCTCGGCCTGCTCGACGAGCCGAACGCGCTCGCCGCGCTGGCCATCCAGGACCAGGGCGTCTCGCTCGAGGACGTCCGGGTCGCGGTCGTGGTCGTGCTGCCGCCGCGGGTCGAGGAGGACCTGCCGCCGCACCTGCCGTTCTCGGCCGGGGCGAAGAAGCTGCTCGACCTGATCGTCCGCGAGGCGCTGCGGCTCGGCCACAACTACGTCGGGACCGAGCACATGCTGCTGGCGCTGCTGGACGAGCACGAGGACGCGGGCGGCGACGCGCTGCGCGGCCTCGGCCTCACCAAGGAGCGCGCCGAGGCCTGGATCGTCGCCGCGCTCGACAGCCTGAAGAAGTAGGGCACCGGCCGGGACGTGGTGGAAGACGCCCCGGCCATCCATGATCCAGGCGTCATGCACGTCGTCACGGCGGGCTGTCCACGAACGTCCGCCGATCACGGACGAGACACCCGGCGACGTGCATGACGCCTGGATCACCGCTCACTCGGCCATCACCGCTCACTCGTCGGCCATCACGGCTCACTCGTCGGCCATCACCGCTCACTCGTCGGCCAGTGCGGCGATCGGTGCGACGCGGGCCGCGCGCCGGGCGGGCAGCACCGCCGCGAGCAGCCCGATGACCGCGGCGCCCAGAACCACGAGACCGATCCGGGGGTACGGCAGGGAGACCGCGACCCACGCGTGCGGGATCGACGCGTAGACGCCCGCGACCCCGAACGCGATGCCGAGCACGACCCCGGTCACGGCCGCGATCAGCGCCAGCGTCATCCCCTCGGCCAGCAGGCTCGCGCGCAGCTGGCGCCGGCTCAGCCCGAGCGCCCGGAGCAGCCCGAACTCGCGCGTCCGCTCCAGTACCGAGAGCGTCAGCGTGTTCGTGATGCCGGCGACCGAGATCAGCACCGAGAAGACCACCAGCGTGCCGACCACCGCGAGCAGCATGTCCACGGTCCTGCCGATCTGCTCCGCCCGGCTCTGCACGTCCGTGACCACGGCCAGCGGCACGGTGTCGGTGACGGACGCGACCGCGCCCCGGGCCGCCGCCGCGTCCACGCCGTCCTCGGTGAACACCCACAGCCCTTCGCGCTCCTCCACCCGCTGCACCTCGGGCAGCGCGGCCAGCCGCCCCGCCAGGTCCGCGGGCAGCCGCCGCCCGTCCGGCGCGGCCACCACGAAGTCGGTCGGGAACCGGCGCTGCAGCTCCGCCGTCGAGCTCGTGGCCAGCGACTGCGCGCCGACCAGGAACGTGGTCACCACGGTGATGCCGACGGTCAGCGCCAGCGCGGTCGCGGCCGCCCGGCGCGGCTGCCGCTCGCCGGACCGGGCCGCCAGCCGCCCGCCGGAGCCGAAGAGCAGCAGCGCCGGCCGGACCGCGAGCCGCCAGGCCGGCACGACCAGCACCGGACCGAGCGCGACCAGCGCGAGCATGGCCGGGGCCGCGCCCGCGGCCGCGAGCACGACGGTGTTGCCCAGCGCACCCGCGCTCACCATCGCGGCCGCGACCAGCGCGAGCAGCGCGCCGGCCAGCGCGCGGCGCCGGGACGTGGCGGCCTCGACCGGCGCGTCCGGTCGGCGCAGCGCCGCGATCGGGGCGAGCCGGGTCGCGCTCCGCGCCGGGCCGATCGCGGCCAGCACGGTCACGCCGACGCCGGTCAGCGCGCCGAGCAGCACGGTCAGCGGCGTCACCTGCGTCGACGCGGTCATCTGGCCGTTGCCGATCATCGTGAGGCCGGTCGCGCCGAGCTGCCCGGCCAGCAGGCCGAGCCCGAGGCCGGCCGCGGACGCGAGCCCGCCGACGATCGCGGCCTCCGCCAGCACCAGCCGGAACAGTTGACCGCGCAGCGCGCCGGCCAGCCGCAGCAGCGCCAGCTCGCGTTCCCGCTGCGCGACCAGGATCGCGAACGTGTTGTGGATGACCATCGCGGCCACCACCAGCGCCACCAGCGCGAAGCCGAGCAGGCCCGCGCGCATCATGGTCACGCTGCCCACCTGCGCGCCGGCCAGCCGGTCCGCGTACTCGGCACCGGTGATCACCTCGGCGCCCGGCAGCGCGTCCGCGACCGTGTCCGCGGCCGCGCGCTGGTCCGGGCCGGCGACCCGGATCGCGCCCCAGCCGGTCACGCCGGTCGCGGCCCGGAAGTCCGAGACCGGGACGAACACGGTGAAGTAGGGGACGCCCTCGGCGAGCGCGCTGATCCGTACCGGATGCGGCTTGTCGGGGTTGGTGGCGAGCGACAGCGAGTCACCGGGCTTCCAGCCGCGCTCCGCCGCCGTGGCCGAGTCGACCACGGCCTCGCCGGGCCCGGGGAACGTGCCCGCGGTCAGGCGCAGCGCGGACAGCTCCGGCCGGTCGGGCAGCGCCCGGATCATGGTGGCGGTCGCGCCCAGCACCGAGACCACGCGGCCGTCCGGGTCCAGCACGAGCGACTCCGCGGCGGCCTCGCCGGCCGCGTCCGTCACGCCGGGCAGCGCGGCCACCCGGGCCAGGTCGTCGTCGGTGAACCGGCCGCCGGCCGTCGCGCGGGCCGCCACCGGCTTCGCGTCCCGGGCGGCCTCCTGGTAGAGACTCGCGGTCATCGTGTCGGTCAGGATCAGCGTGCCGCTCACGAACGCGACCCCCAGCGCGACGGCGAGGGCGGTCAGCAGCAACCTGGTCCGGCGGGCTCGCAGCCCGGAGAGGAGAACGTTTCGCACGCCTTCCGACGCTAGGGACGCGCCACGGCCGGGTCGTCTGCCTCAGGTCGAGCCCGCATCCTCCTCAGGTACACATCTACCGGGCCAGGCCGTGCTGGTAGGCGTAGACCACGATCTGGACGCGGTCGCGCAGGCCCAGCTTGGTGAGGATCCGGCTGATGTGCGACTTGACCGTGGTCTCGGCGACGAACAGCTCGGCGGCGATCTCCGCGTTCGAGCAGCCGCGCGCGACCAGCAGCAGCACCTCGCGCTCGCGGTCGGTGAGCGCGTCGGCCGGGCCCGGACCGGCCTCGGGCAGATAGGGCGTGAAGCGCTCCAGCAGCCGCCGCGTGGTCGACGGCGCCACCACGGAGTCGCCGGAGTGCACCACCCGGATCGCGGACAGCAGGTCCTCCGGCGGCGCGTCCTTGAGCAGGAAACCGGACGCGCCGGCCCGGATCGCGGCGAACGCGTACTCGTCCAGGTCGAACGTGGTCAGCACCAGTACCCGCGGCGGGTCCGGCAGCGCGCGGATCCGGCGGCACGCGGTCACACCGTCCACCGTGGGCATGCGCACGTCCATCAGCACCACGTCGACCCGGTGAGCGCTGACCGCCTCGATCGCCTCGCCGCCGTCGCCGGCCTCGGCCACCACGGTCAGGTCCGGTTGCGTCTGCAGCAGCATGCGGAAGCCGGTGCGGACCAGCCGCTGGTCGTCCACCAGCAGGACCCGGATCATTCGTTCTCCTTGTCGAAGGGCAGTTCCGCGCGAACCCGGAAGCCGCGCTCCGGGCCGGGCCCGGTCTCCAGCCGGCCGCCGGCCGAGGCCACTCGCTCGCGCATGCCGGTGATCCCGTGCCCGCCGGGCGTCCCGGCCGGTCCGGCGCCGGTGTCCGTCACCTCGACGGTCAGCGCGGTGCGGCGCCAGGTCAGCGTCACGGCCGCGGTCGTGCCCGGGCCGCCGTGCTTGAGCGCGTTGGTCAGCGCCTCCTGCACCACGCGGTACGCGGTCAGGCCCAGCCCGGCCGTCACCGGCCGCTCCCGTCCGGTGACGCTCAACGTCGCAGGAATCGCCGCGCCGTCGACCAGCGCCTCGATCGCCGCCACGCCCGGCTGCGGCGCCGGCCCGTCGCCGGCGCCGCCGCTGTCGCCGCTGTCGCCGCTGTCGCTGCGCAGCACGCCGAGCAGGCCGCGCAGCTCGGTCAGTGCCTCGCGGCCGGTCGACGAGATCGTGCCCAGTGCCTCGCGGGCCTGCTCCGGCGCGGTGTCCAGCGCGTACCGCGCGCCGTCCGCCTGCACCACGATCACCGAGACGTGGTGCGCCACCACGTCGTGCAGCTCGCGTGCGATCCGGGCCCGCTCCTCCGCGACCGCGGCCCGGTCCAGCGCGCGGCGCTCCCGCTCCAGCCGGTCCGCGCGCTCGGCGAGCTGCTGGTACCAGCGGCGGCGGCTGCGCGTGGCGTCACCCCAGATCCAGCCGACCGCGAGCGGCGCCGCGTAGACGGTCCACAGCACCAGCATGCCGCCGGCCGTCAGCCTGACCGGGGCCTCCAGGCCGGTGGCCAGCCGGGCCACGACGAGCACCGGCGCCACCGCGATCCAGAACAGGCCGGACCAGCGCGCCCAGCCCGGCCCGTCGGTGGCGACCGAGTAGAGCACCATCGGCATGGCCAGGTAGACCGGCAGGAAGACCACGGTGTCCGAGGCCGCGACCAGCGTCAGGCCGGCGGCCAGCACCAGCAGGTAGGCCGCGTCCGGGCGGCGGTGCCGCAGCACCATGCCGGCCACCAGCGCGATCATCACCGGCCAGATCAGCACGCCCGCGAGACCGTCCGCGACCAGCGCGAACGGGATCGAGGACACGCCGAGCGGGACGGCCACCAGCCCGGTCAGCACCGAGGGGTGTCGCCGAAGCCACGCGTAGACCCGGTGCACGAGCCGAGCGTACGTGCCCGCCCGTACCCTTGATCCCGTGAGCCCGCGCCGTAACCACCGCCGCGATGAGGGCGGCCCGGTCGACCGGGACCGTGCCCGTCAGGGTGTGCAGACCGTGCAGACCTGGAGCGACGGCGAGTGGCTGGTGCGCGGCGTGCCGCCGACCAACGCGGTCAAGGTCTACCGCTGCCCCGGCTGCCAGCAGACGATCTCGCCCGGCGTGGCGCACATCGTGGCCTGGCCGGCGGACGGGCGCGGCGACCTCACCGACCGCCGGCACTGGCACAGCGGCTGCTGGAAGGCGCGCGACCGGCGACTCCCCGGCCGCTAGAGAGGATTCTTCATGGCCCCGATCCGCGCGAACTCGATCCTGCCGGCCCGCCGGGAGGACATCGAACTGCACACCGCCGACGGCCTGACGCTGGTCGGCGAGCTGGCCCGCCCGCTGGACCGAGACCCGGTCGCGACGCTGATCTGCCTGCACCCGCTGCCCACGCACGGCGGCATGATGGACAGTCACGTGTTCCGCAAGGCCGCGTGGCGGTTGCCCGCGCTGGCCGGGATCGCGGTGCTGCGCTTCAACACGCGCGGCACCAGCAGCACGCGCGGCACCAGCGAGGGCGCGTTCGACAACGCGCGGGGGGAGCGGTTCGACGTGGCGGCCGCGATCGAGTACGCGGAGTTCGAGGAACTGCCGAACGTGTGGCTGCTCGGCTGGTCGTTCGGCACCGACCTGACGCTCAAGTTCGGCTGCGACCCGTCCGTGACCGGCGCGATCCTGCTCTCCCCGCCGCTGCGCTACTCCCAGCCGGACGATCTGAGCATCTGGGCCGAGACCGGCAAACCGCTGACCGCGCTGATCCCGGAGTTCGACGACTACCTGCGCCCGGCCGAGGCGGCCGACCGGTTCGCCCCGATCCCGCAGGCCGAGGTGGTCGGCGTCGACGGCGCCAAGCACCTCTGGGTCGGCGACGCCGAGACGGTCCTGAACGAGGTCGTCACCCGCGTCGCCCCGTCGGTTCCGGTTCCGCTCCCCACGGACTGGGACGGGCCGATGGACTCCGGCGACTCCAGCGCCTACGCGGACCGTACCGTCGCGGCCTTCAACGATGTGCCGGTGACCGGGCCTGAACAGCGAAAAGCGTAAACAGATATTCCCGCTTCCGGCGTGGCTGAGTTCCGAGTGCTCCCGCGGGCACCGGTCGGCCGCGGGCGGCCTCCCTGCCGGTCGGGTGGGTGGTCCGGAACCCCCCGAAACCCATGATCGAGGCGTCCCCCGGGTAGTCGGAGCCAGCTGGAGGACGCCTCGATCATGAAGGCTGGATCTCCCGGACCGGGGGAAGATCGGTGGGGGCGGGCCAGCCGGGGAGCCAGGTGGCGCGCTGGGACCAGACCTCGCGCCAGTAGCCGGCGCGGCCGGTGAGGCGGGCACCGGCGGCGCGCAGCGCGATGCCGGTGATCAGCAGGGCGCGCCCGGCGCGCGCCTTCGCGGGGGACCAGCGCAGGCGCAGGTAGGTGGTCTTGCCACGGAGGACCATGACGCGCTTGCCCACGCTGGTCGAGGAGGCGCCGTTGACGTGCAGCACCTTGGCGTCCGGGACCAGCGTGGGGGTGGCGCCGGCCTCGGTGGCGCGCTGGGAGAGGTCGATGTCCTCGCTGTACATGAAGTAGTCCGGGGTGAAGCCGCCCAGGCCGGTGAAGAGCTCGCGTTCGATCAGCAGCAGGCAGCCGGAGCCGGCCGGGACCGGGCCGGCCAGGTCGCGCGGGCGGTCCGGCAGTTCCTCCGGGTTGAGCAGCGCGGAGCGGCGGAAGATCGTGGAGAGCCCGGTGGCGAAGCAGAGGTAGCCCCAGAGGCTGGGCAGCGCGTAGATCGAGCGGCCGTCGTCCGCGCCGTGCACGTCGAGCGTGCGGCCGACGTAGACGCGCGCGGCCGGTGCGGCGCGGGCGAAGGTCAGGAACGCGCCGATCACGTCGCCGACCGGCTCCGCGTCCGGGTTGAGCAGCATCAGGTAGTCGCCGGTGGCGTGCGCGGCACCGGCGTTGACCGCGCGGCCGAAGCCGACGTTCACGGCCAGGCGGACCACCCGGACCGCCGGCAGCGCGGCCGCGATCGCGTCGGCCGAACCGTCCGAGGACGCGTTGTCCACCACGATCACCTCGTACGACGCGAGGCTGGGCGTGGCGAGCAGCGTCCGCAGCCCGCGGATGGTCAGCTCGCTGGTGTTGTACGAGACCACCACGACACTCACGTCGGTCATGACGCCGGACTCCCCTCTACGCGGCGGTGATGCGGTGATCGGCACCAGGCGGGTGACTCGCTCATGCCGCTCCCGCCCGGCTCGACTCGTCCCGTTCCCAGGTGGTGCTCGGCGTCCGGCGGGCCTGCAGCGCGGCCAGCACGGTCAGGCTGAAGTAGATCACCCCGGCCGGGGCCAGCCAGGGCTTTCGCAGCACCACGTCGCGCAGCCAGGACCATGGGTCGGCCTTCCGGGTGCCGGCCGAGGCCGCGCGCAGCGCCGCGTTGCCGGAGCGGACCCGGCGCAGGCGGCGCAGCAGGTCGGCGGTGCGGCGCGGCGTGGCGACCTCGGACGCGGCCTCGTCGACGACCACGCGCTCGTGCGCACCGAAGAGCGAGTCGAGGAACAGGTCGTCCGCCATCACGGCCGGGAACTCGTCGAACCGTGACCGTCCGGTGGCGGAGAGTGCGATCACGCCGCGCCCGAACAGGCCGGTGCGGACCGCGGGCAGCCGGTTGTGGATCGCGAAGTAGGCGCGGACGGCCAGCGGGCGGCCGGTCAGGTCCAGCTCGCGGCGCGGGATCGCGACCAGCGCGCCGGTTCGGCGCAACGCCTCGGCGAGCCGGTGCACCGAGCCCGGCGACAGCGTCACGTCACCGTCCACATAGAGCCGCGGGAAGCCGGAGGCGAGGCGGTCGCCCGCGTTCAGCGCCGCGGTCTTCGAGCCCTCGGCCAGCTCGACCACCTGCACGTCGCCGCGGCCGCGGGCGATCGCGGCGGTGTCGTCGGTGCAGCCGTTCGGCACCACGATCACCTGCACCCCGGGGCCGGCCACGCGATCCAGGCACCGGTCGAGCATCGCCGCCTCGTTGTGGGCGGGAACCACCACGCTTATCACCAGTGCACGTTCCTTTCGCGGCAACGCTTTGCCTCCGCGAGTCTTTCCGCGCCGCCATGGAAATGGCAACAAGCTCAACGTTGTGAAACGTGCCCGTCCGGTGCGGCATATCCGATTTTTCGCTTCGTCAAGCGCCGGATGTCGCTTAGCCGACACGCTGTTTGGCTTAAGTGACCTTGTAAACCCGCAGGCCAGGCGGCCATTGTGGCGTGACGGCCGACAACTTTGAGATCCATCGAACAACGGTGTACGGCCTCGATTTCTAGCGTTCGTGGGGAGTGGTTTACGTGGCCAGGGATCGGCGGCCGCACGTCGCGATCATCGTGGTGAATCTGCCCGTGGAACGGGATCGCCGGGTGATCCGCGAGTGCCTCGCCCTGGAGTCCGCGGGTTACCGGGTCACCGTGATCTGCCCGCGCGGCCCGCAGGCCCTGACGCAGCTCCCCGGCACCCGGGACACCGCGATCCGCTCGTTCCGCCAGCCGTTCGCCGGCTCCGGCGTGCTCAGCTTCGCCGGCGAGTTCGCCTGGTCGTTCCTGTGCGTCACGCTGCACCTGCTCCGGCTGCTGGTCACCGACCGGGTCGACGCGGCCCAGGCGTGCAACCCGCCGGACGTGTTCTGGCCGCTGGCGCTGCTGATGCGCCTGATGGGCAAGCCGTTCGTCTTCGACCACCACGACCTCAGCCCGGAGCTCTACCGGGCCAAGACGGACACGCCGAACCCGGTGGTGCTGCGCATCCTCACGGTCTTCGAGCAGCTGTCGATGCGGTGCGCGTCCTGGGTGCTGTCGACGAACGAGTCGTACCGGGAGATCGCGATCGGGCGCGGCGGGCAGGACCCGGCGCGGGTCACCGTGGTCCGCAACGCCCCGGCCAGCAGTGAGATCACGCACGCGGCCGCGCCGGAGGCCGGTGGCCGGAAGCGGATCGTCTACCTCGGCGTGATCAACCCGCAGGACAACGTGCGCGCCGCGGTGCTGGCCGCGTCCCGCCTGGCGGAGACGCGCGGCCGGGACGACTGGGAGATGGTCATCGCCGGGGACGGCGACAGCCTGCCCGAGGTGCGCGCGCTCGCCACCGACCTGGGCCTGGACGACGTCGTGTACTTCGCCGGCTGGCTCGGCGGCGACGAGGTGGACGCGCTGCTGGCGTCCGGCACGATCGGCATCCAGCCGGACCAGCCGGACCCGATGTCGAACGTCTCCACCATGGCGAAGACCGTGGAGTACGTGGCCCGCGGCCTGCCCGTGGTCGCGGTCGACCTGCTGGAGACGCGCCGCACCGCCGAGGGCGCCGCGGTCTACACGCCGTCCGCGCTGCCGGAGGAGTTCGCGAAGGCGCTGGACGCGCTGCTGGACGACCCGGAGAGCCGGGACCGGATGCGGGAGATCGGGCTGCAGCGCTTCCACAGCCGGCTCGCGTGGGAGCACCAGGCCGCGGCGTACCTGTCGGTCTGGTCCGAGCTGGTCCCGATGCCGGCGCCGGTCGCGGCGGAGATCCCGCGGCAGCGGGAGGCGGAGTGGTTCCCGTTCGGCGACGACCACAGCACCGACAACGACCGGGTCGCCCGGGGATGACCGAGGAGAGGTCCGTGTACCTGAGCAGGAGGACGATCGTCGTGGCCGTCCCGCTGCCGGCGGGGGCGGCGGCCGTGCCCGGCGCGGGCCGGCTCCGCGGCGGCGTCGACGGATGACCGCCGGCAGACGGCGCGCGCTGTTCACCGGCAGGCGGCGAGTGCTGATCGTCGGAGTGCTGGCCGTGGCGCTGGTGGCGGTGGCCGGGGTCGCCTACGCCGGCCGGGCCGGGTGGTTCCCGGGTGACGAGCCCGGCGACCAGTACCGGCTGGCGAACCCGGTCCCGCCGTCCGGTGGCGCGGCCACCCCGGGCGGGGCCGGTGGGCTGGGCGCGTCGCCCGCGACCACGGGTTCGCCGGACTCGTCGTCCACCTCGACCTCCGCGCCGTCCTCGCCGTCCGGGGCCGCGCCCGCGGCGCCGCCGGCGCCGGAGGTCGTGCGGCCCGGCGAGGGCAGCACCGGGGTGCCGGACGGCGTGACGCTGACGAAGTACACCGGCCCGCTGAGGATCACCGCGGCCGGCACCGTGATCGACGGCAAGCAGATCGACGGCTGCCTGGATGTGCGGGCCCGGGATGTGGTGATCAAGCGGTCGAAGCTGACCTGCGGCGACATCATGATCAAGATCGAGCAGAAGACCGCGAACCTGACGATCGAGGACAGCGACCTGGACGGCGCGCAGACCGGGTTCGTGGCCGGGTACTGGAACTACACGCTGCGCCGGGTCGACGTCCACAACATCGAGGAAGGGCCGCGGGTCGGCAGCAACGTCATCATCGAGGACAGCTGGTTCCACTCGATGCACCCGGCCGCGTCGGACGAGGCGCACCAGGACCTGATGCAGACCAACGGCGGGTCCAACTCCACGATCCGCGGCAACGTGTTCGACGCGACCAGCACGGTGGCGGGCGTGTCGTTCAACGCGGCGTTCCAGGTCGGCGCGGAGTTCGAGCCGCTGGAGAACGTGCTGGTCGAGGAGAACTGGTTCAACGGCGGCGGCTACACGGTCAACATCCGCAACGATCCGCAGATCAGCAACGTGCTGTTCCGCAACAACGTCTTCGGGCCGCGGCACGGATACGGCGAGGTCTCCCGCGCGGACTCACCGGGAATCATCTGGGAGGACAGCAACGTCTCCGAGGCCGACCGCAGACCCGTCTGGTGAATCCCGCCGGGTCGCCGCTGCGGAACGCCGCTCACTCCGACGCCGAAAGCTTGGTACTGCCGGACCGGTAGCTGATCACGTGTCGCAAATCGTTGTCATCCGGCGCTTTCAACAACGATTTGCGACACGTGGTCGCTTCCAGGAGTCCCCGTCGCCGCCTTTGTGGTGATATTTCGGGCATGGCATAGGAGGGGCCGGGACGCCCAGCGGAGCGCCGTGCTCGTCGATCAGCCGGACCTTGGTGAACGCGCCGATCGCGTCCGGCCGCTGGTCGAGCAGCTCCACGCAGCGCTGGAAGTAGGCCGGATCGTACTCGTCGTCCGCGGCCACCCACGCGTGGAGCTCCGCGCCGCTGAGCGCGAAGACCCGGTTGAAGTTGCCGGGCGCGCCGATGTTGGTCTCGTTGCGCACGTAGCGGAACCGGGGATCCTCGGCCGCGACGGCCCGGACGATCGCCGCGGTCGCATCCGTCGACGCGTTGTCACAGACGGTCACCTCGAAGTCGGTGTACGTCTGGCGGCGCAGGCAGTCCAGCACCGCAGGCAGGTATCTCTCACCGTTGTGGACGGGCAGGCCGATACCGAGCCGGGGCATCGTGCGGCCTCCTCGCTGTCAGGGTTGGTGCGATGGTTCTACCAGGCAATTCCTGGTTACTGGAACCCCGTACCGGCCGGTCTGTCAGTTTTCTGCGGTGGTCCTGGCCGTTCGGCCCCGGCGATTCGCGACCCGGGTCCTGTCATCCGACGCCGAAGCGGCAGCGGACCTGCGGTTTCTCGTCCCGTGCTCTTAAGATCAACTGCTTGCCGTTGTACGTCGTCGCTGCTGGGAGCCGTTCGATGAGTGAAGCCGGGCCGCACAGCAGCGGAACCGTCCGCCGGGCCGTCGTCTGGTCATATGTGCTCACCGGCGGTAACTTCGCGGTGACCGGCGTCGTGACCTTCGTGATGGCCGCGTTCGTGCCGCCCGCCGAGTTCGGCGTGATGGCACTCGCGCTGGTCTGGGTCACGTTCGCGCAGATGCTCATGCAGCACGGCCCGGCCCAGGCCGTCATCCAGCGCGAGGACGTCACCGACCGGCACTTCGACGCCGCGTTCTGGAGCACGCTCGGATCGGCCGTCGTCTTCGCGGTGGCGCTGGCGGCGATCGCTCCGCTGTGGGCGATCTGGAACGGGACACCCCAGCTGGCGTACGTGTGCTGGGCGCTCGCCCCGGTGATCGTGCTCAACGCGCTCGCCGTCATCCCGGACGCGATCCTGCGCCGCCGGATGGACATGAAGCGCATCTCGCTACGGGTGCTGACGGTGGCGCTGATCTCCGGCGTGCTGGGTGTCGGCGCCGCGGTCGCCGGGCTGGGCGTGTGGGCCTACGCGGTGCAGCAGATCACGATGTCCGCGCTGACCGCCGCGGTCGTGTGGACCGTGACCGAGTGGCGCCCACGGCGCGGCGGCATCGGCCCCGCGCTGCGCGACCTGCGCCGGTTCTCCCTGCACTCGCTCTCCGAGGTCACCGCGTTCTTCGTCTCCAGCCGCATCGACGCGCTGGTGATGGGCGCGTTCTTCGGCCCGGCCGCGATCGGGTTGTACCGCTTCGCGGTCCGGATCGTCGAGATGGTCAACAGCGTCGCCGCCGGCGGCATCGGTCAGGTGTCGCTGGCGGATCTGGCCCGGCTGACCGCGGACCGGGAGGCGTTCGGGCGGCGGCTGGGCCAGTTCGTGCACGCCGCCGCGATGCTGATGTACCCGGCGCTGGGCATCCTCGCGGCCACGGCCGGCCCGCTGCTGCGGCTGGTGGGAGCGGAGTGGGAGCCGGCGGCGGGTGCGCTGCGGGTGCTGTGCGCGGCCGGTGCGATCACGATGATCGGCAGCATCCTCACACCCGCGGTGCAGGCCGCCGGACGGCCCGGGGTGGGCGCGGTGATCGGCTGGATCGAGGCGGTGGTAGCGGCGATCTCGATCGTGGCGGTCGGCCTGTGGATGCGCGACGCCGCGGTCAGCCTCCAGGTGCTGGCGATCGCGTGGACGGTCTTCGCGGTGCAGGGAACGATGACGGCGGTGTACGTGTGGGTGGCCCTCTACCGCGTGCTGCACCTGAAGGCCCGGACGGTCCTGCTGCCGTCACTGCCACCGCTGCTGGCCGGTCTGGCGGCGCTCGGCACCGGATTGCTGGTGGAGTCGCTGCTCCCGTCCGGCCTCCATGTCCTCCCGAGCCTCCTGCTCACCGCCTGTGCCACGCTCGGCGTGACGGCGCTGCTTCTCGTCGCCCTGGACCACCGGGCCCGTAGCCTGGTGTCGTCCCTCGTGCGTCGCTCCTGATCACGGAGAATTGCTGAACGCTGCCAGGGTCTCCCCGACCGTCGAAACGGTCCGCAGGACGCGGTCCAGGGGGCCGTCCAGATCGGTAGGGGACGCGGTTACCAGTTCTTCCAGTGGCAAAGCGCGCACGTCGCGAAGCTCAGCGTCAGGATCTTGTCGCGCTGCTTCGTTGGGCTTCACAGAGGCACTCCCGGATTGACGCAATTTCGATGTTCTTTCTACCGTCTTGAGCCAAGCCGGCTCGGGAGCGGCACGTTGATTTTGCAGGTGCACCGTACACCTGCCCGGGCCGGGAGAATGCGTACATTCATGGTGGTGGCTGCGGCGGGTCAGGTGGGCGGGGGCTCCACATCGACTTCGCCGTGCAGCCCCTGGCGCAGGGCGGACACGTGGGGATGGCCTACACCGAGGGCCTGTTCCAGCCGTGCCAGAGCGTCGTCGGCCGAAGGGATCCGCTTGTCGTCGCGAGCTCCCAGCAGACCGTAGTTGACCGCGCACGTCAGCGTGTCGGGATGGTTCTCACCGTGGACGTCGTGCATGACGGCCCACGTATCGGCGAGCAACGCGATGGCGGATTCATGCTCGTCCGGCACCGTCGCGAAGTCATTGGCGAGGCCTACCGCGGCGGCGAGCGTGTACGGGTGCCGGGGCCCGACGGTCCGACGGAGGGCAGACAACGTCTGATGGTCGATTTGCTGGGCCTTGTTGCGCTCGCCTTGAGCGCGCAGCACGATGCCGAGGTTGATGTACGCCGCCAGCGACAGCGGATTCTGCACACCGAAGCTGCGCCGGTACCGGTAGATGATCATGGTGAACAGGTCCCACGCCTTGGTGAACTGGCCGGCCGCGCACAGCGTGTTCGCATAGGTCATGATCGCGGCCAGTGTGGCTTCGTGATCGTCCGGATAGGTGGCGAGGCAGTCCTTCTGGTTCTCGTTACTGACCGCCAGGGCGCGATCGAGATCACCGGACTTCCGGGCGGCGACCGCGAGGGTCCTGGTCCCCAGCAGGACGAAGTCGTGGCGTGCCCCCAACTCTCGTCGGGTCTGCGGAAGGACGGTCTCCATGACCGCCAGCGCCTCCGCGTAGCGGCCGAGGCCGTAGAGATCACGTGCGATGTTGGAGCCGGACAGCAGGGTCCAGTTGTGGGTGGCGCCGAGCAGGCGCGCTCGTTCTCGCCGTACACCCTGGTCGAGCCGAAGCGCTTCGTCGTAGCGGCCCAGTTGCCGATAGCTGACCGCAAGATTGTTCTGAGCCCAGATTCGGCGGGTCCCACCGCCCGGTGACGGAGGAAGGAGGGCGAGGACGCCCTGCTCGAGATCGAGTGCAGCACCGTAGCGGCCTGAGATTCGGTAGAGCTGGCCCACCTGCCGAGCGATGTCCACCGCCAGATCGTGACCCGGGCCGAAGTCAGGATCGTCTCTGATGCTCTGCCAGAGTGCGTCCGCGGCCTTCATCGCCTCGGTGTACCGGCCTGCCTGGATGAGCGCCTCGCCCAGTCGCTGGCGGACCGTGTAGGTCTGCTCGTCCGGTGCGCCCGCCTCGCTCCAGGTCGGCAGCACCTCCTGCGCCAGGTTCACCGCCTCGTTCGGGTCTCCGGAGAGTGCTAGGTACCTGATCTGGTCGAGCACGACCGCCCTGGCCGCGCCGTCCAGGTTCTGCACCAGGCCGGAGACGCGGATGTGCCTTCGCAGCTGGGAGTGGAGGTCCCAGGTGACCTGGTCGTCGGGGCGGCCCGGGTTCGCGACGCTGAGCAGGCGGTGCGCGCTGGCGCGGGCGAGCCGCAGCTCGGCCTCGCTCAGCGTGTCCCGCACGATGAGCTGCACCAGCCGGTGCACCTCCAGCCGCTGCGCGTCGTCGCCGACCCTGGCCAGACCGTACTTGCCGAGACGCCCGACCGCCGTCTCGAGTTGATCCTGATCGTCGACGATCCGGCCGAGCGGGGCGGGAATCCGGGTGCCTCCGGCGCGGCGGAGCAGTGCCAGCGGGATGGGCTCGGCCGCGAGACAGGAGAGCATGTCCAGCAGCCGGGCCGCACCGAGGGACTCGTGCCGGAGCCGGTCGTAGGCCAGCCCGAACGCGCTCGCCACCGTCTGCGAGTAGCCGGCCGGACGCTGCTGCGACAGCACCGCCGCGGCTCGGCTTTCCAACTGTTCGAGGTACTCACCGACCGGCGCGCGCGTGTACGACTGCATGGCCGCGACCTGCTCCAGCGCCAGCGGCATGTCCCCGAGGAACTCGGCGAGCTTGTCCGCGTCCGGGGAGGAGATCCGGTGGCCGCGGGTCCGCAGCAGCTCGACGCTCTCCGCACGCTCGAACACGTTCACCTCGAGCAGCCGGCCGCGTCCCCGCCAGCCGGCCGTGTCCCTCGTGGTGATGATGACGTCTCCCCCGGAGGTCGGCAGGAACTCCGCCACCTCGGTAGCCGGCCCGGCGTTGTCGAAGACGATCAGCCATCGCCCCGCGTCCCCGGACTCCAGCCGGTTGAGCACCGTCCGGACGGTCTGCATGATCGACCGGCTGTGTTGTATGCCCAGGTGATCCGCGATCCGGGTCATCTCGGCCGGAGTCGCGCCCGGCTGCTCCGCCGGAATCCACCAGATGTGGTCGTAGTCGCCGCGGTACCGATGCACGTACTCGATCGCGATGTGCGTCTTTCCCATACCGGCGGGACCGTGCAGCACGACCGGCATGAATAACTGCACCGCCAGCTCGGCGACGATCCGATCGAGAAGGTCCTGCCGTCCGATGAACAGATTCTGCGGGGGCAGTCCCTCGCCGAACGGCCGGCCGGGGTGGCGGGTGATCGCCGACATCGCGTTCGGCTGGGCGGAGTGGCCGGAGCTCCGCCCGCGCTGCCGGTCGTCCTCCGCCGACCACAGCAGGTGAAAACGGCGTACCTCCGCCTCGGTGTCCGGCTTCACCACCGCCATGGTGGCGAGCTGCCGGACGACGCACTCCACTTTGATCCATCGAGGCAGCACGGCGCCCCGGATGATCGCGCTGACGGTCTCGTGACTGACCGTGTCCGGCATGTCGTCCCGGTCGCGGATGGCGTCGCTGACCTTGCGGTACGCCGGGCGTCCGGCGGCGCGGTAGAGCAGTTGCAGCTCGGCCAGGAACTCGGATCGCGAGATGTCGGGGCCGCCTGTGCCGGAGTCTCCAGGGGTCACCCGTCACGCTCCACGTCTCGCGACCGCCGACATCGCCACCGGTGCCAACCAGCGTCAAGTTCTGTCAGGTTGTGGCTTCCATGGAACTACATGATTGCGGTGCGAGTAAATATGTGGCGCTGAACAAGGCACGTGCCCCGCGGGATGTCAGTTGTAGGGACGGAAGACCGGCGCGACCGGCCTGCCCCGGAGGAGTCCGTCCACGCTGCCCGCGTCCAGTGCCTTGGCATACACGCCCAAGGCAGCGTCCACGACCTCGATGGTGCGGTCCACGTCCGCGTCCGTGTGGGCGAAGGAGATGCTGAAGGACGGGGCGATGATGCCGCCCGTGATGAGTTCCTGGAGGAAGAGGGTGCGGAAGGGCTGGGAGCGTTCGCCGGACGCGTCCTTCGTGTAGTAGATGAGGTTGCAGTCGCGGCCGAGCACGCCGAAATGGTCGCTGACGCCGTGCCGGGCGGCGGCCTCCGTGACGCCGGCGGCCAGGCGGGCGCCCTGGCGGTAGAGGGTCTCGATCACCGGCTCGGCGGCGTAGACGTCCATCACCGCGATCGCGGCGGCCAGCGCGTGCGTCTCCGCGCCGTGCGTGGTGGAGAGCAGGAAGACGCGCTCCCGGTCGTGGCGCAGGCCGCCGAGCTCCATCACGTCCGGGCGGCCGACCAGTGCGGAGATCGCGAAGCCGTTGCCCATCGCCTTGCCGTAGACGGCGAGGTCGCCGGTGACGTCGTGGACCGCCTGGGCGCCGCGGTCGTGCCAGCGGAAGCCGGTCAGGGTCTCGTCGATGACCAGCAGCGCGCCGTGCTCGTCGCAGAGCCGGCGAACCGCGGCGAGGAAGCCGGGCGCGGGCGCGGTGGTGGTCTCCGCCTCCATCACGATCGCGGCGATCCGGCCCGGGTGCGCCGCGAAGACCTCCGAAACGCTGGAGACGTCGTTGTACCGGAAGCCGGCGGTGAGCGCGCGGACCGTGCCCGGCACGCCGCCGGGCATCGGGGTCGCGCCGATGAACCAGTCGTCGGTGGAGAAGAACGGGTGGTCGGTGCAGATCGCGACCATGTCCCGGCCGGTGTGCGCGCGGGCGAGCTTGACCGCGGCGGTGGTCGCGTCCGAGCCGTGCTTGGCGAACTTGACCATGGCGCCGTCGTGCCGGCCGACCAGTCCGAGCAGGCGTTCCGCGGCCTCGACCTCGATCGCGGCCGGCCGGGTGAAGTTGCTGCCGTGCGGCAGCGCGCGCATGACCGCGTCGACCACGGGCGCGTAGCCGTGGCCGAGCGTGACCGCGCGCAGCCCCATGCCGTACTCGACAAAGGAATTGCCGTCCACGTCCCAGACGTGGGCGCCGGCACCGCGGACGATGAAGCCGGGCGCGTCCTCCGGGTACTGGTCGTCGCCCTTGGCGTAGGTGTGCGCCCCGCCGGGGATCATGGCGTGTGCGCGTTCCCGCAGGCGGCGGGATTCGTCGAACCTCATGACGACTCCTTCTTCAACGATCCGTCCGCGTTCTCCCACGGCGGCTTCTCCAAGACCCCTCCGGTGACGCGCCGGCGGAGTTTGCCGAGCCGGATCCGGGCCCGACGGGACTCCGCGACCGCGCCGAACGTGGCCGCGCTGCGCAGGCGCGTGGCCAGCGGTTGATCGGCCGTGGCCAGGAACGTGCGCATCACGTCCGCGATCAGCACCTGGTGGTCGGCGCCGGGCTTGGCGCGCCGGGCGGCCTTGCGCGCCTTCATCGCCAGGCGCGGTTCGTGGTGCGCCAGCACGTCGGTGCGGTCGCCGCCGAACGTCATGGCCGGATGCATCCGGCGATAGAAGAGCCGCGCGGGTACGACCTGGAAGCGCCCCTGCAGCACCAGCTCCGCCACGATCCGGGCGTCGCTGGAGAGGTACTGCCCGAGCAGTCTGGTGTTCCGCAGCGCGCCGGTGCGGATCACGCCGAACAGCTCGTTGAGCAGCGACCAGCGCTGCGCGAAGTGCGCGAGACGCCTGACCGGGCTCGGGTCGGTGAGGTCGAGCCGGTCGTCCCAGTCGCTGACCCGGTTGCCGTCCGCGTCGATGATCACGGTCTGCGGGTACGCGCAGACCACGCCGGGGTCCGCGTCGAGCACGGCCACGCACTCGCGGAGCAGCGACGGCGCCATCAGGTCGTCGTGCGCGGTGAGCCGGAAGTACTCGCCGCGGGCCAGCGACACGACGCGGGCGAAGTTGCCGGCCTCGCCCAGGTTCTCGTCGTTGCGGTGGATGCGGAACCGGGGGTCGCGCGCCGCGTACTCCTGGCAGATCTCCCAGGTCCGGTCCGTGGACCGGTTGTCGCAGACGACGACCTCGAAGTCGGTGAAGTCCTGGGCCAGCACGGACTCGAACGCGAGCGGCAGGTACCGCTCCACGTTGTACGTGGTGAACCCCAGAGTGACCTTGACGGGACGTCGCGAGCCGGACTCACGCCCGCGCCGGGGGCCCTGCTGAGCCGATGACTCGCTCGCGAGCTCGCTCATGCGACCAGCAGCTCCGCGTCCACGCCGAGCGCGCCCAGCTGCGCCGCGATCTCGGACTTGTAGGCCGGGTTGGTGATGATGACGGCGGACGGCTTCAGATGGGTCAGCACGTCCGGCGGGTCCACCCGGTGCGCGGTGACCGGCAGGTAGCGGCCCCACTTGCGCGGGTTCACGTCGACCACGGCGGCGAGCTGCCGCGTGCGGTCCGCGAGCGTCAGGAACTGCACGCCGCGGGAACCGGCGCCCCACATCACCGGGTTCGCGCCCGCGGCGACCAGCTCGGCGATCCGCTGCTCCCAGCGGTCCCGCTCCTGGTGGTGCCGCCGGGCAAAACCGGAGACCGCGGCGAGGGTACGGTCGCGATCTTCGACGCGCGCCGCCGTACCCGCCGAAGAGGTTTCGTTGGCGGAGATCTCGATGTAGCGGAACATGCCGTGGAAGAACGTGCCGGAGTCCTCGACGGTCCAGCCGGCCCGCTCCACGATCGCGGTCAGTGCGTACGCGTCGAAGTAGGACACGTGCGGGTAGATGACCTCCCACCCCGCGGTGGACAGGTCGTAGCCCGCGTCCGGCACCTCGATGTACCCGTGCACGACCCGGTCCCCGGCCCGCTCGCGGAGGTCGGCCAGGAACTCGAACGGGTCGGCGATGTGCTCGAACCAGTGCCGCGTGGTGAACAGGTCGAACTCCGGCAGCGCCGCACCGCGCGGCGCGTATCCACTGTGGAACACCGCGCCGGACGGGTCCGGCCCGGTCGAGCCCGCGTACATCGCGTCGAAGCCGTGCCCGGACGCGCCGCTCACCTGGCACAGCTCACGGAGGAACTCGCCCTGCCCGCACCCGACGTCCAGGATCCGCTTGCCACGCAGGTCATAGCGGTCGGCGAGCCGCTCGCACAGCTCCGCCGAGAACGCGGCGAACGCGGGCGAGTGGTGCAGGTTCGTGTCCATCGTCGTGTCGTAGACCATCACCGCGGGGTCGAACGCCACGTTCCGGACATAGCCGCAGTTCGGGCACGCGGCCAGCGTCATCTGCCCGACCGGGCTGTCCGCCGCCTCGCCCGCGTCCGCCCAGTGCACGCCGCACAGCACCGGGATCTCGCCGAGGTCGCCGAAGACCTCCAGCTCGCCCGCGCCGCAGGCGTCACACCTGCTCATGCGGTGGTCCAGCGCAGCTCGCCGTCCAGCCTCCCGGCCGCGGTCAGCGCGTTGATGCGCTTCAGCCGCTGGTGCCGCTCACCCATCAGGTCCTCGAGGGCCAGACCGTGCCGGCGGTACGCCTCGACGAGCTGCTCGATGCCCTTCGCGACCGTCCACTGCGGCGCGAACTCCGGCACCTCGGCCGCGACCAGGTCACACGTGACCCGGTAGTTGCGCAGGTCCGTGCCGGCGCCCTCGGCGAACGTGACGGTGCCGCCGACGAGGTCCCGGACCAGGTTGGCCACGTCCCGGATCAGGTAGTTCTCCGACGTACGCCCGATGTTGTAGGCCTTGGAGTGGATCCGGGTGCGGTCGACCGTGAGCAGCGCCTCGAACGCGGCCGCGATGTCGTCCGCGTGCACGAGCGGGCGCCACGCGGTGCCGTCGCTCTGCAACCGCACCTGGCCGGTGTGCAGCGCGTGCCCGACGAGGTCGTTGACGACCAGGTCGCCGCGCAGGCGCGGGGAGAAGCCGTACGCGGTCGCGTTGCGCAGGAACGTCGGCGAGAAGTCGTCGTCGGCCAGCGCCAGCAGCCCCTGCTCGGAGAGGTACTTCGACTCGCCGTACGGCGTGACCGGGTTGAAGCCCGCGGTCTCGTCCAGCGGCGCGTCGTCGGTGCCCTTGCCGTAGAGGCTGCACGAGGAGGAGAACAGGAAGCGGGTCGCACCGGCCGCCTTGGCCGCGCGCGCCAGCCGCAGCGTCGACCGGTGGTTGACCTCGTAGGTGAGGTCCGGGTTCAGGTTCCCGATCGGGTCGTTGCAGATCGCGGCCAGGTGCACGACCGCCTCGACCCGCGCGTCGCGCAGCTGGTCCGCGGTGACGTCGCGCAGGTCGGTGCGGATCGCCGGCACCTCGACCGGCGCCGGGCCGATCAGGCAGTCCGCGAAGAGCCCGGTGTCCAGGCCGACGACCTCGTGGCCGGCCGCGACCAGCCGGGGGACGAGCACGCTGCCCAGGTACCCCTCGTGTCCGGTGACGAGGACGCGCATGCTTCTCTCCCATGTTCTCGAAGTGCTTCCGCAACCACGCTAGCTGCGGCGATACGGGTTTTCATCCGCTCAACGTTGAGTCCAGAATCAGTCGTTCGTCAGGCGGGGGGCGGAGCTTCGGACCATTCGGGCCGGATGTGTGAGGCGCCACACCGCGCCGGTCGCGCCGGTCAGCAGCGCCAGCATCGTGCTGTACGTGGTGAAGCCCAGCGAGTCGAACGTGGCCGCCACGGTCACGGCGATCAGTTGCACCGCGATCAGGCACGCCGCCAGGTGCCGATCCTCGGGCCGGGCCGCCCGCCGGTAGGCCAGCACGCCCAGCGTCAGCGCGGTCAGGTGCAGCGTCGCGAGCCCGGCCACGCCCAGCACGCCCATGGTGACCAGGTGCTGCAGCCACTCGTTGTCGACGAAGAAGTAGATCGTCGGGATGAACGTGCCCGGCCCGCGCCCGAAGAACGGCCGCTCCGCGACGTACGCGAAGATCACGGCGTAGTCGTCGGTCCGGCCGGTGATGCTCGGGTCGTCCGCCGCGCCGGTGAACATCGAGATGATCGTGCCGATCAGGCCCGGTTTGACCGCCATCAGCGCGCCGCCGAGCAGCACGCCCAGCCCGGCCAGGTTGATCCGCACCCGCCAGCTCCAGGCCGGCAGCATCGCCAGGCCGCCGACCACCAGCGCCACGATGCCGGTCCGGGACAGCGTCATCGGGATCGCCGCGCCCATCAGCACGCCGGCCACGATCGCCCACTGCCGGATGACCTTCTTCGTGCCGAACATCGCGTAGTGCACCGCGAACGGCAGCAGGATCGCCATCACGGTGCTGAACTCGATGTAGTGCTGGGCCGTGCTCGCCACCCGGAAGAAGCCGTCGCCGCGGGACATGAAGCCCAGCTCCTCGCCGTGGTGCAGGACCAGGCCGGGGACCTTGATGTACTTCGTGACGTCGAGCGCGAGGCCGGCCTGCAGCAGGCCGATGACCGCCATCACCATGCCGCACCAGACCGAGATCTTCAGCAGGCTGTCCAGCCGGTCCCGGTTCGCCACGCCGTCCGCGCAGACCAGCAGCACGCCGAGGAACGCGGCGGTGCCGATGATCGCCCGGTCGGCCGCGTTCGCCTCCAGCGACGGCAGGCCGCGCAGGTAGCCGGCCGCGTACGCGGAGAGCACGGCGGCCAGGTAGAAGATCGCGGCCCAGCGGACCGGCTGCGGGCCGCGCAGCGCGAGCCGCGGGTGCAGCTTCGAGACCAGCCAGCCGAAGAAGAAGACCATGCCGAGCAGCAGCGCGGGCCGGCCGAGCGAGCTGAGCTGCTGGACCACCAGGTCCTGCGGGAGCAGCAGGTTGAGCATGACGAGCATGCTGAGCAGCGCGGCGCCGTCGAGCAGGTGCCGCCGGCCGCGCGTGGTGTAGGTCGAGCCGACCGTGCCGACGTCCTCGAGCAGCGACGGCTCGAAGTCGACCGGGTGGTGCAGCGTGGCCGCGGGGCTGGTCAAGGCTTCGTGGCCTCGGTGGGCTCGGCCGCCGGGCGGGACCACGCGGCGTTGGACAGCGGCAGCACGATCGTCGCGTCCTCCGGCATCGGGCGCGGCTTCTCGGCCGGCTTGGTGGCCTCGTGCGCGGGCTTCGCGGCCGGGCCGCCGGCGCTTCCACCGGCGGTCTCGGCCGGCTTTCCGGCGGGCTTCTTCGCCAGGTTGATCTGCACGGCGGGCATCGCGGGCAGGGCCGGCTTCCGCGCCGGCGGGCTGTAGGCGGGGGCGCCGCCCGCGGTCGGCGAGGTGGCGTCCTCGGCCGTCCTGCGCTGGCCGTAGACCGCGCCTCCCGCCTTCTTCGCGGGCGCCGCGGGGGCCGTGGGCGTCGCAGGTGCCGTGGGCGCCGCGGGTGCCGCGGGTGCCGCCTTGACGATGGGGGTGGCCGGGCCGGCCACCACGACCGGCGCGATCCGCTGCGTGCTGTTGATGTCGGCCGGCACGACCGGCACCACCGGGCGCGGCGGGATGATCACCGGCACCGGCGCGGGAATCGAGGCCGCGCCCTCGACCTGGCGGCGGGCCCGGCGGCGGAGCACCGCGTCGACCGAGACGGCCACGCCGATGGTCAGGATCAGGCCGACGCCGAAGACCACCACGAGCGCGCGCTTGAGCTTCGTGGTGACCTTCTCCACGCTGTCCGAGTTCTCCAGCGGCAGCGTGGTGATCTTCTCACCGTCCTGCAGCCTGTAGGCCTCCTGCTTGGTGGCGACCTCCTCCCGCACGACCGCGATCAGCGCGGACAGCGCCTCCCGGGCCTGCTGCTCGGTCGGCGAGACCACCTCGATCGAGATGATCGGCGCGTTCGTGTCGAGCGTGGTGACGGTCCACTCGCCGTCGAAGCCCTGCGCGGCCAGCGAGTCGGCGAGCGCCTTGCTCTGCAGCCGGATCAGCGTCGCCTCGGCCAGCGCGGCCGGCTCCCAGGGGTTGACCTCCTGGGTCGTGCCGATCGCGGCCTGGGTGGAGACGGTCGGCGGGATCAGCGTCACGTTGCCGATCGCCTTGTAGTCCGGCTTCACCACGAGCGCCATCCAGACCATGGCGATCACTGTCAGCAGCAACAGCGGCGCGGTCAGGTACCAGCGTCGCCACAGCAGCTTGGCGACATCCGCGAAATCCATGGGGTCCTCTCGAGGATTCGATCGGCCGGGAATCGACCAAATATTTAAATCCCCGGACTCCCGATATGCGCACGGGCCGTGCTTCCTTGCTGCCAGAGCGCTCGCTAAAGGAGTCTGACCGCGATTCCCGGTCTTTGGCAACCCTCGACAACAGGGTCGAAAAGGACGTTGAGGCAGTCCGGTGACGTTTCGGCGATCTTCTCCGTTTCCCGCGACCGTCGCATGGCACACTTGCGACCGAACACTGCAGGTCACAGGCCTGAGTGACGGATTTCTTACTTCCGGTTCGCATGCCCTGGTACCGCTAATTACCGTTGCCGGGTCCTGGCCGTGATCAAGGTGGGAGTTATGGACGCTATCCCGTGCCGGCTGTGCGGAAACGCACTCACCGAGACGTTTGTCGATCTGGGCATGTCACCGCTCTGCGAAAGCTTTCTCCGTGCCGACCAGATCGACGCGCGGGAGTCGTTCTATCCGTTGCACGTGCGGATCTGTTCCGAGTGCCTGCTGGTGCAGCTCCCGGCGTACGTGGCCGGCGAGGACATCTTCAGCGACTACGCGTACTTCTCGTCGTACTCCACCTCGTGGGTCGAGCACGCCCGCCGCTACGCGGAGGCGATGACGGAGCGGCTCGGGCTCGGCCCGGACAGCCTGGTCACCGAGGTCGCCAGCAACGACGGCTACCTGCTCCAGCACTTCGTCGCGGCCGGCGTACCGGTGCTCGGCGTCGAGCCGGCCGCGAACATCGCGGCGGTCGCACGGGAGAAGGGCATCCGCACCGAGTCGGAGTTCCTCGGTGCGGAGACCGGCGCCGCGCTGGCCGCGCGCTACGGCCGCGCGGACCTCGTCGCCGGCAACAACGTCTACGCGCACATCCCGGACCTGGTCGGGTTCAGTGCCGGGCTGGCCGCTCTGGTCAAGCCGGAGGGCCTGGTCACGCTGGAGTTCCCGCACCTGCTGCGGCTGATCGAGCGCAACCAGTTCGACACGATCTACCACGAGCACTACCACTACCTGACGCTGCTGACCGCGCAGCGCGCGCTCGCCACCGCGGGCCTGACCGTGGTGGACGTGGAGGAGCTGTCCAGTCACGGCGGCTCGCTCCGCGTACACGCGCGGCATCTGGATCTCGCTGGTGAGCCGTCGGCGAACGTGAAGTCGGTCCTGGAGGCCGAGGCCGAGGCCGGGCTGCACACGGTCGAGGGGCACAGGGGCTTCGCGGAGGCGGTCTTCGGCGTCAAGCGCGACCTGGTCGAGTTCCTGCTCACCGCGCGGGCCGAGGGCAGGACCGTGGTCGGCTACGGCGCGCCCGGCAAGGGCAACACGCTGCTCAACCACGCGGGCATCCGGTCCGACCTGCTGGCCTACACGGTCGACCGGAACCCGCACAAGCAGGGCATGTTCCTGCCGGGCACGCACATCCCGATCCACGCGCCGGAGCGGATCGCCGCGGACAAGCCGGACTACGTGCTGGTACTGCCGTGGAACCTGCGCACCGAGATCAGCAAGCAGCTGGCGTACGTGCACGAGTGGGGCGGCCGGCTGGTCTTCCCGATCCCGCACCTCGACGTGGTCTGAGCTTTGTTCAAGGCTTTCAGGATGAAAGGCAGCACAGCGTGAAGGTCGTCCTCTTCTGCGGTGGTTTCGGCATGCGCATGCGGGAAGGTGCCGCCTCGGCTCCCAAGCCGATGCAGCTGATCGGCGACCGCCCCCTGCTCTGGCACGTGATGCGGTACTACGCCCACTTCGGGCACAAGGACTTCATCCTCTGCCTCGGCTACGGCGCGGCCGCGGTCAAGGACTACTTCCTCCGGTACGACGAGACGATCTCCAACGACTTCACGCTCACCGGCGGCGGCCGCGACATCCGGATGTTCTCGACCGACATCTCCGACTGGAACATCACGTTCATCGACACCGGCCTGCGCGCCACCATCGGCGAGCGGCTGATGAAGGTCCGCGAGCACGTCCAGGACGAGGAGATCTTCCTGGCCAACTACGCGGACACGCTGACCGCCTCGGACCTCTCCGCTTCGGTGGAATCGTTCCGGAACAGCGGCGCCGTGGTCAGCATGCTCGCGGTGCCGCCGGTCTCCACCCACCACGTGGTCGAGATGGGCGACAACGGGCTGGTCACGCGCGTGCGCGAGGTCCGCGACCTGATGCAGTACGAGAACGGCGGATTCTTCGTGATGAAGCCGGACATCTTCGAATATCTGCATGAGGGTGAGGACATGGTGCCGCACGCGTTCGACCGTTTGATACCCCAGGGCAAACTGCAGGCCCAGCGGTACGACGGGTTCTGGCGCGCCGCGGACACGTTCAAGGACCGCGCCGAACTGGAGGAGATGTTCGCCCGCGGCGACTGCCCCTGGATGCTGTGGGACGACAACCGCAACGGCGTCGCGCGCAAGCTCATCATCCCGAGCCAGCCCACCCGCGCCTCGTCGCTCCTCGCCGGCTGATGCGCCCGCTCGCGCTCACCGGCATCCGGTCGCTGGTGGCGCTCGGCGCCCACCCGGACGACATCGAGATCGCCGCCGGCGGCCTGCTCCTGCGGGTCGCCGCCGCGAACCCCGGCCTCGCGGTGCACTACGTGCTGGCCACCGGCACTCCCGCCCGCCAGGCCGAGGCGCGTGCCGCCGCCGCTGCCTTCCTGCCCGGTGCCGACCTCACGTTCGACCTCGGCACGTTGCCGGACGGCCGGCTGCCCGCCCACTGGGACACGGTCAAGACCCAGATCGAGCGCGCCGCCCGCGAGGCCACCCCCGACCTGGTCATCGCCCCCTGGTCCGGCGACGCCCACCAGGACCACCGGACGCTGGGCGAGCTGGCCCCCACCGCCTTCCGCGACGCGCTGGTCCTCAACTACGAGATCCCCAAATGGGACGGCGACCTCGGCCGCCCCTCCGTCTACGTCCCCATGCCGGATGACATCGCCCGGCGCAAGGTGGCCCTGCTCCACGAGCACTTCCCCTCCCAGTCCTCCCGCGACTGGTGGGACGACGAGGTGTTTCTCGGACTGGCGCGCATCCGTGGCGTAGAGTGCCGCAGCCGGTACGCGGAAGCCTTTCACAGCCGAAAGGTTACGGTTTCGTTCTGACCCGTCCCCGTTGCTACCCGCAGCCGGTACCGTGCACTTGCTGCCACAAGAAGTGGGAGTGAGATCCGCGCGCCGCGCGAGCCCGGCCCGCACAAACCGGTCAAAATAGGGGGCCAGACGTGCGTAGCCATTCGGGAGTACTTTTCGTGAACATCGCCGATGCCGTCCCGGATGTCACGGTTGAGCTGTGCGACGTTCGCAGCCTGCCGTTGGACGACCTGCTGACACCCGCGGTCCCGGGCCTCGACGACGCGCTGGAGGGCGTTCTGCGCTCGATGTCGTCCGGCAGTGAGAACCTTGCCGCGTTCGGTGCGGCTCCCTGAGCCGTTCCCCGACCGCCGCAGGGCGCCGCCTCCCTCGCCGGAGCGGCGCCCTCCGCCTTCGCGGGTGTGTCGATCGTGCGTTCCGCATCCTCCGAAAGGCCGAGCCATTCCGGCTGACGGGCGCGAATCCCGTATTCATCCATCGAGTGACGGAATTTCCAGGATCTGCTGATAGGGATTTCCCGTTCCGTGCCCGCGCCGCCCGCCTAATAGAGAGCCGAATGATTGCTCCTGTCGGACCGTGTGTTTGTGTGGAATCCTGTCTCTGACAGAACCTGACGGTTGTTGGCATCGGGCAGTGCGGTGCCGGCAGGCGTGATCTGGAGCGTGACGGGTGGCCCATGGAGATTCCGGACCGGGTGGCTCGGACGGCCCGCGCGCAGAACTCGTCGCCGAGCTGCAGTCGCTCTACCGTGCCGCGGGGCGCCCGGCGTACCGCAGGGTCAGCGCCGCGATCGGCGAGCGCGACGACATGCCGGACACGGTCAGCCACGAGACGGTCAGCGCGATCCTTCGTGGAGAGTGGTTGTCCAGGTGGGTCAAGGTGGAGTGTGTGGTCCGGCAGCTCGCCACCACGGCGGTGCACAGGCCCGATCCGGCGTCGGAGATACGCCGGGTCCATGCGATGTGGCTGGCGGCGTACGACGCGCAGCGCGGCCGTGACCACGTCGAGCATCTCACCTCGCTCACCGGGATGACGGGCATGCTCTCGGCTGAGGGTTCCGCGGGCGCCGGTCTCCCGCTCCGGAATCCCGGGTTCACCGGCCGGCGAGAGTTGCTCGACCGAGTGGCGGCCGAGCTGGAGTCCACTCCACGCCGGCCGGTCGTGCTGCACGGGCCCGGCGGCATGGGGAAGACGCAGCTGGCCGTGGAATACGCGCATCGGCACCGCGGCGACTACGACCGGATCTGGTGGATCCCCGCGGAGCAGTCCGACGTGGCGCCCGCGGAGATCGCACACATCGCTGACCAGCTGGAGATCCAGCAGAGTCGTTCCGTGCAGCAGACCGTGCGCAATGTTCTCAACCGGCTCGAGTCCGGCGCGGTCGGCCGCTGGCTAATGATCTACGACAATGCCGGTTCGGTGCCGGAGATCGGAGCCCTGCTGCCCAAATCGGGAGGAGACGTCCTCATCACGACGACGGACACCCGGTCCTGGCGGGGATATGGCCGGCTGGTCGAGGTCGGCGTCTTCCAGCGGCCGGAGAGCATCGAGCTGCTGCGCAGCCGCGACCGCCGGATCTCGTTCTCCGACGCGGAACGGCTCGCCGAGTTCCTCGGTGACATGCCGCTGGCGCTGGAGCAGGTGGCAGCGATGCAGTCACACACGCGCACGCCGGCCGGCGAATATCTGCGGCTGCTGGAGAGCCGCGCCGTCGCCGTCCTCTCCCAGGGCGGCCCCGCGGGCTACTCCGAGACCGTCGCGCGCGCGTTCGGCCTGGCCTACGACCGGCTACGGCAGGAGTCGCTCGGCGCGGCGCAGCTGCTCGACATGCTGTCCTGCCTCGCCGCGGAGCCGGTCCCGCTGGCGCTCCTGCAACGGGCGGGCGGCGTCGCGATCCCCGATCCGCTCGGCCGGATACTGGACGACCCGACCGAGCTCGAGGCCGTGGTCTGGCGGCTCGGCCGGTACGGCCTGGTCCGCGTGGGGGAGGACGCCAAGCGGCTGGAGGTGCACCGGCTGGTCCAGTTCATCGTGCGCGACGCGCTGAGCGCCGAGGACCTGCGGCTCGCCCGGGCCAGCGCGCACCGCCTGCTCAGCTCCGCCAATCCGGGAGATCCGGCCGACCAGGTCACCTGGGACATGCACTCCCAGATCCGGCGGCACGTGCGGGTGTCCGGTCTGGTGGACAACGCGGATCCGGAAGCGCGCGGCACCGTGCTCGACCAGATCCGATACCTGACCCTCTACGGTGAGCCCTCCGAGTCCGTGCGGCTGGCCGAGGAGGCGCTGGCGGCCTGGGAGGCGGACGGCGCCCCGTGGACCGAGGAGGTCTACCAATGCCGTCGGCGTCTGCTGCAGGCGCTGGACATGACCGGCAACTACGCGGCCGCGACGAAGGTCGCCGACGACCTGTGGAACCGGATCCGGTGCGACGAGAGCTTCGGCCCGGATCACGATCTGGTGATCGGGATCGCGGTGCAGGTCGCCCGGCATCGCCGGTACCTCGGGAACTACGCCGAGTCGCTGGAGATGGAGCAGAACCGTCTGCGGACGCTGCGCCGCCTGTCGGAGACACCGGCGCGGATCATCGGCGGGCAGAGCAACGAGGCGGTCAGTCTCCGGCTGATGGGCGACTTCGCCCGCGCGCTGAAGATCGACCGGTACGTGGCGAAGGAGCGCTCGCGGCTGTTCGGCCCCGTCAATTTCTGGACGATGCTGTCAGACTCCAACGTGGCCCGCGACCTCTACGGCCTCGGTCGCTACCAGGAGGCACTGGAGATCATGGAGCGGGTGCTGCCGCTGATCAAGCGAGAGCTCGGTGCCCGCCACGATCACGCGCTGATCGGTGCCCGGACCCTCGCCATCGCGGCGCGCAAGGCGGGCGACCTCGACCGGGCGCTGGCCGAAAGCCGGGAGAACTACCTGAACTGTCAGGGCACGTACCAGTCCGACCACGAGAACACGCTCGCCTCCGTGATGACCTACGCCAACACGCTCTGCGCGACCGGCCAGTTCGCCTCCGCCTGGGACCTGGCCACCATGGCCATCCACCGCTACCGGCGTAGCTTCGGCGACCGCAACCCGCTCTCCCTCGCCGCCTCGGTCAACTTCGGCATCATCCTCCGCGCTCAGGGCGAGGGACGGAAGGCGCGGCAGATCGATCGCCTCACGGTCGAGGCGCTTCGCCAGACCGTGGGGGAGGAGCATCCGTACACGCTCGCGGCGTCGATGGGACTGGCGAACGATCTGGCCATGGTGCACGAGGAGGAGTCGGCGGCCGGGCTGCTGGCGGGCACCTGGAAGCTCATGTGCAAGGTGCGCGGCGAGAACCACCCCGAAACGGTGACGTGCGCGGTCAACTACGGGCTGCTCGACGGTCGCGGCGGCGAGATCCCGGGGCTGCAGGAGTGCCTGACCACACTGGAGGAGCTGCTCGGCGAGGGTCACCCGCACGTGTCGGCTCTCCGTCAGGGTCAGCGAGGCGAGTGTGATGTGGAGCCGCCGCCGACCTAGTATTCGGACGCCGGCCGATCCGAAGGGACGAGACGATGAACGGCCCCATTCCGGTCGTGGTGCGGCCGCGCTGGCCGGACGCGGAGCTCGATCTCGCGGAGCTGCGCGCGGACGGGTGGCGGCCGACGCCGTTCCGGGACTTCGTGCTCAAGGTGCACCAGCGCTGCAACCTGGCCTGCGACTACTGCTACGTCTACACGATGGCGGACCAGAGCTGGCGGGACCGGCCGATGCTGATGGCGCCGGACACGTGGCGGGCCGCGGCGGCGCGGATCGCGGACCACGCCCGCGACCACGAGCTGCCACGCGTGCGGGTGATCCTGCACGGCGGGGAGCCGCTCCTGATGGGCGCGGCCGGGCTGGAGCCGCTGCTCGCCGACCTCCGGGCGGCGATCGCGCCGGTCACCGCGCTCGAACTGCAGCTGCAGACGAACGCGCTGCTGCTCGACGAGCCGATGCTCCAATTGCTTCAATCCCACGGGGTACGGGTGGGAGTCAGCTTCGACGGGACCGCGGAGGCGAACGACCGGCATCGGCGGTACGCGGACGGGCGGGGCAGCAGCGACGGGGTCGACCGGGCGTTGCGGCTGCTCACCGCGCCCGAGCATCGAGACGTCTACGCGGGGCTGCTGGCCACCGTGGACATCACGCAGGACCCGGTCGCGGCCTACGCGCATCTGCGCGGCTATGCGCCACCGGTCCTCGACTTCCTGTTGCCGCACGCGAATTGGGAGAGTGTTCCGGGACCGGGCGCTGATGCGCCGTACGCTGAATGGCTCATCAAAGTCTTTGATCTTTGGTATTCGGAGCGCCCGCAGCCGATCCGGATCCGGCTGTTCGAGGACGTGATCCGGCTGATCCTGGGCCAGGGCGGGCGGTCCGAGCAGGTGGGGCTCAGCCCGGTGGCGGTCGCGGTGGTGGAGTCGGACGGCGCGATCGAGCAGGTCGACTCGCTGAAGTCGGCCTATCCGGGCGCGTGCGCGACCGGGCTGACCGTGTTCGCCGATCCGTTCGATGCGGCGTTCGGGAATCCCGGCGTGGTGGCTCGTCAGATCGGGCTGCGGGCACTATGCAGTACCTGCCGATCCTGCCCGCTGCACACCGTCTGCGGCGCCGGGCACTACGCACATCGCTACCGGGCAGGAGCGGGCTTCCTCAACCCGACCGTGTACTGCGCCGACATGACCGCGCTGATCCGCCACGTGATCAGGGCGGTGTCGGACGACGTGCACCAGAGATTGGCGGCCTCGCACCGTGACTGATTTCCACCGTCTCAGCGACGACGACTTCGCCGCGCTCGCCACCGGCCTCGGCGGGGCGGGCGCGGTCCGGCGGCTCGCGGAGAGCCAGCTGAGCCGCACGCTGCTGCTCCTGCGCTACGTCTGCACGCACTGGCCCGGCCCGGCCGAGCACCGGGACGAGGCGGTGGCCGCGCTGGCGGCGGCGCAGAAACGCAAGCCGGAGGTGTACGAACGGCTGCTCGGCAGCCCGCTGACCGGCGCGTGGGCGGCGGGGGCGGTCCGGCGGCTACGGTCCGGTGAGGTCGCCTCCGCGGACCTCGGTTACCTGGGCGCGCTCGCGGCCGCGGCCGCCGCGGAGACCGGACTCGACGCCGGGACCTGGGGGTACGCGACCGGCGGCGCGATCACGCTGCCCGGGCTGGGCACGGCGCGGCTGCCGGGCGGCACGTCCGACGGCCCGGTCCGGATCACCGTCACCGGAGGTGCCGTGACGCTGGCGTGCGCGGGACGGCTGCTGCGCGTGCCCGGGGAGGCCTCGTCCTGGGAACCGAGGCGTGCGCTGGGCGCCGGCGTCGTGCTGGAGGACGGCGACCCCTACCGCGACTCCTACCACGCGCCACCTGCCGGCCGGCTCGCCGAGAACGAGGCCGCAGGCTGGAGTTCCGTGTTCGCGGAGGCGTGGGACCTGCTCGGGCGGGTGCTGCCGGAGCGGGCCCCGGAGCTGGCCGCCGGCCTGCGCGTGCTGGTGCCGCTGCACGACGACGGCACCGGTGCCGCGCGCAGCGGAACCGGCCGCGACTCGTTCGGCATGGTCGGGCTGACCCGGCCGCTGTCCGCGGTGGACCTGGTGGTGACGCTGGTGCACGAGTTCCAGCACTCGAAGTTGAGCGCGGTGCTGGCGCTGTGCCCGATGTACGAGCCGTCCGGCGCGGAACGGCACTTCGCACCGTGGCGGACCGATCCGCGGCCGACCGGCGGGCTGTTGCAGGGGGTCTACGCGTTCCTGGGGGTGGCCGACGCGTGGTCGCGGCTGCGCGGCCACGATCCGGAGGCGGAGGCGCAGTTCGCCGCGATGCGGGCGGAGGTCCGGGCCGGATGGGCGGGGCTGGACGGCTCGGCGGAGCTGACGCCGGCCGGCCGCCGGTTCGTGACTGCGATGGGCGCGGCCATCGACGAGCTGGACGCGCGGCCGTTGCCCGCCGTGATCACCCAGCGATCGCGGGAGGAACTGGTGCGCAAACATGAGGCCTGGTCAGTCCGGAACGGACGGTCCTGACCAGAATCCCACGGGGCGCTATTCGTGGCGCAGCGTAGTGATGTTCGTCTGTGAAAGGCGCCGTACGGAGCGTAAGATACTGTCAGAGTGCGTACGAGACTGCCGAGCGCGCGGGGCGCTCCTCACTCGTGATGGCCTCTCGGCGACGATTGCGTCGCACCCGGATCGCGATGCAGTCGCGGGCGCCAGCTCCTGCCCGGTCGCCAATGTTGCCGACGTCTGCGTCCCGATCCCCCGCTCGTGAGACAAGGGTGCGGAGGCCTGCATGTTCGACAACAGCCACGAACCGCTCGACGAGGCGTCGATGCTGAAGGACGTCCGGGGATTGCCGCTCGACGATCTGCTGGCCGCAGGATCAGCCGACCTCGACGACGCCCTTGAGCAGGTGCTTCAAGGGCTGTCGCCGACGGCGGAGAATATCGCCGCTTTCGGCAGCATTCCGTGACTTGAGACCGGCTCAGGTGGGTGGGGGCTCGATGTCGCACTCCGCCCGCTTGCCACGGCTGGCGTCGACCGCTTCCGGATGGTCTGGGCCGAGGATTTCGCTCAATGCCACGATCGTCTCGTCGAGCAGCGCCTGACCGCTGACGGCGTCTCCTGTCGCGATGCGATCGAACGCGGTGTTGACCGCACAGGAGAGCGTGTAAGGGTGTCGGCGACCACGTGCGGACCGAGATAGGTCCAGCGTCTTCTCGGACAGATCGCGGGCTGCGGTCGCGTCGTGTGCTTGCGCGAGGTTGTTGGCGTGGTTCGACGCGGCGCAGAGCGTGTATCCATGATTCTCGCCGAGAGTGCGGGTCAGCGCCTGGAACGTCTGGTTGTCCAGGTCAAAAGCCTCACGATGCTCGCCGAGCGCGCGATGGACGATCGCGGTGTTAGTGGCCGCCGCCAGCGTCAGCGGATGCTCGTCACCGAAGACGCGGCGATACGTCGTGAGCGCGCCGGTAGCGAGGTTACGGGCCTCTCCGGCTTGGCCAAGGGCCCGCAGCGTGTTGGCGAGCGTCACGGCCGCGCTCAGCGCATTCTCGTGATCCGTACCGTATCGGGCAGTGACGTCTCGGTAGTTGTTGCGGGCATATGGCAATGCCTCGGCGTAGGCGCCAGACTTGCGTAGAGCGACGCCGAGCGTCCGGATCGCCAGCAATGTATAGGGGTGCCGTTCGCCGAGGACCGAGTGTTGCAGCGGGACGATGCGTTGCAGCAGGGCCAGCGCTTCCTCGTACCGACCGAGCCCATACAGATCGCGCGCCAGATTCGCCTGTGCGGCCAGCGTGCGCCAATGACTGTCGCCGAAGAGGTCGCGAAGGCGTGAGATCGCCTGCTGGTCCGCGCCGTGCGCCTCATCGAAGCGACTCAGCAGGCGGAGGCTCACCGCTCGGTTTCCAAGGATGCGGAGGGTCTCCGGATCGTCGTCGCCGTAGGCGGCCCGGTGTCGTTCGACTGTGTCGTCTTCAGATGCCAACGCCCCGTTGAGATCACCGGCGATCCGCAGATCGGCGCCGATGTTGCTCAGCGTGTAGAGCGTGTGCTCATGTAGCCGTCCGTACTCCGGGTTCTGCTCGAAGCCGCGCACGGCCTCGTCGTTCAGCTTCCGGGCGCGTTCCGTCCGGCCGGTTTCGCGCAGCGCATTCGCCAGATGCCGCATGGCGAGCAGCGTGTGTCCTCCGGACGGCCCGAGGTTGGGCGCGGTTCGGTTCTTGCGCCAGGCATCGACGGCGATCTCGCCCAAGCGGCAGGATCCGTCGGCATCGCCGATGATGTACAGGTAGCGGATCTGGTCGATGACCGCCTGGTGTGCGTCCCGCAGCTGGGAGTCGACGAGACCGGCCAACTGCAGATGCGGCTCGATCTGCGCATAAGTCGGCCAGGACGAGCTGTCGTCCGGTGCCTCCGGATTAGCCGCGGAGAGGATGGCCTGTGCGTTCCTGCGGCTCTGCTCCGCAAGATCGTCGCTGAGCCCTTCCCGGATCACTAGCTGGACCAGGCGATGAACCTGGATGGATTGGTCGCCGCCGACCTTCGCCAACCCGTACTGCCTAAGTGCGCGAATAGTGCGATTCAGCTTGATCGAATCACGCAGCACGCCAGCCAGTGGCTGTGAGACGGCGCTGTTCTTTGCAGACCGCAATAAGCTCACCGAGAGCGGCTCCGCGCCCAGGAACGCGAACAGTTCCAGCAGTTGTGCGACGGCGGGCGCGTCAACCCGAAGCTTCTCGAAGGCGAGGTTGACGAAGGCTGCGACGGTCATCGGGTAGGACGCGGGTCGTCCCTCGTCCAGTAGTTCGCGCACGTGGTGGTCAAAGAGCTCGAGGTACTCGCTGACCGGCATCCGAGTTGCCTGTTGCCAGGATGCGGCCTGGTCAAGGGCGAGGGGAAGATCGCCTAGCTTTTCCGCCAGCTTTTCGGCGTCCTCGCGCGTGATGACGTCACCACGCTTGCGGATCAGCTCCACACTCTCCGGGCGGTCGAAGACGTCCACTTCGATGGCGTCCCACACGCTGGCCCACGTTTGGTTGCGCGACGTGAGAATGACGTGTCCGCCGGAGGAGGGGACGAGCCCGGTGACGTCGTTCGGCTCCAGTGCGTTGTCGTACACCAGTAGCCATCGGAGCTTGGTGGTGGCCAGCGCATCCATGACCATGGTCGCGGTCTGGCGCATGTCTTGCGTTTGTGGTAGCCCGAGCCGGCGGCCCAGTTCGAACAGGGATTGAAGGACGAGCGTTTGCTGCTCGGCGGCGATCCACCAGACGATGTCGTACTGGTCGGAGTACCGGTAGACGAACTCGACCGCCAGCTGGGTCTTGCCGACGCCGCCCATCCCGTGCAGGGTCTGCGGCAGCACGGATGCTGCAGACCGGGTTTCGAGGGCCTTGCGGAGGTTGGACAGCAGAGTTTCCCGACCGGTGAAGTCGGGATTGCGAAGGGGGACGCCACCCCAGATGCGCACAGGCTCCGGCGCGCCTCCCGACTTTGCGATTCCCACGGCGAGTGGCGTGTGGGCCAGCGCGAAACTGGACAAGGCTCCGACGTCTCCTGCCTGAGTCGCTTCGATTGGACCGATTTGTCCATCCTCACCATGAGTATATGCTTCGTGACCCGGCGGATGGTGGCGGACTGCCCTGCGGAGTGCCGTGAGGTGAATTTCCCGCTGCTGACCGGTGTCGAGGCCGGCCAGCGTGTTGATCCAGTCGTGGAGGGCGTGACTGATGGCGGAGGAGGTTGGATCGTGCGCAACCCGCTCCACGAAGTGGACCAGTGGAATGGATCCGTCCGCTGCGGGTGACTGTCCATCGATCCACTCGACGAGGCGCGCGACCTCGAACTCGTGCGGACTGTCGCTCGGTGAATCGAGCCCCAGTTCGCGTGCAGCCTCGACCAGTGTGGAAGGCATGGCGTCGCGGAGTAGAGCGACAAGAAGCGCAGGATCGGAGGGTGCCGCGGATCCGGCGACGTGCGGCGGATCAGTCACGATTCCTCCTGTTGGCGATCTCCTCACTCACATGGGCGAGGTGTTCAATGCGCCCGCGGGTAAGTCGCCGACATACTATCCACAGCGGCATTCGGAACGAAATCGACGTACGTCTACACGACTGCGTCGATCGTCTGCCGGTGGAGGTCACACCGCTGGAGTTAGCCTCCCATGTCGGGCCGCTTCGGCCTAGTCGATGCCCCTGAAGTGCGAATTCACGCAAAGCGCTGGTCGTGGGCATTTTTACGGACGACGCAAAAACTGCAAATTGCATGTTTTGCTCGCGTCTGCATATCACTCACACGTGGCCTTCTTGAGATTCCACGAAGTCAGCGGGTGGCTTGGCGGGGGATGAGGACCTCTCGGATGATGATCTGGACGGCGGCGACCGCGGGTATGGCGACCAGGGCGCCGATGACGCCGAAGAGGGAGACGCCGAGGAGGGCGGCGACGATGGCGGCGACGTCGCTGACCTCGACGGAGCGGCGCATGACCTTGGGGTAGATGAGGTAGTTCTCGACCTGCTGGTAGAGGAGGAAGAAGATGACGCAGGCGATGCCGATGGGCAGGGACGTGGCGAAGCCGACCAGGCTGACCACGATGGCGCCGAGCGTCGCGCCGATCTGCGGGATGAGGTCGCAGATGGCGACCACGATGGCCAGCGCGAACGGGTAGGCGAGGCCGACGGCCAGCGCGAACACGAACGTGGACAGGCCGCACAGCAGCGCGATGGCGAGCGCGCCGACCAGGTAGGCGCCGACCTTCGCCAGGATCTCGTCGCCGATCAGCTGGACCCGGGCGCGGCGGGACGCGGGCACGAGGAGGTAGCCGGCCCGCTTCATGCGCTCGAACGAGGCCAGGAAGTAGATGGTCAGGATGAGCACGGTGAGCACGTTGAAGACCGTGCCGAAGAACAGGCGCGCGCCGCCGAACACGCCGCCGAAGACGCGCGAGGCGTTCTCCGTGCTGACCATCGACTGGACCTTCTCCACCAGGTCGTAGTCCTGGATCAGCTCGCGCAGCGTGCGGCTGCGCTGCAACGCCTCCACGTAGGAGGGCAGTTGCTCGACGAAGCCGCCGACCTGGGTGACGATCGGCGGAACCAGCGCGGTGATGCCGCCGACGATCAGGCCGACCACGAAGAGCACCACCAGGGCGACGGCCAGGCCGCGGGGTACGCGCCAGCGCTGCAGGCGGACCACGGCGGGGTGCAGGCCGACCGCGAGGAAAAGGGCGATGAAGACCAGCACCAGTACGGACGACGCGTTGCTCAGCCCGAGGAACACCGCGTACGCCAGGGCGAGGCCGAGGCCGCCGAGGAAACCGATCAGGAACGGGTTGCGGCGCAGCGGCCGGCCGGGCTCGCCGAACTTCGTCTCACCGAACGCGTCGAGCGCGTCGGCGCGGCTCATCACGTGCGCGGAGGCGTCGGCGGGGCCACCGGGCGGCGGGGAGTCGGCGGGGCCACCGGGCGGCGAGACGGCGGCCGGACTGGTGCCGGCCGGGGGAGAGAGCCTCTCGTCGTCCGCTGTCTCGGGCTTCTCGATCACCTGCACACCTCCAGCGCGCAGCGTATCCGGCGCGGGGTAGCGGTGCCATGAACGACGCGAGGGGCGGCCGTGACCGGCCGCCCCTCGCGTGGTGAAACCTCAGACCGTGGTGGAGTCCGCCTTCAGCCCTTCGGCGGCCTTGCCGTCGCGGGCGTCCGGCGCGGTTGCCCGGGACGGCACGGTCGGCATGACCGCGGTCGGCGCGGCGGTCGCGTTGCTCAGCGACGCCGGCGGGCCGTCCGTCTGCTTCGGCGCGACCGCGGCGGCCTGCGCCTGCCGGATCGCCTCCGCCGAGATCACTTGCGTGGTCTCGACCTCGCCCGAGATGATCTGCGTGGTCTCGGTGCCGCCCGTGATGACCTGCGTGGTCTCGGTCGGCCGCGCGTCCGGCTTCGCCTCCGCGGCCTTCACCGGATCCTGCCGCGTGATCACCTGCGTGGCCTCACCACCGGACGAGTCACGCGCCGATGAGTCACGCGCTGACGAGTCACGTGCCGACGAGTTATGCGCTGACGAGTCACGTGCCGACGAGTCACGCGCCGATGAGTCGCCCTCCGGGGCGTCATCCGCCGACGATTCGCCGGCCGGGGAAGCCTCGTCCGCGGACGCTGCGGACTTTACAGATTTCGGGGCGGAAGACCCGGTCGAGGACGCCTCGGGCGACGAGGACTTCGCCGGCGAAGCGGCCACGGACGAAGCGGCTACGGCCGCGCCGGGCGACGTGCCCGCCACGGGCGACGTGCCCGCCGAGGACGACGTGCCCGCGAAGGACGACGTGCCCGCCACTGACGACGGGACCGAAACGCCCGCCGAGGAACCCGGCACCGACGTCCCCGCGGAGGAAGCTGGGACCGGAATGCCCCCCGAGGAAGCCGGGACCGCCGAAGCCGGGACCGACGCGGAAGCGGTGACCGCCGCCTTGCCCGCCGGCATCGCCGGCTTCTCGTCCGTCTCCGGAGCGTAGTCCGCGTCGTCCGCCGAATCCGCCGGGCCGGCCGCCGCCGCGAGCACCGCCGCGGCCGCCAGCTCCGCGACCCGCTTCGCCTCGCGCTGCACCTGGCGGCGCACGTCGGACGCGTGCCGCTCGGCCGCCTCCGCGGAGCGCTGCGCGTCGGAGAGCCGCTTCAGCTCCGTGGCGAGCTGCTTCTGCACGCCGCTGAGCTTTTCGGCGACCCTGTCCGACTCCTGCTGCGCGGTGATCGTCTGCTCGCGCAGATCGGCCAGCGCGGACTCGGTCGTGGAGATCTCCTCGCGCAGCGTGTTGAGCTGCTTCTGCGTGGTGGTGACCTCCTGCTGGACCGCGGTGAGCCGCGCGTGCGCCTCGGCCGCCTCCTTGTCCGCCGCGCGCCGGGCCTCGTTGAGCTGGCGCTCGGCGTCGGCCCGCTGGTCGGCGATCTGCTTCTCCGCCTCGGCGCGGAGCTGGCTGAGCTCCTGCGCGGCCGCGGTCCGGCGCTGCGCGACCTCATGCTCCGCGGCGGTGCGCAGCTCGGCCAGCTCGCGCTCGGCCGCGGCGTTGCGCTGGTTGATCTCCTGCTCGACGCTGCTGCGCCAGTGGCTCAGCTCCTGCTGCACCTGGGTGCGCGAGGACTGCACATACGCCTCGGTCTCGGCGCGGGTGCGCTGCACGTACTGCTTGGTCTGCTCGGTGAGCTGGCGTGCCTCCTGCTGGGCGCGGGCCAGCGCGGCCTGCCCCTCGCTGCGGGCACTGTCGGCCTCCTCGCGCGCCGCCGCGATCTCCGCCTCGGCCGTGGTCCGGCGCTGCGCGTCGACCTTGTCCTCCTCGGTGCGGCGGGAGGCGAGCGCGATCTCGAAATCGCGGGCCGCCTCGTGCGCACGGGTGCGGGCGTCCGCGACCATGCGGTCCGCGTCCTCGCGGGCCTCGTTCAGGACGCGGTCGGCCTCGTTGCGCCGGTCCGCGATGTCCTGGGTCGCCTCGGTGCGGATCGCCTCGGCCTGGTCCTCGGCGAGCGCGAGGATCTGCTCCACGCGCGGCCCGAGGTGCCGGAACGACACGCGCTCCGGGGTGGCGGCCCGCCGGCGCTGCGTCGCGACCTCGGCCTTCAGCTGTTCGACCTCGCGGGCCATGCGCTGGATCTCGCCGTACGCCTGCTCTCGCTCGGTGGCGAGCGTAGCGATCTCGGCCTCGGCGCGGGCAACGTACCGATCGACCTGTTTGCGATCGTAGCCCTTGAACTGTGACTCGAAGGTGGGCTCCGGAGCCATGTTGTCGCCGAGATCGAAGATTTCCCCGCCGTGTGACATGGTTCCATCCTCACACACGCCACGTCCCGTCCTGCACGGATACACACCGGCCTGACGGGACGTATGCGCTTCTCAGTGTTGTCGCTTTTTCGGGTGAGCTGTCGGGCTCTGCCAAACCCGGCGGACCCACCGTACCAACGAGCCGCCGTAGTCGCAGTTGTTGGAAGCGCCGGTCAAACCTGGCCGTCACACAAACGCATCGTCCCGTCACGCGCGGAGAATTCACCGGCCTGACGGGACGTCTGCGTCACCGTCCGGGTTCTGCCAAACCCGGATCGGGATCGTGCTCAGTTGCCGGCCTTGGCCGGAACCTTCTCGTCGGAGGCGTCGCCGGAGTCCGTGGCCTCGGGCTTGGCGGCGGCCGGAGCGGCGGCCGCGGGCGCGGCGGCGGCCGGCGTGGGGACGATGCCGGCCAGACCGGAGAGCATCTGACCGAGCTGGGACGTGACGGCGTCCTTCTGGCGGGTCAGGTCCTCGACCTCGCGGCGCGCGGCCTGCGTGGTGTGGTCGGCCTCGGTGCGGGCCTCGGTGACCAGGCGGTGTGCCTCGGCGCGGGCCTCGTTGATGGTCTTGTCGGAGAGCGCCTTCGCCTTCTCGACGGTCTCGTTCGCGTTGCGCTCGGACTCGACGCGGCGGGCCTCGGCGCGCTGCTCGATCTCCTTGGCGCGGTCCTCGGCGGCGCGGGCGCGCTCCTCGGCCTCGGCGACCATCTTCTGCGTGGCGGCGACCTGGGCGGCGTGGCGCTGCGACTCCTCGCGCTCCGCCTTCTCCCGGCGCTCGGCGAGCTCCAGCGCGAGGGCCTGCAGGTCCTTGTCGCGCTTGTCGCGGGCGTCGGTGAGCATCTTGGTCGCCTCGGCGCGCTTCTCCTCGGCCTCGCGGGCCGCCTTCGCGCGGAGCTGGGTGATCTCCCGCTCGGCGGTGGCGCGCAGCGTGGAGACCTCGCGCTCGACCGTGGACTTCAGCTCCGCGACCTCGTGGGCGGTGACGGTGCGCAGCTGCTTGGTCTCACGGTCGGCGTCGGCGCGCAGCGTGTCGGCCTCGCGGCGGGCCTGCACGCGGACCTCGGCGGCCTCGCGCTCGGCGTGCGTGCGGACCTGGCCGGCCTCGCGCTCCGCGGTCGCCTTCATGGCGGCGGCCTCGGCGCGGGCCTTGTCGGTGATCTCGCGGGCCTCGAGGCGGGCGGCGGAGAGGATGCCCTCCGACTCCCGCTTGGCCTCGCTGCGGTGGTCGTTCGCCTGCTCCTCGGCGAGGCGGAGGATCTGCTCGACGCGGGTCCCGAGACCGGAGAGCGTCGGGCGGTTGTTCTCCTCGAGCTGCTTGTTGGTGTCGGTGAGCTTCTGCTCGACCGAGCTGAGTCGCTGCTCAGCCTGGCGCAGCCGGCGCTGCGCGTCGTTCATCCGCTGCTCGGCCTCGGCCCGCGCCTGCTCCGACTGGTTCAGGGCGGCGACCAGCCGGCCCAGGTGCGCGTCCACCTGGCCGCGGTCGTAACCGCGGAGAACGACCGTGAAGTCGTGCTCGGATTTCGCGCTCTCGAAGAACGCGAGGGAAGAGTCCTGCTGCTGGGGCATTGGGACATACTGGCAGACGTACCCTGGTGCTTCGCAAGAGCGTGCGGGGCATGTCCCGGACCGCTTTCATGGTCAACTTCGCTGGTCACCGGGCTGCTCGCCGATTCGGTCCAACAGGGATCGACCACTCGGCCGACGGGGCCGAGCAGGCGGTTCGCTGACGTCGGATATCGGGCCTAATAGGGCACTAACCCCCGTAAGCCCCGACTCGTTGAACTTTGCCCCAAAAAAGGGAAAATTGCAGACTCGGTGCGAGGCGTTGCGCACGTTAGCACATCGTGAGGCGGCGGGTACACGCCGTTGTGCACCCGCCGCCGTACCCTCCGGGCACTGTTTTATCTATGCGCCGCGGAAGCGGTTGATCGCGGCCTCGTGCGGCGCGCGGAACTCCGGGTCCCGGATCCCCAGCCCCTCGGCCGGTGCCAGGCACAGCACACCGACCTTCCCCTGGTGCCGGTTGCGGTGCACCTCGAACGCGGCCTGCCCGGTCTGCTCCAGCGGATAGGTGCGGGACACGGTGGGGTGGATGCGGCCCAGCGCGACCAGCCGGTTCGCCTCCCACGCCTCCCGGTAGTTGGCGAAGTGCGAGCCGACGATCCGCTTCAGGTTCATCCACAGGTAGCGATTGTCGAACTCGTGCTGATATCCGCTGGTCGAGGCGCAGGTGACCACGGTGCCGCCGCGCTTGGCGACGTAGACGCTGGCGCCGAACGTCTCCCGGCCCGGATGCTCGAACACGATGTCCGGGTCCTCGCCGCCGGTCAGCCCGCGGATCCGCTCGCCGAACCGCCGCCACTCGCGCGGATCCTGCTCGTCCGCGTCCGTCCAGAACCGGTAGCCCTCCGCGGACCGGTCGATCACCAGCTCCGCGCCCATCCGGCGGCACAGCTCCGCCTTCGCCGGGCTGGACACCACGCACACCGGGATCGCGCCGCCGTGCAACGCCATCTGCACCGCGTAGGACCCGAGTCCGCCGGACGCGCCCCAGATCAGCACCACGTCACCCTGCTTCATCCGGGCACCGTGCCGCGAGACCAACTGCCGGTAGGCCGTCGAGTTGACCAGCCCCGGTGACGCCGCCTCCTCCCAGCTCAGGTGCGCGGGCTTCGGCATCAGCTGGTTGCTCTTGACCACGGCCATCTCGGCCAGGCCGCCGAAGTTCGTCTCGAAACCCCAGATGCGCTGCTGCGGGTCGAGCATCGTGTCGTCGTGGCCGGCCGCGTCCTCCAGCTCCACCGACAGGCAGTGCGCGACCACCTCGTCACCTGCCCTCCACCGCGTCACGCCCGGGCCGGTGCGCAGCACCACGCCGGCCGCGTCCGAGCCGACCACGTGATAGGGCAGGTCGTGACGCCGGGTGAGGTCGGAGAGTCGCCCGTACCGCCGGAGGAAGCCGAACGTCGGCACCGGCTCGAAGATGCTGGTCCAGACCGTGTTGTAGTTGATCGCGCTGGCCATCACCGCGATCAGCGCCTCGCCGGGCCCGAGCGCAGGCGTCGGCACCTCCTGCAGGTGCAGCGCCTTCCGCGGATCCTTGTCGTGCGCGGCCATCCCGTCGAACATCGAGACGTCACCGGCCCGCACGGCCATCCCGCGGTAACTCTCCGGAATCGGAATCGCACCGATCGCCGCCAGCTCCGCGGCCGGGTCGCGTGCGCCGTCCGCAGCCATGATCGCGTCCAGGATCGCCTGCACGTGGGTCACCTCTTCCGCCGTTGGACCAGGTGACGACGTACGTTACCCACGGGTAATGAAAGATCGACAGCCGTTTGTGACAAAGTGCATCGACGAACACAACCGAAGATCAAAAGCCTCCAGAACCGGATTTCCCGCTTCCGGCGTGGCCGATTCCCAGTGCTCCCGCGGGCACCGGTCGGCCGCGGGCGGCCTCCCTTCCGCTCCCGGCGTGGAGCGCAGGGCCCCGGCGCCGCTTCCAGTCCCACGGCATCGATTCACGGGCGCTCCGCACCCGAAACGTCGTCTTGTCAGACGACCGACGAGCCTCTTCAGCGTCACCAATCGCAGCGGAGGCCCTCGCGCCGACGGCGGAGACGGCGGAGCGTTCCTCGACCGCTCCCGGCGACGGGCCGCGGGCGTGCGCGGAGGTGTGGGTGGCGGGCGTGGCGCGGGGGTGTGGGTGGCGGGCGTGGCGCGCGGGTATCGAGTCGCGGGCGTTGAGTCGCGGACGTGGCGCGCGGACGTGGCCCGCCCAAAATCTCCCGTTATAATCTATTTTCGAATCCGGTCGGCGCTATCCGAATTCCGCGAGAATCACTTCAGCGGAAGTCAAGATCCTTCCATACCTCATGGGCCTTTCATGGCCATCGAAAGGTCCATGAGGTATGGAAGGATCTTGAAGTCGTCGAGATGCGGGGTAGGCTTGACCGTGATATGCCGAATATCGGGCGCAGGGCGCCCGGGGCGCCGCCATGCAATGAGGGTTATTCAGCACGTTACGCGCCAACAGCGCTGGCCTGCGGCGACGCGGCGTCGGCTCGCCCCGCTCGATAAGCCTCAATGAGGGTTATTCAGCGCGCCGCGCCCCGACGGCGCTGGCCTGCGGCAACGCGGCGTGAGGTCGCCGCGCTGAATAAGCCTCAAAATGTCGAAGAACGGCATCCTCGGCCTATTTCAGATCGTGAGGCTTGTTCCGCGCGGTGAGCCGACGCTGCGTTGCTGCAGGCCGGCGCGATGGATCAACATCACGCTGAATGGCCTCAATCGGGCCAACACTCGGAGGGTTGTTCAGCGCGCTGCGCGCCGACAGCGCTGGCCTGCGGCGACGCGGCGCCGACTCGCCCCTGCTGAACAAGCCTTTGATTTTGTCATGGCCAGTTGCCGAATCGTGGGGCAGGTTGCCCAATCTAGCATTTGATCATCCGTCGAATGTACTCCAGGGCCCTTATGGGCGTCCCATGAGGGCGCTGGAGTACATTCCGCCGTTGATCGAGCAGCTTTTCAGAACAAAGGGCTTATTCAGCAGGGGCGAGCTGACGTCGCGCTGCCGCAGGTCGTCATGCGTGGTAACGGCGCGCTGGATGAGCCTACTTGTGCGTTTCGGGCTTTGGCCTTCCAGAGTGAGACCCGACATCCTTATGTCGCTGCTGGCTTTTTGGCGAGCGATGAAACAGCCGCCAGCGACATAAGGATCTTGCGCGAGCGGGAAACTCTGAGGAGCCGACGCTATATGCCGAAATATCGGTCCTGAAGCCCTTGGTGGCTTGCGGCGCCCGGTGGCTTGCGGCGCCCGGTGGCTTGCGGCGCCCGGTGGCTTGCGGCGCCCGGTGGCTTGCGGCGCCCGGTGGCTTGCGGCGCCCGGTGGCTTGCGGCGCCCGGTGGCTTGCGGCGCCCGGTGGCTTGCGGCGCCCGGTGGCTTGCGGCGCGTGTGGTGGCTTGTGGTGTCTGGTGGCTTCTTTGCCGGCGACGTGGCGGGCCCAGGCACATCCTTCGTGGGGATTTGCCCAGCTGACGTCCGGTTGCTGAGCGTTGGCGCCGCAGTCTCGGCGCGCCGACCGATCGGGCGCCCTGCGCCGAGGTTTCGTCGCAGCGGTCGCGGCGCGGATCGCGGCGCGCACCCGGACGCGGGAGGCTCAGTGGGTGGGCTTCGTCGGGTGTGGGTGGGTGGGGCCGGCCGGGCGGCGTGGAGTTCGCCCGCGGCGTCTGGTGCGAGCGATGTGTGGGTTGCGTGCCTGGGCGGCGCTTGGGCCCTGGCTCGGCGAGGGGTGCGGGGGTGTGAGTCAGGGGGTGGGCGCGGGTTCGACGAGTTCGACGAGGACGCCGCCGGCGTCCTTGGGGTGGACGAAGTTGATGCGGGAGCCGGCGGTGCCGCGTTTCGGTTCCGGGTAGAGCAGGCGCAGGCCGCGGGCGCGGAGTGCGGCGCAGGCGGCGTCCACGTCGGCCACGGTGTAGGCGAGCTGCTGGATGCCGGGGCCGTTGCGGTCGAGGAACTTGGCGATGGTGGAGTCCGGCGTGAGCGGGGCCAGGAGCTGGAGTCGGCCGCCGTCGGGAGTGCGGCCGACGGAGAGCATCGCCTCGCGTACCCCCTGGTCGGTGTTGGTTTCCTGGTGAATGCAGTGCATGTCGAAGACGCGGGCGTAGAAGTCGACGGCGGCGTCGAGGTCCGCGACCGCGATGCCGACGTGGTCGATGCGGAGGATGCCGATGTCTCCCTGTGTGACGAATCCGGCATCGGGCTGTGAAGTCATGGGAGATAGTCTGACCCAAACAATCGTTAAGGTCAGCGTCGACCCACAGGGGCGGTAGCGATGGGATCGGTAATCGTCGGCGGAGCGCGGACCCCGATGGGGCGGCTGCTCGGCAACCTCAAGGACTTCCCGGCCACGAAGCTCGGCGGCGTGGCGATCCGGGCCGCGCTGGAGCGCGGGGGCGTCGACCCGGCCGCGGTTCAGTACGTGATCATGGGCCAGGTGCTGCAGGCCGGGGCGGGGCAGATCCCGGCGCGGCAGGCCGCGGTGGAGGCCGGGATCCCGATGTCGGTGCCGGCGCTGACGATCAACAAGGTGTGTCTCTCCGGTCTCGACGCGATCGCGCTCGCGGACCAGCTGATCCGGGCCGGTGAGTACGACATCGTGGTCGCCGGTGGCATGGAGTCGATGACCAACGCGCCGCACCTGCTGGTGGGGCAACGGCAGGGATACAAGTACGGCGACGTGGTGATCAGGGACCACATGGCGCTGGACGGGCTGACCGACGCGTGGGACTGCTGCTCGATGGGCGAGTCCACGGAGCGGCACGGCGCCCGGCACGGGATCACCCGCGAGGAGCAGGACGCGTTCGCGGCGGCCAGCCACCAGCGGGCCGCGGCGGCGCAGAAGAACGGGCACTTCGCGGAGGAGATCGCGCCGGTCTCGGTGCCGCAGCGCAGGGGCGACCCGATCGTGATCAGCGAGGACGAGGGGATCCGGCCGGACACCACGGCGGAGTCGCTGGCCCGGCTGCGGCCCGCGTTCGCGCCGGACGGGACGATCACGGCCGGCAGCGCGTCGCCGATCTCGGACGGCGCGGCCGCGGTCGTGGTGATGTCCAGGGCGAAGGCGGAGGAACTGGGCCTGAGCTGGATCGCGGAGATCGGCGCGCACGGTAACGTGGCCGGCCCGGACAACTCGCTGCACTCGCAGCCCTCGAACGCGATCAACGCGGCGCTCGCCAAGGAGGGGCTGACCGCGGCCGACCTGGACCTGGTGGAGATCAACGAGGCGTTCGCGCAGGTCGGCATCCAGTCAATCCGCGACCTCGGCATCCGCCCGGAGATCGTGAACGTCAACGGCGGCGCGATCGCGCTCGGCCACCCGATCGGCATGTCCGGCGCGCGCCTGGCGCTGACGCTCGCGCTGGAGCTGCGCCGTCGCGGCGGCGGCGTGGGCGCGGCCGCACTCTGCGGCGGCGGCGGCCAGGGCGACGCCCTGATCATCCGCGTGCCGTGACGGTTACGCGCCGTCCCGGCATCCCGGACGCCGGGATCAGCATTCGGCCGCGTGGTGCAGCGGGTGGGGCGCGGCCGGGTGGTGCTGCGGGTGGCGTGCGGCGGCGTGGTGCTGCGGGAGGAGTGGCGGCGTGGTGCTGCGGCTGGCGTCCGGGCCGGCTGGGGGCACGGCGTGCGGGCGCGATTCGTGGCAGGCTCGGCGGGTGAGTTCCCTGCGTCGCAGCCGTGACATTCCCCTGCTGGTCGAGCATGCCCGTGATGGTGATCCGCGTGCCGTCGCGCGGCTGATCACGCTGGTCGAGACCGGTGACGAGACGCTGCCGGAGATGGCCGTGGCGCTCGCCTCGTACGCCGGGCGCGCCCGGATCGTCGGCGTCACCGGCTCGCCCGGCGTCGGCAAGTCCACCACCACGAACGAGCTGGTCCGCGCGCTGCGTAAGCAGGGCCACCGGGTCGGGGTGCTGGCCGTCGACCCGTCCAGCCCGTTCAGCGGGGGCGCGATCCTCGGCGACCGCGTCCGCATGCAGGACCACGCCACCGATCCCGGCGTGTACATCCGTTCCATGTCGAACCGCGGTCACCTCGGCGGTCTCTCCGCCGCCACGCCGCAGGCCGTGCGCGTGCTGGAGGGCGCGGGCTGCGACGTGGTGCTGGTCGAGACGGTCGGCGTCGGCCAGGCCGAGGTCGAGGTGGCGTCGCTCGCGGACACCACGATGGTGCTGCTGGCGCCCGGCATGGGCGATGCGATCCAGGCGGTGAAGGCCGGCATCCTGGAGATCGCGGACGTGTTCGTGATCAACAAGGCGGACCGGGACGGCGCGGACGCCACCTACCGCGACATCCAGGGCATGATCGGCCTTGCCGACCGCGGACCCGGGGAGTGGCGCCCGCAGGTGGTCCGCGCGGTTGCGTCCCGCGCCGAGGGCATCGACGAGACGCTGGCGGCGCTGGACAAGCATCATGCCTGGCTGACCGCGCACGGCGAGCTGGACCGCCGCCGCGCGGCTCGCGCGGCCGCGGAGGTGGAGGCGATCGCGCTGGGCGCGGTGCGCGCCCGGCTGTCCGCGCTGCGCGGCGGCACCGCGCTGACGGACCTGGCGGCAGAGGTCGTGGCCGGTCGCCGTGATCCCTATTCGGCGGCGGCCTCCCTGCTCGAGTCGCTGTCCTGAGCCGTTCGACGCCAAGGCGTGAGCCGGTGCAGCGGCCGGAGGCGCTATCGACGCTTCGGTGTTGAGGCGAGGCCGGCGACCCGGGCGCTATTGAGGCCTTGTCCGGTGACTGGGCGACTAAATGCTGAAATATCGGGCGGGGGCGCTCGATCGGGGCCTGTAACAAAGCCGATGCTGAAGCGCATCGGGCGACGGGAAGCGGGCGGCGGGCAGCGGGCGGCGCGTGGCGGGTACCGGGCGGCGGGAAGCGCGTGGCGGGCGGCGCGTGGCGGGCGGCGCGCTGCGGGTAGCGGGAAGCGCGTGGCGGCAGCATGCGGCGGGTGGCGGGTGGCGGCAGCGGGAAGCGCGTGGCGGCAGCGGGCGGCGCGCGGCGGGTACCGGGCGGCGGGCAGCGGGCACCGGGTGGCGGGTGGCGGGAAGCGCGTGGCGGGCGGCGCGCTGCGGGAGGCGGGAAGTGGGAAGCGCGCGGCGGGAAGTGGGAGGTGGGTGTGCCTCCATGATCGAGGCGTCCCTCAGGTTGCTTGAACGACGTGGGACGCCTTGATCATGAGGGCTGGGGTGTCGCGGTGGTGGGGTGGGAATTGTCCGGATGGCGGCGCTCTGTGGGCTCGGTGGGGGCGGGTCGTAGGGTGGGAGCGTGCCGAGGCTGGTCGATCATGGGGAGCGGCGGGCGGAGCTGCTGGCGGCGGCCTGGCGGGTGGTTCGCGCGCGGGGTGTGGACGGCACCACGACCAGAGCGATCGCGGACGAGGCCGGCTGCTCGCTGAGTGTGCTGGCGCACTTTCTCGGGGGCAAGGACGACATCCTGGTGGCGGCGCAGGCCGCGATGTACGAGCGGATCGTGGCGCGCGCGTTCCGGCTCGGCGGCGATCTCGCGGGGCTGGCGGCGCTGCGGGCGGCGCTTGGGGCGGCGTTGCCGTTCGACGATGAGCGGGCGGCGGACGCGCACGTGAATGTGGCGTTCGCGGGGGCGGCGCTGTCCCATCCGCGGCTGGCGGCGTCGCGGCGCGAGTCGCATCTGGGCATCCGGGAACTGCTGCGGGTCTGCATGCGCGAGGCACGGGAGCGCGGCGAGCTTCGCGCCGGCGTGGCGGACGACGCGGTGATCGACGACTTCATCATCCTGGTCGAGGGCAGCGCGTTGCTCAGCCTGGTGGACGGCTGGGCGGAGGAGGGCCGGTCCGAGCGACTGACCCGGATCGCCGCCACGTTCGTCGACCGCCTGCGCGCCGCACCGCGCCAACCGGCCAATCGAGCCGGCCCGGGTGACGAGCCGCACCGCACCGCACCGCGCGGACCGGCCAATCGAGCCGGCCAGTCGAACTGACGAGGCTGACCAGTCGAACAGCCATTCTCGACTGACGGCACAGGCGGTCCGAACTGGTGATACAGCGAAAGCTGAGCCGTTGGACAGGGCCAACTGACTCACCGCGCGGTTGAGGCTCAGGTCGGAGGCTGGGCGGCGATCAGGGTGCGGAACCAGTGCCAGGACTCCTTTCGGGTCCGGTTCAGCGTGGCCGGGTCGACGTGGATGAGGCCGAAGCGTTCCCCGAAACCCGCGGCCCACTCGAAGTTGTCCAGCGCGGACCACACGTAGTAGCCGCGCACGTCGACGCCGGCCGCGAGCGCGTCCAGCACCGCGCGCAGGTGGGCGTCGAGGTACGCGATCCGCCGGCGGTCCGCGACCGGCTCGCGGAACGACGCGCCGTTCTCCGTCACCACCACCGGCGGCAGCGACGGATAACGCTCGCGCAGCGTGGTGAGGATCGTGGTCAGGCCGGCCGGCACGATCGCCCAGCCGAAGTCGGTGCGTTCCGCGGCCGGCACCGGCACCGGCGCGAACGGCATCCCGGCCGGGATGTCCACCTCCAGCACACCGCGGTAGTCCCGGCCCGCGCGCGGCGCCTCGACCCGGGTCGGCTCGTAGTAGTTGACGCCGTAGAAGTCGAGCGGCGCCGCGATGATCTCCAGGTCGCCGTCGTGCACGGGCAGCAGCGAGAGCAGCGACGGAGGATAGCCGCCGCGCAGGATCGGGTCGGCGAACAGCCAGTTCGTCAGCGTGGCGAAGACCGACGCGGCCTCGACGTCGGCCGGATCGCCGGATGCGGGTGAGACCGGGAAGTGCTGCGCGGCCACGCCGACCGTGGCCGCGCCGGCCGCGCGCAGCGCCGACACGGCCAGCCCGTGCGCGAGCAGTTGATGATGCGCGACCGGCAGCGCGCCGAACCCGAGCCCGCGGCCGGGCGCGTGCGAGTCCAGCGCGTACCCGTAGAGGGTCTGCACGCTCATCTCGTTCAGCGTGATCCAGTCGCGGACCCGGTCGCCGAGCCGGGCGGCCAGGATCGCGGCGAAGTCGGCGAGCGCGTACGCGGTGTCCCGGGACAGCCAGCCGCCCGCGTCCTCCAGCGCCTGCGGCAGGTCCCAGTGGTAGATCGTCGGGACCGGCCGGACGCCGTGCGACAGCAGCGTGTCGACGAGCCGGTCGTAGAAGTCCAGGCCGGGCTTGTTGACCGGGCCGGTGCCGGTGGGCAGCACGCGCGGCCAGGAGAACGAGAACCGGTAGTCGTGCGTGCCGGCCGCCGCGATGTGCGCGACGTCCTCCGCCCACCGGTGGTAGTGGTCGATCGCGACGCGGCCGTCCTCGCCGTGCCGGATCGTGCCGGGCCGCGCCGTGAACGTGTCCCAGATCGACGGCCCCTTGCCGTCCAGATCAAAGGCGCCTTCCACCTGGTACGCCGAGGTGGCCATGCCGAACCGGAAGCCCGGCGGGAGAAGGGGCACGGTCATCCGCGCGCCGCTTCCCACATCGACACGTACGCCTCGGCGCCGTTCATCAGCTGCGAGCGCAGCCGCGGGCCGTCCGGGCCGGCCTGGCGGATCAGGTCGGTGACCCAGTCCGCGTACAGCCCGTACTGCGGGACGCCGTCGGTGTTGAGGTCGAATGTGCGCGTGCCGAAGACCTGCCGGTCGACGGTGGTGCCGTTGACCGCGGTGAACGGGTACGGCTGCGGGCCGGCCGGCGGTGCGAGCTGCGGCGGCGGCAGCGGGCCGAGGCCGTTGACGTCGGAGCCCATCCCGTACCCGCTGATGGTGTGGCCCTGGGTGTTGGCCCGCCATTCGTCGAGGAACGGTGTCTCGCCGTCGCCCGCGTCCGTGGCCGCGTGTGCGTAGCCGGCGACGAAGCCGTCCAGCGCGATGATCCGGCCGACGATCGTGGGGTCGGACCAGGAGTGCACGGACACCACGCCCGGGTAGTCCGCGGCCTCGGCCAGGTCCAGCACGGCGGAGGCGGTCCGTACCCCCAGGTGGTCGATGTGGATGATCATCCCGCGCTCGATCATGCGCGTGACCAGGTATTCGCCCATCGGGGTCAGGGTGCGCGTGTTGCAGATCGGGCCGCTCGGGTAGACCGGGAGGATCGTGCCGGGCGGCAGGCCGAGTTCGCCGAGCCGGAGCAGCTCCGCCAGTTCGTCGCTGACCAGCGGCTGCTCGTTGTCGTGCGGGCCGGTGCAGGAGTCCGCGGTCCACCAGCGGCCGGTGCTGATCAGGTTGCCGATGTTGACGGCGACGCCGGTCGCGCCGGAGTCGAAGCGGGTGCCGCCGAACGCGTTGTCGAACTTGTGCACCGGGTAGAGCCCGCTGACGCCCATCGACTCGAGCTCGTCCAGCCCGGCGTCGACCGCGGCCGTGGTGCAGGTGACGTTGCAGCCGAACAGCTCCGAGCTCTCCACGCCGATGGTGACCGCGAGCTTGCCCTGCGCCGCGATCGTGCGAACCTCCGCGGGCGTGGCCGCGAGCCGGAACCAGCCCTGGCCCGGCCCGCCGCTCTGCGCGTCCACGTAGTCCTGCATGGAGCGGAGATATCGGTACTGCGCGCGGATCTGCTCGGTCTCGTCGCAGGACGTGTCGCGCGTCGGGTAGAGGCCGCAGATGATCCGGTTGGCGACCAGCAGCGTGTTGAGCACACGCTGGCCGGAGCGCCAGGACCGCTCGATGCCGCGGAAGTACGCCTGCTCGTGCAGCAGGCTGTTGGGCTGCGGCCAGTCGCCGAACGTGGGCCAGCCGTCCTCGCGCGAGTCGATCGGGTCGGTGCCCGCGATGATCGCCTCCAGCAGCGCGCCGATGCCGAGCGTGGCGTGCGACGGGCAGCCCTTCAGCGCGACCGCGGGACCGCCGGGTGCGAACGCGTCCGCGCAGTGCAGGTCGCCGCCGAAGGCCTCGGCCGCGGTGACGTGCGCGTGGCCGTCGATCCAGCCGTTGAGCGTGCCGTCCGCGTTCACGCCGGGTGCGGCGGTGCCGGTCACGCCGGTCGCGATGTCCTCCACGGCGACGCAGCCGGTGGACGGCGTGGCGGTGAGTGTGACGGGTGCGTCCGCGCCGCCGACGCGGCCGAGGAACGCGCCGAGGTGCTGGCCGGTCGCGGTCGAGGTGAGCTGATAGCGCCCGGCGCCGGTCGTGACGGCGGTCCAGTCGGCCCGGTCCCCATAGGTCCGGCCGGGAAGAACGAAACCGATCACGCTCTGGTACGGGTACGCGCCCGCGGCATCGCGAATCGTGTAGCGGCCGAGCGCGGTGGCGTCGAACCGGAACCGCTCCGCGGACGTGGCCGAGGCGGCGAACGCGTAACCCCCGTCGTTCTCGGTGATGTGTCCCTGCGCGGCCTGCAGCGTGACGCAGTCGTCGTCGAGGTCGTAGGCGGGCGTCGCGGCGGCGGCCCGGGCCGGCGCGGGAAGGGCCACGACGAGGAGCAGCGCGGCCACGGCGGCGGTCTTCTTCATGTGGCACCCTCCGTTTGGGAGATCAACTGATCCACCAAGGATCACCAGCATAGGGGCGGCGGTGGGCGTACGGAAGGGATAGGGTCCGGTCCATGTCGCTGCTGATCGTGGACGGTGTCACGCTGGGCTACGGCCGGGAGTCGGTGCTCCGGGACGTCACCGTGACCGCGGAGCCGGGCCGGATCCTGGCCGTCACCGGCCCGTCCGGCGCCGGCAAGACCACGCTGCTGCACGCGATGGCCGGGCTGCTGCGCCCGAGCGCCGGCGAGGTGCGCCTCGGCGACGAGCCGGTCCGCGACCGCGATCACGCGGTGACCCGGCGCGTGGTGTTGGTGCCGCAGGACAACGGGCTGGCCGCGATCCTCACCGCGGGGGAGAACCTGCAGGTCGCGCTGATGGCGAACGGTGTGGGCCCGTCCGAGGCGCGCGCGACCGCCGCGACCGCGCTGGCCTCGCTCGGCCTGGCCGAGCAGTCCGGGCAGCTGGTCGAGGAGCTCTCCGGCGGCCAGCAGCAGCGCACCGCGCTGGCCCGCGGCCTGGCGCTGGCCGGTGACGTGCTGCTGGCCGACGAGGTGACCAGCGAGCTGGACGCGGTGAACCGCGCGCGCGTGCTGGAGCTGCTGCGCGCGGAGGCGGACCGGGGTGCCGCGGTCGTGTTCGCCACGCACGACGCGGAGGCGGCCGCGTTCTGCGACGCGGAGCTGCACCTGCGGGATGGCAGTGCGGAACACTTAGCGATCGTTAAGGTTGCCCCCTAGACTGTGCGGCATGGATGCCGAGCAGATCGCCGCCGGTCGTGCCCGCTGGCAGGCCCGGTACGACGCCGCCCACAAGCGCGACGCGGACTTCAGCACGCTCTCCGGCGAGACGGTCGCGCCGCTCTACGGCCCGCCGGACGACGCCCCCCACCCCGGCTTCGAACGGATCGGCTGGCCCGGCGAGTTCCCGTACACGCGCGGGCTCCACCCGACCGGCTACCGCGGGCGGGCCTGGACGATCAGGCAGTTCTCCGGGTTCGGCAACGCGCGGCAGACCAACGAGCGGTACCGGATGCTGCTCGCGGCCGGCGGCGGTGGCCTCTCCGTGGCGTTCGACATGCCCACGCTGATGGGGTACGACTCGGACGACCCCGAGGCGCTCGGCGAGGTCGGGCACTGCGGCGTGGCGATCGACTCGGCCGCGGACATGGACGTGCTCTTCGACGGCATCGACCTGGGTGCGGTCACCACCAGCATGACCATCTCCGGGCCGGCCGTGCCGATCTTCTGTATGTATCTGGTGGCGGCCGAGCGGCAGGGCGCCGCGCTGTCGTCCCTGGACGGGACGCTGCAGACGGACATCTTCAAGGAGTACATCGCGCAGAAGGAGTGGCTGTTCGCGCCGGAGCCGCACCTGCGCCTGATCGGCGACCTGATGGAGTACTGCGCGGCGGAGATCCCGCGCTACAAGCCGCTGTCCGTCTCCGGCTACCACATCCGGGAGGCCGGCGCGACGGCCGCGCAGGAGCTGGCGTACACGCTGGCCGACGGTTTCGGCTATGTGGAACTGGGCCTGTCCCGGGGGCTGTCCGTGAACCGGTTCGCGCCCGGCCTGAGCTTCTTCTTCGACGCGCACGTGGACTTCTTCGAGGAGATCGCGAAGTTCCGGGCCGCGCGGCGGATCTGGGCGCGGTGGCTGCGCGACGTCTACGGCGCCACCGACGAGCGCGCGCTCCGGCTGCGCTTCCACACCCAGACCGCGGGCGTCTCGCTCACCGCGCAGCAGCCGGTCAACAACGTGGTGCGAACCGCGGTGGAGGCGCTCGCGGCAGTGCTCGGCGGCACCAACTCGCTGCACACGAACGCGCTGGACGAGACGCTCGCGCTGCCCACCGAGGAGTCCGCGGAGATCGCGCTGCGCACCCAGCAGGTGCTGATGGAGGAGACCGGCGTCGCGAACGTGGCGGATCCGCTCGGCGGCTCGTGGTACCTGGAGGCGCTCACCGACCGGATCGAGGAGGCGGCGGAGGAGATCTTCACGCGGATCCGGAACCTCGGGCCGGACGGCACCATCACGTCCGGGATCCTGCGCGGCATCGAGGACGGCTGGTTCACCTCGGAGATCGCGGAGTCGGCGTTCGCGTACCAGGCGGCGCTGGAGAAGGGCGAGAAGCGGATCGTCGGCGTGAACGTGCACACCGGCACGGTCGCGAAGGACCTTTCGATCCTGCGCGTCTCGCACGAGGTGGAGCTGGAACAGCGGCGGGTGCTGGCGGAGCGGCGGGCGGCCCGGGACGGCGCGGTGGTCCGGCGGAGCCTGGACGACCTGGCGGCGGCCTGCCGGACCGAGGCGAACCTGATCCCGCCGATGCTGGCCGCGGCCCGCGCGGAGGCCACGCTCGGCGAGATCTGCGGTGTGCTGCGCGAGGCGTGGGGCGTCTACCGGGAGCCGGCCCGCTTCTGAGACCCGGTGATCGAGGCGTCGTTCACGTCGCTGGAACGACGCGAACGACGTCTTGATCCTGGGATGTTCCGAGGTGCCCCCCACGGCGGATCGGGATCGCCTATCGTCGCTGTCACGTTCCGCGATCGGGGGGTGGCTCGTGCTGGGACTGCTGGCCGGCCTGATCCGCGGCCACCGTGCCCGGCTGATGATCTTCGCGCTGCTCGCCGGCCTCACGGTCGCGGCCGCGGCCGCCATCCCGGCCTGGACCGGCGCGGCCGCGTCCGGCACCACGGCGGCCGCGCTCGCCGACACCACGCCCGGTGCCCGCGCGGTGCGGCTCGGCGGCGTCATACTCGGCGATGCCGACCGGATCGCCGCCTCGTTCACCGTGGCGGCGGACCTGCTGCCGGCCGCCCGCTTCACGCGGTACGACTCGGTCGGCGCCACCGTCACCGGTGCCGGCCCGAACGGCCCGGAGTCGTTCCGGCTGAACCATGTGGACGGCGCCTGCACCCGGCTGGTCGTGGACGGCGCCTGCCCGGCCCGGCCGGACGAGATCGTGCTCGGGCCGCAGACCGCCGCGCGCTTCGGGGTGACCGCCGGCGACACCGTCGAGCTGGCGGGCGTGCCGGGTGCGACCGTGCCGCTCACCGTCACCGGCGTGTTCCGGCCGGCCGACGCCGACGACGAGTTCTGGACCGCGCGCACCGCGCCCGGGCTGGCCCTGGACCGCGGCGCGATGCTCGGCGACCGCGGCGGCTTCGAGCTGCTCGGCGCGCCGATCGTGGACATCACCCACGACTACGTGCTGCGCACCGACGTGCGGCTGGACGCCGCGGCCACCCGCGCCGACCTGGCCGCGCTCACCCCGCAGCGGACCGGCGACCTGATCCTCTCCTCCCGGTTGCCGGAGCTGCTCGCCTCGCTGCGTGGCAACGAGGACGCGCTGTTCCGCGGCGCCGCGATCACGGCCGCGCAGCTCGGGCTGATCGGCGGGTTCGTGCTGCTGCTGGCCGCGGCGCAGCTCGCCGCGGAACGCCGGGACGAGGCCGCGCTGGCCGCGCTGCGCGGCGCACCGGCCGGCACGCGCGTGCTGATCTCGGTCGCTCCCGGCCTGCTCACGCTGCCGATCGCGGCGCCGGCCGGGTTCCTCGCCGGGTGGGGCGCGACCGCGCTCGCGGCCCGCGCCGAGTTCGATGTCCCGACACCGGCCGGACCGTCGCTGATCTGGGCCGGCGCGGCCGCGCTCGGGTGCGTCGCCGTGGTGCTCGCGGCCGCGGCCGCGCACCGCCCGCGCGGCCCGGTGCTGGACGGGCTGCGGCGCACCCCGTCCCGGCTGCGGATCCGGCCGCTGGACGCGGTCACGCTGGTCGTCGTCGCGCTCGCGGCCGCGGCCTGGTTCGAGCGGGACAGCGCCGGTGCGGCCGGTGCCCAGGGCGTGGCACTGCTCGGCCCCGCGCTGTTCGCGCTGGGCGGCGGGCTGCTCGCGGCCCGCCTGGTCCCGCCGGTCGCGGCGCGCGTCGCGACCCATCGGCTACGGGCCGGCCGGCTCGCCGCCGGCCTGGCCGCGCTGCAACTGGCCCGGCGGCCCGGCGGGCACCGGGTCCTCGCGCTCTTCGCGATCGCGATCGCGCTGCTGGTCCAGGCCGTCACCGCGGCCGACCTCGGCGTGCGGGCCGCGGACGAGCGCGCCCGGTGGGAGGTCGGCGCGGACCGGGTGCTGGCCGTGCGCGCGCCCTCGCCGCAGGCGCTGCGGGACGCGGTGCACGCGGCCGACCCGGACGGCCGCTTCGCCATGCCGGTGCTGCGGACCCGGCAGGGCGGTGCCGCGCTGGTCGCGGTGGAGCCGGACCGGCTGCCGGCCGTCGCGGCCCGGCCGCGCGGGCTCGACGCGGACCGGTTCCGCGCGCTGGCCGGCCTGCTGCGGACGGACGCGAACCCGGCAGTGCTGATCGACGGCGCCGCGCTGGTGCTCGACGTGGAGGCGGACGAGCTGGTCACGGCCACCGACATCGCGGTGCACCTGGTCGACCCGGCCGGCAAGCCGGTCACGGTTCGCCTGCCGCTGCCGGAGGAGCCCGGCGCGGCCACGGTGCGCGCGCCGGTGGAGGGCTGCGCGGGCGGCTGCCGGCTGTCCCACTTCGGCTTCCTGCCCCGGCCGAACGGGCTGCGCCTGCGCGAGCTGCGCCAGGAAGGGCCGGCCCGGACCGTGCTCACCGGCGCGGATCTCGGCGCGCCCGGGCACTGGCGGCCCGGCTTCAACCTCGGCTCCGCGATGCTCACCATGCGGCAGGACGGCCCGTGGCTGGCCGCCTCGTTCAGCGGTGCCGGCCAGCGGGACGCGGTCGTCGACGTGCGGCTGCGGCGCTCGGACGTGCCGGTGCCGGTCCCGGTCGTGGTGGCCGCGCCGGAGGAGGGCGTGAACGCGGACGGCATCCGGCACGCCACCGGCTTCGACCTGAGCCCCTGGCCGGTCACCATGGCCGGCGGGCTGCCCTCGCTGCCGGGCCTCGGCCACAACGGCATGCTGATGGACTACGAGTACGCGTCCCGGCTGATCGAGGGCACCGACCTGAACACGGCGTACGAGGTGTGGCTGTCCCCGGACGCGCCGGCCGGCCTGCCGGGCGACCTGACCGCGGCCGGGCTGACCGTGGCGAATGAGACCTCGATCGCCGGGCGGGCCGCGCAGCTCGCCGCGGAGGGCCCCGGCCAGTCCACCCGGCTCTACCTGGTCGCGGCCGTCTTCGGCCTGGTGCTGGCGCTGGCCGGCGCGGTGCTGATCGTGACGGTGGAACGGCCGCGGCGGGCCGCCGACCTGATCGCGCTGCGCGCTCAGGGCCTCTCCGCGGCCGTGGTGCGCGCCCGCTGGGACCGGGTGGTGCTGGTGCTGTCCGGCGTCACGGCCGGCGTGCTGCTCGGCTGGCTCAGCTGGACCGTCTACCACGATCTGACACCGGTCTTCGCGGACGGGCGGGCACCCACCGTGCCACCGCTGCCGTTCTGGGCCGCCGCGGCCGTGCTGGTCGCGACCGCGGCCCTGCTGGCGGTCTCGGCCCGCACGGACGCCGGCGGATCGGCGGGCCGGTCGTGATCGCGCTCGTCCGCGCCGCGCTGCGCGCCCGGTGGCGGTCCGCGCTGGTGATGATGCTGCTCGCGGCCGCCGCCGCGACCGCCGCCGCCGCACCGCTGCTCTACGCCTCCGCCGCGGAGCGCGCGGCCGTGACGACCGAGGCCGGGGCCGCGACCTCGGCCGAGCGCCGGATCACGGCCGAGCGGCACGTCTCGCCGATCGTGCCCGACCGCAGCCGTCCCGACCAGGTGTACCCGCCGGAGCTGGCGCCCGACCTGCCGGCCGTGGCCGGCTTCGACACGATCGGCGGGCTGTGGATCGGCGGGCGGATCGCCGATCCCGCGGACGTGCCGCCGCCACCGGACGAGCTGCCGGACGGGATCGACGGCTCACTCGCGTGGCGCACCGGCGTCTGCGCGCACCTCACGATCACCGCCGGGCGCTGCGCCACCGGCTGGAACGAGGTCGTGGTCAGCGCGCGCGTCGCGGAACGGGCCGCGCTGCCGCTCGGCGCGACCGCGGTCCTCTACACCGGGGCGAAGTACCCGATCAGCCGGTTCACCGTGGTCGGCCTGTACACGCCGGCCGACCCGGCCGGGGACTACTGGGCCGGCCGGCCGTTCTTCGCCGGCTGGCAGGCCCGGCAGCCGATCGCGGACCCGATGTTCACCACCCGGGAGACCGTGCACCGCGTGCTCGCCGCCGACTACGTCGAGTCCGCCGACCTGATCGGCCGTCCGGAGGCGTTCCCGGACGCGGCGCGGACCGCACCGGCCGCGCTGAGCGGCTGGGCGCCCGGGCCCGACTGGGCGGTCCGCACCGAGCTGCCCGCGCTCGACGCCCGGATCACGGCCAGCGGCGTGCAGCTGCGCGACGGCCTGGCGCTGGCCGGGCTCCCGCTGGTGCTGCTCGCCTGGCTGGTGCTCTGGTTCGCGGTCTCGTTCGGCGTCGCGCTCCGGCGCACCGAGGCCGGCCTGTTCGCGCTGCGCGGCACCCCGGTCGCGTTGCGCTGGGCGCTGGTCGTGGCGGAGGCGGTGCTGCCGGTGCTGGCCGGCACGCCGATCGGCTACCTCGCGGCGTGGGCGATCGTCGCGTGGATGTCCGCCGCCACGCTGGACGGCGCGCCCGCGGTGCTGCCGAACACCGACTCCATGATCGCCGCGATCGCCGCGGTCGCCGGCGCGCTGCTGGTCGGCCTCGCCGCGCAGTGGCGGGCCGTGGTGGCGCCGGTCGCGGTGCTGCTGCGCTCCACCCCGGCCCGGCACCGGCAGGCCGCGGTCGGCACGGCCGAGCTGGTCGCGGGCGCGCTCGCGGCGGCCGCGGCCTACCAGGTCACCGTCGTGGACGAGCCGGCCGGCGGTCTCGAACTGCTGGTGCCGATGCTGATCGCGCTCACCGCCGGGCTGCTCGGCGCGCGGATCGCCGGGGTGCTGGCCGGTCGCGCGGCCGGCCGGGCGCTGCGCCGCGGCCGGCTGGTGCGCGGGCTCGCCGCGGCCGAGTTCGCGCGGCAACCGGCCCAGCTGCGCGTGGTGGCGCTCGCGGTCATCGTGTTCGCGCTGGTCTCGTTCTCGGTCACCGCGTCCGTGGTGGCGGCGGAGGGGCGGTCCGAACGGGCCCGCGCCGACATCGGCGCGGCCCGCGTGCTCACCGTCGCACCGCTCGGCGAGCAGGACCTGCTCCACGCGGTCCGGACCGCCGATCCCGGCGGCCGGTACGCGATGGCGGCCGCGCGCGTCACCCGCTCCGAACTGAACGCGCTCGCGGTCGACAGCACCCGGCTCACCGCGGTCGCGGACTGGGACCCGCGGTACGGCGCGGACGCGGCCACGGTCGCGTCCCTGATCCGGCCGCGTCCGCCCACCCCGCTGCGGGTCACCGGCGACACCCTGACCGTGCGCGCCACCGCGGTCGCACCGCCGGAGAACAGCCGGCTCTGGGTCACGCTGCTGCCGGTCACCGGCCCGATGGTGCGCGTGCAGGCCGGCACGCTGGCCGACGGCGAGCGGACGTACACGGCCGTGATCGCGGCCTGCACGTCCGGCTGCCGGCTCGGCGCCGTGGAGATGGAGACGCCGTACACGATCGAGTACGCGGTCGACCTGACCATCAGCGAGATCGCGGACGGGTCCGGGCCGATCGACGCCGGGCTGACCGACCCGGCCCGCTGGCGCACCACCTCCGGGTCCGTGCTGGACAGCCCGGAGCTGACCGTCGGCGCGAACGGCGCCCGCCTGTCCTACCGCGCGCGCGGCCGGCCGGACCTGCGGCTGGTCGCGGTAGCCACGCCGGTGCCGCTGCCCGTGGTCACCGGCGGCGAGCCGGCCGACGCGGTGCCGTCCGCCACCGGGCCGATGCCGGTCGGGCGCGCCGGGCGCCTCACGGCCGGGCCGGCCGGCGCGATCACGCTGGTCGACCTGGAGTACGCGGACATCGCCGCCTACGACGCGGCGCCGGCGATCGAACCGCAGGTGTGGCTGCGCGCGGACACCCCGGACGCGGTGATCGCGGCGCTGACCGAGAACGGCCTGTCCATCACGGGCGAGCGGTCGATCACGGAACGGACGACGGTGCTGGCCGGCCAGGGACCCGCGCTGGCGCTGCGGTTCCACCTGTTCACCGCGGCCGGCGCGGTGCTGCTCGGCGTGGGTGCGCTGATCGTGCTGGGCGCGGACCGGCCCCGGCGGGTCCGGCAGCTCCGGGCGCTGCGCGCGCAGGGGTTGCGGGCCGGCCCGGCGTGGCGCAGTCAGCTGGTCGCGCAGCTCGCGGTGGTGGCCGCTGGCGCGGTGCTCGGGCTGGCCGCGGGCGCGTTCTCCTGGTGGATGACGCGCGCCGCGATCACGTACTACGTGGACGGCTGGGCCCTGCTGCCGCCGCCGGGCCGGCCACGGGCCGGCGCTGTCCTCGGCCCGATCGCCGCGCTCGCGGTGTTGTCCCTGGTGGCGACCGGTTCGGCGATGTCCCTGCGACGAGCGGTGGAGGAGCGATGAGCAACGTCCGGGGGTACGGTGCGAATCGTCGATACCGGCCGCGCACCGGCCGCGTACCCGCTGATGGGTTTGATCTTCTGCTTCTCGGGGCGATCGGGTGAACGGCATCGCGGTGGTCTGCCGGCGGGTGGTGCACATCTACCGGGTCGAGGGCAACGACGTGGTCGCGCTCTCCGGCGTCGACCTGGACATCGCGCCCGGCAGCACGGTCGCGCTGGTCGGGCCGTCCGGCTCCGGCAAGTCCACGTTGATCGCGCTGCTCGGCGGCCTGATGCGGCCGTCCGCCGGTCGCGTCCAGGTCGGGCTGGTCGACCTCGGCAAGGCCGCCGACGCGGAGCTGGCCCGCATGCGCGGCACCGACATCGGCGTGGTGCTGCAGGGCGCCGCGCGCAACCTGCTGCCGCACGCCACGCTCGCCGCGAACATGTGGCTGGCCCAGCGGCGCGCGGCCAAGGTCAGGCCGGCCGACGTCGAGCCGTTCGAGCGGATCCTCGGCCTGGTCGGGCTGGGCGGCTTCGGCGAGGCCACGGTCGGCGAACTCCCGCCCGGTGCCCAGCAGCGCGCCGCGCTCGCGGTCGGCATGGCCGCCTCACCCGGACTGCTGCTGATGGACGAGCCCACGTCCCGGCTGGACCGGTCCGCGCGCGACGAGGTGCTGGACGCGCTGGAGACCGTCAACCGCGAGCGCGGCACCACGATCGTGGTGGTCACGCACGACCCCGACGTCGGCGCGCGGCTCGGCCGGGCGATCACCATCCGGGACGGGCGGGTCGGCGCGGAGGGCCGCGACGGGCAGGAGTTCGCGGTCGTCGCCGGCGACGGCACGGTGCAGCTGCCACCCGCGATGCTGGAGAGCTACCCGCCGGGCACGCTGCTCGCGGTGGAGAGCGTCGACGGGCAGGTCGTGATGGCCACCGCGGCGAGGGAACCTGTCGGGGACGGCACACCGTGATCGGCGTCCGGCCGGGGCGGCGGCGCGGCTTCGCGTGCGAGACTAGACAACCATGAGCGACCCACGGATCACCTCGTCGATCTTCACCCGCGGCGCGGTCGACCTCGGTGCGCTGCGGAGCACCCCGCAGCCGACCGCCGCGCCCGCGCCCGCGGCGCGCCCCGCCGCCTCCGCCGCGGCCCCCGCCTCGCCGTCCGGCGCCGGCACCGTCATCGACGTGACCGACGCCGACTTCCGGACCGAGGTGCTGGAGCGGTCCCTGACCACGCCGGTCATCCTCGACTTCTGGGCCGAGTGGTGCCAGCCCTGCAAGCAGCTGTCCCCGATCCTGGAGCGCCTCGCCGAGGAGGGCGCCGGCTCCTGGATCCTCGGCAAGGTCGACGTGGACGCCAACCCGGGCCTGGCCCAGGCGTTCCAGATCCAGAGCATCCCGATGGTCGCGGCCGTGGTCGGCGGCCAGCCCGTGCAGGGCTTCCAGGGCGCGCTGCCCGAGGCCCAGGTCCGGCAGTACATCGAGGCCGTGCTCAAGGCCGCCGGTGTGCAGGCACCCCAGCACGAGGACCCGCGGCTGGCCGAGGCCGACGACGCGATGATGGACGGCGACCTGGACGCGGCCGAGGCGGCGTACAAGAAGATTCTCAACGAGTCGCCGGCCGACGCGGCCGCCGAGTCCGGGCTCGCCCAGGTCTCGCTGTTCCGCCGGGTGCAGGGCGTCGACCCGGGCGCCACGCTCTCCGTCGCGGCCGGTGCGCCCGACGACGTCAGGTCCCAGCTGCTCGCGGCGGACGTCGAGGTGCTCAGCGGCAACGCGGCCGAGGCGTACGACCGGCTGATCAAGCTCATCCGCCGCGTCTACGGTGACGAGCGTGAGACGGTGCGCCGCCACCTGCTCTCGCTGTTCACCGTCGCCGGCCCGGACGACCCGGCCGTCGCGAGCGCCCGCCGCGCGCTGGCGAACGCGCTGTTCTAAGAGGCCGCCGCCATGCGCCGGATCGCCGTCCTCGACGCACCCTCCAACCTCGGTCTGCGCCCGCCGACCGAGACGTCGGTGCCGGGCTGCGCCAAGGCGCCGGGCGCGCTGCGGGACGCGGGGCTGCTCCACCGGCTCCGCGCCCGGGACGCCGGCTGCCTCACCCCGCCGCGGTACGACCCGGGCGACTGGCGGCCCGGCGACGGCGTCTGCCACGCGCCCGCGATCGGAGCCTACTCGGTGGCGCTCGCCGACCGGATCGGCACGATCATCGACAACGGCGAGTTCCCGGTCATCCTCGGCGGCGACTGCTCGGTCTCGCTCGGCTCCGCGCTCGCCATGCGGCGGCTCGGCCAGTCCGTCGGCGGCCACGTCGGCCTGGTCTTCGTGGACGGCCACTCCGACTTCCGGCACCCCGGCAACGCCTCCTACGTGGGCGCGGCCGCGGGCGAGGGCCTGGCGTTGATCACCGGGCGCGGGCAGGCCGACCTGACCGCGCTGGAGGGCCGCCGGCCGTACTACCGGGACGTCGACGTGGTCGTGGTCGGCATCCGGGCCAACGACGAGTACCGGCTCGACCTCCAGGCCGCCGGCATCGTGACGCGGCCGGTCCCGGCGCTGCGCGCGGAGGGGGCGCCGCGGTCCGCGCAGTGGGCGCTGGACCAGATCGCGGACTGCGCCGGCTTCTGGGTGCACATCGACGTGGACGTGCTCGACCCGGCCGTGATGCCGGCCGTGGACGCGCCGGAGCCGGGCGGGATCGCGTTCACCGAGCTCGAAGCCCTGCTGGAGCACCTCGTGGGTACGCCGCACTGCCTCGGCATGGAGATCACGGTCTTCGACCCGGACTACGACCCGGACGGCTCGTACGCGGCGGAGATAGTGGCCACGGTCGGCGCCGGCATCGATGCGGCCGGGCGGCTGCTGGCCGCGCCCCGGCCCCGGGGCGAGGGCTCGGCGGAGCCGTCCGGGCCGGTCGAGTCCGTGACGGCACCGTCCGCGGCGGCGACCGGCGACCGGGCGGGCATGGAAACCTACGAAGCGCTGGTGGCGCGCGGCACCGGCGGCTTCGTCGGCCTGGGCGCGCCCCGGGGCGACGACGAGCGGCCGGGCGACACCGACGGGTTCGGTCATCTGGGCGGTGATGCGCCGCCGGGTGGTGCCGACGGCATCGGCGGTGCCGACGGATCCGGCGGATCCGGCGGTTCCGGCGGGTTCGGCGGTGCGGACGGTTCCGGCGGTGTCCACGGTATCGACGGGATCGGCGGTTCCGGCGGTGCGCGCGGCTCAGGCGGTGCCGACCGGTTCGGCCGTGCTGACCGGTTCGGCGGTGCCGGCGGATTCGGTGGTGACGGCGGGATTCGCGATTCCGGTGACGCTGGGCCGGTGGTGGGTCCGGCGGCAGGTTCCGGTTCCGGTGCCGGTGATGCGATCGGGTCCGGCCCCGGTGCCGGCGATGCGATCGGGGCCGGTCCGGATGCGGCCGGTGACGTCGATCCGGTGGCGCGGCTGCGGTCGCGGCTGACCGAGGACGCCGGCCTGGCAGCCGGGTTCGGGTCGCTGAGCAGCGATGACGCGGTCCGGCCGCGGGACGCCGGCGGTGCCGGGACGGCCGGGTGGCCCGGCGACGACGCGGACGCGCCGGACGCGGCCGACGACGATGACGTGCCCGCGGTGCCGAACACGATAAGGGAGGCGCTGGCCCGTCGCGAGGCGCAGTCCCGCAAGTCCAGCCCCACCTCGATAGCCGAGGCCGCGGCGCTGGCCAAGGCCCGGTTCGCCGCGGCGGCCGCCGCGGCGGCCGTGAAGCCCGAGCCGGAGGACCCGGACCTGCCGCTCTCCGTCAGTGGACCGGCCGGCGGTGTCATCCCGGCCCCGCTCACCATCGCCGGGCAGCACGTGGACGCGTCCCGGCGGGCCGGCGGCCAGCGCCCCGGCAAGCCGGTCAAGCGCGCCGACGTCCCCGCGCGCCGCACCGGCTGGGACCTCGACGACCTGACCAGCCGCTCCGGTCTGCTCTCGCCGCGCCGTCCGTCCGCTCCCGGCGCCGCCGACCCGGACGCCCCGCGTCCCGGCGGCCTCCGCCGCCGCTCCCCGGCCGAGGACGTGCCAACGGTCGAGCCGGCCAGCAGCACCAGCCTCACCAACCCCGACGTGGTACGCCCGGGAGGCCTCCGCCGCCCGCCGAAACAGGGCGGCTCGCTGCGCCGCCCCGCCCCCGGCGACTCGGCCGGCGGCCCGGACGACTCGGGCGACTCCGAGGACCCCGCCCCGGCCGCGCCCCTGGCCGTGGGCAGCACTGCGTCCGCCGCGGGTGCCGTGCCGGATCCACGGTCGACGGATCCGGCCGCCGCGGCCGGTCCGGCGGCCGGCGACGTCCCGGCGCTCGGCCGCGACGCACCGGATGCCGGTGGCGCACCGACCGCGACCGGCATTTCGGGTATGGCCGAGGCGGTCGGCGCCCCCGACGAGACCATCCACCTCGGCACCGGGGCCGGGACAGGCGCTGAGGCGGCCACGGCGACCGAGGCGGCGGGTGTCCCGGAGTCAGGCGATGACACCGAGGCGTCCAGCGACGCTGAGGTGCGCGAGAGCGGTCTCGATGACGAGGCTGCGCTGGTCGAGGACGCCGATTCAGCAGTGGAGCCCGAGTCGCCGGCGGAAGCTGACTCGGGTGAGGAGCGGCACCCGTCGGCGCAAACCGATTCGGTTGCGGTCGCGGGGCTGCGGTCGCAGGTCGATTCGGGTGTGGAGGCTGAGTCGCCGGCGGAAGCTGATTCGGGTGAGGAGCCACGGCCGTCGGCGGATGCCGCGGACGCTGCCGCTTCTGGTCTGCCGACGGAGACCGAATCTCCCGTGAAGCCCGAGTCGCCGGCGGGAGATGCTTCCGGTGCGGAGCGGGAGCCGTCGGCGAACGCCGATTCGGCCGCCGCGGACGCCGGGCTGCCGGCGGAGGCCGGTGCGGCTGTGGAGGTTGAGCCGCTGGCGGAAGCGGATTCGGCTGCGGACGCCGGGCCGCCGGCGGAGGCCGGTGCGGCTGTGGAGGTTGAGCCGCTGGCGGAAGCGGATTCGGCTGCGGAGACCGGGCGGCCGGCGGAGGCCGACTCGGTTGCGGACCCTGAGCTGCCGGCGGAAGCGGATTCGGCCGTGAGATCTGGAACGTCGGCGGAAATCGATCCGGCGCAGGAGCGGCAGCCGCTGGCGGTAGCGGATTCGGCTGCGGAGACCGGGCGGCCGGCTGACGCCGATTCGGCCGTGGAGGTCGAGCCGTCGGCGGAAGCGGTGACGCCCGTGGAGAGCGGTGACGCCGAGCCGGTCGCGGAGAACGAGCCGTTGAGCGGCGGCTCCGGCGACTCCGGCGACTCCGGGGCGGCAGGGGCGCCGGTGGCGAACCGGCCCGACGGCACCTCGCCGCCCACGGTCCTGGGGCGCCTTCGACGTCTCATCGGTGCGAATCCCGCGCAGCCCGGCCCCATGCCGCCGGCTGGTCCCGGCCGGCTGCGCCGGGCGAGTCCGGATTCCGGCGACGCCGGCTGACGGGAGCCGGGCCGCGGGCCGGCCCGCTACGTCACCGGCCGTGCACGAGCGAGGCGTCATCCGAGTCGCCGGAACGACCCGGATGACGCCTCGCTGATCGTGCGGTGCGGCTACAGCGCGGAGAAGAAGGACTTGACCAGCGGGACGGCCGCGCCGCCGCCGGTGCCGCCCTCCTCGACGAAGACCGCCACCGCGATGTCGCCGCGCCAGCCCACGAACCAGCCGTGGGTCTTGTCCAGGTCGGAGTCGTCGAACTCCGCGGTGCCGGTCTTGCCGAACACCGGGTCGCCCTTCACGGACTTGAGATCCGCGCCCGTGCCGTCCGTGACCACCTCGCGCATCATCGCCTGCAGCGCGGTCACCGACGTCTCCTTGAGCGGCGCGGCCGGGGCCGGTGACCCGGCCGGGGCCGGGTCGATCACGAGCTTCGGCGCGACGAACGCGCCCCGGGCGACCGCGGCCGTGGCCGCGGCCATCGCGAGCGGGCTGACCACGGTCTTGCCCTGGCCGAACGCGGCCGCGGCCAGTTCCGCCGCGGGCGTGCCGGAGGAGACCTTGCCGGTGTACGCGTCCGCGCCCACGTCCCACGTCCCGCCGATGCCGAGCTGCGCGCCGGCCGCGGCGAGGCCCGGCGCGCCCAGCTTGGCCGACAGTGCCGCGAACGCGGTGTTGCAGGACCGGGCGAAGTCGGTGTGGAACGGGACCGTGCCGAGCGCCATGTCGTACGCGTTGTTGAAGGTCCGCCCGTCGACCGTGAACGTCTTCGGGCAGTCGACCGGGCTGTCCTTGCCGACGATGTTCGCGTCGAGCAGGCCGAGCGTGGAGACCATCTTGTACGTCGACCCGGGCGGCACCTGCGCGGTGAACGCGAGGTTCTCCGCCCCGCCGTTCGGCCCGTTCGCGACCGCCACGATCGACCCGTCCGAGATCTTGATGGCGACCAGCGCGGCCCGCTTCGTCTCCTTGTTCACCGCGTCGTCCGCGGCCGTCTGGATCTTCGGGTCCAGCGTCGTCCTGATCGGCTTCCCCGGGGCCGGTTCGGCGCGCCACAGCTCGGTGAACGTCGGCTCGCCCGCGGGGGCGGCCTGCGTGATCACCACGGCCTCGCCGGGCGTGCCGCGCAGCTGCTCGTCGTACCGTTCCTGTAGTCCGCCGTGCCCGATCTGGTCGCCGATCTCGAACGTGCCCGGCGCCGCGTCCATGTCCTCCTTGGTCACGTCGCCGACCGTGCCGAGCAGCGCGCGGGCGAAGACCCGGGTCGGTGCCAGGAACCGGGTCTCCTCGCGGGTCTGCAGTCCGGGGAGCTTCTCGATCTTCGACTTGACCTTGGCGTAGTCGGTGTCCCGGAGCGTGGCGACGACCACCTCGGCGTCCGGCTCGGCCGCCTCGACCTCGGCCTTGAGCCCGCTCAGGTCCACGCCGAACTGCTTCATCTCGGCGCCGAGCGTGGCCACGGTGGAATCGAGCGAGGTGGCGAGCTTCGGGTGCAGTCCGACCACGACGACCTTGCGGTCGCTGAAGATCGAGGTGCCGGCCGCGTCCAGGATCGCGGCGCGGGTGCCGGCGATCCGTTGCACGCGCAGCTCGTCGCCCTCCTTGAGCTGCGGGTGGACGACCGCGGGCTCCCAGACCACGCGCCACGCGTCATCGCCCTTGCTGAGCCGGACCGGCGTCTGGTACTCCCAGCGGCGCCCGCCGGGCAGCGTCCAGGAGACCTTCACGTCGCCGGTGGCCAGCGTCTTGTCCTCGGCCGGTTCGGGCGCGGACAGCTCCGGCGGCGTCTCCTTCAGCTGGCCGGACAGCGCCTGGATCGCGGCGGTCACGTCCGCCGCGCTCATCGTCTGCCCGGCCGCGGAGACGACGCCGACGCCGTCCATGTTGCCGGAGCGCCAGCCGGCCAGGAACGCGTTCAACATCTCGCCGGGACCGTCCGAGCCGGAGCACGCGGTGAGCGACGTGCTCGCGAGGAGCAGGGCCGTCACGGCGGTCGTGCGGAGCCTGAGCATGGATTACCTTCCGACAGGCCGGAATCGATGCCCGCAACGGTAGTGGAGATCGGTTTACAAGTGGTGGACGTCCGGAACCACCCAAACGGTGGGAAAGAACGTCCCACCGTACCCGCGAAGGGGTTTGAAGGTTTTGACCAGCGGAAATCCCGTTGTGGCAGAGGATGGGACGGTGTGACCCGGCCCGACTGGCGGGACACCCACACGGTCGCGCAAGTGATCTTCCGTGCCGAGGGCCTAGGCTCAGGGTCGAGGAACGGACCCACAGCGTGGTGGGGCGAGGGGAGCTGCACCGATGGACCGGCGCCAGGTGACCGGCGGGGACGACAACACCCAGGACGACGAGGTGGCCGTCCCGGCCTCCGGGTCCGAGGCGATCGAGTCGGGGGTGAGCGCCCGCGAGGTGGAGGACACCGAGCTCGAGGAGCCCTTGCCGAACGCGGAACGGCTGGTCGCGCAGGCGGTCGCGCTGGCCGGTGACGATCACGACACCGCGAGCCTGGTGGACCGGTTCTGGCGGTTCGCGGCCGATGAGGAGCTGGTCGGCTACACGCCGAAGGCGCTGCTCGACGCCGCGCTCAAGCACCGCGAGCTGGCCGCGCAGCGCGTCCCGGGCGAGCTGAAGCTGACCATCGAGGAGCTGTCCGAGCAGGGCCGCACGGTGATCCAGGTGATCACGGACGACATGCCGTTCCTGGTCGACTCGGTGACCGCGCTGCTGGAGGGTTACCACCTCGACATACACCTGCTGGCCCACCCGCTGCTGGTGGTGCGCCGCGAGCCGCTGGGCGCGCTGACCGAGGTCGCGGCCGAGGTCGAGCCGGACGAGGGCATCGACGGCGACCTGCTCGAGAGCTGGATGCGGATCGACGTCGACCCGGTGCGCGACACGGTCACCCGCGACGCGCTCTACCGCGAGCTGCAACGGGTGCTCACGGACGTGCGGGACGCGGTCGATGACTGGCCGCGCATGCGGCAGCGCGCGCTGGACATCGCGGTCGAGCTTTCCGCGGTGCGCGACACGCCGGACCGCCCGCCGGTGCCGGAGAAGGACCTGACCGACTCGATCGAGCTGCTGAACTGGCTGGCCGAGGAGCACTTCACGTTCCTCGGCTACCGGGAGTACGAACTGGTCGACGGCGAGGGCGACGAGAAGCTGCTGCGGGCCACGATGGGTTCCGGCCTGGGCATCCTGCGGGCCGACCAGCAGGCGCCGCGCGTGCTCTCCACGATGACCCCGGAGGCGTACGCGAAGGTGCTGGAGAAGCGCCTCCTGATCATCACGAAGGCGAACTCGCGGGCGACCGTGCACCGCTCCGCCTACCTCGACTACATCGGCATCAAGATGTTCGACGCGGCCGGCGAGGTGGTGGGGGAGCGGCGCTTCCTGGGCCTGCTGGCCACGGACGCGTACCGGACCTCCGTGACCGAGCTGCCCGTGGTCAAGCGCAAGGTCGCGGAGATCGTGGAGCGCTCCGGCCTGTCGCCGCGCAGCCACTCGGGCAAGGACCTGATGGCGATCCTGGAGACGTACCCCCGGGACGAGCTCTTCCAGATCAAGGTGGACGACCTCTACCACGCGGTGATCGGCGTGCTCCGCATGGCCGGGCGCCGCCAGCTGCGGCTCTTCCTGCGCCGCGACGGTTACGGCCGGTTCATCTCCTGCCTGATCTACCTGCCGCGCGACCGGTTCACCACGGTCAACCGGCTGCGCATGCAGGAGATCCTGCTCCGCGAGCTGAACGGCGTGGGCGTCGACTACACCACCCGGGTCAGCGAGTCGACGCTGGCGCGCGTGCACCTGATCATCCGGACCGATCCGGCGAACCCGCCCGGCATGGTCAACGCGGACGCGCTCGCCGAGGATCTGGCCTACGCGACCCGCCTCTGGGACGACGACTTCCGCCTGGTGCTGGACCGCAAGCTCGGCGACGGCCAGGCGAAACGCCTCTACAGCCGGTACGTCGAGGCGCTGCCGGAGAGCTACAAGGACGAGTACAACCCGTACGAGTCCGTGCAGGACCTGGCCAAGCTGGAGCTGCTCGAAGAGGCCGGCCAGCTGGAGATGCACCTGTTCTCGCAGGACGACGAGGTCCGGTTCAAGGTCTTCCGGTACGGCGAGCCGATGGTCCTCTCCGACGTGCTCCCGGTGCTGCACTCGCTCGGCGTCCGGGTGCTCGACGAGCGCCCGTTCGAGATCTCGCTCGACCCGGCCTCGGTCTTCCTCTACGACTTCGGCCTGCGGCTGCCCGACTCGCACCGCGCGCTGCAGGAGGTCCGGCCGCACGTGGAGAACGCGTTCGCGGCCGCCTGGCGCGCCGAGGCCGAGGTCGACGGCCTGAACGAGCTGGTCCTGCGCGCCGGCCTGACCTGGCGGCAGGTCGTGGTGCTCCGGGCGTACGCGAAGTACCTGCGCCAGGCCGGCGCGGTCTACTCGCAGGAGTACATGGAGTCCACGTTCGTGCAGTACCCGGCGATCGCGGCCGCGCTGGTCCGGCTGTTCGAGACCCGGTTCTCGCCGTGGCTGCAACTGGGCGAGGCCGAGCGCACCAAGCGCGCGGACACCATGGTCGCCGAGATCACCGAGCGGCTGGACGAGGTGAGCAGCCTCGACCAGGACCGGATCATGCGGTCCTTCCTGACCATGATGCTGGCGACCCTGCGCACCAGCTTCTACCAGCGCGGCAAGGACAACCGGCCGAAGTCGTACGTGGCGTTCAAGCTGGACCCGCAGGCGATCCCGGACCTGCCCGCGCCACGCCCGAAGTACGAGATCTTCGTCTACTCGCCGCGCTTCGAGGGCGTGCACCTGCGCTTCGGCGCGGTCGCGCGCGGCGGCCTGCGCTGGTCCGACCGGCGCGAGGACTTCCGCACCGAGATCCTCGGCCTGGTCAAGGCGCAGATGGTGAAGAACGCGGTGATCGTGCCGGTCGGGGCCAAGGGCGGTTTCGTCCTCAAGCAGGCACCGTCCGCGACCGATCGTGACGCGTTCCTGGCCGAGGGCGTGGCCTGCTACCGCCAGTTCATCGCGGCGCTGCTGGACGTCACGGACAACATCTCCGGCGGCAAGATCGTCCCGCCGCGCGAGGTGGTCCGGCACGACGGCGACGACCCCTACCTGGTGGTCGCGGCGGACAAGGGCACGGCCACGTTCTCCGACATCGCGAACGAGATCTCGGTCGCGGCCGACTTCTGGCTCGGCGACGCGTTCGCGTCCGGCGGCTCGGCCGGCTACGACCACAAGAAGATGGGCATCACCGCGCGCGGCGCCTGGGAGTCGGTCAAGAAGCACTTCCGCGACCTGGGGCTGAACACGCAGGCCGAGGACTTCACCGTGGTCGGCGTGGGCGACATGTCCGGCGACGTGTTCGGCAACGGCATGCTGCTCTCCGAGCACATCCGGCTGGTCGCGGCGTTCGACCACCGGCACATCTTCATCGACCCGAACCCGGACGCGGCCACCTCGTTCGCGGAACGGCAGCGCATGTTCGCGCTGCCGCGCTCCTCGTGGGCCGACTACGACACCGCGCTGATCTCCGCTGGTGGTGGCGTGTTCCCGCGTACCGCCAAGTCCATCCCGGTCTCCGCGGAAGCGGCCGCCGCTCTGGGCCTGGCCGGTCCGGCGAACATGAGCCCGCAGGAGCTGATGCGCGCGATCCTGCTCGCCCCGGTCGACCTGCTGTTCAACGGCGGCATCGGCACCTACGTGAAGGCCGCGTCCGAGTCGCACGGCGACGTCGGCGACAAGGCCAACGACCCGATCCGGGTCAACGGCGGCCAGCTGCGGGTACGCGTGGTCGGCGAGGGCGGCAACCTGGGCCTGACCCAGCGGGGCAGGATCGAGTTCGCGCTCAACGGCGGCAAGATCGGCACCGACTTCATCGACAACTCGGCCGGCGTCGACTGCTCCGACCACGAGGTCAACATCAAGATCCTGCTGGGCGGCGCGGTCGCGGACGGCGAACTGACCGTCGCCGACCGGGACGCGCTGCTGGCCGAGATGACCGACGAGGTCGCCGCGCTGGTGCTGCGCGACAACTACGAACAGGCCGGCGCGCTCGGCACCGCGTGCGCGCAGTCCCGCTCGCTGCTGCCGGTGCACCGCCGCATGATCGACGACCTGGTCGCGGCCGGGCACCTCAACCGTGACCTGGAGGCGCTGCCGAGCGACGCGGAGCTGGACACGCGCGAGCACGGACTCTCCGCGCCCGAGTTCGCGGTGCTGCTCGCGTACACCAAGATCGTCCTGGAGAGGGAGCTGGAGGACGACCCGATCGCGGACGAGCCGTGGACCGCGGAGGTGCTCGCCAACTACTTCCCGACCGCGCTGCGCGAACGCTACGCCGACCGCATGCCCGGCCACCGCCTGCGCCACCAGATCGTCACGACCGCGCTGGTCAACGAGGTGGTCAACCGCGGCGGCACGTCGTTCGTCTACCGCGCGATGGACGAGTCCGGCGCCTCCGCCTCCGACGTGATCCGGGCGTACACGGTGGTCCGCGACGTCTTCGGCCTGCGCGACCTGTGGGCCGCGATCGAGGCCCAGGACAACGTCATCCCGACGTCCGCGCAGATCCTGGTCTACCTGGAGGGCCGCCGCCTGCTCGACCGCGCGGTCCGCTGGATCGTCGGCAACCGGCGCTCCCCACTGGACGTACCCGGCGAGACCGCCCGCCTCCAGTCCGGCATCGCCGCGCTGCTCCCGCGCCTGGAACGCCAGCTCCAGGGCGCCGAACTGCAGGCCTTCGAGGCGCGCGTCGCCGAGATGACCGAGCAGGCCGTGCCGCGCGACCTCGCGGTCTGGGCCACCCGGCTGGTCTACAGCTTCGGCCTGCTCGACATCGTCGAGACCGCATCCGTCACCGGCCGCGACGTCAACGAGGTCGCCGAGGTCTACTTCGTCCTCTCCGAACGCCTCCGCGTCGACGCGCTGCTGTCCAAGGTCTCCGCGCTCCCGCGCAACGACCGCTGGCAGACGCTCGCCCGGATGGCGCTGCGCTACGACCTCTACGCGGCGCTGGCCGCGCTCACGGCCGAGGTCCTCCAGTCCTCCGACGACACCATGGCGGCCGAGAACCGTGTCAACGCCTGGGAACAGGCCAACTCGTCGGCCCTGACCCGCGCCCGCAAGTCGATGACCGACTTCGGCGAGTCCGCCGGCGATCTGGCCGCGCTCTCGGTCCTGCTCCGCCAGATCCGCACCCTGGTCAAGACCTCAGCCGCAGGCTGACAAACCGCCCCGGGGGTACGCGCTTCCCGCGCGCATCCCCGGGACGGCTCCGCCGGTCCGGGCGGTGGAGCAACCGGTTTTCGTCGTCGCTCACCGCCCGTCGCGCATCGCCGGCTCATCGGCTGAGCCACCAGTCAGCCGGCTGGCATGAGGTCAGCCCGGAAAGTGGACATCGTTTCGCATGGCGTGCGCGGCAGACTCGCATGTCGACAGTCCACAAAGGAATCAGGGAGACCTCATGCGTCGGTCCGCGATCGTGATCTCAGCCCTCGTGCTGGCTCTCACCGGCATCGCCTGCAGCGGCGCTGGAGCCACGGACGGCGGCAGCGCCGCCGGTCCTGGAGCACAGGCCGCCGCCACCCCGCAGGCGAGTGCAGTCGTCGAGAGCGCCGCCGCCGGCGGCCCGAAGGGCGAGGGCCAGAAGATCGTGCTGGAGGTCACCGGCCCGGCGAAGGCCGGCGTCACCTACATGCTTGGAGCCGACTCGTCGCAGGACAACGGCACCGCGTTGCCCTGGAAGAAGGAGCTGACCAGCGCCGACGAATTCCTGTACGTCAGCATCGTGGCACAGAAGGACGGAGCCGGCGCCGAGGACATCGCCTGCAAGATCACTATCGACGGCAAGGTGGTCAAGGAGAACCGGAGCACCGGTGACTACGCGGTGGTGACCTGCAACCACTCCGCCTTCTGACCCACGCCGACCGGGCCGTCTCACCCGACGGCCCGTCCGGCCGCGCTCCCCGCGTTTCGTCTCGCGGTTGGTCGGGACCCCTCGGCGGCCAACGCACGTGCCGGAGCGTCCGCCTGCCGCCCGGTTCAGGTGTCAGGCCCTGCCGGCCCGGTCGGGTGTCAGGCGGTCTCCGTGGCTCGGATCGGATCATCAGGCGGTTCGCCTACCGCCCGGCTCGGCCGCCCACCACGGCGACCGACGTGACTGGCGCAGGAACCGGGCGCGGGCCGGTTCGCGCCGCTTTTCTGTGGTCTCCGTCCGCTTCGCTTGCATCGTCACAGTCGGGCCGGAAAGCTGATTGACTCCACTCGCGGACTGACCCGCCACTCACCCGAGCCTCGGCAAGGAGCGCCACAATGCTGGACAAGCGCCTCTATCACCACCTGGTGGCGTGGCTCGGGCAGTGGCCACCGCGGCAGGGGCTGACGGTCGTCGGCTCCGAGCGGCGCACCCTCCCCGGCTGGGACGGCAAGATCCATCCGTTCCTCGGCGTCGGCTCGCCGGCCACCGGCACGGTCCTGTCCGCCGCGCTGCCACGCGTGCCTGCCCTGCGTGCGCTCACCGACCTGCCGATCGAGGACCTGCTGGCCAAGGTGCCCGACGCGGTCGGCACCCCGGACCGGCAGGCCTTTCACGGCCTCTTCCGCTGGACCACCGACCCGGCTCCGCTGGCCGACGCCGGCGAGTGGACCCCGGTCGGCGACCCGGTGGTGCCGGAGTGGCTGCGCGTCTTCGCCCCCGAGGTGCTCATCCACCGCGACCCGGAGACCGGCGCCTACCTGGCCGGCGTCGGCATCAAGCGACACGACCGGCACGGCAACGAGATCTCCGTGGGTACGGAACCGGAAGCCCGCGGCAAGGGCCTCGCCCGCCGTCTGGTCGCCCAGGCCGCGCGCCGGATCCTGGACGAGGGCGCGATCCCCACCTACCTGCACGATGTCACCAACGTCGGCTCCTCCCGGGTCGCCGAGAACGCCGGCTTCCCCGACCGCGGCTGGTCCTTCTACGGCCTGGAGGACTGACCGCACCCCGCTCCACGCCGAGCCCTACCCCTGCCCTGCGCTGCCCGAAATTCGGCATATCGCGGTCCAGATCATCCGCATCCCGATGCTGCTCAAGATCCTTCCCTACCGCATCGCCTTTCAGTGCCATCGAAAGGTCCATGCGGTAGGAAAGGATCTTCGCCTCTGTCCGACAGTCCCCGATGCGATTCGGAGATCCAGTCGGTCTCATAAATCGCTTAATAAAGTGAAATTTAGGGCCCGACGTGCCCGCGGGGCGCGGTTGCGCGGGGTTGGATTGCGCGGGGCGCAGTTGCGCGGGGCTCGGTTGCGCGGGGTTGGATTGCGCGGGGCGCAGTTGCGCGGGGCTCGGTTGCGCGGGGTTCGGTTGCGCGGGGCGCAGTTGCGCGGGGCTCGGTTGCGCGGGGCTCGGTTGCGCGGGGCTCGGTTGCGCGGGGCGCGGTTGCGCGGGGTTGGATTGCGCGGGGCGCAGTCGCGCGGGGCTCGGTTGCGCGGGGTTCGGTTGCGCGGGGCGCAGTTGCGCGGGGCTCGGTTGCGCGGGGTTCGGTTGCGCGGGGCTCGGTTGCGCGGGGTTCGGTTGCGCGGGGCGCAGTTGCGGGGCTCGGTTGCGCGGGGTTCGGTTGCGCAGGGCGCAGTCGCGCGGGGTTCGGTTGTGCGGGGCTCAGTGGCGCAGGGCGACGCTGTGAGCTGTCGGTGAACGCCCACTCGCCGAGACCCGCAGCGGCAACAACGGTCCACGCCCGTCCCGAGATTCGCGAAGCGGCACGCCCGCCTCGGTGCCGGGAGGGCGCCGGGGCGGGCGTTGTCACGTACCGCTGCGGGGTCTCAGGGTTTGAGCAGCGCAGCTGCGGCCTTCGCCAGCGGCTGGGTGGCGCCGTGCGTGCGGATGAACGCGCGCGCCCCCGCCGGAAGCCAGGACGACGAGGGCCACCCCAGCTCCACGATCACCGTAGGGTGCCCGGCCGCGAGCGCCTCCGCGAGCGCCCGGCTCGCCGGGAATCGGTGGATGTGCCGCCCCACCAGGATGATCGGCCGAGTGCCGGCCCGGTCGCACAGCGCCTGCGCCGTGACCTCCGCCGCCGCGACGTGGATCAGGTCGGCGTGCGGCAGGAACCCGCCGAGCCCCCACGGCACCCGGCCCTCCGCGATGTTGGACGCGGAGCCCAGCTGCACCATCAGCGGCCCGGTCAGGTCGAGCCCGTCGACCGACCCGTCGATCCGGATCGCCTGGCGCGCCACGACGTCCGGCAGCGACGGGTCGACCGGTCCGGGCACGGCCGGCTGCGCGGTCCAGGTCGCGAGCGCGGCGTTGCGACCCGCGGCGTCCGCGAGCCGGTCCGGCGACAGCCGCCCGTCCGCGACCGCGGCGACGATCTCCGTGACGATCTCCTCGACCAGGTCCGCGTCCACGTCCGCGCCGATGCAGAGCAGGTCGGCCCCGGCGGCCAGCGCGCGCACCGCGGCCGGGGCGATCCCGCCGGCGGCTACGGCCGCGCCCTTCATCTCCAGCGCGTCCGTGATCACCGCGCCGGTGAAGCCGAACTCGCCGCGCAGCAGGTCGTGCAGCACGGCCGGGCTGAACGTGGCCGGATCGTCACCGGTCAGCGCGGGCACCCGGATGTGCGCGGTCATCACGGTCCGCGCGCCCGCCCCGATCGCGGCCTCGAACGGCGGCAGCTCCCGGGTCCGGAGCACGTCGAGCGGCACGTCGACGGTCGGCAGCTCGGTGTGCGAGTCCGCGACCGTGTCGCCGTGGCCGGGGAAGTGCTTGGCGCAGGCGGCGACGCGCGCCTCCTGCAGGCCGGCGACCGCGGCCGCGGTGTGCGCCGCGACCAGCGTGGGGTCGGCGCCGAACGAGCGGGTGCCGATCACCGGGTTGTCGTCCGCGGAGTTCACGTCCACGGTCGGCGCGAGGTTGATGTTGATGCCGAGCGCGGCCAGGTCCAGGCCGATCGACCGGTATATCGCGCGCGTCGCGTCCACGTCACCGGCGGCGCCGAGCGCGGCGTTCCCGGGATATGGGCTGCCGGTCGCGTGCGCGAGCCGGGTGACGTCGCCGCCCTCCTCGTCGATCGCGAGCAGCACGGACGGCCGGATCTCGCGCAGCGACGCGGTCAGCGCGGCGAGCTGCTCCGGCGTCTCCACGTTGTAGCCGAACAGCGTGAACCCGGCGAGCCCTTCGGCGGTCAGTCCGCGGGCCCAGTCCGGCGCGACCGGGCCCCGGAACGCCGCCAGCAGCGTTCCCAGTGCCAGGCGCCGCAGCCCGGGATCGATGGTGGTCATCAATTACCCCCAGTGTCAGCCGGAGCCAGCGGCGTCCTGACCGTATGTGGGACCAGGGTGTCAGGGTGTCACAGCTACGCTACGGCTTATCTCAGTCAAGGCTTGCCACAGTAATTGGAAAGTTTCCTAAATACTAGGGGGACGCATGGCCGTCACGCCGAGACCCGGCACTCCGCGCCTGCTCCGCGCCCTGAACGACCGCGCCGCCCTGGAGCTCCTGCTGGCCCGCGGACCGCTCACCCGCGCGCAGCTCGGCGAGATGACCGGCCTCAGCAAGGTCACCGCATCCCAGCTGGTGGAACGGCTGGAGGAACGCGGCCTGGTCACCCGGGTGGGTGAGCAGGCCGGCGGCCGCGGTCCGAACGCGCAGCTCTACGCGGTCACACCGAACAGCGCCCACGTGGTCGGCGTCGACTTCGGCCCGGACCGGGTGGTCGCCGCGTGCGCGGACATCACCGGCGCCGTGATCGGCCGCGTGGAACTGTCCACGAAGGACACCGATGACCCGGTCGGCGTCGTGCACACCGCGGTCGTCCAGGCCGCCACCAGCGCACACGCGGAGATGGCCACGGTGCGCAGGGTGGTGCTCGGCACACCCGGCCTGGTCGAGCCGGACACCGGCGACATCCGCTTCGCGTGGGACCTGCCCCGCTGGCGGCACGGCCTCCGCGACGCGCTCGGCGAGGACCTGCACACCCCGATCGCGTTCGCCAACGACGTCAACCTGGCCGCGATCGCGGAGGCGCACGTCGGCGCGGCCCGCGGCGTCGACGACTTCCTGCTGCTCTGGGCCGGCCGGGGCGTCGGCCTCGCGGTCGTACTCGGCGGACGCCTGCACCAGGGCTCGACCGGCGCGGCCGGCGAGATCGGATACCTGCCCGTCCCCGGCGCGCCCATCCCGCGGGACACCGGCAAGCGCGGTGCGAAGGGCGCGTTCCAGCTGCTCGCGGGCGCAGAGGCGGTCCGCGCGGCCGGTCGCGAGCACGGCTTCCGGGGCGCGTCCGCGGCCGACGTGGTCCGCGCGGCGGTCGCCGCCGGCACCCAGGGCGGCCCGTTCCTGGACGATCTCGCCGCCCGCCTCGCCCTCGGCGTGGCCGGCGCCGCCGTGATCCTCGACCCACCCATGGTCGTGTTGGCCGGCGAAGTCGGCCAGGCCGGCGGCAGCGCACTCGCCGAACGCGTTCAGCACGAGGTCGCCGCGACCACGCTGGTCGCACCGAAGGTCGTGGTCACCGAGGTCACCGAGGAACCGGTCCTCCAAGGGGCGCTCCGCACTGCCCTCGACGCCGTCCGCGACGAAGTCTTCGGCAGCACTGTGTGAAGCCTGGCACGGCTGTTTTCCGGCCGGGTCATCCCACAGCGGCCAGCTTCGGGCCAGGCCGGGGCTGGGGAGGTCAAGGTCGAAAGCTTCGGTCAAGGGCTTGATCTTCCCGCTTCCGGGGTGGTGCTGTCCGCATGCTCCCGCGGGCACCGGTCCAATGCCACTTACTGAGCTTTCGGGGTTGAGGTGCGAGCGGTGCTGGTCATCCGGGCGCTGCCCGCCCGAATATCGCTACATCCCACCCTCCGGCGCGGACCACAGACTCGCGAGCCGACACCGCCGCGGCCTGAGTGATCAATCAGGTGAGCAAAAGGTAGATCAAAAATCGAAGTTGATCGCCTTTTCGCTCACCTGATTGATCACTCAGGTGCCGGGCCCGAGGCCGTCAAGATCTCCCGGCCCTGCCAGTAGGACGCGTGCCCGCTTCATCGGGAGATTTCGGGCACGAGGCGCCGGGTCCCCGCCGGAAGGGGGCCGACCCTGCCCGCTTGCGGTGTTCCGGTGCCCGGAGACCGCGTGTGATTCGCGTACCGACAGCGAGCGGGGGCCACGGAACCCGGATCGGGCTGAGAGCATTCCCGCTGGTCGCGGGAGTGCGGCCGTACCGCGGCTCCTTCAAGATCAAAATAGGCTGGCACCGGTCGTCGCCAGCGCTCCTCCCCGCGAGTCGGGTGGGTGGTCGGCTTATGCCAGGTTGCTCGACCGGGGGTAGGCGTCGGCCGGGTCGGTGAGCACGTTGACCAGGTAAGGGACGCCGGATGCGAACGCTCGCTCCAAGGCCGGGCCCAGGTCGCCGGCCTTCGCGACCGTCTCGCCCGCGCCGCCGAGCGCGCGGACCACCTCGTCGTAGCGCAGTTCCGGCTGGAGGTCGGCGGCCACGTCGTACCCGTACATCGCGCGCATCGGGTGTTTCTCCAGGCCCCAGATGCCGTTGTTGCCGACCACGATCACCACCGGAAGGTGCTGCCGGGCCAGTGACTCCGCGTCCATCAGGGAGAACCCGGCCGCCCCGTCGCCCATCAGCACGCAGATCTGCCGGTCCGGATACGCGACCCGGGCCCCCATCGCGTAGCCCATGCCCGTGCCGAGGCACCCGTACGGCCCGGGGTCCAGCCACGTGCCGGGGAGCGCCGGTTCCAGATAGCGGCCCGCGTACGACACGAAGTCGCCGCCGTCGCCGATCGTGATCGCGTCCGGCTCCAGCACCTTGCGGAGTTCGCCGTACACCCGGGCCGGCTTGATCGGATCGCTCTCCGCCGCCATCTCGGCCGCGTGCGTCGCGGCCGCCGCGTCCTCGCTCACCCGCAGCCCGCTCACCCAGTCGTCGTGACGCGCCCCGGCCCGGTCCGCGAACGCGGTCAGGATCGCCCGCAGGTCACCCGCGGGCGACGCGGCCGGCGTGACGTGCGTGGCCCGCTGCGACGGCGCGTCCACCACGTGCACCACCGCGGCCGCGCCGAAGTCGCCGAAGCCGAGCCGGAAGTCCAGCGGCGTGCCGATCACCGCGACCACGTCCGCACCCTTGAGCGCGGCCCGGCGGGCCTTCGCGAACGCCAGCCGGTGCCCGGGCGGCAGCGCGCCGCGGCCCATCCCGTTCGTGAACACCGGCACGTCCAGCGTCTCGGCCGCGGCGCGCAGCGCCTCCACGGCGTCACCGGCCCAGACGTCCGAGCCCGCGATGATCACCGGCCGCTCGGCGCCGGCCAGCAGCGCGGCGGCGCGGGACACCTCCTCGGGGTCCGCGCCGAGGGGTTCCGAAGGCCGGTCGTCGAGGACCGCCGACGCCACCGAGAACACGACCTCCAGCGGCAGGTCCAGGAACACCGGCCCGCGGTGCGGCGCGAGCGCGATCTCCAGTGCCGCGCCGATCGCGGCCGGAATGTCCGATGCGGACGCCACCGTGGCCGCGTGTTTCGTCACCGGTGCCACGATCGGCACGTGGTCGATCTCCTGCAGCGATCCCGAGCCCCAGCGGAACGACGGGGCCCGCCCGCCCAGCACCAGCACCGGCGATCCGTTGAAGAACGCACTGGTCAGCCCGGACACGCCGTTGGTCACGCCCGGCCCGGCGGTCAGCACGGCCAGGCCGGGCGTGCGCCGCAGCTTCGCCACCGCCTCGGCCGCGAACACCGCGGACTGCTCGTGCCGCACGTCGTGGATCGGGAACCCGGCCTTGTGTGCCGCGTCGTACAGCGGGAAGACGTGCCCACCGGACAGCGTGAACATCTCCGTGACGCCGTGCGCGCGCAGTGCCGCCAGCGCCAGCTCGCCGCCGTGGCCCTCGATCTCCGTCATGTGACGCACGTTACCCCGAGGTAACGTCGCTCAGGAACCGGTGAATCCGGGTTTCTCCTTCGCCACGAACGCGTCCATCCCGATCTTCTGGTCCCGGGTGGCGAACAGCGACGCGAACAGCTGGCTCTCCCACGCCAGCCCGGACGCGAGGTCCATCTCCAGCCCGCCGTCGATCGCGGCCTTCGCCGCGCGCAGCGCCTGCGCCGGCCCGTTCCGGTACGCCGACACCAGCTCGACCGCGGTCTCGTAGACCGATCCGGCCGGCACCACCCGGTCCGCGAGCCCGATCCGCAGCGCCTCGTCCGCGTCCACCATCCGCCCGGAGAAGATCAGGTCCTTGGCGCGGGCCGGCCCGATCAGCCGTGCGAGCCGCTGGGTGCCGCCCGCGCCCGGGATCACGCCCAGCCTGATCTCCGGCTGGCCGAGCCGTGCGTCGTCCGCGATCACGCGCCAGTCGCAGGCGAGCGCGAGTTCGCAGCCGCCGCCCAGCGCGTACCCCGTGATCGCGGCGACGACGGGTTTCGGGATGCGCGCGACCGCGTCGAACGCGCTGGAGAGCGCGCCGGCCCGCGCGCTCATCCGCGCGTAGTCCATGCCGGCCATCTCCTTGATGTCCGCGCCGGCCGCGAAGACCTTCTCGCCGCCGTAGACGACCACCGCGCGGACCGTGTCGTCGCCGGCCGCGGCCGTGGCCGCCGCCCGCAACTCCTCCTGCACCTGGACGTTCAGCGCGTTCATCTTCGGCCGGTCCAGCCGGATGGTCCCGATGCCGTCCGCGATCTCCAGTCGTACGAACTCGCCCACAAGACAGTCCCTCCGTCGGGTACCGATCAGACTACGGACCGAAACATCGGGTAAACAGGAAGCATGGTCACGTACTACCGGGACGCGGCGGTCGAGATCACGTCGGACCGGATAGTCCTCGACGGCCGCGCCTACCCGCTCGACGCGCTGGACCGCGTCTGGCACCGCCGCGGTGCCCGCCGGTGGAGCGGCGTCGTCAACCGCGGCGCACTCGGCATCCTCATGCTCGGCCCCCTGGTCGCGGCCACGTTCGGCATCATGATCGCCCTGCTGCTGCGCACCTCCCTGATGACCACGGCCGCGATCGTGGCCGCCTCCGTGGTCATCGGCCTGGCCGCCGTCCCGGTCGCGGACCTCCTCCTCGACCAGGTCGACCGCTCCTACGACCGCGGCACACGCGAGCTGGAACTCTGGGCCCTGATCGGCGGCGTCCCGGTCCGCCTGCTGCACAGCACGGACGCACGCCGCTTCAACCAGATCTACCGCGCGCTCCAGCGAGCCGTGGAGATCAACACCATCAACAGCCCATAACCCCCGAATCCCTTTCCCGCTTCCGGCGTGCCCACTTACCCAGTGCTCCCGCGGGCACCGGTCGTCGCTGGCGCTCCTCCCTGCCATTCCCGCGGTCGGTCACCCAACCCCGAACCGACATCCCGCGCCCCCGCCGGTCGCGGCTCGGCCCCCGGCTTCATCCGGCGGCCCGCACGTACCCGCGGGCGTTCCTGGGGCATCGATCCGGTGTCGTGCGTCAGCGGGGGCGGGCGACTCGCCAGGCCCAGACGATCAGGGGGATCTGGAGGGGCAGGCGGGCGTAGGCGATGGCGCGATGGCGTGGGGAGCGGGTGCGCCAGTCGATCGCCATGGTGACGTTCGCCGGGAAGACCGCGACGAACAGCGCGGTTGCGGCGTAACCGCCGGCGCGGCGGGTGCGGGGGTGTGCGATCGCCGCGGCCGTGGCCAGCGCGGCGGCGCCGGACGCGTAGGTCCAGAAGCGGCGTCCGCCCGGCAGCGCGGCCGGCACGATCGAGTCGTAGATCCGTGGGCGGGCGAAGTGTGTCGCGCCCGCGGCGGCCAGGAGACCGGCGAGCGCCCAGGCGCCGTGACGTGCCATGTCAGCCGGTCTCCTCCACCGCCCGCTGCACCGCGCGATAGATCTGGCCGAACTTCGTCGCGTCGTGCGTCTGGAGCAGCATCACCTGCTCGCCGACGATCTGCGCCCACAACTCGTGCTGCTCCACGCCCCGGTCGTTGATCCGGTCCAGCACGGTGAGCGGCACCTCCAGCAACGGCGCGAGCGCGATCGCCAGCACCACGCACGCCGTCACGCCGAGCGCCAGCACGCCGAGGTTCAGGTCGCCGTCGACCTGGATGAACGGCAGCCCGATCAGGAAGAGCGCGAACAGCACGCCGGGGATCGTGAGCACCGTGACGATCAGCCAGCGGACCAGGCGCCGGGCCGCGCCGCGCGAGGTGAAGCGGCTGCGCGTGTGCCAGACGTACTCCAGCTGCGAGATCGGGTACGCGGCCGCCTCGACCCGGAGCTGGCCGGAGGTCACCTCGACGCTGTCATCCCGGTAATAGACGGTCACGCCTATAAGGGAACCTCATCCGCGTACCGGCCGGAAAGTCTCCCAAACCCCCGTCATGAAGGCGCCCGATCGCGCACCATTCTCATGAACGCTCTTTTCACGCGGGGGTGGTGAGGGCATGAGACGCACGGCCGTGCAACCGACCGGCATCGAGCGGACTTTCGCCGATCACGAGATCATCGTGACCAAGACGGACATGAAAGGCCTGCTCACGTACGCGAACGACGTCTTCCTGCGCCTCTCCGTCTTCGACGAGGAGGAGGTGATCGGGAAGCCGCACAACATCATCCGGCATCCCGACATGCCGCGGGTCGTGTTCAAACTGCTGTGGGACACGCTTCGCGAGGGCCGGGAGATCTTCGCCTATGTGGTGAACATGGCCTCGGACGGCGCGGAGTACTGGGTGCTCGCGCACGTCACGCCGTCCCGGGACCTGGCCGGCCGGATCGTCGGCTACCACTCGTCGCGCCGCCGCCCGGACCGGAGCGCGATCAACGCGGTCAAGGAGCTCTACGCCCGGCTGCGGGCCGAGGAGAAGCGGCACCGCAGCCCGTCCGAAGGGCTGGACGCGTCGTGGCGGATGCTCCAGGACGAGTTGTCCGCGCGCGGCCGCACCTATGAGCAGTTCGTCTTCGACCTCACGCTCGACGCGGAGCCGGCACCGGTCCCCTCACCGAACGCGCCTAAGACGGTCACCGCCACCCGGGACAGCCGGCGCAGCGCGGGCCCGGCCGGCATCACCGGCTCCGCGAGCTCCGCCGGTTTCGCGGTTTCCGCTGGTTCCCTCGGCTCTGCGGGCAACGCCGGTTCCGTGGGTTCTTTCGGCCCCGCGGGTTCCGCGAGCAACGCCGGTTCCGCTGGTTCCTTCGGCTCCGCCGGTCCGATGGGTTCCGCCGGTTCCGGGGAATCGCACGCGACGTCGTCGCGTGCGAACGCGTCCCGGGCCGGCGCCGGGAAGGTCACCGTGACCACGAACGCCGCCAGGAACAAGAAACCGATCAAGGTCGTGAAGAACGTGACGTCCGGTAGGAACGCGTGAGGCGCCGCTCCAAGGGCTCGGCGCCCTCCGACGGCGAGGCCCTGGCCGTCATCGCCCAGATCTGTGACCGCGCCGCCGCCGGCGACCTGGAGGCACGGATCCCGCAGCTCGGCGACGATCCGCAGGCCGAGGCAGCCCGCCAGGCCGTGAACCGGCTGCTGGACACCACGGACGCGTTCGTCCGCGAGTCCGGCGCCGCGCTCACCGCGTCCGCCGAGAACCGGTTCCACCGCCGTTTCCTGCCGCGAGGCATGCGTGGCTCGTTCGAGCAGGCCGCCACCACGATCAACCTGGCCAGCGACAACATGAAGGGGGGCGTGGACGCGGTCGACGCCGCCAAGCTGGGCCGGCTGGAACTCGCCGACCAGTTGGAGTCCGCCGTGCTCACGGTCTCCGAGCAGGTCGCGACCGCGGCCACCGAGATGGGCGCGACCGCGAACAACCTCTCCACGTTCGCCCGCGACGCGGTCGCGGACGCGGAGAGCGGGCTCGGCTCGGTCAGCTCGCTGCGCGACGCGTCCGACCAGATCCGCCAGGCCGTCGACCTGATCACGCAGATCGCGTCACAGACCCGCCTGCTCGCGCTGAACGCGACCATCGAGGCCGCCCGCGCCGGCGAGGCCGGGCGCGGCTTCAGCGTGGTCGCGAACGAGGTCAAGACGCTCGCCACCGAGACCGCGAACTCCAGCGAGAGCATCATCAACCAGGTGTCGACGGTCCAGGCCGCCGCGGTCGGCGCGATTGAGGTCCTGGAGCGCGTCACCGGCAACATCCGCGAGATGAGCGGCCTCGTCGAGGGCATCGCCGCCGCCGTCGACGGCACCCACGACGCCAGCCAGGCCGGCCTCTCCCAACTGGCCGAGGTCCTCCGCTCCGAGGTCAGCCGCTTCGTCACCCTGGTCCGCGAGTCCTGACCCGCCTCCCGCCCCGCCGGCGAACGCAAGCCCCACACCCCGCCCTCCATCGTCATCCCAGCGCTGGCCGCTCGCGCTCACCCGACAGCCCCAGCCACGCAACGCCGACGCGGTCCGTTCTTGCTCGCTCAATGTTGTCCGCCGTTCAACGTTGGCGGCGTTCGTTCTCGCTCGCTCAACGTTGCCCGCCGTTCAACGTTGGCGGCGTTCGTTCTCGCTCGCTCAACGTTGCCCGCCGTTCAACGTTGGCGGCGTTCGTTCTCGCTCACTCAACGTTGCCCGCCGTTCAACGTTGGTGCCGTTCGTTCTTGCTCACTCAACGTTGCCAGCGGTTCAACGTTGCCGTCGTTCGGTTCTGAGCGCTCGACGATTGCCCGCGGTTCTCGCGAGTTCAACGTCGGCAGGCCGGCCACCGGCCACCGGCCGCCGGCGGGTGGTGGTTGTCGGTCAGGAGACCGAGGCGTAGAGCGCGTCGATGTCGGCGCGCATCGGCAGGGAGTTGCTCGCGCCGAGTCGGCGCACGCACGCGGCGCCGGCCGCGGCTGCCCACCGCACCGCGTCGGGAAGCGTGCGTCCCTCGCCCCAGGCCACCGCCAGTGCGCCGGTGAACGCGTCCCCGGCGGCGGTCGAGTCGACCGCCTCGACCGGGAACGCGGGGACGCGCAGGTCGGTGCCGTCCCGGTCGACGAAGCAGGCGCCCTCGCCGCCGAGCGTGAGCACGGCGCGGGTCACGTGGTCCAGCAGCGCGCGCGGCTCGTCCCGGCCCCGCCCGGTGATCACGGCGGCCTCGCCCTCGTTCACGACCAGCAGGTCCACGGCGGCCAGCAGTTCGGCGGGCAGGGTCTGCGCGGGCGCGGCGTTCAGGATCACCCGGGTGCCGGCCGCGCGTGCCGTGATCGCGGCCTCCGTGACGGTCTCGACCGGGATCTCCAGCTGGCAGACGAGGACGTCCGCGTCCCGTACCGCCGCGAGCTCCTGATCCGTGAGCCGGGTGAACGCGGCGTTGGCGCCGGGCGTGGCGATGATCGAGTTCTCGCCCCTGGTGTCGACCATGATGACCGCGACGCCGGACGTGCCGTAGACGATCCGCACCCGGGACGCGTCCACGCCGGACGCGCCGAGCCTGGCCTTCAGCGTCACGCCGAACGCGTCCGAGCCGATCGCGCCCAGGAAGCAGGTCTGCGCACCGGCGCGCGCGGCCGCGATCGCCTGGTTCGCGCCCTTGCCGCCGGGCATCTGCAGGAACTCGGTGCCGAGCACGGTCTCGCCGGGCTGCGGCAGCCGGGGCGCGATCCCGACCAGGTCCATGTTCGCGCTGCCGGCAACGACCACCCGCGTCATCCGCGCACCTCTCGAACAGTCAGGCCGCGCGGGCGGTGTATCGCCCGGCGGAACGCTCCACCACCAGGGGCAGGCCGAACGCCTTGGACAGATTGTCGCCGGTGATCACGTCGGTGAGCAGGCCCTGCGCCACGACCGCGCCCTCGCGCAGCAGCAGCGCGTGCGTGAAGCCGGGCGGTATCTCCTCGACGTGGTGGGTGACCAGCACGGTGGCCGGCGCGTCCGGGTCCATCGCCAGCGTGGAGAGCCGGCCGACCAGGTCCTCGCGTGCGCCCAGGTCCAGCCCGGCGGCCGGCTCGTCGAGCAGCAGCAGCTCCGGGTCGGTCATCAGCGCGCGGGCGATCAGCACCCGCTTGCGCTCGCCCTCGGAGAGCGTGCCGAACGTGCGGTCGGCCAGGTGGCCCACGCCGAACTGGTGCAGCAGCGCCCGGCCGCGCGACTCGTCCTGCCTCTCGTAGGTCTCCCGCCAGCGGCCGACCACGGACCAGGCCGCGGTCAGCACCGCGTCGACCACCCGCTCCTCGCCCGGGATCTGCTGGGCCAGGTGCGCGGTGGAGATGCCGATCCGGGTGCGCAGCTCGTTGACGTCGGTGCGGCCGAGCCGCTCGTTCAGCACGTGGACCGTGCCGGTGCTCGGGTGCAGCCGACCGGAGGCCAGGTTGAGCAGCGTGGTCTTGCCGGCGCCGTTCGGGCCCAGCACGACCCACCGTTCGTCCAGCTCGACCTGCCAGCTCACGTCCCGCAGGAGATGCGTGCCGGAACGCACGACGCTGGCCGACTCCAGGGCGATCACGAGATCCTCAGACACGCTCCCATCCAACCACGCAACCACGGCCGGGCCCCGGCTGGGGAAGCGTTCGCGAGTGCCGTACCCCCAGATTTGATCTTGAAAGGGTGATGCATCGAAGATGCCGCGCGCGGCGGCGGCCTGGCCGTAGGCTGCCCGCGTGACGACGAGGGGAGACGGATGCCTCCGGTGATCGAGATCGCGGGCCTCCGGAAGGGGTACCGCAGGCTGCGCGGTGGGACGCACCGCGCGCTGGACGGGTTCGACATGCTGGTCGAGCCCGGTCAGGTGCACGGCTTTCTCGGGCCGAACGGATCGGGCAAGACCACCACGCTGCGCGCGCTGCTCGGGCTGGTCCGCGCGGACGCGGGCGAGATGCGCATCCTCGGGCACGCCTCGCCGGCCGCGCTGCCCCAGGTGATCAGCCGGGTCGGCGCGATCGTGGAGAGCCCGCGGTTCTTCGGCAACGCGAGCGGGCGCCGGATGCTGTCGCTGCTGGCCACCGCGGGCGGCGTGCCGCAGACCCGGGTCGAGGAGGTGCTGGCCCAGGTCGGGTTACGGGAGCGTGGCAAGGACATCATCAAGACGTACTCGCTCGGCATGAAACAGCGGCTGGCCGTGGCGTCCGCGCTGCTCAAGGCGCCGGAGCTGCTGATCCTGGACGAGCCGGCGAACGGCCTGGACCCGGCCGGCATCCGGGAGATGCGTGACCTGGTCCGTGCGCTCGCCGCGCACGGCGTCACCGTGCTGATCTCCAGCCACATCCTGGCCGAGATCCAGCTGATCTGCGACTCGGTCACGATCATCTCGCGCGGCCGGCGTGTCCTGGCCGGCCCGGTGACCGGCGTGCTGGCCAGCTTCGACCACGGCGATTTCCGGGTACGGGTGGCCGACCTGCCCCGCGCCGCGCAGGTGCTGGGCGCGGCGGGCGTGGCGGTGACGGCCGCACCGGACCACCTGATCGCGCACCGGGTCACCGAGCCGGCCCGGCTCACCGAGTTGCTCGGCGGCCAGGGTCTGTGGGTCTCCGAGCTGGCGCCGCTGACGCCGGACCTGGAGAGCGTCTTCCTGCGGCTCACCGGCACCGCGCCCGCGCCGGAGGGGATGAGGCAGGTGGACGACGCCGTGCTCCCGCCGGCGCCGCCGCCCCCGGCCGGCGAGTTCTCGTTCGAGCCCGGCCCGGAGGTGTCCCGATGAACCGGTCGTCCGTTCTCCACCTGCTCCAGGCCGAGGCTCGCCGGCTGGTGGCGCGCCGGTTCGTGCAGCTGATGGTGGTGCTCCTGATCGGCACCTGCCTGATCGCGGTGGTCAGCACCGTGGCCGGCTCGCACCCGCCGACCGACGCGGAGCTGCGCGAGGCCACCGCGCAGGCGGCCCGGAACTACGAGTACGCCCGCGAGAGCTACGACCTGTGCCGGGTGGAGCGGCCCTACCTGAACTGCCCGGAACCGGATCCGGCGGACTTCCGGCCGGAGGACCAGCTCTTCGGCACGTTCGTGTTCGCCCACGAGATGAGCGGCCTGCTCTACTTCGTCGCCACTTTCCTGTCGCTGTTCGGCTTCCTGGTCGGTGCCTCGTTCATCGGCGCCGAGATGTCGTCCGGCGGCCTGACGAACCTGCTGCTCTGGCGGCCGCAGCGACCGGTCGTGCTGGGCGCGAAGCTGGCCGTCGTGGCCGGTGCGGTACTCGCGCTCTCGGTCGTGGTGATGGCCGGTTACGTCGCCGCGTTCTGGGGCGTGAGCGCGATCAGCGGCTTCGCCGGCGACACGTCCGGCGCGTTCTGGCCGGACCTGGTGCTGGTGGCCGTCCGCGCGATCCTGCTGGTGCTCGGCGCCACCGTGGTCGGCTTCTCGCTCGCGGCGCTCGGCCGGCACACCGCGGCCGCGCTCGGCGTGGTCGCGGCCTACGTGGTGTTGTGGGAGGTCGGTCTGCGGATCGTGCTGAACGTCGTGGAGACGCCCGAGGCGGACCGGTGGATGCTGAGCAGTTATCTGGCCGCGTTCGCGAACGGGCGCCTGGTGCTCTGGAACTCGGCCTGTGACACCCCGGACTGTGTCGCCGAGTACACGCTGACCTGGGTGGACGGCACGCTTGTCGGCGGCGCGGTGACGCTGCTTACCGCGGTCGCCGCGTTCGTGCTGACACAGCGGCGCGACATGGCCTGACACGGACCGTTCCGGCGAGGCGGGCGCATCCAGGCGCCCGCCTCGCGTCATATATCCGTTTTATGCGGTTTGGCCGACCGTCCCGTCGGGCATCAGCCGTTCAGTCATAACTGAGGGTCATCGGACAAGTTCGGTGAGTAAGGTCCGAAAAGTCCGACATGATTCTCTTAGTGCCTCATTGCGGGCACTCTGAAGGGAGATGTCTGAGATGCGAAGTGTGAAGCGTTCTGTTGCCTTGACCCTCGTCGCGCTCGCCGCCGGCGGTGCGGTGAGCCTGTCCGCGGCCGGTGCCGCACAGGCCGCGCCGTCGTTCGAGGCCACGAAGTCCGTCGCCGCGGCCCACCAGGACCGTGACCGTGACCGTGACCGTGACCGGCACGACGGCTGGGGCTGGGACCGTGACCGGCACGACGGCTGGGGCGACGGCTGGAACCACAAGCGGGCGAACTGGCAGTACGCCGGCAGCTACCGCAGCAAGCGTGCCTGCGAGCGGGTCGCCTGGCTGGGTGAGCGCTCGGACCACTGGGACGACTCGAAGTGCGTCGGCGGCGGCTGGGGCGTGAAGCTGTTCGTCAAGAAGCACCGCTGGAGCTGACGAGATGACGCGGCCGGGCGTGCCCCGCGGGGCACGCCCGGCCGTTCTCGTTCCGGTCAGGCGTCGCCGTTCTTCTCGTTGCGCAGCTCCGGGTTCGGATCCTCGTCGCGGCGCAGCTTCTCCTCGCGCCGCCGGAGGTCCTCCTCCCACCGCTCGAACTGCTCCCGGTCGCGGCGGGCCTTGTCCGAGTCGAGCGTGCGCAGGAAGTCCGGGTCGTCGTCCGGCGCGACCGGCCGGCGCGGCACCCCCTCCGATCCCTCGTCCGGCCGGGCGCGCCCGGCCAGGAACCAGAGGACCGGGCCGGCCACCGGGACCAGCACGATCACCGCCGCCCACAGCAACCGGGGCAGGCGGCGGATCTCCTCCGGCTCCGCGGAGAGGCAGCTGATCAGGGCCACGACCGCCATCGCGATCTGTAGCAGGAAGATGAGCGCGAACAGTCGGGCCATCTCGCAATGATGCCGCGTGAACCGGCCGATCGGCAGCCGGAGGCATCAGAGGATCATCAGGACGGCACCGATCAGGGCGTAACCGAGCGCCAGGATCGCGCACAGTAGCAGTGTGTGGCCGTTCAGTGAGGTTCGTCCGTGCTGGAGGTCCGCCACCCGGCGCCGCACCACGACCAGCGCGGTCGTGCACGCGGCGAGCGCGGCCAGCGCGCAGGCCACCGCCACCGGGACGCCGCCGTCCGAGGTGAGCGCGAGCCGCAGGGCCAGCAGCGTGACCGTGGCGAACGAGAGCGCGGTCCGCCGCCAGGCCAGCCCGGTCCGGATGATCGGCACGCCCGGCCCGTGCACCGGCTGGGTCATCGCGAGCCTTGAAAGATCAGAGCCCCGGCGAGTACGAGTGAGCCCAGCGCGACGCCGCCGGCCAGCAGCGCGGGGAAGTGCGAGGGTGGCAGGTCCTCGTCCAGGCGCATGGCCCGCTCGGTCCGCGTCCAGTGGCGCACCGAGTGGAACGCGACCGCGCCGCCGAGCAGGAGCAGCACCACCGCGATCGTCTCGCGCAGATGGGTCATCGGCGTCCGGGGCAGGAACTGGAACGCGGCCAGCCCGCCCGCCACCAGCGCCAGCCCGGTGCGGACCCAGGCCAGGAAGGTGCGCTCGTTCGCCAGCGAGAAGCGGTAGTCCGGGGTGGAGCCGACCCGCTGGACGTCCCGGGGATCGAACCAGCTCTTGAGCAGCGCGCGCACGCCACCGACCCTAACCGCCTCGCGTGAACACCCGGGCTGTGATGGGCTGAACGGCGTGACCACATCTGATCTTGACGCCGCGGCCCTGCTCGCCACGTACGACGCCCAGCTGCGGGCGCACATGCCGGACCCGCTGCCGGGCGGCGCGACGGTCGAGCGGGACGGCCCGCTGGTCCGGCTGCGCGGGCTCGACGAGGGCGGCTTCATCACGTACACCGATCTCGGCGGCCTGGACGGAGCGGAGCTGGACGCGCTGATCGCCCGGCAGACCGCCCTCTTCGCCGAGCTGGGCGAGAGCGTGGAGTGGAAGCTGCACGGCCACGACCTTCCGCGCGACCTGCCCGACCGGCTCGCCGCGGCCGGGTTCGCGCCCGAGGAGCGGGAGACCGTGGTGGCCGGTGCGGTCGCGCCGCTCGCGGCCGCGGTGCCGGTGGTGCCCGAGGGGGTGCGCCTGCGCGAGGTCACCTCCCGCGAGGACCTGGACCGGATCGCCCGGCTCGGCGAGCTCATCTACCCGGGCACGTCCCGGGAGTGGTGGGCGGACGCGATGGAGCGGGAGATCGCGGCGGACCCGCAGTCGGTCACGATCGTGGTGGCGGAGACGGACGACGAGGCGCGCACGCTGGTCTGCGCGGCCTGGATCCGGTACATCGCGGGCACCGCGTTCGGCACGCTGTGGGGCGGCGGCACGCACCCGGAGTTCCGGCGGCGCGGGATCTACAAGGCGCTGGTGGCCTACCGGGCGCGGCTCGCGGACCAGCGCGGGTTCACGCTGCTGCAGGTGGACGCGTCGGACGAGAGCCGGCCGATCCTGGAGCGGCTCGGCTTCACGGCACTGACCACCACCACGCCGTACATCTTCCGGCCCTAGAGGGTTCCGGCTCCGAAGGCTCTAGGCGCTCCAGAGCGCGCGGACGGCGACGCGGACGCACTCGTCGCGGAGCCGTCCGCAGACGCAGCGATGATCGTCAGGCCGTTTCCGCCGGTGATGGCCGAACGAGACCAGGCTGCCGACGAACCACGAGTCCGGTGCCGCGACCGGCCTCATCGGGGCGATTTGCACTGACATATCACGACTCCTCCCGCTGGCTCGACTGTAGCGGGTTCCGGGTGCGCGGGGGTGAGGTGTGTCACTCTCCGTGCCCGTATCCGACAACCTACTAGTAAGTAACATGGGTCGTGGTCAAGTCCACACGCATTGTGGTTGACCCTGGAGAGGCAGCCGGGCAAGCCTGAAACAGCCCCCGGCTCACCCCGGGCTCCGCTTCCGGACGAGAATTCGTTACGTCGGGCGAGAACCGTTTAACAGGAGGGTCGTCGAAGCGCGATGAACATTGTGGTACTGGTCAAGCAGGTACCGGACTCCGGTGCCGAACGGTCTCTGCGTGCCGACGACAACACCGTTGACCGCGGTGCGGCGAGCAACGTCATCAACGAGATGGACGAGTACGCGATCGAGGAGGCACTCCGCCTCACGGAAGCGCACGGCGGCGAGGTCACGGTGCTGACCATGGGCCCGTCCGGCGCCACCGAGTCGATCCGCAAGGCGCTCTCGATGGGCCCGGCCAAGGCCGTGCACATCGTCGACGACGCGCTGCACGGCTCCTGCGCCGTCGCCACCTCCAAGGTGATCGCGACCGCGCTCGGCCGGCTGAACGCGGACGTCGTGCTCTGCGGCTCGGAGTCCACCGACGGCCGCGTCCAGGTGCTCCCGCACATGCTCGCGGAGCGGCTCGGCGTCGCCGCGCTCACCGGCGCGCGCAAGCTCACGGTCGACGGGAACACGCTGACCATCGAACGGCAGACCGACGAGGGGTACGAGGTGGTCACCGCCTCGACGCCGGCCGTCGTCTCCGTGTGGGACACGATCAACGAGCCGCGCTACCCGTCCTTCAAGGGCATCATGGCCGCGAAGAAGAAGCCGGTGGAGACGCTGTCCCTGGCCGACCTGGCGCTCGACGCGTCCGAGGTCGGCTTCGCGGGCGCCACCAGCGCGGTCGTCGAGCACGCGCAGCGCCCGCCGCGCTCCGCCGGTCAGAAGGTCGTCGACGAAGGCGAGGCCGGCGTGAAGCTGGTCGAGTTCCTCGCCACCGAGAAGTTCGTCTGAGAAGGGGGTACCGAGACATGGCAGAGGTTCTCGTCGTCGTCGAGGCATCCGCCTCCGGCGTGAAGAAGGTCACCCTGGAGCTGCTCACGCTCGCGCGGGAGATCGGCACGCCGTCCGCGGTCGTGCTCGGCGGCCCCGGCGCCGCGGAGGCGCTCACCCCCAAGCTCGCGGAGTACGGCGCGGAGAAGATCTACGCCGCGGAGAGCGAGGAGATCGACGGCTACCTGGTCGCGCCGAAGGCGACCGTGGTGGCCGAGCTGGTCAAGCGCGTCTCCCCGGCGGCCGTGCTGCTCGCCTCCAGCCAGGAGGGCAAGGAGATCGCGGCCCGGCTGGCGATCAAGCTGGACAACGGCGTGCTCACCGACGCGGTTGGCCTGGACGCGGACGGCACGGCCACCCAGGTCGCGTTCGCCGGCGCCACCATCGTCAAGTCCAAGGTCACCCGCGGCCTGCCGATCGTGGCGCTCCGGCCGAACTCGCTGACCCCGGCGCCGGCCCCGGCGACCCCGTCGGTCGAGCCGATCCCGGTCACCGCGACCGAGACGGACAAGCTGGCCAAGGTCGTCGAGCGCGTCGCGGAGCAGAAGGGCGCGCGCCCGGAGCTCTCCGAGGCGTCCGTGGTCGTCTCCGGCGGCCGCGGTGTGGGCGGCGCGGACGGCTTCAAGCTGGTCGAGGAGCTGGCCGACCTGCTCGGCGGCGCGGTCGGCGCGTCCCGCGCGGCGGTCGACTCCGGCTTCTACCCGCACCAGTTCCAGGTCGGGCAGACGGGCAAGACCGTGTCGCCGCAGCTCTACATCGCGCTCGGCATCTCCGGCGCGATCCAGCACCGGGCCGGTATGCAGACGTCGAAGACGATCGTCGCGGTGAACAAGGACACCGAGGCGCCGATCTTCGAGCTGGCCGACTACGGCGTGGTGGGTGACCTGAACAAGGTGGTTCCGCAGGCCGCGGACGAGATCCGCAAGCGCAGGTAGATCCGACCGCAGGGGCCGGGTGCACGTCTCGTGGTGTGCCCGGCCCTTACGTATGTCCAGTTCCCGGCCGGGCCCATCCTGCGAAGCCGCGAACTCCCCATCCGTACCGTGGCGGATTTGGGGTTTTGATGGGGTTTGAGCGGCCGCGCTCAGACTGTGGTCGGGGCCGATGGAGTGAGCGGTAAGGACCGGTAGGCTGAGGGACGATGGCCTACCTGGATCACGCCGCGACCACGCCGATGCTCAGCGAGGCGCTCGAGGCATACGTCGCCACGGCCCGCGAGGTCGGCAACGCTTCGTCGTTGCACGCCGCCGGCCGCCACGCACGTCAGCGCGTCGAGGAGTCCCGGGAACGCATCGGTGCCGCGCTCGGCGCCCGGCCCTCCGAGGTCATCTTCACGAGCGGCGGGACCGAGAGCGACAACCTCGCGGTCAAGGGCATGTTCTGGGCGCGGCGCGCGGTCGACGCGGCCCGCACCCGCGTGGTCGCCAGCGGCGTCGAGCACCACGCGATCATGGACTCGGTCGACTGGCTGGTCGCGCACGAGGGCGCGAGCGCGGGCTGGCTCGACGCGGACACGATCGGCCGGATCCGGCCCGCGACGCTCGAGGCCGAACTCGACGCGTTCGGCGACGCGATCGCGATGATCACCGTCATGTGGGCGAACAACGAGGTCGGCACCGTGCAGCCGATAGCGGAGCTGGCCGCGCTCGCGGCCGCGCGCGGCATCCCGTTCCACACCGACGCGGTGCAGGCCGTCGGCCAGGTCCCGGTCGACTTCGGCGCGAGCGGCGCGTCCGCGCTCACCGTCACCGGCCACAAACTCGGCGGCCCGGTCGGCGTCGGCGCGCTGCTGCTCGGCCGGGACGTGTCCGTCACACCGCTGCTGCACGGCGGCGGCCAGGAACGCGACGTCCGCTCCGGCACGCTCGACGCGGCCGGCATCGTCGCGTTCGCGGTCGCGGTCGAGACCGCGGTCAAGAACCAGCAGGAGTACGCCGCGCGCGTCGGCGGGCTCCGCGACCGGCTCGTCGCCGGCGTGCTCGAGCTGGTGCCGGACGCGATCCTGAACGGCGCGGCCGAGGACCGGCTGCCCGGGAACGCGCACTTCTCGTTCCCCGGCTGCGAGGGCGACGCGCTGCTGCTCCTGCTGGACGCCCAGGGCATCGACTGCTCCACCGGCTCGGCCTGCTCGGCCGGCGTCGCGCAGCCGTCACACGTGCTGGTCGCGATGGGCGCGGACGACGACCGTGCCCGCTCGTCGCTGCGGTTCACGCTCGGCCACACCTCGACCCCCGCCGACGTGGACGCGCTGCTCGCCGCGCTCCCCGCCGCGGTCGAACGCGCGCGCCGGGCCGGCGTCATCAAGTCCGTGCTGAGCTGACGCTCCGTCCGGTGCCGGGCGGGCGAACCGTTCCCGGGCGGGCAAACCGTTTCCCGCGCGGCGTACCGTTGATCTGAGGTTTATCCGGGGAGGGTGTTTCACGTGCGTGTTCTCGCGGCGATGTCCGGTGGTGTCGACTCGGCGGTGGCGGCGGCGCGCGCCGTCGAAGCCGGTCACGACGTGACCGGCGTGCACCTGGCGCTCTCCCGCAACCCGCAGACGTTCCGGACCGGCGCGCGCGGCTGCTGCACGATCGAGGACTCCCGGGACGCGCGCCGCGCCGCCGACGTGCTCGGCATCCCGTTCTACGTGTGGGACATGGCCGAGCGCTTCCACGCGGACGTGGTCGACGACTTCGTCGCGGAGTACGCGGCCGGCCGCACGCCCAACCCCTGCCTGCGCTGCAACGAGAAGATCAAGTTCGCCGCCGTGCTGGACCGCGCGATCGCGCTCGGCTTCGACGCGGTCGTCACCGGCCACCACGCCCGCCTCGGCGCCGACGGCCTGCTCCGGCGCAGCGTCGACCTGCCGAAGGACCAGTCGTACGTGCTGGCCGTCCTGAACCGGGCGCAGCTGGACCGGTCGCTCTTCCCGCTCGGCGACTCGACGAAGGCGGACGTGCGCCGCGAGGCGGCCGAGCGCGGCCTGGGCGTCGCGGAGAAGCCGGACTCGCACGACATCTGCTTCATCGCGGACGGCGACACGCGCGGCTTCCTGGAGTCCAAGCTCGGCTCCGCGCCCGGCGACATCGTGGACTCGACGACCGGCGAGGTGGTGGGCGCGCACGGCGGGGCCTACGCCTACACGGTCGGGCAGCGCAAGGGCCTGGGGCTGACGGTCCCGGCCGCGGACGGCCGGCCGCGCTACGTGCTGTCCATCACCCCGAAGACGAACACGGTGACGGTCGGCCCGGCCGCCGCGCTGGCGGTGTCCACCGTGTACGCGGGCCGCCCGGTGTGGACGGGCCTGCCCGATGCGCCGGCGGACACGCTGGAGTGCGTGGTGCAGCTGCGGGCGCACGGCGAGACGTACCCGGCGCGGGTGTCCGTCGCGGACGGCGGGCTGGTGGCGGAACTCTCCGCGCCGGCACGCGGGGTGGCGGCGGGCCAGGCGCTGGTCGTGTACCGGCCGGACCCGGACGGGGACGTCGTGCTGGGATCGGGGACGATCACGCACACCTGAGGCGCGCCGCTCCAGGGCGACCGGGCCTCGGTGCGCGGATGGACGATGCGTGGAGTGCGCTCTCACGCGCCCGGGCTTCGTGTTCTCCGCGCTCCCGCGGCTCCCGGTTCACGCTCGCGACGGGGTGGCGCGGTGACGGCTCGTGCGTGCTTTCCCCCGTGTGGTGGCGGCTCGTGCCCGCTTGCTCCGTGTCGTGGCGACGCACGCCCGCGTATCGGCATATCCAGGTCAAGTGCCCGGTCGGGTGCGTGCCGGTTGCGTCGGCCTCCCGCGCGGCCTGGACCGCGCCGCACGAGTTGTGCCCGAGCACGATGATCAGCGGGTGCGCAGGACGGACAGGTGAGGCTGGTGGAGCGCGGCTCGGCGTACCCGCTGATGGGATTGGGCTTTTGTCGCGCTGCGCGTGGGGTGCGGGATCGGGCTCAGTAGAGTCGGCGGCATGAGTGACGCAGCGGTGTGGCCGTGGCCGGTGGGGGCGGCGACCGGAATCGGGTCGCTGCCGGGGAACGACGTCGCCGAGGCCCAGCGGGTGATCCTGGGGGAACTTCCCGACTTTCCGCATCTGCCCGAACTGCCCGCTCGCGGACCAGGGGCGGACCTCATCGGGCGCGGCGCCGGATTCCTGATCGAGCTGCCGGTCGAGCTGTACGCGGGGCGCTGGCGCGTCGCGTCCCGGCCCGGCAAGGACCTGCGGCGCACACGTGACCTCCTGGAACGCGACGTCGACCAGCTGACGGAGCAGGCGGCGGAGTTCACCGGGCCGGTCAAGGTGCAGGCGGCCGGGCCGTGGACGCTCGCCGCGAGCATCGAGCTGCCGATCGGCGGCCGGCTGCTGCGCGATCACGGTGCGGTCCGCGACCTGACCGCGTCGCTCGCGGAGGGCGTGGCCGCGCACGTCCGGGACGTCTCGGCCCGCCTGCCCGGCGCCACGGTCGTGCTGCAACTGGACGAACCGTCGATGCCGGCCGCGCTGGCCGGCCGGGTGCCCACCGAGAGCGGGCTCGGCACGTACCGGTCGGTCGAGTCGACGCTCGCCGCCGAGCTGCTCCGGCAGGTCGTGGACGCGGCCGGAGTGCCGGTCGTGGTGCACTGCTGCGCGCCGGACGTGCCGCTCGACGTGATCCGCTCGTCCGGTGCCGCCGGTGTCGCGCTGGACCTGTCGCTGGTCGAGCAGCTCGACCCGCTCGGCGAGGCGCTCGACGCGGGCCTGGGTCTGCTGGCCGGTGCCGCGCCCACGCTGCCGTCGTCCGGCTCGGCTGCGGTCTCGTCCGCCGCGATCGCGGACCGGGTGCGGAAGGTCTGGCGGGAACTGGGATTCCCGGCGGCGCAGCTGCCTGCGCAGGTGGTGGTGACGCCGGCGTGCGGGCTGGCCGGCGCGACCCCGGCGTTCGCGCGATCCGTGCTGGCCGCGTGCCGGGACGCCGGACGGCGGTTGCACGAGGATTCGCAGAGCTGACCGTTCCGTTCGGTCCGCTTCGGACGCTCACACGGAGGTACGCGGTGACGGTGGCGGAGATCGACGGTGCCGAGGCGACGGCGGAGCAGCTGCGGTCGCTCGCGCTGGCCGGCTACGGGCACTTCACGTCCCTGCAGGTGCGCGGGGGAGCGGTGCACGGTCTGGCACATCATCTGGAGCGGCTGGACCGGCAGTCCCACGCGCTGTTCGGGCGCGGCCTGGACGGCGCACGGGTGCGCGGCCTGGTGCGCCACGCGCTCGCCGGGACGCCGGATGCCTCGGTGCGGGTGACGGTCTTCTCCGGCGAAGGCCGCCGGCCCGGCCCGGTCGCGCCCGGCGAACTGCACGTGCTGGTCACCGCGGACCCGCCGCTCCCGGCGCAGACGTCGCCGCTGCGGGTGTGCACGGTCGCGTACGAGCGGGACCTGCCCGAGGTGAAGCACGTGGCGACGTTCGGCCTGACCTGGCACTGGCGCCGGGCGCAGGCCCTGGGCTTCGACGACGCGCTCTTCGTCGACCGAAACGGCATGATCAGCGAGGGTACGGTGTGGAACGCCGGCTTCTCCGACGGCGCCCGGGTGATCTGGCCGGATGCCGGGATGCTGCGCGGCGTGTCGATGCGGCTGCTCAAGGACGGCCTCGACCGGCTGGGCGTGCCGTGGGAGGTGCGGCCGGTCCCGGCGGCGGAGGTGTCCCGGTTCCCGTTCGCCTTCTCGAGCAACTCGATCAGTCCGGTCCGGCCGATCGCCGCGATCGACGAGGCGGCGTTCGCGCCGGACGATGCGGCGATCACGCTCCTGAGATCCGCGTACGCGTCGGTGCCGCCCGAGAGTCTGTGATCCGGCCCGGCCGGGCCCGCCGGCTGCCTGTCCGCGGTGTTGGGCTTGTGCGAACCGGCCGGCGAGACCCCTTCGTACTTGTAATAGATCTTCGCCGGCGTGCCGAGCGCCTTCTCCAGCCGGTGCGCCCGGTAGAGCGGGGACGGCCGCCACAGCCGGTAGACGTCGAGCACCTCCTCGGGAATGTCGACGTACCGCTCCGCCGTCACCTCTTGCTCGATCAACGACATCGGGAACAGCGGCGCGAGATCCTCCGGGCCGATCGGCACCAGCGTGCCCGGGTGCAGCACCGGTGGCGGCGCGGACGGCAGATCGGCGACGACGTTGTACCAACGGCGCGGCATCTCCGACTCGTCGAGAAGCACCTTGGTGGCGTTCTGGTCGGTCACTGTTCGTCGCACCCGCCTCGATTCGTGGCACCTGGCCTGCTGCGCCGGTGCTCCCTCCCGCGACGCTAACCCCGAGGAGGCCACCGCAGCCGCAGGCACGACACCACCGGCCGGGCGGCCATCCCAACGGATGATCACCCGGCCGGACGGCCGGCTCGCAACAGGTCGATTCAGTCCTCCGGTGGTTCGCCCGGCTTGTGTCGCACGTACATGGCGTCGCCCTGATAGCCCACGATCAGCTTCTCGAGCTTCAGCATGTTGATCACAAGATTGAGCGTGCCGTACGAGACGCTGTACTCCTCCAGCAGCAGCCGGATGGGCGGCATCTTGTGCCCAGCCGGCAGATCTCCGCTGAGAATCTGCGCCTTGATGGTGGCGTACACCCGATCCTTCTTCGACGTGCCCATGAATTCGTCCAATCTCCTGGCTCGCAATGCCAAGTAGATCACCGAATTCAAATTCTGGTCAATCAAGTCGACGTAGTTGACATAGTCGATGTAGTCGATTAAGCGGCCCTGACATGCTGTTATGCGAGCAAACTCTTGATGTCGTTCGATCCCTGCTCAAGATGGCCTGTCTGGGTTGCGTCCAGTTGGTTCCTAAGCGCCACTACTCGCACCGAATTGCGACAGGGCAACTCGCCGCTTGCGGGTTCGTGGGCTACAGCTCGCCGCTTGGCGGCTCGCGGGCGGCAGCCCGCTGCTTGCGGCTCGGGGTCGCGGCTTTCTGTTGCCGCTACCTGCTCGCCGCTTACTGCCTGGCGCTACTGCTTGCCGCCGGCTGCTCGCTGCTTGCCCGCGTGGCGTCACTCCCCATGTTGCTGGCCGCCTCCGTTGTCGCTTGCCCCTGTTGCTGGTCCGCTGGCTTTGCCGGCTGCCCGTGTGGGGGCTCTGGACGACGCCGGGTTCGGTCGGCCAGTTCCTTCATCCGCGGCGGCTGGCGTGTCCAGATCCTCTCTCGTACCGCAGGAACGCAGTGGTGATGGCACTCGCCTGCGCTGCTGGCCGGCCTGTCGCCCGCTCACGCGCTCGCGAGGGTGACCGGCCAATGTCGACACAAAGAGACTCGAGCAACTAGTCGACATAGTCGATTAAGTGGCCTAGGCTTAAGAGCGTCTCTCCTGGCTCGCAACTAAGGAGAGACCTGAGCCCCGGCGTCGACTCCTCCGAGCGGCGAGACGCCGGGGCTCCCCGTGCGGCTGGGGTGGCACGTAGGGGGCGGCGTGTCGTCTAGGTGGCTTATGTGTCGCCCTGGCGACTAGTGAAGTGGCCTCGCGGCACCGGACTGCCGGGCGGATGGCCTCGGCCCCGGTGCGGCCGGATCGTCCGCTGACTGTGGCTGCTGCCTGGTCTTAGTCGATGCCGAGAGGTGGCGCTTGGTGCGTGCGTGTGGCCGGGCGATTCTGACGAGCGACCTCGTGCCTGCTGTGTCCTCCTTGGTGGAGTGGCGACCACCGCGTACCGGTGGATGGGTTTGGGGTGGTGATGAGGTCGGGTCGGTGAGCCTCAGTGCCGCACGGGCTGGCGAGAGCGGTTGTTCTTGCCGGAGGCGCGTGGCTGGGTCTTCGCGCGCTTGCGGGCGCTGCGACTGGTGGGGTGGGCGTGCGGGCTGTTCAGCGGGATGACCATGCCCGGCGGTGATGGAGCAGGGGCAGGGTCGGGGCGGCGGTCCGGGGCGGGACTCGGGCCCTTGCCGAGGGACAGGCGGCAGACCTCGACGAGCGCGTCGGCGCGGCGTTGGGATGCCGTGCGGGCATCAGGGGTGGCCGAGGACGGGTCGGTGGGGGTGGGTGGGGCGCCGTGCCGGGTGAGTGCGGCTTCGACGACTGCGGCGGATCGGGTGTCCAGGAGGCCGGTCAGGCGCACCCCGTCGCCGTGGGGCGCGGGGGTGACGGACAGGCGGCGGTGGGCGAGCGCCTCGGACCTGGTGGCCTCGCGGTCGGCCCGGGCGGATTCGCGGGCGGGGATGCCGGCCGGGTCCAGGAGGTCGAGGACGCGGTCGCCGGATCGAGACAGCTGCCACGAGTCGAGCCGATCGGCCTCCGCGATGAGTATGCTCTCGGCGGCGTCAGCCCGGGCCGGGTCGATCGTGTCCGGAAGGTCGTGCACGGTGTGCGCGATGGCGCCGGCCTGCTCGGCGTTGACCTCACCGTTTCGCAGTGCCGCGGCGAGCCGTGGGCGGGCGCAGACCTGCCGGGCACGCTTCGCCAGGCGCCGTGCCGCGGGGACCGTGATGTGGAGTTCCTCGGCCAGCCACGTACTCGTACCCGCGCGTCTTTTGATCTTGGATAGGCAACGGATGTCGGCCTGCTGGATAAGATGGAGCAGGATCGCGGTCACCGCCTGCTGAGCGGCGTGGGCCTCGGCGATCGCGGCGAGCACCTCGTCGGCCGGCGCTGCCCAGTTGGGCGTGTTCGCGCAGGTCACGGCCGCCGCACGGAGATCGCGGAGTGCGTCGAGCAGGGACGTCGGATCGATCTGCCCGGGGATGGCGTGGGTGTCGGTCATGGGGACGAATTCTCGTACTGGCGTGTGAATGATCGCAATAAAGTTGATCGATCGGTTTGTAGCGGTTTTCGGCTGTCGAAGGTCGAAAACGTCGGTCCCGGTCGTTACCGTGCTGGAGACGGCCAAGGTGCCGGAGCGGGCGAGATGAGGCGGGCGGGGGACGGGGCGATGGCGGTGGACGAGGTGCGAGGCGACGGCGGCGCGTCGGAGGTCGATGCGAATGCTGAGGTCACGGCCGAGCAGGTCGCGGCCGCGGGTCCGCCGCCCACGGCCGAGGCGAGCCGGCGGCACGCGGAGCTGAGCGCCGAGCTGACGGACCATCAGTATCGGTACTACGTGCTGGACGCGCCGACCATCCCGGACGCCGAGTTCGACACGCTGTTGCGCGAGCTGGAGGCGATCGAACGAGAGTTTCCCGCGCTCAGGACGCCTGACTCGCCCACACAGCGAGTCGGCGGCACGTTCTCGACGCTGTTCACTCCGGTGCTGCATGCGGAGCGGATGATGTCGCTCGACAACGTGTTCAGTAAGGAGCAGCTCGCAAACTGGGTTGAACGGGTCGTGCGGGACGCGGCCGGTCCGGTGCGGTTCATCTGTGAGCTGAAGGTGGACGGTCTCGCCATCAATCTGACCTATGAGAACGGCCGGCTGGCTCGGGCGGCGACCCGCGGCGACGGATATACCGGCGAGGACGTCACGGCCAATGTGCGCACCATTCGCGAAATCCCGGAGCGTCTCCCCGGCGACGACGTGCCGGACCTGATGGAGGTGCGCGGGGAGATCTACTTCCCGGTCGAGGCGTTCGCGGGGCTCAACGCGAGCCTGGTCGAGCAGGGGAAGGCCCCGTTCGCCAATCCGCGCAACGCGGCGGCGGGCAGCCTGCGGCAGAAGGACCCGCGGATCACGGCGTCCCGGCCGCTGCGGATGGTCGTGCACGGGATCGGTGCGCGTGCCGGCTTCCAGCCGGTCAGCCAGTCCGAGGCGTACGCGGCGCTGAAATCCTGGGGGCTGCCGACCAGCGACCGGTGGCGTCTCGTCGATTCGGCCGCGGAGATAGACGCATTCATCGACGAGTACGCGAAGAACCGGCACTCGGTCGAGCACGAGATCGACGGCGTGGTGGTCAAGGCGGACGCGGTCGCCATCCAGGGGCGGCTCGGCTCGACCAGCCGAGCGCCGCGGTGGGCGATCGCGTTCAAGTACCCGCCGGAGGAGGTCACCACGGTCCTGCTCGACATCCAGGTCAACGTGGGCCGCACCGGCCGGGTCACGCCGTTCGCGGTGATGGAGCCGGTGCTGGTAGCGGGCTCGACCGTGGCGCTGGCGACGCTGCACAACGCGCGCGAGGTCGAGCACAAGGGCGTGCTGATCGGCGACACGGTGGTGCTGCGCAAGGCCGGCGACGTGATTCCCGAGGTGCTCGGCCCGGTCCTGGAGAAGCGGCCGGCGGACGCGCGGGCGTTCGTGATGCCCGCGCGTTGCCCGTCGTGCGACGCGGAGCTGGCGCCGGCGAAGGAGTCGGACATCGACATCCGGTGCCCGAACACCCGGTACTGCACCGCGCAGCGGCGCGGGCGGCTGGAGTACCTGGCCAGCCGGGACGTGCTGGACATCGAGGCGCTCGGCAGCAAGTCCGCGGCCGCGCTGATCGAGGACGGCGTGATCCTCGACGAGGGGGACCTTTTCGCGGTCGACGCGGACCGGCTGCTGACGTCACCGTTCTTCGTGAACAAGGACGGCGCGCTCGGCGGCAACGCGCAGAAGCTGCTGGAGAACCTGGCCGAGGCGAAGCGGCGGCAGCTGTGGCGGCTGCTGGTCGCGCTCTCGATCCGGCACGTCGGGCCGAGCGCGGCGAAGGATCTCGCGCGGTCGTTCGGGTCCATCGACGCCATCGCCGTCGCGAGCGTGGATGAGCTCGTCGCGGTCGACGGAGTCGGCAAGACCATCGCGGAGAGCGTGGTCGAGTGGTTCCAGGTCGACTGGCACCGGGAGATCGTCGACAAGTGGCGGTCCTCCGGCGTGGTCCTCTCCGAGGAGCGCGACCTGGACACGCCGCGGCCGTTGGAGTCGCTCACGATCGTGGTCACCGGCACGCTGGCCGGCTTCTCCCGGGACACCGCCAAGGAGGCGATCGAGTCGCGCGGCGGCAAGGTGAGCGGGTCGGTGTCGAAGAAGACCCACTTCGTCGTGGTGGGGGAGAACCCCGGCAGCAAGGCGGACAAGGCGAGCGACCTGAAGGTGCCGATTCTGGACGAGGCCGGCTTCGAGGTACTGCTCGGCGAGGGCCCGGAAGCGGCAGGCGCGGTGGCGGTGAACCGGGAGGAGGAGTCCGTCGAGTAAGGATGATCCGCTGGCCGGATGGTTGCGTCTGCAACGGAGAGTCATTGCAGAAAAGCGCAAGGTGATTGCGGTTGCATGTGACGTATATCAAGTTAGTCACGGCTACGCCCGTTTCATGCCTCGCTGGGTCCGTCGACCTATCGTGAATGCCGTCGACGCAGGCCTACGGGTCGACTGAGGCCTACAACACGGGGAGGTCTCGTGGAGCCCGCATCGCCGCGGAACATGGTGCCAGCAGAACGCGCGGTGCCGTTCCTGAGCTTCGTGTGGGCCGTGATCCTGAGCGCCGCCGCCGCGTCGGTGATGTCGCTGCTCGCGCTCCCCGGACAGGTGGACGAGCTGCCGCTCGCGTTCTGGGTGATGGCAGGCCTCGCCGTGCTGATCGACGCGCGACCGTTCACGCCCGCCGGCCGGCGCAGGCTCGGCGCGGCCATCCTCGCCTCGGTCTGCCTCACGTTCGCGATCATGCTGGGCTGGGGACTCGGCCCGGCGATCGTCGTGCAGGTCGTCGCAGTCGCGGTGTGCGGCGCACGGATGCGCAGCAGCATCTGGCGCACCGGCTTCAACACCGCCCAGCACGTGCTCGCGCTGGGCGCGGCCGCCGCGGTGCTCGCGGCCGGACCGGAGCTGGCGTTCCGGGCCGGCGGCAATCCGTCGTGGACGGACGTGCTCGCGGTCGTCGCGGCCTCGGCGGCGTGGTTCGCGGTCACCTACGGGACCGTCACGGTCGCGGTCTGGCTGCGCTTCGGCGGGCGGTGGCCGGCGATGTTCGTCAGCGGCCTCGGCTTCGAGCTGCTGTCCGCGGGCTCACTGCTCTTCCTGAGCCCGCTGCTGGTCGTCGCGGCGCACCTCAGCGCCGCGCTGATCCCGCTCATCCTGGTCCCGCTCTACGCGGTCTACCGGATGGCGCGGCTCACCACGGCGCACGAGAAGATCTCCCGGCTCGACCCGCTCACCGGCCTCGGCAACCGCAAGGCGCTGCTCACCGAGGTCGCGGACCAGATCGCCGCGCACGTGGAGCGCGCCACCCGCGGCGACGCGGACGGGCACATGGCGCTGCTCCTGCTGGACCTCGACCGATTCAAGCGGGTCAACGACGCGCTCGGCCACGCGGTCGGCGACCGGCTGCTCACCGAGGTCGCCAAGCGGATCGCCACCGTGGTCCGGCCGCCGGCCACGCTCGCGCGCCTCGGCGGCGACGAGTTCGCGGTGCTCGCGCCGCGGCTGGAGGGCACCGCGGCCGCGCGGCGGCTCGCGGCCGAGATCGCCGAGGCGCTGGACGAGCCGGTCCTGCTCGACGGGCTGCCGCTCGACATCGGAGGCTCGATCGGTGTCGCGGTCTACCCCGAGCACGGCACCGACTTCGAGACGCTGATGCGGCACGCGGACGTCGCCATGTACGAGGCGAAGCACCGCGGCGACGCGGTCGCGGTCTACGCCCCGGAGGCCGACCACAACTCGCCGGAACGGCTCAGCCTGCTCGGCGACCTACGTACCGCGCTCGAGGTGACCGGCGGGATGCGCAAGGACGCCGGCGAGCGCGATGGCGCCGGCACGCCGCAACTGCCCGGTGCGGGCGAGATCCGCATGTACTACCAGCCGCAGGTCGCGATCGACACCGGAGAGGTGGTCGGCGTCGAGGCGTTGCTGCGCTGGCGGCACCCGGACCGCGGCATGGTCCACCCGGAGGAGCTGATCAAGGCGGCCGAGCACACCGCCGTGATGCGGCTGCTCACCCGTCGGGTCATCGACGACGTCATCGAGCAGCTCGCGGCGTGGCGGGACGCGGGCCTGCCGATGCGGGCCGCGCTGAACGTCAGCGTTCGGGACCTGCACACCGGTGACGTCGTCGACCAGATCGAGGACCGCCTCCAGCGGTACGGGCTGCCCGCCGACCGCCTTCAGCTGGAGATCACCGAGAGCGCACTGATGGCCGACCCGCGCCGGGTCCTCGTCACGCTGTCCCGGCTCTCCCGGCTCGGGATCGCGATCGCGCTCGACGACTTCGGCACCGGTTACTCGTCCATGCAGCACCTGCGGCGGCTGCCGTTGTCCGAGGTGAAGATCGACCGCTCGTTCGTGCTCGGCATGGCCGAGGACGGTGACGACGCCGCGATCGTCCGCTCCATGATCGAGCTGGCCGGCGCGCTCGGCCTGCGTGTGGTCGCCGAGGGTGTTGAGGACGAGCGGACCTGGCGGATGCTGCACGCGGCCGGCTGCCACGTCGCGCAGGGCTGGTTCTACGGCCGCCCGATGCCGGCCGAGGAGTTCGGTGTCTGGCTGTCCCGCTACCGCCCCCCGGTGCTCCAGGACAACACCCGCACCGAGAACCGCCCGGTGCCCGAGAACCACGCCGACAACCGCCCGGTGCCGGAGAGCCGCCCGGCCCAGGACGGCCCGGCGGACGACCGCCCCGCCGAACCCGGCCCGCATCCGCGGCGCACCGGCCGGCGCGCCACCAACCGGCGCGGGCACCCGTCCGACGGCGTGCCCGAGAGCAGGGCGGAGAGCGTGCTGGAAGGGCTCGGCGACGCGCAGCCCGGCAATTCCGCGAGCTCCGGCCGAGCCATCCGGGGAGTCGCCCGGGCCGGTGCCGAGGGTGACAAATAGACTCGCTCAGGTCACCGACCCGTGCGACGCTGCGCGCAAGCCCGGCCCGCCCGACCCGGCCCGCCCGGCTTCCCGGCGCGACGCCGGTCACAGGTCACCCGAAGAGCGAACTACCAAGGGGGCATCCCATGGCCGCCATCTCCCGCGAGGAGGTCGCGCACCTGGCGCGCCTGTCGCGGCTAGCCGTGACGGAGCAGGAGCTGGACACCTTCGCCGGCCAGCTCGACGTGATCCTGCAGTCGGTCGCCCGGATCGGCGAGGTCGCCGCGACGGACATCCCGCCGACCTCGCACTCGGTGCCGCTGACCAACGTGTTCCGGGACGACGTCGTCGTGCCCGGGCTGTCGCAGGACGCCGCGCTCTCCGGCGCCCCCGACGCCGAGGACGGGCGCTTCCGCGTCCCGCGGATCCTGGATGAGGAGGCCTGAGCCGATGTCGGATCTCACCCGGCTGACCGCGGCCGAGCTGGCCGCCACCATCGCGTCCGGCGACGTCTCCGCGGTCGAGGTGGCCCAGGCGCACCTGGACCGGATCGCCGCCGTCGACGAGCGCGTGCACGCGTTCCTGCACGTCGACACGGAGGGCGCGCTCGCCGCCGCCCGTGACGTGGACGCGAAGCGGGCCGCGGGCGAGGAGCTCGGCCCGCTGGCCGGCGTCCCGGTCGCGGTCAAGGACATCCTCACCACGAAGGGCGTCCCGACCACCGCCGCCTCCAAGATCCTGGAGGGGTGGCGCCCGCCGTACGATGCCACGATCGTCGAGCGGCTGCGCGCCGCCGGCACCGTGATGCTCGGCAAGACCAACATGGACGAGTTCGCGATGGGCTCGTCCACGGAGTACTCGGCCTACGGCCCGACGAACAACCCGTGGGACCTGGGCCGCATCCCCGGCGGTTCCGGCGGCGGCAGCGCCGCGGCCATCGCCGCATACGAGGCACCCCTGGCCATCGGTACGGACACCGGCGGCTCGATCCGGCAGCCCGGCGCGGTGACCGGCACCGTCGGTGCAAAACCGACCTATGGGGGTACGTCCCGGTACGGCCTGATCGCGTTCTCGTCCTCGCTGGACACGCCGGGCCCGTGTGCGCGCACCGTGCACGACGCGGCCCTGCTGCACTCGGTGATCGCCGGCCACGACCCGCGCGACTCGACCTCGATCCCGCAGCAGGTTCCGGACGTGGTCGCGGCCGCGCGGCTCGGCGCCACCGGCGACCTGACCGGCGTGAAGATCGGCCTGGTCACCGAGTTCGGCGGCGAGGGCGCGGAGCCCGGCGTGATGGCGGCGTACCGCGACGCGGTCGAGGCGCTGACCAAGCTCGGTGCCGAGGTCGTCGAGATCTCCTGCCCGCACTTCCAGTACGCGCTGCCCGCCTACTACCTGATCGCGCCGAGCGAGGCCTCGTCGAACCTGGCCCGGTTCGACGGCGTCCGGTTCGGCCTGCGCGCCGGCGACGACGGCAAGCACTCGCTGGAGGAGGTCATGTCGCTGACCCGCGAGGCCGGATTCGGCCCCGAGGTCAAGCGCCGGATCATCCTGGGTACGTACGCGCTCTCGTCCGGCTACTACGACGCCTACTACGGCCAGGCGCAGAAGGTGCGCACGCTCATCACGCGCGACTTCACGTCCGCGTTCGAGCAGGTCGACGTGCTGGTCTCGCCGACCACGCCGTTCGTGGCGTTCCCGTTCGGTTCGCGCACCAGCGACCCGTACCAGATGTACCTGGCCGACCTGTTCACGATCCCGACGAACCTGTACGGCGGGCCGGCGATCTCCGTGCCGTGCGGCCTCTCCGAAGGGCTGCCGGTCGGACTGCAGATCATGGCGCCGACGATGGCCGACGACCGGATGTACCGGGTCGCGGCCGCGCTGGAGTCCACGGTCGGCGTGCTCACGCCGCCGGCGCTGTAAGTCTCGCGGCGGGCGTCTGCCGAGGCGCCCGCCGTACCCCCGCCGCTTGTTGATCTTGATCGCCGCGGAAGCCTGAAGAATCCGGGAGAAAGTTCATGACCACGACCGTGCTGCCGCCGTACGACGACGTCGTCGCGCGCTACGAGCCGGTGATCGGCCTGGAGACGCACGTCGAGCTCGGGACGAACACGAAGATGTTCTGCGGGTGCCCGACCGAGTTCGGCGCGGAGCCCAACACCCAGGTCTGCCCGGTCTGCCTCGGCCTGCCCGGCGCGCTGCCGGCGCCGAACCGCGCCGCGATCGAGGCGACCATCCGGATCGGTCTCGCGCTCAACTGCTCGATCGCCGACTGGTGCCGGTTCGCCCGGAAGAACTACTTCTACCCGGACATGCCGAAGAACTTCCAGACCAGCCAGTACGACGAGCCGCTGTGCGTCGACGGCTACCTCGACGTCGAGGTGGACGGCGAGATGGTGCGCGTCGAGATCGAGCGCGTGCACCTGGAGGAGGACACCGGCAAGACGCTGCACGTCGGCGGCGCGACCGGGCGCATCCACGGCGCGACCGAGTCGCTGGTGGACTACAACCGGGCCGGCATCCCGCTCGTCGAGATCGTCACCAAGCCCATCCCGGGCACCGGGGCCAAGGCGCCGCTGGTCGCGCGCGCCTACGTGACCGAGCTGCGCGACGTGATCCGCTCGCTCAACGTCTCCGACGTGCGCATGGAGCAGGGCTCGATGCGCTGCGACGTCAACACCTCGCTCACGCCCGTGGGCGAGACCGAGTGGGGCACGCGCACCGAGACCAAGAACGTGAACTCGCTGCGCTCGGTCGAGCGGGCCGTGCGCGCCGAGATGATCCGGCAGGCGTCCGTGCTCGACGGCGGCGAGCGGATCTTCCAGGAGACCCGGCACTTCCAGGAGGACACCGGCGACACCCGTCCCGGCCGGTCCAAGGAGGAGGCGACCGACTACCGGTACTTCCCGGAGCCGGACCTGGTGCCCATGGCGCCGGACGCCGCCTGGGTCGCCGAGCTCAAGGCCGCGCTGCCCGAGCCGCCGCGGGTGCACCGCAAGCGGCTCCAGGAGGAATGGGGCCTGACCGACCTGGACATGCAGTCCGTGGTCAACGCGGGCGCGGTCGAGCTGATCGAAGCCACGATCGCGGCCGGCGCGACCGCCGCGGGCGCGCGCAAGTGGTGGCTCGGCGAGCTGGCCAGGCGTGCGAACGAGGAGAGCCTCGACCTCTCCGCGGTCGGCGCCACCCCGGCGCAGGTCGCGGAGCTGCAGCAGCTGGTCGACGAGGGCAAGCTCAACGACAAGCTCGCTCGCGCGGTCCTGGAGGGCGTCGTCGCCGGCGAGGGCTCGCCGCGCGAGATCATGACCGCCCGTGGCCTGGAGGTCGTCTCCGACACCGGCGCGCTCACCGCCGCCGTCGACGAGGCGATCGCCGCCAACCCGGACATCGCCGCCAAGATCCGCGACGGCAAGGTCGCGGCCGCGGGCGCGCTGGTCGGCGCGGTCATGAAGACCACCCGCGGCCAGGCCGACGCCAAGACCGTCCGCGAGCTGATCCTCGCCCGCCTCGGCGCCCAGGGCTGACGCTTTCACGGTCAGAGACGACATGACGGCCCGGCCGGATCCCATCTGGCCGGGCCGAACCATGACCTCGGGTCTCGCCCGAGGTACGGACCGAACACCGCGCTGACGCTCGGCTGCGATGTCGCCGCATCGGCGGCAGGTTCGCCCGCGTCCCGCGACGTCGACCGTCAGTCGCCGATCGCACATCCAGCGAGCCGAGAGCCGCGTGCTCTCGGCTACCGCGAACCGTGCCCGTGCGCTGTTGCGATACGCGCTCCGGAACGTGGGCTCTCGCCCCGGAACGTCGGAGCCGCGTCCGCACGGCGCGTGCGAGGGCCGAGTGCTCTTGCGCGACAGTTTCGGGAGTCGCATGTTCTAGCGTCGCGGGTTCGGAAGCCGCGTGTCCTTGCTCAGTGGATTCGAGAGCCGCTGGTTCCTGCGCGGCACGTTGGCGAGCCGCGTGTCCCCGCGCGGCGGTTTTCAAGAGCCGCGTGTCCTTGCTCAGCAGGTTCGAGAGCCGCGTGTTCCTGCGCGGCACGTTGGCGAGCCGCGTGTCCCCGCGCAGCGGTTCTCAAGAGCCGCCTGTCCCTGCTCAGCAGGTTCGAGAACCGCGTGTTCCTGCGCGTCGCGACGACGAGCCGCGTGTCCGCGCGCAGCGGATTCAAGAGCAGCGTCCTCCCGCACAGCGTGCTCAAGAACCGCAGTGCCCCCGCGCACCACGCTCAAATATTCGCGAGCACGCTCGTGAACCGCGCTGTCGCGCACACCGCATCCAGGAGCCGCCCGCGATCCGCGCGGCCCACGCCCCCTCAGGACAACGTCGTCGGCTCCGTCAGGAACGCCTCGACCCGCTCCGCCGGGGCCGGCCGGGACAGCCGGAACCCCTGCCCACGCCCCAGCCCCGCCCGCACCGCCTCGCGCACCTGCTCCGTCGTCTCCAGCCGCTCCGCCACGATCTCCAGCCCCAGCCGCCGGCCCAGCCCCACGATCACGTCGATCAGCGGCTGTCCGCCCGCCTCCGGATCGACCGGGCGGGAGATCAGCTCCCCGTCCACCTTCAGCATGTCGACCGGCATCCGCCGAAGCTGCGCCAGCGACGCCTGCCCGGCCCCGAAGTCGTCGATCGCGGTCCGCACCCCGAGCGCCCGCAGCTTCGCGAACTGGGTGACCACCGCGGGCATGTCGTCCGGGATGCGGTCCTCCGCGACCTCCATGCACAGCCGCTCCGGCGCGATCCCGTGCGCGTTCAGCATCGCCGCCACCCGGTGCACGAAGTCCGGCACCGCCAGCTCGCGCGGCGACACGTTGACGGTGAGCGTGAGCGCCGGGTACACCGACGTCCAGTCCGCGAGCTGGCGCAGCGCGGTGGAGAGCACCCACGTCCCGATCTCCGGCATCACGCCCAGGTCCTCCGCGACCGGCAGTAGTTCGCCCGGGTGGACCGTGCCGAGCGCCGGGTTCCGCCACCGCACCAGCGCCTCGACGCCGGCCGTGACGCGTTCCGGGAGCGCCAGGATCGGCTGGTAGACCAGGTCCAGCTCGCGGCGCTCGATCACGCCGACGATCTCCCGCTCGACGTCCATCCGCCGGACGAGCTGCTCCTCCAGGTACGAGTCGTACCACTCGATCCGGTCCGGTCCCTGCTGGCGGGCGCGGCGGCGAGCCAGGTCGGCCCGGTTCAGCACCTCGTCGATGCTGCTCGACGACGAGCCCACCTCGGCCAGGCCGACGCTCACGTGCAGGTCGATGATCGTGCCGGGCAGCTGGTACGGCGCGGTCAGCACGGTAAGCAGCCGGGTGCCCAGCGCGTACGCCAGGACCGGCCCCTGCACGCTGAGCACCGCGAACTCGCCACCGCCGAGCCGCCCCGGCAGGTCGTCCGGGGTGAGTAGCGTCCGCAGCCGTCGGCCGGCCTCGACCAGCAGCGCGTCCGCGGTCTCCCGCCCGCGCTGGTCGCTGATGTCCGCGATGCCGAGCAGCTCGATGACGAGCAGCGCGCCGGTGTGCCCGGGCACCGCACGCTGCGCGGCCAGCGTCCGCATGATCTCGCGCCGGTTCGGCAGGCCGGTGAGCTGATCGGTGTACGCCACCTCGTGCAACTGCCGCTGCAACGCCACCCGGTCGCCGACGTCGCGCACGTGCACGACCAGCGCGTTCACCTCCGGCACGCCGCGCTGGTCGCTGATCGTGGACTCGGTGTCGCGCCAGGCGCCGTACCCGTCGCGCAGTCGCGCCGTGACCAGCGGCGGTCGCTCCGCCGGGGGGTCCTCGAGCACCTCGCGGAGCGCGCTCACCACGTCGGCCTGGTCGTCGGGGTGCAGCAGCCCGGCGAACGAGCGGCCGACCACCTCCGCGTCGGAGAGCCCGAACAGCCGGGCCGCGGCCGGCGACTGCCAGCGCACGACCAGGTCGCTGCCGAGCATCAGCGTGAGATCGTTCGCGCCGGAGACCAGCGACCGGAACTGGGCCTCCTGGGCGGCGAGCCGCCGACTGTACCGCCGGATGTCGACCACGGCCAGGATCTCGCGGAGCACCACGCATGGGATGATCGACAGTCCGAGCAGGACGGCCCGGGTGTCGAACTCGTGACCGGCGAGCAGGTGGTAGATCGCGCTGCCGAGCGCGATCAGCATCGGCACCGCGAGCACCGGATAGCCGCTGAGCACGGACTCCGGTGTGCCGGCCGGCGCGGGCGTGGGGCCGTGCGAGGTGCGCCGTGCCCCGTCCGCAGCGACCAGCGGCCCGGCCGCCACGAAGATCGTGGAGCTGAGCAGCCCGAGCGGGTTCCCCTCGTACGCGTAGTGCACGATCCCGCTGAGCCCGAGGATCGCCGCGACCGCGCCGATGCCGCAGAGCCAGGCCGCCGGCCGGTATGTCGTGACACGCAGCGTAGTGATCACTATGACCGAGAGCGAGGCTGCGGCCAGCAGCGTGGCGGCGAGCGCGGCCGGCGGCATCGGCTCGTCGCCGGGTATCAGGTATGCCGCGAACGCGAGGCTGGTGCCGACGCCCGCGCCGTCGATCGCCCGCCGCAACCGGGCCGGGACGGTGGTGGCCGCCCCCGGCAGCAGCATGATCCCGGACAGGTACACCAGCGCGGACGCGACCAGCCCGCCCAGCGCGACGTGTTCGCGCACGCCGGGCGGGGTGAGCAGCACGCCGAGCACGGTGCACCCGGCCGTGACCGCGCCCATGCCGAGCAGCCCGGCGCCGCGGCACGGCCCGAAGGTGCGGGTGGCCGCGTGGATCTGCAGCGCCCGGCGGATCAGCGCGCCGGCCGCCTGCGCGGTGACCAGCACGATTGCGCCGCAGGCCGCCCATTGAACGGGCAGTCCGGGCACGCCGAGCAGACCCGCGAGACCGGCGGCGAGGAGCAGCGCGCCGGCCGCGGGCAGAACGATGGACGTGGGCACCGGGGTGGTCCTGTCGCCGAGGGAACGCGAAAGGGTGGATCCGCCGCACCACGGCACGGCCGCACCTATCCATCAGCAACGATTGTTGCCTCGGTGAGTTACGGCACAGTAGCCGGGCCGGCCCTCAACCTACCGGGTACGCGCAGGCCGGCGCGCGTCACCCGCCCGCGACGGACGGAATGATCTGAATTTCCGCTCCGTCCGGCACCGGTGTATCGAGACCTTTCACCCGTCGGCACTCCTCGCCGTCGACGTAGAGATTGACGTACCTCCGGAGATCGCCCCGCTCGTCGCGCAGCCGCTTGGCCAGCCGCGGCCACCGCTCGGCGACCTCGGCCAGCACGTCGCGGACCGTGCCGGGCGCGGCCACCTCCAGCCGTGACGCGTCGGCCGCCTCGGGGCGGAGCACGCCGGGCAGCAGGATCACCGCGCCCATCAGATCGCCGCCGCCCGCACGCAGAGCACGGCCGGCAGGTGCGCCGCGACCCGCGTCCACGAGTCACCCTCGTCCAGGCTGGCGAAGACCTCGCCGGACTTGGAGCCGAAGTAGACACCGGCCGGCTCGCCCGCGTCCACGCACATCGCGTCGCGCAGCACGGACGGGTAGAACGGCTCGGCCGGCAGCCCTTCGGACAGCGGCTCCCACGACTTCCCCGCGTCGGTGGACCGGTAGACGCGGCACCGATGATCGGCCGGGTAACGATCCATGTCGGCGATCATCGGGAAGTTGTAGATCGTGCCCGGCTTCGACGGGTGCGCCACGATCGGGAAGCCGAAGTCGCCCGGCAGCGGCTCCGCGATCGAGGTCCAGCTCGCGGCGCCGTCGTCGGACCGGTAGACGCCGTGGTGGACCTGCGCGTAGAACCGGTCCGGGTCGACGTTGTCGCGCGCCACCTTGTGGACGCACTGCCCGTACTCCGGGAAGGGGTCCGGCACGTGCACGGCCTTGATGCCGGCGTTGCCGGGCGTCCAGCTCTCGCCGCCGTCCGCCGTCCGGTAGACGCCGCCGGTGGACATCGCCACCACCATGCGCCCGTCGTCGCGCGGGTCGGGCAGGATCGTGTGGATCGCCTGACCGCCGCCGCCCGGCTCCCAGGTCGGCCGGTGCGGGTGCTCCCACAAGCCGCGGACCAGCGAGAACGAGCGCCCACCGTCCTCCGAGCGGAACAGGGCGGACGGCTCCGTACCCGCGTAGACGATCTCCGGCCGGTCGGCCGGCCCCGGGGCCAACTGCCACACCCGCTCCAGCGCGGCGCCGGTGTCCTCCGGGAAGACGATGGCCGGATCGTCCGGCTCCTCCCAGGTCTTGCCGAGGTCGGAACTGATCGCCACGCTCGGCCCCCAGTGCGCGCTGGACGCGCCGACCAGGATCCGTGGCGTGCCGCCGCGCGTGTCGATCGCGACCGCGTACACCGATTTCACCGTGAAGTGCAGCGGGCTCACGTCCCACCCGCCGCCGTCGTGGGTCGCGAGGAACAACCCCTTCTCCGTGCCGATCGCCACCAGTCGTGTCATGTCGATACCTCGATCTCCCAGGCCGGGTAAGTCCTGCTCATGACCGTTCGGCGGTCAGTATGCCCCGCCCCTCCGACAATTCGGTGCACCCGCGGTCCACGGGCGGGTGACGCCGGTGGGAGGATGCGGTGGTGAGCAGCGGAAAGTCCACGGTGATCCGATACCGTCAGGCCGGCCCGATCGCGGTCGCGGCCGCGATCGCGACGGTCAGCTCGGTGCCGGTCGCCGCCGAGAACCCGTGGCTGCTCACCATCGGCCTGATCCCGCTGGCCGTCCTGGTCTGGGCGGTCCGCTCCGGCACCGACGCCGGCCCGCGCGGCCTGCGCGTCCGCGCGCTGCTCGGCTCCCGGCGGATAGCGTGGCCGGAGGTCGCCGAGATCGCACCGAGCGGCCGCAACCGGGTGTTCGCGCTGCTCACCGACGGCACCGTGATCCGCTTGACCGGCGTCCCCGCACGCGCGATCCCGCAACTGCTCAAGGCCGGCGAGCAAACACTCGCTACCGAAGACGAAATTCCGAAATAGCCCATAAATCGGGCGCGGTGGTCCTATCGTCCGAGGCATGCGCCGCCTGCTCCTCGCCGCACTCACCGCGGCCCTCGCCGTCGTCCCCGCCGCCCCCGCGCAGGCCGCGACGACCAGCCCGGTCATCCTGATCCACGGCTACAACAGCTCCACCGCCACCTGGGATCCGCTGGTCACTCGCCTGAAGGCGGCCGGCTACGCCAGCGGCGACGTCCACACGTTCGGCTACCACTACCGCCAGTCCAACGTCACCACCGCGGCCCGCCTCGCCGACTACGTCGAGAAGGTCCGCGAGGACCACGGCGGCGTGAAGGTCGACCTGGTCGGCCACTCCATGGGCGCGGTCATCGCGCGTTACTACGTGCGCGATCTGGGCGGGGCCGAGGTCGTCGACGATCTGGTCTCGCTGGCCGGACCTCATCACGGGACGCGCGTCCTGACGATCTGCCGTTTCGACGCATCGTGCCGGGAGATGCTGCCCGGGTCCGCGTTCCTCCGCGCGCTGAACGCCGGCGACGAGACGCCGGGCGACGTCGCCTATCGCACCTTCTACTCGAAGTGCGATCTGATCGTGGTCCCCTACGCGAGCGCGCTGCTCGACGGCGCACAGAACACCAACGTCGGCTGCGTCGGCCACACCGAATTCCGCCTGGTCCCGTCGATCGCGGAGCAGATCATCAAGGAACTCAGGAACTGAACCAAGGCGACATCCGTTTCCCGCTTCCGGCGTGCCCACTCCCGGCATACTCCCGCGGGCGCTGTGTTTTTCCCGGGCCGAGCCCCGGACCCCACGTCTGCCGTCGGCGTCGGATTGTTCCGGTGCCGTCGGAGTCAGATCTTTCCGGCCAGTCGGTGGTGAGCGCCGGGTGTGATGCGGTGCGGTGGTCGGGGAGATCAAGGGCTGCGGATCAAAGGCGACGTTCATATTCCCGCTTCCGGCGTGCCCACTCCGGGCATGCTCCCGCGGGCAAACCGCGCGGAGGCCTGCGACTCCGCTAGCGCTCCGCTCCGGCCGCCGCGGCGGAGCCGGTTCCGGCGTGGTTACCGAAACCCACGCGACTCCCACGATGGCGAGGCCCGGCCGCGCCATCGCGGTCCCGGCGCCGCGGGAGGCGGCAATCGGGCGGTGGTGCATCGGCGGTTGCGGCTCGCGGGTAGCGGGTAGCGGGTAGCGGATCGTGCGGTGGTGGTCCGGGGAAAGCGAATCGGGCGCTGCACGCCCGATATTCGTGTTATTGACGGCACTGGGCTGAGAGCTGCGGTTCAAGGCGCCTCCGGCGGGCCCCCAAGCTCCGGGGAGGGCCTGCTTTCCGTCTTGCTGCCGGTTGCGTCGACCCGGCCTGTTCGCGTGGTGGTGGGATTGCGTCTCGTGTGCCTGGCCGCGCTGTCCGCCGCCGACCAGACGAAGCCGAGCAGATCCTCGGCAGGTCCGCCAGCCTTGGTCTCCGGCCGGCGCCGTCCTCGTCTCGGCTGTGGTTTCGCCGCTGGTGGCGGGCCCTGCCGAAGATCTGCACCCTACGGGGGGCTGACAAGCAGACGGCAGACAGCTGTCGGCAGACGGGCAGCCGGACGGCGGTCTGTGGCGCGCATGGATGTGAATACCTAAACCGTCACTGGATGTCGCTCGGCAGTTATGAGGCTTATTCAGCGCCGCCCTCGTCAGACTGCGCGGCCTGCGGCAACGCGGTGCCGGTTCGCTGCGCTGAATAAGCCTCTATGATCGAGCCTTTGTGATCGATCATCGGTCGAATGTACGTGGGAGCCCTAATAAGCCCTCGTAGAGGGCGCCCACGTACATTCGACGGCATCGGCCGGCTGGTCGCGGCGCCTTATGCGGAAATATCGGGCGCGCGATCTCACGTGACCGTCGAGAGGCTGTGAGGCTTGTTCAGCACGTTACGCGCCGACAGCACTGGCCTGCGGCGACGCGGCGTCGGCTCAACCTGCCGACAGCGCTGGCCTGCGGCGACGCGGCGTCGGCTCGCCCCGCTGAAAGCGCTGGCCTGCGGCGACGCGGCCGCTGAACAAGCATCCGGAACTCGGAACCGAACCCTGGCCGCAGCCCACAACGCGCCCGTGCGCCAAGGCGCGGAGCCCCGTCGCATTTAGGTGATGTTTCGGCATTCGCCCGAGTAACAGCACGCCGACCCGCCCAGCTGCCGGACGAACAAGGGAAATAAATCTGATGCCGAAGCATCAATACCCGTCGGTGACCACGTTCTCCAGGGGGATGCCGGTGGCGAAGCGGTGGAGTTGGGTGCCGGCGAGGGCGTAGGCACGGCGGTGGTGACCCGGGACGGAGCCGGCGACGTGCGGGGTGATGAGGACGTTCGGGAGGGTCCAGAGGGGGTGGTCGGCGGGCAGGGGCTCGGGGTCGGTGACGTCGAGGGCGGCCGAGAGACGGCCGGAGGAGACCTCGGTGAGCAGGGCCTCGGTGTCGACGATGGCGCCGCGCGCGGCGTTGACCAGGAGCGCGCCGTCGGGCATCGCCCCGAGGAAGGCGGCGTCGGCGAGGCCGCGGGTGGTGTCGGTGAGCGGCAGGATCAGCACCACGATGTCGGCGTGCGGGAGCAGTGCCGGGAGCGCGTCGACGGCATGCACCTGCTCGTCCGGGCGGGCGCGGCGGGCGACCAGCGTGACCGTCACCTCGAAGGGGTGGAGGCGGGCGGCGAGGGCGGTGCCGATCGAGCCGGCGCCGACGATCAGCACGCGCTTGCCGGCGAGCTCGTCGGTGGGGGTGTAGGACCACTCGCGCGCGGCCTGGGCCCGGCCGAACGCGGGAAAGCCGCGCACGTGGGAGAGGATCGCGGTCATCGCCCACTCCGCGGTGGACGAGTCGTGGACGCCGCGGGCGTCGCAGAGCGTCACGTGCGCGGGGAGCTGGCCGGTCCAGACCTCGGCGCCCGCGCTGAGCAGTTGCACGACCTCCAGGTCGGGGAGGCGAGCGGCGAGCGTGGCGACGTCGTCGCGGGCCAGGAACGGCGGCACCCAGAAGCGCACGCCGTCCGGCGCGGACGGCATCGGTGCGTCCGCGCCGGGCAGCACCTCCACGGTCGTACCCGATGGCAGGTCGCCCATCAGCCCGGCGCCGTGCTCGTGCGGAATCCAGATCTTCACGGCATCGACCCTATCCGGCTCACCGGGATCGCTCAGGGAGCGTGGTTACTCTGGACCGCGTGATCCGAGCCCGCCGTCGACCGGCCACCCGTGCGCTGCTCGCCGGGGTGCTGGCGTTCCCGCTGCTCACCGCGTGCTCGTTCGGGCCGCCGAGCGAGGAGGAGGCCGGGTCGCCGCCGCGGTTCCCGGCGCCGAGCGGCAGCGCCACGCCGGGCGGTGCGGGATCGAGCGGTGACGCGGCGGTGACCGTGCTGGCCCGCGGGCTGGACGTGCCGTGGGGGATCGCGTTCCTGCCGGACGGCGGTGCGCTGGTCACCGAGCGCGACACGGGCCGGCTGCTGAAGGTGGGGCCGGAGTCGGACCGGACCGGGCCGCGGGTGCGCGCGATCGCGGACCTCAGCGACGCGGTCGAGCCGGGTGGCGAGGGCGGCCTGCTCGGCATCGCGGTGTCGCCGGAGTTCAAGGCCGACAGCACGGTCTTCGTCTACTACACGACGCCGGACGACAACCGCGTCGGAAGCTTCACCCTGACGGAGGACCAGAGCACCCAGGACCTGCCGAAGGTCGCGCCGAAGCCGATCCTGACCGGGATTCCGCGCAGCGACGTGCACAACGGAGGCCGGGTCGAGTTCGGGCCGGACGGGTTCCTCTACGTGAGCACCGGCGACGGCTCCGACGGTGACCTCGCGCAGGACCCGAAGACTCTCGGCGGCAAGATTTTGCGGATCACCCGGGACGGCGAACCGGCCGAGGGCAACCCGGACGCGGCGTCGCCGGTCTGGTCGCTCGGCCACCGCAACGTGCAGGGGCTGGCCTGGGACGCGGGCAAGCGGCTGTATGCGACGGAGTTCGGCCAGGACACGTTCGACGAGCTGAACGTGATCGAGCCGGGGAAGAACTACGGCTGGCCGGCCGTGGAGGGCGCGCCCCCGTCGCCGGACCCGAAGTTCACGGCGCCGCTGGTCACCTGGCCGACCGACGAGGCGTCCTGCTCCGGGCTGGCGATGGTGGAGCGCACGCTGGTCGCGGCCTGCCTGAAGGGCCAGCGGCTGTGGCTGGTCGAGACGACCGAGCAGGGCACCGTCTTCGGCAGCCCGTCCGAGGCGCTGGCCGGTCAGTTCGGTCGGCTGCGCACCGCGGTCGCGGCGCCGGACGGTTCGGTCTGGATCAGCACGTCGAACACGGACGGGCGAGGCACACCGGCCGCGGACGACGACCGGATCATCCGGCTCGTGTTCAGCGGCGGCGGCGCCGGAAAGATCTGACGCCGCCGGCACCGGAACGATCCGACGCGGTGGCGTCGGAAAGATCGGACGTCAGAAGATCCACACCCAGGTTTCACCCCGGCCGGTAGCGGGCAGGCGAGAATCTGCACATGGACGGCCAGGAGAATCAGCCCGCGACCGCCGCCGGAGACGACACCACACCGGCGGCGCGTTCACGCCTGCGTTCCATGGGACGTGTCCTCCGCCGGCCGTTCGCCCGCCGCGCCGGCCGGGTCCTCGCGATCCTGGGCGTCGCGGTCACCGGCGTCGCGCTCGGACTGCTGCTGGCGGGCCGGGTGAACGCGGACATCGGGCCGTTCCGCGCGCAGCTGTCCGTCGGGCCGTCGCTGACCGGCGATACGAAGGTGAACATCCCGCCGCTCGGCTCGCTGGTGCTGGATACGCACCAGGGTCCGTCCCGGCTCACGGTCGAGCTCGGTGAGCTGGACCAGAGCCGCGTCGAGGCGCTGATCGACGACCCGACCGGCATCACGCGCGCCACCCAGTCCGTGGTCGGCGACATCCAGCGCGGCCTGATGCGGCTGGGCTTCCGTGCGGCCGCGGTGTCGATGCTGGCCGCGATGGTCCTGGCCGCGCTGATCTACCGCCGGGCGCGCCCGGTCGCCGCGTCCGGGCTCACCGCGCTCGCGCTGGTGCTCGGCTCGGCCGGCGTCGGCGCGCTCACCATCCGCCCGCAGTCGATCGAGGAACCGCGGTACGAGGGCCTGCTCGTCAACGCGCCCGCGCTGATCGGCGACGTGCAGAAGATCGCCAGCGACTACAACAAGTACGCGGAGCAGCTGCAACGCCTGGTCGGCAACGTCAGCCGGATCTACGCCACGGTCTCCACGCTGCCGGTCTACGAGCCGCAGGAGGGCACCACCCGCATCCTGCACGTCTCCGACCTGCACCTGAACCCGGCCGCGTGGCCGGTGATCCGCACGATCGTGGAGCAGTACCGGATCGACGCGGTGATCGACACCGGCGACATCACGGACTGGGGCAGCGAGCCGGAGGCGTCCTACGTCGCCTCGATCGGCCTGCTCGACGTGCCGTACGTCTACATCCGCGGCAACCACGACTCCTCACCGACGCAGGCCGCGGTCGCCGGGCAGGAGAACGCGGTGGTGCTGGACAACCAGATCGCGGACGTGGCCGGCCTGACCATCGCCGGCATCGGCGACCCCCGCTTCACGCCGGACAAGGAGACCGCCGGCCGGGACACGACCGAGGAGGAGCAGGCCCGGCTCGCCGCCACCGGCGCCCGGCTGGACGCCACGATCGAGGCCGCCGGCCGCCCGGTGCAGATCGCGCTGGTCCACGACCCGAAGATGGCCGGCCCGCTCGCCGGCGACGCCCCGATCGTGCTGGCCGGCCACACCCACAACCGCGAGGTGCGCGAACTGGAGCCGGGCGCGTCCACGCTGCTGATGACCCAGGGCTCCAGCGGCGGTGCGGGCCTGCGCGGCCTGGAGTCCGACGAGCCGGTCCCGCTCGCGATGTCGGTCCTCTACTTCGACGAGACCAAGTCGCTCCAGGCCTACGACGACATCCGGGTCGGCGGCACCGGCCAGTCCCAGGTCACGCTGGAACGCCACCTGGTCGGCGACACGATCCCAGCCGCACCCACCCCCGAATCCTCCCCGGCGGACGTGCAGTCCCCGTCGGGCTCGGCCACTCCGTCACCAACCGGTTCATAAGCCAGATCAAGAGCCGGTTCATAAGCCAGATCAAGAGCCGGTTCATAAGCCAGATCAAGAGCCGGTTCATAGACCAGATCAAGAGCATGAAATTCGCTTTCCCACTTCCGGCGTGGTGCAGTCCGCATGCTCCCGCGGGCACCGGTCGGCCGCGGGCGGCCTCCCTGCACGTTGGGTGGGCGGTTGCGAAACCCGAAACCCGAAACCCGAAACCCGAAACCCGAAACCCGAAACCCGTGAGGGCTATTCAGCGCGCTGTGCGCCGACGGCGCTGGCCTGCGGCAACGCGGCGTGAGGTCGCCGCGCTGAAAAAGCCTCCGTGATCGGGCGTCCCCCAAGTCGTTCCAACGACTTGGGGGACGCCCGATCACGGAGGTGCCGTGCCGGCCCGGAGGCGGGTCAGCCGGAGGCAGGGTCAGCCGGAGATCTGGCCGGCTGGGGGTGGGGTGATGACGACGTCGGTGCCGGGGGAGTGGACGATCATGGAGAGCGTGGTGCCGTCCGCGGTGCCGGTGCCGGTCAGCTCGACCGCGGCCAGCGTGGCGTCCGCCGCGACCGTGACCGCCAGCGAGTACTCCGGCAGGTCCACGCCGGTGGCCGTGGCCAGCGCGTGGATCGCGGCGGCGAGCCGGTCACCGGCGGTGAGGCCCTCGGCGAGCAGGTATCGCGTCGCGTTCTCGGGCAGCGGCTCGGTGGTGACCGAGGCGGACTCCACGTCCAGGTACTCCACCGGGTCCGCCACCGGCAGCGGGATCGCCGTGACCCCGCCGTCGGCCCGCCGGAACGTGCCGGCCGGCCAGCAGTACGTGCCCCGGTCCGCCCCGGTCGCGGCCGTCCACGGCCGGCCGGCGGGAGCCTGCGACGCCGAGTGCGACGCGGAGTTCAGGTACCGCACGCCGCCGGTGTCGACGACCGTGAGGCTGTCCACCACGCCCAGCTCCGCGCCGTCCGCGCCGTACGCGGTGACCTGGGTTCGGGCGTCCCAGGACGGCTCGGTGCCGCCGGTGCTGCGCAACTCGCCGCGCCAGGTGAGCGTCGCCACCGGCACCGGCGTGGGCTCGTCGGTCCGGATCAGCGACGTGGCCCGCCGGAACTCGAAGCTGACCTGGTAGGGCCGCTCGCGCAGCAGCTCCCCGGCCGCGGCGACCTGGTCGAGGTTCTCCCGCCCGATCAGCCCGCCACCGCCGCCCTCGACCCGGCCGGCCGGCCCGTCCGCCGCGACCGGGCCGTCGGCGCCCTCGTCCAGCAGCACGCCGGCCGCGCAGATGCCGAGCAGGATGATCGCGATCAGCGCGGCCAGCACGATGAACCCCCGCGGCACCCCGGCCGTGTGGCTGTGGCCGTGCGGGTGCGTGCCCGCGCCGGACACCGGCGGCGGCGCCACGACGGGCGAGCCCGTGGGCGGCGCCCCGCCGAACTTGGGCATGATCCGGGGCGGGAACGGGCCGCGACGCCGCGGCCGGTTCTCCTGCGTGGCCTCGCCCTCCGGCCAGGAGCGGTCGGCGGAGGCCGGATCCCCGGGCCCATCCCAGTTGTGCGAACCCATCCGGTCATCGTAAGGACCGAGATCCACGCTGGGAACGCCCTCAGGGGTTGCGCGGCGGTGCCGTACTTCCGCGCGGCGTCAGGTGCGCGGTGCCGGTCCGCACCCCCGCGACCCGCACGCCGGACACCGCGTCCAGCAGCAGCCGGGCCGCCTGCCCGCCGTACTCCGGAATGTCCCTGCTCAGTGCCGTCAGCGGCGGGCGGACGAGCCGGCAGAGCGGGGAGTCGTCCCAGGCCACGACGGACACGTCACCGGGCACGGTCAGGCCCATCTCCTGGGCGACGGAGAGCCCGGCGATCGCCATCACGTCGTTGTCGTAGATCACCGCGGTCGGCCGCCGTGCCGCGCTGAGCAGCCGCCGGGTGGCGCGGGCGCCGTCCTCGCCGGTGTAGTCGGACGTCACGGTGTCGGAGGACGAGAGACCGAGGCGCGCGCAGACCGACCGGAACGCGTCCGTGCGCACGCGGGTGTGCTGCAACTCGGGCAGGCCGCCGACCCGGGCGACGCGCCGGTGGCCGAGCGCGACGAGATATTCCACGGTCTCGGCGAGCGCGGCGGCCTCGTCGGACCAGACGCCGGGCAGCGCGCCGGTCCCGTCCGGCCCGCCGATCACCACCGCGGGCAGTTGCAGCTGCTCCAGGACCGGGATCCGCCGGTCGTCCGCGCGCAGGTCGCAGAGCAGCACGCCGTCCACCCGCCGCTCGCCCCACCAGCGCCGGTAGACCGCGATCTCCGCGTCCGGGTCGGCCACCACCTGGAGCGTGAGCGCGAACGACCGGGCGGACAGCTCGGCCTCGACGCCGCTGATCAGCTCCATGAAGAACGGCTCGATGCCGAGCGTGCGGGCCGGCCGGCAGAGCGCCAGCCCGACCGCGCGGGCGCTGGCGCCGGAGAGCGCACGGGCCGCGCTGCTCGGGCTGAACCCGATCTCGTCCGCGATGGCCATGATCCGTCGCCGGGTGGCGTCGGAGACGCCGGGCTGGCCGTTCAGCGCGTACGACACCGCGCCCTTGGAGACGCCGGCCCGGCGCGCGATGTCCGCGATGGTGGGTCGCTTCACGGCTGCTGAGCTTGCCCGGTTAAGCGCACGTTCGTCAATGCGAACCAACAGCGAGCATTGACGACTATCGCTGCGTTCAATACGGTGGCGTCGCTTACTCGTTTCAGTTGAGCCTTTTCGACCCGGGCACCGGGCCGGCTGATGCATGTCGGCCGGCCGCACCGGCCAGGTCGGAGATGGCTCATCACCCCCATCGATACCAGCCCGATCGATCGGAGGCACCGCGATGCATAGACGATCACTGGCGGCGGTGGCCGCGGCGATGCTCCTCGCCGCCGGCTGCACCACCACCGGCACGAGCACGGCACCGCAGGAGGACGCGGAAGGCCCGGCCGAGCTGCTGTTCTGGAACACCGGCAGCGACGAGCAGGCCGCCGCGGTGCAGGTCGCGGCGGACCGCTACAAGGAGCTCCACCCGAACGTCACGATCAGGGTCCAGGCGATCGCCTGGGACGACGGCCACGCCAAGGTGCTGACCGCCGCCACCTCGCGCAGCGGGCCGGACATCATCTCCGGCGGCCTCTCCTGGGGCATCGAGTTCGGCGAGCTCGGCGGCATGGTCGACCTGAACGGGTTCGACCTGGGCCAGGCGAAGCAGCAGACCCGCCCCGAGCTGTGGAACTCGATCACCTCGCCCGGCGGCGCGGTCTACGGCATCCCGATGGACATGACGCTGTACGTGTTCTACTACCGCCCCGACCTGTTGCAGAAGGCCGGCGTGAGCGCCCCGCCCGCGACCTGGGCCGAGCTGTTCACCGCGGTCGACAGGCTGAAGGCCTCCGGCGTGGCGACGCCGCTGGTCGAGGAGTGGGGCACGTTCGAGTGGCTGCCCTGGTTCAACTACCTGAAGCAGGCCGGTGGCTCGCTCTACTCCGAGGACTGCACCCAGGTGACGATCAACTCGGAGCAGGCGGTGCTGGCCACCACCACCTGGGCCGACCAGTACCGGAGGTACGGCGTGCCGAAGGCGACCGTGGACGTCGGCGCCGGCCTGGCCAAGGGGGAGTACGCGATGGCGATCGGCGCGTCCTACCTGGCGGGCGGCTTCGACTCGGGCCAGCCGGAGCTGAGGGGCAAGTGGCAGACCGCCGCGCTGCCCACCGGTCCGGCCGGCGCCGGCTCGTTCGTCGGCGGCAAGATCGTCGGCGCCATGTCGTACACGAAGCACCCGCGGGCCGCGGCCGAGTTCGTGAAGTGGCTCTACACGGACGAGGCGGTGGAGATCCTGCAGCGTGAGGTCTTCACCCGCGGCGGCGAGCTCTACATCTCGCCGCGCCCGGAGCTGCTGGCCAAGGCGAACGCGAGCGACAACCTGAAGCAGACGCTGCAGACCACGCTCAACTCGGTGACCGGCCCGCCCAACTGCAAGGGCTGGGAGACCAGCGGCTCCGAGGTCAGCAGGCGGCTGCAGGCCGTGGTCAACGACAACGCCGACCCGAGGACCGCGCTGGCCGAGGCCGCCGCGGTCATGCAGGGCAACCTCGGCTGACGTCCCGGGCCGCCGGGCTCACGAGGCCCGGCGGCCCGTCCGGAAACGAGGAGGGACGTCATGACGGCCGTGCTGACCGAGAAGCCGCCTGTCACACCACGACAAACCACAGCGAAACGAGCACGCTGGCGCCGTGCCGTACCCGGATATGTCATGCTCCTGCCCTTTGCCGGGCTTTTCCTGGGTTTTCTGATCTGGCCGCTGCTCAACGCGCTGTACTTCGCGTTCACCGACTTCAACGGCGTGACGCCGCCGTCCTGGACCGGCCTGGACAACTTCCGGCGGCTCTGGTTCGAGGATCCACGCTTCCGCACCGCGCTCGTCAACTCGCTGATCTACGTGACCTGCACGGTCACGCTCTCCACGGTCGCGTCGCTCGCCCTGGCCGTGGCCTTCCGCGGCACGTCGTGGCGCGACCGGGTGCTGCGCACGATCTTCTTCCTGCCGTCCGTCACGTCGACCATCGCGGTCATGCTGATCTGGCGCTGGATCTTCTCCGGCGAGCGTTTCGGGCTGGCCAACACGGTGCTGTCCTGGTTCGGCGCGGACCCGGTCTCCTGGCTGTCCACGCCGCGCTGGACCGTCCCGCTGCTGGTGATCATGGCGGTCTGGGGCGGCTGCGGGTACGGCATGGTCATCTTCGTCTCCGGGCTGAACGCGATCCCGGACGAGCTCTACGAGGCCGCCCGGCTGGACGGCGCGACCGACTGGCAGCAGTTCCGCCACATCACGCTGCCGCAGCTCAAACCGGTCACCACCTACGTCGTGATCACCGGTCTGATCGGCGCGTTCCAGGTGTTCGAGGCCGTCTACATCGTGTTCCGCGGGGTGAGCAGCGTCGGCGGCGTGCAGGACGGCGGCCTGATGCTGGTGCCGTACCTCTACGACCTGGGCTTCACCCGGTTCCAGCTCGGCTACGCGTCCGCGATCGCCTGGACGCTCTTCCTGATCATCTTCGTGATCAGCATGATCCAGCTGCGGGTCACCCGTGCGCTGAGGGAGTGGTGACCTATGGGACGGCTGCTGCGACTGCCGCTCTACCTGGCCGCGCTGACCATGCTGGTGCCGTTCTACTGGATGGCCGCGGCCGCGTTCAAGCCGGTGCCGGAGCTGACGAGGAACCCGCCGAGCTTCGTCCCGGGCGACCCGACGCTGGACGCGTTCTACGAGCCGTCCTACGACCCGGGCGTGCGCGCGGACCAGACCGTCGCCGGGCTGTTCCAGCGCTACCCGGACGTACCCGGCGGATTCCTGCGGTTCATGGGGAACAGCCTGTTCGTCGCCGCCACGATCACGGTGCTGTCGCTGCTGATCGCGGCGCTGGCCGCGTACGCGCTGACCAAGATGGACCTGCCCGGCCGCCGGGCGATCTTCGTGGTCGTGGTCGCGTCCATGATGATCCCCTGGCAGGTCACGCTGGTGCCGAACTACCTGATCGTGCGCAACCTGGAGTGGCTCAACAGCTACCAGGGCTACATCGTGCCCGCGCTGGCCAAGGCGTTCGTGGTGTTCTTCCTGGTCCAGTACATGCGCTCGATCCCGGACGACCTGGTGCACGCGGCCCGGGTGGACGGCGCCGGCGAGTTCCGGATCTGGTGGCGCGTGGTGATGCCGCTGATGCGCCCGGCGCTGGCCGCGATGGCGATCCTGGTGGTGCTGGCCGAGTGGAACAACTTCCTCTGGCCGCTGATCATCGTGCAGGACGACACGATGGCGAACGTGCCGGTCGCGCTCTCCCGGCTGAACGCGTCGAACGCGTTCAATCCCAACAACATGGCCGTGATCATGGCAGCATCGCTGTTGACGTCGCTGCCGACGGTGATCTTCTTCCTGGCGTTCCAGAAGCACTTCACCCGGGGCATCGCACTCTCCGGCATCAAGGGATGAGGCACATGGGCTCGTATCGCGCGCTGCACGACGGATGGACGCTGACCGGGGCTTCTCACGAGATCGAGGCCGCCGTCCCCGGCTGTGTGCACACCGATCTGCTGGCCGCCGGCGTGATCGACGATCCGTTCCTGGACGACAACGAGCTGCGCCAGGAGTGGATCGGGCGCACGGACTGGGTCTACGAGACCACGTTCGACTGGCAGCCGGACGAGCTGGCGCCGCGCACCGACCTGGTCTGCGACGGGCTGGACACGATCGCGGCCCTGACGCTGAACGGCACCGAGATCGGCCGGACCGCGAACATGCACCGGGGTTATCGGTTCGATGTCGCCTCGAAGGTGAAACCAGGGGCCAACACGCTGCGCGTCGCGTTCACCTCCGCCAAGAACCACGCGGAGAGCGAGCGTGAGCGGCTCGGCGACCGGCCCAACGCGTACCCGGAGCCGTTCAACTTCATCCGCAAGATGGCCTGCAGCTTCGGCTGGGACTGGGGCCCCACGCTGATCACCGCCGGCATCTGGCGCCCGATCGGCCTGCACACCTGGGGCGCCGGGCGGCTCGCGCGGGTCCGGCCGCTGGTCACCGTCACCGGGGACGGCGACGGCCGGATCGAGTTGCACGTCGACGTGGAGCGGGCCGGCACGGACCCGCTGATCCTGACCGCGTCCGTCGCCGGCGTCCGCGTCGAACACACGCTGCAACCCGACGAGGGTACGGCCGTGCTGGTCCTCGACGTGCCACAGCCCGCGCTGTGGTGGCCGCACAGCCTCGGCGACGCGCCGCTGCACCCGGTCGACGTGGCGCTGACCACGACCGGCGGCACCTCGCTGGACGAGTGGCACCGCCGGGTCGGCTTCCGCACGGTCGCGCTGGACACCACGGACGGCGCGTTCACGCTCGCGATCAACGACGTGCCGCTCTTCGCCCGCGGCGTCAACTGGATCCCGGACGACGCGCTGGTCACCCGGGTCACCCGCGCGCGGCTGGCCGAGCGGCTGACCGAGGCGGTCGCGGCGAACGTCGACACGATCCGGGTCTGGGGCGGCGGTCTCTACGAGTCGGACGATTTCTACGAGGTCTGCGACGAACTGGGCCTGCTGGTGCTCCAGGACTTCCCGTTCGCGTGCGCGGCGTACCCGGAGGAGGAGCCGCTCGCGAGCGAGGTGGCGGCGGAGGCGCGGGAGAACGTGGTGCGGCTCGCGAGTCACCCCAGCCTGGTCGCCTGGACCGGCAACAACGAGAACATCTGGGGCTGGCACGACTGGGACTGGCAGCCCGCGCTCGGCGACCGCACCTGGGGCGCCGGCTACTACTTCGGCCTGCTCCCATCGGTCGTCGGTGACCTGGACCCGACCCGGCCGTACTGGCCGGGCAGCCCCTGGTCCGGTGACCACGACACGCACCCGAACGAGCCGTCCCGCGGGACCATGCACATCTGGGACGTGTGGAACCGGGTCGACTACACGCGCTACCGGGACTACCAGCCGCGGTTCGTGGCCGAGTTCGGCTTCCAGGCGCCGCCCGCGTTCGCCACGCTGCGCCGCGCGATCAGCGACGAGCCGCTGACCCCGTCCTCGCCGGGAATCGCGCACCACCAGAAGGCCATCGACGGGAATCTGAAACTCGAGCGGGGCCTGGCCGAGCACCTTCCCGTGCCGCGGGACTTCGACGACTGGCACTTCCTGACCCAGGTCAACCAGGCGCGGGCGATCGCGCTCGGCGTCGAGCACTTCCGCTCGCTCCGGCCGTACTGCATGGGCGCGGTGGTCTGGCAGTTGAACGACTGCTGGCCGGTCACCTCGTGGTCCGCGGTCGACGGCGACGGCCGCCGCAAACCGCTCTGGTACGCGCTCCGGCACGGCTACGCGGACCGCCTGCTCACCGTGCAGCCGCGCCCGCACGGGCCGGCCGTGATCGCGGTCAACGACGGCCGGTCGCGGTGGACCGGCGAGATCGAGGTGACCCGCCGCACGCTGGACGGCGACGTTCTCGCGAAGTCGGTGTTCCCGCTGTCCCTGGAGCCCCGGGCGTCCGTCACCACGCCGTTGCCGCCGGACATCGCCACGCCCGGTGACGCGTCCGCCGAGCTGATCGTCGTCACGGCCGGTTCTGCCCGCGCGCTCTGGTTCTTCGCCGAGGACAAGCAGATCAACTTCCCGATCCCGGGGTACGACGCGGAGGTGGCGCCCGTCGACGGCGGCTACGACGTGACCGTCACCGCGCGCACCGTGCTCCGCGACCTGACGATCTTTCCGGATCGTCTCGATCCCGGCGCCGTCGCGGACTCCGCGCTGGTTACGCTCCTCCCCGGAGAGACCACCACGTTCCGGGTGCGCACGGACGCCACGCTCGACGCCGCCGGGCTGACCGCGAGGCCGGTGCTGCGCTGCGTGAACGACGTCCGTCCCTGAGAGGCACCGCACGATGAGCAACCCCGTTCCGGGACCGGTACTCGCGATCGACGTCGGCGGCACCAAGCTCGCCGCCGCCGTGGTCACGCCCGACGGCACCATCCGCGACCGCGCGGTGGTGCCCACCCCGGCGACGGACGACCCGGACAAGGTCGGCGGCGCGCTGGTGGCCCTGGCCCACCAGGTCGCCGCCGCCGGCCCGGCATCCGCGCTGCGGGGCATCGGCGTCGGCTCGGCCGGCCCGCTCGACCCGTACGCGGGCACGGTCAGCCCGGTCAACATCGTCGCCTGGCGCGGCTACAGGATCCTCGACGCGCTGCGCGACGTGCTGCCCGGCCGGCCCGCCTATCTCGGCGGCGACGGCCAGTGCATGGCGCTCGGCGAGTACCGCTGGGGCGGCTACACCTCGGCCGCGTTCCTCGGCATCGTGGTCTCCACCGGCGTCGGCGGCGGCCTGGTCCTGGACGGCAGGGTCTATCAGGGCCCGACCGGCAACGCCGGGCACATCGGGCACATCCCGGTCTCGTTGGACGGTCCGGACTGCCCGTGCGGCGGCCGCGGCTGCGTCGAGGTGCTCGGCAGCGGCACCTCGATCGTCCGCTGGGCGCGCGCGAACGGCTGGGAGACCACGCATCCCACGGTCGACGCGATCGCGCTCGCCGCGGACGCGCGGGCCGGGCACCCGGTCGCGCTGGAGGCGTTCCACCGGTCCGGCAACGCGGTCGGCGCCGGCATCGTGGCCACGGCCGGCCTGTTCGACCTGGACGACGTGGTGATCGGCGGCGGCGTCGCGAACGTCGGCGACCTGCTCTTCGACCCGATCCGCGCCGCGATCTCCTCGCTGGCCGGCCTCGACTACATCAAGCGCGTCCGCGTCCACCGCAGCACGCTCGGCGGCGACGCCGGCCTGTTGGGCGCGGCCGCGTTGGTCATGTCACACCTGTAGGCCCGGCACGGCTGCGGTGACCGGGCCGTGGCGAGGGCCGGGCGCCACCTGGCCGCACGTCGCGAACACCCGGATACAGCAGGCGCCCGCGCGGCACACCCGGACGGCTCCTCGCTCCGGCCCCGCCGGGGTTCCCTCCTCCCGGTGACTTTGTTAGGTTAGCCATGCCTTACAGATCATCGGGAGGAACCGTGACCCTGACCGCCGAGCCCGACACGACGGTCCGACCCTGGCGCTTCTTCATCACCGAGGTGCGCCGCGTCGAACGGATCAGTCCCAGCTTCCTGCGCGTCACGCTCACCGGCGACGATCTGGACCGCTTCGCGTCCACCGGCTACGACCAGCGGTTCAAGCTGATCCCGCCGCTGCCGGAGACCGGCTTCGACACCCTCCCCGACGGCCCCGACTGGTACGGCGAGTGGCGCGCGCTCCCCGAGGCCCACCGCAACCCGATCCGGACGTACACGATTCGCGAGGTCCGCCCCGGCCCGCGCGAGGTCGACGTCGACATGGTCCTGCACGGCGACCACGGTCCCGCCTCGCGCTGGGCGCTGACCGCCCGCCCCGGCTCGCGGATCGCGCTGCTCGGCCCGAACGCCGACCACCCCGGCCCGCACGGCGGCTTCGACTTCCGCCCGCCCGCCCACGCCGACTTCCTGCTGCTCGGCGGCGACGAGACCGCCGCCCCCGCGATCGCCGCGATCCTGGCCAAGCTCCCCGCCGACGCCCGCGGCGAGGCCTTCATCGAGGTCCCGGAGACCGACGACCACTTCCCGGTCACCGCCCCCACCGGCGTCACCGTCACCTGGCTCCCGCGCGACGGCGCCCCGCACGGCACCCACCTGATCCCCGCCGTCGAGACCGCCACCGCCCGCATCCTCGGCGACTCCCGCCTCGCCGACGCCCCCGCCACCATCGAGGACGTCGACGTCGACCACGACCTTCTCTGGGAGGTCCCGGTCGACGCGACCGGCGCCCCGCTCACCGACGCCAGCCGCCTCTACGCCTGGCTGGCCGGCGAGGCCGCCGTCATCAAGACCCTCCGCCGCCACCTCGTCACCGGCTGCGGCGTCGACCGCCGCGCCGTCGCCTTCATGGGCTACTGGCGCCTCGGCCGCGCCGAGGGCAGCTGACCCCACACCTCACCGTGATCGGGGCGTCCCTCATGCCGTTCTGACGGCATGAGGACGCCCCGATCACGTCATCACTCCGCGCGCTCCCGCACGATGTCGTCGGCCAGGACGATCCCGTCCGGCGCGGGCATCGGCCGACGCAGGAAGTCGCGTTTCGTCTCGGCGATCGAGCTAACCTGCGAGTGAATCGATCCCGAGCCGGTTGACCCGCCGCGCCAGGGACCACCTTCGCCACCGGCGTGCCGGCCCGATCAATGAAGATCTCTTCGCCGTTCTCCACCCGCTCGATGATCCGCGACAGGTGCGTCGCGGCCTCGTGGCTGTCGAAGTGAGCCGGCTCGGCGGGCATCACCTCACCCCTCTCGGCTCGGTTGACAGGCCGGCCCACGGACTCTCAGGGGTGCGGCGCGACCGCGCGCAGGGCCATGTCGACGGAGGCTTGGAGGTCGTCGCGGGTGGCGCCGGCGGCGGCGTGGACGGCGTGGCCCTCGCTCAGGGCCATCACGAAGCGGGCCATCGCGTGCGGGTCGACGCCGGATGGCAGGTCGTTCTCGGCGGCGGCGCGGGTCAGGCGCTCGGCGATGGCGGCCTCGGTGGCGGCGCGGCCGGTGGCGAGGGCCGCGGAGATGCGGGCGTTCTCCGGGGAGCAGGCCAGGCCGCCCTGGATGGAGAGGCAGCCGGCCGGGTGGTCGCCGTCGGTGAGGCCGTCCGCGCTGGAGCGCAGGAACGCCTCGATCGAGGCGTAGGCGGTGGGCTGGTCGAGCGCGGCCCGGGCCTGGGCGACCCGCTTCTCGTGGTAACGAGCGAAGGCGCGCTTGAACAGCTCCTCCTTGCTGCCGAACGTCGAGTAGAGGCTCGGCCGGTTGATGCCCATCGCGCCGGTGAGCGCGCTCAGCGACGCCCCCTCGTAGCCGTACAGCCAGAAGACCTCGGTGGCCCGATCGAGAACCGTCTCCTCGTCGAAGGCCCGTGGTCGGCCCGGCGTCTGCGTGCTCGTGCTCATGACCCCACTCTACCGCTCGGTACAAATTGTGACCGGGACCTCTAACCGATCGGTACAAAACCTTGCTACGGTGGTGGCGTAACCGAGCGGTACAAAATTAGGAGACCCATGGCCATCACCCTCATCACCGGCGCCAACAAGGGCATCGGGTTCGAGACCGCCCGGCACCTCGTCGCGGCAGGGCACACCGTCTACGCCGGTGCCCGCGACCCGGAACGCGGCGAGCGGGCGGCCGCCGCGCTCGGCGCGAAGTTCGTACAGCTCGACGTCACCGACGACGCCTCGGTGCAGAGCGCGCTGGCCACGATCGACGCCGTCGAGGGCCGCCTCGACATCCTGATCAACAACGCCGGCATCCTCGCGGACGGCCCAATGACCGGGCCCGCGGCCCGCGACGCGTTCGACGTGAACACGGTGGGCGTCATCCGCGTCACCGAGGCGGCGCTGCCGCTGCTCCGCAGGGGCACGAACCCGTCGGTCGTGAACGTCTCCAGCAGCCTCGGCTCGTTCTGGGCCGTGACCAACCCGGACCGTCCGGAGTCCGGCATGACGCTCGCGCTCTACTCCGCGTCCAAGGCCGCGGTCACCATGCTCACCGTGCAGTACGCCAAGGCGCACCCCGGCATCCGGTTCACCGCGCTCGAGCCCGGCACCGCGGCCACCGACATGAACGCCGCCTACGACATCGGCCGCCCGGTCGCGGAGAGCGGCGCGGTCGTCGCCCGCGTCGCCACCCAGGACTCCGGGGCTCCCAACGGCTCCCTCCAGGACGAGCACGGCGCGCTGGCCTGGTAGCCGGATCATGACCGACGACGAACTGCGCGCCTGGTACGCCCGCTACATCGCGGACCTCAACGCCCACCGGTTCGACCGGATGGACGAGTTCATCGCCGACGACGTGTTGCTGAACGGCGAGCCCGGCACCCGCGACGACGTCCTCACGGTGCAGCGGCATGACGTCGACGCCGTGCCCGATCTGCACTGGGAGATCGAGGAACTACTGCTCGACCGCGACCGGATCGCCATCCGCGCGACCAACACCGGCACGCCGGCGAAGGAGTGGCTGGGCGTCCCGCCGTCCGGCGCCTCGTTCGAGATCGTCGAGTACGCGATCTACCGGATCGCGAACGGCCGTTTCATCCAGATGACCGCGCTGCACGACTCGGCGGAACTCCGCCGCCAACTGACCGCATAGACACCGAAAGCGGGCGGTCCATCTTCGAAAGGGCCGCCCGGCTGGCCGCCCGGCTGGCCGCCCGGCTGGCCGCCCGGCTGGCCGCCCGGCTGGCCGCCCGGCTGGCCGCCCGGCTGGCCGCCCGGCTGGCCGCCCGGCTGGCCGCCCGGCTGGCCGCCCGGCTGGCCGCCCGGCTGGCGGTCCGGCTGGCTTTCCGGTGGTCCGGATGGTGGTCCGGATGGCTGTTCTGACGGCCGCCACCTGGCGGTCCTGGAGGCCAGCAGCCGGACGATCGGACCGCGTCCGAATTGTCGCCATGCGCTGACCTTTCAGCACGCTTACTGAGCCTTCGGCGTCAGGGTGACCGGCGCTCGGCAATCAGCACAGAACTTCCCTCCGTCACTGAATCCCTGTCCGAAATATCATCACAAAGGCGGCGACGGCGACTCTTGAAAGCGATCACGTGTCGCAAATCGTTGTTGAAAGCGCCGGATAACAACGATTTGCGACACGTGATCAACTCCCAGCCCGGCCATACCGAGCCTTGGACGTCGAAGTGAGCGGCGCTCCGCAGCGGCGAACCTCTAGCGTGAGATTTCGGGTGCGCGGCGCCCGGACGGCCACCGCCGCTCGAACCTCGACTCCGAATGGTCAGTATTCAGCGCGGCGAGCCGACACCGCGTTGCCGCAGGCCGGGCAGCCTGACGAGGCGGCGCTGAATAAGCCTCAGCGTCAGGGGGAACGCGCCGACGATCCATGATCCAGGAGGGCTATTCAGCGCATTGCGCGCCGACGGTGCTGGCCTGCGGCAACGCGGCGTGAGGTCGCCGCGCTGAATAAGCCTCCAGGCGTCCCCGAAGTCGTTCTAACGACTTCGGGGACGCCTGGATCACCAGAAAGCCGCCGGCGGAGACCCGATGTTGGAAGGCCAGTGGTAGCGGGCGCTGCGCTCGCCTGAATGTCGAAAGCGACGGATAGCCCAATTTGGTGCTTGATCAAGCGGGCTTTCAAGAACAATCGTCGCGTACCACTTCGCGTCACTCGTGTTTCGCCTCCGTGGTCGTGATCGCAGCGGAATTCCACTGCGTAAGACGCTGATGTGTAATTCGCATCAGTAGCATGCCGAAGAGGATGAGGCTTGTTCAGTGTAGCCCTCGTCATGCTGCCCGGCCTGCGGCAACGCGGTGTCGGCTCGCGGCGCTGAATAAGCCTATGTGTGCTCGATCAACGGTCGATTGAACGAAATCCACGTTATGTGGCACCGATAACGTGGATTTCGTTCAATCGATGGATGATCAAGTGACGGCGGGGCTTTTGTCCTATTTCTGCAGCTCGGCTCGTTCGGCGAATTCATAGATCAGAAGCGCGATGCGGAGCCTGTCCGATATTTCGTGAAATAGGGAGCTGACCCCGCGTGTCAAGCAAGCGGAGTCCACGCACCTGAACATCGTTATGTCGTCGGCGGCCGTTTCGAGCCGATCGAAGCAGCCGCCAACGACATAAGGAGATCGGGCCGGTGCCCGCGGGAGCAAGCTCACGCCGGAAGTGGGAGAACGGGTTCAGGGCACTCGCCGGAAGTGGGAGAACGGGTTCAGGGCACTCGCCGGTAGGCGCCGTCGGAGGCCGACGTGGCCATGGAGGCGTAGGCGCGCAGCGCCGCCGAGACCGGACGGTCACGATCGACCGGCGTGTACGGCTTGTCGCGCTTCTCCTGTGCGATCCGGCGTGCCTCCAGCACGTCGTCGGCCACGTTGAGGTTGATCGAGCGGTTCGGGATGTCGATGACGATCTCGTCGCCCTCCTCGACCAGCGCGATCAGCCCGCCGGACGCCGCCTCCGGCGAGACGTGGCCGATGGAGAGGCCGGACGTGCCGCCGGAGAAGCGGCCGTCCGTGATCAGCGCGCATGCCTTGCCCAGGCCGCGCCCCTTCAGGAACGACGTCGGGTAGAGCATCTCCTGCATGCCCGGCCCGCCGCGCGGCCCCTCGTAGCGGATCACCACGACGTCACCGGCGACCACCTGCTTGCCGAGGATGCCGGTGACCGCGTCGTCCTGCGACTCGAAGACCCTCGCCGGGCCGGAGAACTTCCAGACCTCCTCCGGCACGCCCGCGGTCTTCACCACGCACCCGTCCGGCGCGATGTTGCCGAACAGGATCGCCAGGCCACCGTCCGCGGTGTAGGCGTGCTCGAGATCGCGGATGCAGCCGTCGGCCGCGTCGATGTCCAGGGTGGACCAGCGGTTCTCGGTGGAGAACGCCTGGGTGGTCCGGACGCCGCCGGGCGCCGCGTGGAAAAGCTCGATCGCCTCCGGCTTCGCGGCACCGGAGCGCACGTCCCAGTCGGAGAGCCAGCCGTCGAGCGAGGGGGAGTGCACCGAGTGCACGTCCTTGTGGAGCAGCCCGGCCCGGTTCAGCTCGCCCAGGATCGCCGGGATGCCGCCGGCCCGGTGGACGTCCTCCATGTGGTACTTCTGGCTGTTCGGCGCGACCTTCGACAGGCACGGCACCCGGCGGGACACCTCGTCGATGTCGGCCACCGTGAAGTCCAGCTCGGCCTCGCGCGCCGCGGCCAGCAGGTGCAGGATCGTGTTGGTCGAGCCGCCCATGGCGACGTCGAGCGCGACCGCGTTCTCGAACGCGGGCCGGCTGGCGATCGCGCGCGGCAGCAGCGAGGCGTCGTCGCCGTCGTAGTAGCGCTTGGCGATGTCCACGATCAGCCGGCCGGCCTCGACGAACAGGTCCTTGCGGGCCGCGTGCGTGGCAAGCGTGGAACCGTTGCCGGGCAGTGCCAGGCCGATCGCCTCGGTCAGGCAGTTCATCGAGTTGGCCGTGAACATGCCGGAGCAGGAGCCGCAGGTCGGGCACGCGGAGCGCTCGATCGTGTCGAGCTGCTCGTCGGAGACCGCGTCGTCGACGGACGCGACCATGGCGTCGATCAGGTCGAGCTTGGAGTGCACGACGCCCTCGACCGCGACGGTCTTGCCGGCCTCCATCGGGCCGCCGGAGACGAAGACGGTCGGGATGTTGAGGCGCAGCGCGGCCATCAGCATGCCGGGCGTGATCTTGTCGCAGTTGGAGATGCAGACGAGCGCGTCGGCGCAGTGCGCGTTCACCATGTATTCCACGGCGTCGGCGATCAGCTCGCGGCTTGGCAGCGAGTAGAGCATGCCGGCGTGGCCCATGGCGATGCCGTCGTCGACGGCGATCGTGTTGAACTCGCGCCCCACGCCACCGGCCGCGGCCACCGACTCGGCGACGAGGCCGCCGAGATCCTTGAGGTGGACATGACCCGGTACGAACTGGGTGAAGCTGTTCGCGATGGCGACGATCGGCTTGCCGAAGTCGTCGTCGGTCATTCCGGTGGCCCGCCAGAGAGCGCGGGCGCCGGCCATCGTCCGGCCGTGCGTGGAGGTCCTTGACCGCAGCTGGGGCATGAGCCCCAGTGTTGCACCGGTGTAAACGCGGCGGCAGCATTAGGCGCCCCTTACGTCCACCACGCGGGACGACGTGGTAGACGACACGGGTTGATGAGGAGACGGCACGCGGTTGATGGGGACCGGGCACCCGGCTGCGTGACCGGAATACCACGCTTCGCACACGCTGTCCCCACGGTCCGGCATTTATCCGGCACAGTGAATGTGTGCACCTACCCCCTGGTGTCTGGATCGCCGCACTCGCCGCCGCTCTCTCGGCCGTGCCGGCCTCGGTCATGCTCGTGTCGTCCGCGCGCCGCCGGGCCGGTCGCCGCCGGCACGCGCACCACCTGCTGGCCGCCGGCAGCGCGATCATCGCGCTGACCGCGGTGGCCGGGCTCGGGGTGGCGCTGACCGCGCACAGCCAGATCGCGGCCCGCCTGATCGCGCTCGGCATGGTGGCCGGGGCGGTGACGTTGCTGGCCGGGATGCTGATGTTGCCCGGCGCCGCGGATACCGGGGCCACGGCGCTGCAACACCTCCTCGACGGGCTGGCGATCGCCGGCTCGGTCTGGTTTCTGGGCTGGGCGCTGGTCGCCGCGCCGACCCGGATTCTGGGCGCGCTCACGCCGTACCCCTGCTGGATGTTGCTTCTGCCGTTGGGTGTCGCCGTGCTGGCGCTGGGCCTGACCACGATGGTGTCGGTGCGCATGCCCCGGCCGCGCGGCGGCTCGGCGGGCGTCGGCGCCGGCATCACCGCGGCCGCGCTGGCCGGGGCCGGCATCTCCGGCGGCGTCTGCCTGGAGTGGTCCGGCGTGGTGCTGGCCAGCGCCCTGCTGCTGCCGGCCGGGCTGACCGTGATCGCGATCGCGGCGCGGGCCACCGACCGTGAGCCGGAGCCGGCCGAGGTGGACACCACCCGGCGCGGTGCCGCGGTGGTGTTCCTGCCGATGGTCGTGCTCACCGGCGCGGCGACCTATCAGACTCTGCGCACCGGCTCCATCGGTACGGTCGGCGCCGCGGCCGGCTGCCTGGTGCTGGTCGCGCTGGTCGGCCGGCAGTACCTGGCGCTGCGCGACGTGCGGCGCGGTGCGGAGCGGCTGCGCGAGCGGGAGGCGCACTTCCGCGGCTTGGCCCACACCGACCCGCTGACCGGCCTGGCCAACCGGCGCGGCATGCTGCGCGTGCTGCACCACGAGGTGTTCTCCGGAGACGGCGAGAAAGAGCCGTGCGTGCTGCTGGGCATCGACATGGACGGCTTCAAGAGCGTCAACGACCTCCGCGGCCACGACGTCGGTGACCGGGTGTTGATGGAGGTCGGCGGCCGGCTGCGGATGCACCTGCGGCCCGGCGACGCGGTGGCGCGCCTCGGCGGCGACGAGTTCGCCGTGCTGCTGTGGGCGGGCGAGGACGAGGCGGAGAAGATCGCGCTCCGGCTGCTCGACGCGCTCGCTGCGCCGTATGAGCAGGTCTTCCTGTCCGCCAGCATCGGGATGGCGGCGGCGCGGTCGGCCGGTGACGTGGAGACGCTGATGCGCAACGCCGACCTGGCGCTGCGCTACGCGAAGGCGCGCGGCAAGAGCCGGGTCGAGCGTTATCGGCCGGCCTACGACCACCTGCTGCGCCGCCGCACCACGCTGGAGCACGAGCTGCGCGGCGCGATCGAGCGGGACGAGATGCGAGTGGTGTTCCAGCCGGTGGTGGCGCTGCCCTCGGCGCGCCCGGTCGGCGCGGAGACGCTGCTTCGCTGGACGCACCCGGAGCTGGGCTCGGTCGGCCCGGACGAGTTCATCCCGGCCGCGGAGGAGTCCGGGCTGATCTCGAAGCTCGGCCGGTGGGTGCTGGACCAGGCCTGCCGCCGGCTGGCCGCGTGGCTGCGGGACGGCCACGACGTGTGGGTCTCGGTGAACGTCTCACCGCGGGAGCTGCACGCGCCCGACTATGTCGGGCAGGTGGCCGAGGCGTTGAACGCGCACCGGGTGCCGCCGCAGCGACTGGTGCTGGAGGTGACCGAGCACGCGGTCGCGACCGACCTGGACGAGCTGTGCCGCCGGCTGCGCGCGCTGCGGGACACCGGCGTGCGGATCGCGCTGGACGACTTCGGCGCCGGTTACTCGTCGTTGGGGCAGCTGCGGGACCTGCCGGTGGACATCCTGAAGATCGACCGGAAGCTGGTGGTGGCGTCCGAGCCGCTGGTCGACGTGGTGGTCCGGCTCGGTCATCGGCTCGGCCTGGAGGTGCTGGCCGAGGGGATCAGCGCGCCCGCTCACCTGGCCGTCGTGGAGGCGTCCGGCTGCCGCTTCGGCCAGGGCTTCCTGTTCGGCGGCGGGGTTCCGGCCGAGCACCTGGAGGCGCAGCTGCGGGCCGCGTCGCCCGCGCACCGGGTGCCGGCCGCCGCCGGGCATGGTCGGCGTGCCATATCCGCAGGTCAGATCGCTCCGGCGGTCGACGGTGACGGCTCGTCGGGGTGAAACCCGCGCATCCGTGAACCAATATATGGGATAGGTTGACTCAGCGCATGAGATGAGTAAGGCTGTCGGTATGTCCCTGTGCCTGACCGCCTCGTTCGCGATCACCCGCGACCTCCGGTCCTCTCGAGTACTTACCTGAGCGCACTCCCCTCGATTTGGGAGTGCGCTGGCCCCGTGTGATTTCCGCACGAGGGCCGTTTTTATTGGCCGGGTAGAGGCCCCTTGAGGGCAGTTTCACAACATTCGAGATTCACAGCACCGAAGGTCCGAAAGGTCCGAACAGCCATGAGCAGACCCACGCCCGAGACTCTCGCCCACCGAGCCCACGCGTTCGCGTCCTCGGCGACGACGGCCGCCACCTCCGCCACCCCGGCCGCGCCGGCCGTCGCCCCGGTCCAGGTCACCGGCGCCGGCTCGCTCGTCAAGTCGCTCGAGTCGCTCGGCGTGGACGTCGCCTTCGGCATCCCCGGCGGCGCGATCCTGCCGGCCTACGACCCGCTCTACGACTCCGCGGTGCGGCACATCCTGGTCCGGCACGAGCAGGGCGCGGGCCACGCCGCCACCGGCTACGCGCAGGCCACCGGCAAGGTCGGCGTCTGCATCGCCACCTCCGGCCCCGGCGCGACCAACCTGGTGACGCCGATCGCCGACGCGTACATGGACTCGGTGCCGATCGTCGCGATCACCGGCCAGGTCGCCCGGCCGTATATCGGGACGGACGCCTTCCAGGAGGCGGACATCCAGGGCATCACGCTGCCGATCACGAAGCACAACTACCTGATCCAGCGCGCCGAGGACATCCCGCGGGTCCTGGCCGAGGCGTTCCACCTGGCGATCAGCGGCCGTCCCGGCCCGGTCCTGGTGGACATCCCGAAGGACGTCCTGCAGGCGCAGACCACGTTCAGCTGGCCGCCCACGCTGGAGCTGCCCGGTTACCGGCCGACGCTGCACCCGCACGGCAAGCAGATCCGCGAGGCCGCGCGCCTGATGGCGAGCGCGCGCCGCCCGGTGCTCTACGTCGGCGGCGGCGTGCTGAAGGCGCGAGCCACCGAGAGCCTGCGCAGGCTGGCCGAGCTGACCGGCATCCCGGTGGTCACCACGCTGATGGCGCGCGGCGCGTTCCCGGACTCGCACCCGCAGCACATGGGCATGCCCGGCATGCACGGCACGGTCACCGCGAACTACGCGATGCAGAAGTCGGACCTGCTGGTCGCGCTGGGCGCCCGGTTCGACGACCGGGTGACCGGCAACCTGGAGTCGTTCGCGGCCGGCGCGAAGATCGTGCACGCGGACATCGACCCGGCCGAGATCGGCAAGAACCGGGCCGCGGACGTGCCGATCGTCGGCGACGCGCAGCACGTGATCGACGAGCTGATCTCCGCGATCGAGGCCGACCAGGCGGCGCACCGCACCGGCGACTACGCGGCCTGGCGGTCCACGCTGGAAGGACTCCAGGCCAGGTACCCGCTGGGTTACGACGAGCCGGAGGACGGCACGCTCTCCCCGCAGTTCGTGATCAAGCGGATCGGCGAGATCGCCGGGCCGGACGCGATCTACGCGGCGGGCGTCGGCCAGCACCAGATGTGGGCCTCGCAGTTCATCTCGTACGAGAAGCCGTACACCTGGCTCAACTCCGGCGGCGCCGGCACCATGGGCTACGCGGTCCCGGCGGCGATGGGCGCGAAGACCGGCAAGCCGGACACCGTGGTGTGGGCGATCGACGGCGACGGCTGCTTCCAGATGACCAACCAGGAGCTGGCCACCTGCGCGCTGGAGAACATCCCGATCAAGGTCGCCGTGATCAACAACGGCAACCTGGGCATGGTCCGGCAGTGGCAGACGCTCTTCTACGATCAGCGCTACTCCAACACCGAGCTCGGCACGCACAAGCACCGCATCCCGGACTTCGTGAAGCTGGCCGACGCGCTCGGCTGCGTGGGCCTGCGCTGCGAGTCCGCGGACGACGTGGACCGGGTGATCGCGGAGGCGATGGCGATCAACGACCGCCCGGTGGTCATCGACTTCGTGGTCGGCAAGGACGCGATGGTCTGGCCGATGGTCCCGGCCGGCATGAGCAACGACGACATCCTGTTCGCCCGCGGCATCCGCCCGGACTTCCCCGACGACGCGGTCTGAGAGGCACCCCCCGTCATGACCAAGCACACGCTCTCCGTGCTCGTGGAGAACAAGCCCGGCGTGCTCGCGCGCGTCTCCGGGCTCTTCTCCCGCCGCGGCTTCAACATCGACTCGCTGGCGGTCGGCGAGACCGAGCACCCCGAGGTCTCCCGGATCACCATCGTGGTCAACGCGGACGAATCGCCGCTGGAGCAGGTCACCAAGCAGCTCAACAAGCTGGTCAACGTGCTGAAGATCGTGGAGCTGGACCCGGCCGCCGCGGTGCAGCGCGAGCTGCTCCTGGTCAAGGTGCGCGCCGACCGGACCGTCCGATCACAGGTCCTCGAGACGGCGAACCTGTTCCGTGCCCGCGTGGTGGACGTCGCACCGGACACCCTCACGATCGAGGCGACCGGCACGGCCGACAAGCTGGACGCGTTGCTGCGCGACCTGGAGCCGTTCGGCATCAAGGAGATGGTCCAGTCCGGACTGGTCGCGATCGGCCGTGGATCGCGTTCCATCACGACCGGACCTGCGCTCCGCGCTGCCTGAGATTCAGTGCTTCGCGCACTGCTGATTCTTTTAAATCAAGAACCGGCTCCGGCCGTACGAAAGGGAAGTCATGCCTGTAACGGTCTACTACGACGCCGACGCCGACCTGTCCATCATCCAGGGCAAGAAGGTCGCCGTCCTCGGCTACGGCAGCCAGGGCCACGCCCACTCGCTGTCGCTCCGGGACTCGGGCGTCGAGGTCGTCATCGGCCTGCCGGAGGGCTCGAAGAGCCGTCCCAAGGTCGAGGAGCAGGGCCTGAAGGTGCTCACCCCGGCCGAGGCCGCCAAGTGGGCCGACGTGATCATGGTGCTCGCGCCGGACACCGTGCAGCGCACGCTGTACACCGAGTCGATCGCGCCGAACCTGACCGCCGGCAAGGCGCTCTTCTTCGGCCACGGCCTGAACATCCGCTTCGAGCTGATCAAGCCGCCGGCCGACGTGGACGTGGCGATGGTCGCGCCGAAGGGCCCGGGCCACCTGGTCCGCCGCCAGTACGTGGACGGCAAGGGCGTCCCCGCGCTGGTCGCGGTCGAGCAGGACGCGTCCGGCGGCGCGCTCGCGCTCGCGCTCTCCTACGCGAAGGCGATCGGCGGCACCCGCGCCGGCGTCATCGAGACCACGTTCAAGGAGGAGACCGAGACCGATCTGTTCGGCGAGCAGGCGGTCCTCTGCGGCGGCGCGGCCGCGCTGGTGCAGACCGGTTTCGAGGTGCTCACCGAGGCGGGCTACGCGCCGGAGATCGCCTACTTCGAGTGCCTGCACGAGCTGAAGCTGATCGTCGACCTGATGTACGAGGGCGGCATCGCCCGCATGCGCTACAGCGTCTCCGACACCGCGGAGTTCGGTGACTACACCCGCGGCCCGCGCGTGATCAACGCGTCGGTCAAGGAGGAGATGAAGAAGATCCTCTCCGAGATCCAGTCCGGCCAGTTCACCCGTGAGCTGATCGAGGACGACGACGCGGGCCGCCCGGCCTTCACGAAGTACCGCGAGCAGGGTGCGGCGCACCCGATCGAGGTCACCGGCAAGAAGCTGCGCGACATGATGAGCTGGGTGGACCGGCCGATCACCGAGACCGCCTGATTCCTCTTTCGAGAAGCGCGCCGGGGTCCGCCCCGGCGCGCTTTTCAATGCCCGCCGCTGCGGGTAAGGACCCCGCCATGCGGCTGGAGCAGCACCTTCGACACGAGCGCTTCGGCGCGGTCCGCATCCACGAACTGCAGCGCGTCGTGGAGCTGGACTCGGGACGGCACGCGCCCGGGCCGTCCGGCGGCACCGAGGTGGTGGCGGACGAGGAGATCCGCGCGGTCATGCGCGAGCTGGTCATCGTGGTGCCGTGCATGGACGAGCCGCGCCGGGTGATCGAGGGCGTGCTCGCCGGCATCCCGCACGACTGCCTGATCGTGCTGGTGTCGAACAGCGCACGCCACCGGTTCGCCACCGAGGTGGGCAGCGTCGACGAGTTCTGCCGGCTCACCGGGCGCGCGGCCGTCGTCGTGCACCAGCGCGACCCCGGCCTGGCCGCCGCGATGAGGACCGCCGGCATGCCGGAGCTGCTCGGCGACGACGGGCTGGTCCGCACCGGCAAGGGCGAGGCGATGCTGATCGGCACCGCGATCGCGGCGATGAGCGGGCGCGCCTACGTGGGCAGTGTGGACGCGGACAACCACGTGCCCGGCGCGGTCCACGAGTACGTCACCGCGTACGCGGCCGGGCTGCGCCTGGCCGACGGCCCGTACGCCATGGTCCGGATCCCGCGGCACCCCCGGCCGGTGGTCCGCGACGGCCGGCTCTTCCTCGACCGGCGCGGCGGCGGCGCCGAGGTCACCAACCACTTCCTGAACCGGGTGCTGGCCGCGCACACCGGGCTGGTCACCGAGGCGATCGCCACCGGCGACGCGGGCGAGCGCGCGCTGAGCCTGCCGCTCGCGCTGCGGCTGCGCGTGGCCGGCGGTCTCGCGGGCGAGGCGCACGAGTACGCCGACCTGTTCGATCAGTTCGGCCGGCCCGGTGCGGAGGCGGTCTCGGTGCTCCAGATCGAGATGCGCGACTCCCGGTCGCACGACGACGTGGGCGACGAGCGCGGGCCCGGCCGGTGGTCGGAGGCGCTCGGCGTGCTCTACCACTCGCCGGTCACGCCCCCGGCGGTCCGCGCGGAGATCGCGGACTTCCTGGCCGCACGGGACGTGGAGCCGGCGCCCGGCTGGATCTACCCACCGCTCGGCGGGCTCGCGTTCGACCTGCTCAAGGACGTACTGACGCGCGAGGCCGGCACGTTCCGGGAGATCGACGGGCGGCCGGAGCAGGACGGGCCGATCCTGCCGAACCCGCTCGGCCTCGCGGTCGGCCGCGCGCCGGTGCCGGAGATCGACGACGAACCTGTCCCGATTGACACGGTTCTCGATTAACGATTTTTCGCCCATCGAGACCGCGAAACCGGGGCGTAACCTCACAAGATCGGTGTAGGTCGATCTTGTGAGGTGTCATGAGGCCCGTCGTGGTCGTCGCGGAGGAACTCGCCCCCGCGGCCCTGACCCAGCTTCGCCAGGACTTCGACGTGCGGCAGGTGGACGGCACCGACCGTGCCGCACTGCTCGCCGCGCTCGCGGAGGCGGAGGCCGTGGTGATCCGCAGCGCCACCCGGATCGACGCGGAGGCGATCGCGGCCGGCCCGGCGTTGCGCGTGGTGGCCCGGGCCGGCGTCGGGCTGGACAACGTCGACATCCCGGCCGCGACCACGCACGGCGTGCTGGTGGTGAACGCGCCCACGTCGAACATCATCTCCGCCGCCGAACAGGCCGTGGCGCTGCTCCTGGCCGTGGCCCGGCACACCGCGAGCGCCAGCGCCGCGCTCAAGGCGGGAGAGTGGCGCCGCGCGAGGTACACCGGCGTCGAGGTGTCCGGCAAGACAGTCGGCGTGGTCGGGCTCGGCCGGATCGGCGTGCTGTTCGCGCAGCGGATGGCCGCGTTCGGCACCCGGCTGATCGCCTACGACCCGTACGTGCAGCCGGCCCGTGCGGCCCAGCTCGGCGTGCACCTGGTCTCGCTGGAAGAGCTGCTCGGCGAGGCCGACTTCATCTCCGTGCACCTGCCGCGCACACCGGAGACCGTGGGCCTGATCGGCGCGCGCGAGCTGGCGCTGGTCAAGCCGGGCGTGCGGATCATCAACGCGGCGCGCGGCGGCCTGATCGACGAGCAGGCGCTGGCGGACGCGCTGGCCGAGGGCCGGGTGGCCGGCGCCGGCGTGGACGTCTACGCGAAGGAGCCGTGCACGTCGTCGGCGCTGTTCGCGCACGACACCGTGGTCGCCACGCCGCACCTCGGCGCGTCCACGGTGGAGGCCCAGGACAAGGCCGGGCTGGACGCGGCGCGCAGCGTGCGGCTCGCGCTGCACGGCGAGTTCGTGCCGGACGCCGTGAACGTGCAGGCCGGCGGCGTGGTCGACGAGGAGGTGCGGCCGCTGCTGCCGCTGGCCGAGAAGCTCGGCACGGTCTTCACCGCGGTCGCCGGCATGGTCGCGGCGAGCGTGACCGTGGAGGTGCGCGGCCCGGCCCGCCCGCCGGAGGTGCTGCGGCTGGCCGTCACCAAGGGCCTGTTCGCGTCCGTCACGGCGGAGCGGGTCACCTACGTCAACGCGCCGATGCTGGCCGAGGCGCGCGGCGTGGGAATCTCACTGGCGGCCGGCCCCGAGGACGGGGCGCACGAGGTGACGGTGCGCGGTGTGCTGCCGGACGGCCGGACACTGAGCGTCTCCGGCACCGTGACCGGCGGCGCGCGCGAGATCCGGAAGATCACCGAGGTGGACGGCTACGGCACCGAGCTGACGGCCGACGGCATCCTGCTCTTCTTCACCTACGTGGACCGGCCCGGCGTGGTCGGCACGGTCGGTTCGATCCTCGGCCGCGCCGGCGTGAACATCGCGGGCATGCAGGTGGCGCGGCGGGCGGCCGGTGGCGAGGCGCTGATGACGCTGATGGTCGACTCGGCCGTGGGCGTGGAGCTGCTCACCGCCGCCGCGGAGGCGATCGGCGCTGCCGCCGCGAGCGCGGCGGACCTGCGCGACGACGCGGTTACTGCGGGGGGCGGGCCGTGGCCTGTGGCGGATAGACCGATCCGCCCTGAACGTCCAGAAGCATGAGATTGTGCGCGCCGGCGAGCTGCTCGATGAACAGCAGCACCTCGTCCGGGCACGTCTCCACCAGCTTCATCTCCACATGGTCACGCGCCACATGCAGCGGCTTCGTGACGAACGGGGAGGCGTTGCTGGCCGCGCCCCGATCCGGATATCGGGCCGTCAGATCGGCGTAGAAGGCATTGATGCGCCGGTCGGGTGCGCCGGCGGCATGGATGCCCGCGACACACCTCTTATGACCGGCCGTCACGTCGGCAGGCTCACCGGTCCGGTCAAGCGCCCAGACCACCAGGTCGAAACTCACCGGGGAAGAATGCCATCCGTTCCACCATCGGTCATCTCGGCCCCGACCGACACGCTGAGCCGCGCTGCTTCCACCCGCCGGCAGGCCTTGTCACACCCACCGATGTCGCTATAGCGTGTTTGATTGGTCACACAGGGCGATCGCCTGGCCGGGACGACCGCCCATGGGGACCCGTCTTCGGGTGACGGCGTCCCCGGTGTGACCGCCGGGTGCGTTCTCCGCGACCTCACGGACCACCACCCGACACCGGTCGGCCTCCACAGTCCGTTGCCGAGAGCTGTGGGGGCTGGCACGGAGTAGCGCGGTTTGGGCACTGAGTGATGGTGCTGAGCGTGGTTTGCTGCCTGGGTGATGGTGCTGAGCGTGGTTTGCTCACCGGGCGATGGTGCTGAGCGTGGTTTGCTCGCCGGGTGATGGTGTTGAGCGCGGTTTGCTCGCCGGGTGATGGTGCTGCGCGGTTTGCTCGCCGGGTGATGGTGCTGAGCGCGGTTTGCTCACCGGGTGATGGTGCTGAGGGTGGTTTGCTCACTGGGCGATGGTGCTGAGCGTGGTTTGCTGCCTGGGCGATGGTGCTGAGCGTGGTTTGCTGCCTGGGCGATGGTGCTGAGCGTGGTTTGCTCACTACGCGACTGTCAAAGCCTGGCACGGCTGTTGTCCTGGCCGGTCATCCCACAGCGGCCAGCTGTGGGCCAGGCCGGGGCTGGGGCGATCAAAGTCAAAAGCTACGGTCAAAAGCTACGGTCAAAAGCTACGAGCCAGATCAAGTGCTGGGTTCCCGCTTCCGGCGGGGTGTAGACCGTTTACTCCCGCGGGCAGCGGTCGTCGCTGGCGCTCCTCCCTGCGGGGTTGCCGGTGGCTGAGTTGAGAACCTCGGGTGGTCAGTGGCGGCCGGTGCGGTTCAAGGCGTGGTAGCCGTCTGTGGTGGGGAACCAGGACAGGGCGGTGGGGCCGGCGGCGTAGAGGGCGATGGCGTAGCCGTTGGCGGCGGAGAGTTCGGGGCCGAGGACGGTGGTGACGGCGAAGCCGTCGGCCTGGGCGCCGGTGTGCGGGTCGATGATGTGGTCGCGGCGGCCGGCGGCGCCGGTGGTGGCGACCGCGCCGGACGTCAGCTCCAGCGTCTCGATCACGCGGCGGCCGTCATACGGATCCCGGATCGCGATCTTCCATGGGCGGCCGGCCGGCGAGTGGCCGCGCACGGTCACGTCCGCGCCCGCGTGGATCGCGTAGTCCTCGATCCCGGCCGCGCGCAGCCGGGCCGCGGCGCGCTCCACCGACCAGCCCTTGACCAGGCCGCTCGGGTCGAAACCGCCCGGCACCGCCCACGCGTCGAACCAGCCGTCGGTCGCGGCGCGCATCAGGATGCAGCGGTCGACCAGGTCGGCCAGTGGTGCATAGAGGTCGGCGGAGATCTCGCCGCGGCGGAACCGGGCGACCAGACTGCGCTCGCGCAACGGGCCGAACGTGGTGTCCAGCGCGCGCAGCTCGGCGACCGCGTCGGCGAGCGCCTCACCCGCGCCACGCCGGTCCATCGACGGCGGCGCGGTGAAGCAGAAGGCGAACTGGTCCGCCCCGATCTGCACCTGGTGCCGGACGACGATGCCCGTGGCGGTCCTGGTCCGCTCCGGCATTACGACCGTGGTGCTCATGGTGCTTCCCCCGTCGTGAACAACTGTGTCCAGGGCTCACCGTAGGCTCGGCGCCTGAACCTCAGGTGGCCGGAGGCTATTAGTTTCCTGTGCGTTACCGAACCGGAATGTGGGACGGCCGTACCGAACATCGGGACGTGGGCGTAGGGTCTGCACAGTTGCAGACGGTGTGGTGAGGAGTTCAGGCGTGGCGCGGATCGCGGTGGTGGGCGGCGACGGCATCGGCCCGGAGGTGACCGCTCAGGCGATCAAGGTCATTCAGGCCGTGCTCCCCGGCGTCGAGACCGTCGACTACGACCTCGGCGCCGCGCGCTATCACCGCACCGGCGAGGTCCTTCCCGACTCCGTCCGTGACGAGCTGGCCGGGTTCGACGCCATCCTGCTCGGCGCCGTCGGCGACCCGACCGTGCCGCCGGGCGTGCTGGAGCGCGGGCTGCTGCTCAAGATGCGCTTCGACTTCGACCAATACGTGAACCTGCGCCCCTCGAAGCTCTGGCCCGGGGTTGCCGGCCCGCTCGGCGCCGTCAAGTCCGGCGAGATCGACTTCGTGGTCGTCCGCGAGGGCACCGAGGGTCTCTACGCCGGCGCCGGCGGCGTCCTGCACCGGAACACGCCCGCCGAGATCGCCACCGAGGAGAGCCTGAACACCCGGTTCGGCGTCGAGCGGGTCATCCGCGACGCGTTCGCCCGTGCGCAGCGCCGTGAGCGCCGCAAGGTCACGCTGGTGCACAAGACCAACGTGCTGACCCACGCCGGTGGTCTGTGGGCGCGCACGTTCGAGGCCGTCAAGGCCGACTTCCCGGACGTCACCACGGAATACCAGCACGTCGACGCGGCCGCCATGTTCATGGTCACCGCGCCCGCGCGCTACGACGTGGTGGTGACCGACAACCTCTTCGGTGACATCCTCACCGACATCGCGGCGGCCGTCACCGGCGGCATCGGGCTCGCGGCCAGCGGCTGCATCAACCCGGAGCGCCGCTTCCCGTCCATGTTCGAGCCGGTGCACGGCTCCGCGCCGGACATCGCCGGCGAGGGCGTCGCCGACCCGGTCGCCGCCGTGCTCTCCGCGTCCCTGCTGCTCGACCACCTCGGGCACCCCGACGCGGCCGCGCGAGTAACCGAGGCGGTCGCGAGCGAGCTGGCCGCCCGCACTCCGGGGGCCCCGCTGCGCACCGCCGACGTCGGTGACCGGCTGGCCGCCGCCGCTGCCTCCTGACAGCGTCTCGTCCGCTTCCGGTCCGTACCCTGTGCAGGGTCGTTCCGGATTTTGATCCACGGCCCTGCGTATCCCCTTGAACGACCGTTCGGGGTAAGTTTCAGCAAACCGTGGATATGGAGGTTCCAGCGCTATGAGCGGTGGTGACAAGCTCGACTTCGAGATTCGTCCGAATGCCACCCCGGTAGCCGCCGCCGATCGTGCCGCGCTCCTGGTGAACCCGGGCTTCGGCCGCATCTTCACCGACCACATGGTCACCGTGCGGTATGCGGAGGGCAAGGGCTGGTATGACGCCCGTGTCGAGGCCCGCGCGCCGATCCCGATGGACCCGGCCTCGGCCGTGCTGCACTACGCCCAGGAGATCTTCGAGGGCCTGAAGGCGTACAACACGGCAGACGGCGGCGTCTCGATGTTCCGCCCGGACGCGAACGCCCGCCGGTTCAACCTGTCGGCCGACCGGATGTCCATGCCGGCGCTGCCCGAGGAGGCGTTCCTCGGGTCGCTGCGCGAGCTGATCACGATCGACCGCGACTGGATCCCGACGGACGCGGACGGCAGCCTCTACCTGCGCCCGTTCATGTACGCCAGCGAGGTCTTCCTCGGCGTCCGCCCGGCGCGGGAATACCTCTACCTGGTCATCGCATCCCCGGTGGGCGCCTACTTCTCCGGCGGCGTCAAGCCGGTCACCGTCTGGGTCTCGCCCGACTACACGCGCGCGGCCCCCGGCGGCACCGGCGCGGCCAAGTGCGGCGGCAACTACGCGGCGTCGCTGGCCGCCCAGGCCGAGGCGATCGAGGCCGGCTGCGACCAGGTCGTCTTCCTCGACGCGGTCGAGCAGAAGTACATCGACGAGCTCGGCGGCATGAACATCTTCTTCGTGTTCGACGACGGCACCCTGGTCACGCCGCCGCTGACCGGCACGATCCTCCCCGGCATCACCCGCGAGTCGGTCATCACGCTCGCCCGCGACGCCGGCCACGAGGTCGTCGAGCGCCCGATCAGCTTCGACGAGTGGCGCGCCGGCGCCGAGTCCGGCCGCATCTCCGAGACGTTCGCCTGCGGCACCGCCGCGGTCATCACGCCGATCGGCACGGTCCGCTCCCCGTCCGGCGAGTTCACGATCGACGGCGGCGGTTCCGGCGAGGTCACCATGTCGCTGCGCCAGCAGCTGGTCGACATCCAGCGCGGCACCGCCCCGGACACCCACGGCTGGATCCACAAGATCTTCTGAGCCGCCGTGATCGCGCGAGGGCGCTTCCCGTACCAGGAGAAGCGCCCTTCGGGCTTTTCTTGACCGACGATATTCCCACTTCCGGCCGCTCCGGTTCCGCATGCTCCCGCGGGCACCGGTCCAATGCCACTCAGCCTAGTTTGATCCTGAAGGAGCTGCGGTACGGCCGCACTCCCGCGACCGGCGGGAATGCTCTCAGCCCGATCCGGGTTCCGTGGCCTCGCTCGCTGTCGGTGCGCGAATCGCGCGCGGTCTCCGGGCACCGCCGGCGGCGGGTGGGGTCGGCCCCCTTCCGGCGGGGCCCGGTGCCTCGTGCCCGAAATCTCCCGATGAGGCGGGTACTTGTCCTGCTGGCGGGGCCGGGAGATCTTGACGGCCTCGGGCCTGGCGTCTGAGTGATCAATCAGGTGAGCGAAAACGCGATCAACTTCGATTTTTGATCTACCTTTTGCTCACCTGATTGATCACTCAGGCTGCGGCGGTGTCGGCTCGCGAGTGTGTGGTCCGGGCCGGAGGGTGGGATGTAGCGATATTTCGGGCGAGCGGCGCCCGGTTGCCGCGAGCGGGCCGGGTCAGCTCGCGCTTCCCGGCCCGAAAAGGGCTGGACAACAGAGTCGGTCCGAGGGGTGTGGGCGACAGAGGACGGCCGGCGGGCGTCGCGCGGACGTCGGCGGGGCGCTTTCGGGAGCGCAGCCAGGAATCCGTGGTCAACTCAAGCTACGTGGCATTGGGCACCGGTCGTCGCTGGCGCTCCTCCCTACGATCCGAGGCCGCAAGGACAGCACCGCTCCGCGGTGTTCAGGACCGTCCCGTTCCGGGCTGCTCGGGTAGCACCGCTCCGCGGCATCTGTGCTGCACCGCTCCGCGGCATCTGTGCTGCACCGCTCCGCGGCATCTGTGCTGCACCGCTCCGCGGCGCTTCGGCAACACCGGTTCGTGGCGCGTGGTAGCGCCGCTCCGCGGGACTCCCGCGCCGGCGGTCGCCGTCGGCTCCAGTCGCTCCGAGGTCCGGGCGTCCCTCACGTCGTTCTAACGACGTGAGGGACGCCCGGACCACTGTTGGCGCCGTAATGATATTTCGCGAAATATCGGGCGTGGTCGTCGCCTCGGCGGTCAGATGAGCATGCCGCCGGAGGCCTCGATGCGCTGTGCGGTGACCCAGCCGGTGTCGCCGGTGAGCATGGCGACGACGACGCCGGCGATGTCCGCGGGACGGCCGATGCGGCCACGGGCGGTCTGCGTGCCGATGTAGGCGCCGACGTTCTCGTCGAGCAGGCCGCCGCCGGCGAACTCGGTCGCGGTGGCACCGGCCGCGATCACGTTGGCGGAGATGCCGCGCGGCGCGACCTCCTTCGCCAGGTACCGGGTGAAGACCTCGACCGCACCCTTCATCGCGCCGTACGCCGAGTAGAGCCCTTCGCCGGTGAAGCGCGACAGCCCGGTGGAGAAGTTCAGGATCCGCCCGCCGTCCGCGATCAGCGGCAGCAGCTTCTGGGTCAGGAAGAACGGGCCGCGGAAGTGCACCGCGAAGACCTCGTCGACCATCTCGACCGTGGTGTCCGCGATCGTGGCGCCCGGCCCGGTGCCGGCGTTGTTGAGCAGGAAGTCGAAGTCGTCGCGCTCCCACGTGGTGCGCAGCGCCTCGCGTACCGTCGCGGTGAACTGATCGAAGGTGTTGATCTCGCGTGTGTCCAGCGGGATCGCGACCGCGGTCCGGCCGAGGCCGCGCGCTTCGGCGAGAACGGCCTCGATGGCGTCCTTCGCCGGCGTGCGGTAGGTCAGGATCAGGTCGACGCCGGCCTCGGCGAGCGCGAGCGCGTAGGCGCGGCCGAGACCGCGGTTGCCGCCGGTGATCAGGGCGATTTCAGGCATGGTGGTCCCCTCGAACGGTGAAATGGATCGATCAGAAGCGCTGGTCGCCGAGGACCGACAGCAGTTCGAGCTTCTCGTAGCTCGTGCTGCCCGGCACCGCGGTGAACACCAGCAGCGTCTGTGACTGGCCGGGGTCGACCAGCGTCTGGCAGTGCACCTCGATCACGCCGAGGTCCGGATGCGCGATCCGCTTGGCGTCGAGGTGGGTGGCGGTGACGTCGTGCGCGGCCCAGATCGCGCGGAACTCGTCGCTGACCGTCAGCAGCGCGTCGACGATCTCCGCGGACCGGGAGGAGCGGCCGTCCCGGGTGAACGCGCGCCGCAGCTGCGCGGCGAAGACCCGCCCGTGCAGCGGATGGTCCTGGACCGGATACACCCGCCGGGCGTCCGGCTCGGTGAACCAGCGGTAGACCGTGGCCCGCGCCGGCCCGGTCCACCGCGAGTCGTCGCCGAGCAACGCGATCGCGGGCCGGGTCTGCAGCAGCGTCTCGCCGAGCTCGTTGAAGACGATCGCCGGTGTGTCGGCCAGCCGGTCCAGGATCCGCATCAGGCCGGGCGCGACGTGGTCGGTGTGCACGGTCCGGCGCGGCGTCGCGTGCCCGGCCAGCCGGAACAGGTGGTCGCGCTCATCGAGCGAGAGCCGCATGCCCCGGGAGATCGCGGCCAGCATGTCCTCGGACGGCATCGGCCCACGCTGCTGCTCGATCCGCGCGTAGTAGTCCGCCGACATCCCACACAGCGCCGCGACCTCCTCCCGCCGCAGCCCACCGGTCCGCCGCCGGGGCCCGCGCTGCAACCCGACATCCTCGGGTTGCAGCGCCTCCCGGCGGGTCCGGAGGAAGTCAGCCAGCTGAGCGCGATCGGTCATGCCCCCAGCTTGCCCCCGCCTCACCCCCGGATGAAGGGCTCACGTATCCAGGGACCACCTGACCGTGGCTGTCAGGTGGTGAGCAGGTGGGTGCGCATGGCGGCGATGGCGGTGGGGGTGACGCCGGCGTGCAGGGCGTAGGCCTCGATCGAGCCGTGCTTCGCGCGGAGTTCGGTGAGGAACGTGGCGATCGTCTCGGGCTCGGAGCCGAAGAACGGGGTGGGGTACGCGCCGGTGCCCGCCCACGTGGCCTTGACGTGGGCGGAGAAGCGGTCCGAGGCCTCGGTGCTGAGCGCGTAGTCGGCGATGATGTCGTCGTCGGAGACGCCGAGCAGGCCGAGCGTGAGCGCGACCGTGATGCCGGTGCGGTCCTTGCCGGCCACGCAGTGCACGACCACCGGCGCGGTGGACTCCGCGGCGATCAGCGTCAGCGCCTCGGCCCAGCCGGCCGCCCCGGTCTCGGCCATGTCGCGGTAGCGGTCGGCCATCCAGCGCGCGTTCGTCAGCCCGCTGCCCTCGAACGGCGTGTCCTCCCATTCCGCGTGCTCCGGGTGGATGTGGTGGTAGTCGAGGCCGAAGTGCTCGGGGACGCGGCCGTCGCGGGTGATCTCGTGCGGGCGGCGGAGGTCGATGACGGACTTCACGCCCAGGTCGCGGAACGCCGCTTCGTCCGCGGCGTCCAGCCGGTGCAGCGAGTCGGACCGGAACAGGCGGCGCCAGCGGACCGTGCGGCCGTCCAGCCCGGGATAACCGCCCACGTCACGGAAGTTGAAGGTGGCCGAGAAGGGGAAGGTGCGCGTCATCTCCACCCGGCGAAGAATAACGGCCGGTGGGGCTGCAGCCCCACCGGCCGTTGATGTTCGATCACGTACCGCCGTTACAGGCGCGGTGGCGCGATCTGACTCGGCGTCGTGTACGAGTCGCCGTAGTAGTTACCCACCTTGTCGCGGTAGGCCGGGTCGCCGTGCTGGTCGTCGTCGTACTCCGGAGCAGACTTGATCTGATCCTTCGTGCGGTCCACGTAGACCTTGTGGTCGTCGTGGTCCACGTTGTTGACGACGCCGGCCGGCAGCAGGACCTTCTTACCGAAGATCCACGGCCCGGTGTCGACCACCAGGTAGCCGGCGCCGACCTCGGTGGAGGCGGAGTCGACCTTGCCGATGTGGCCGTCGGTCGCCTCGACCTTGTAACCGGCCAGGGCGGCACCGCTCACGCCGGAGTCCTCGCGGTACTCCCACGCGGACCAGCCCGCGGGCCGATCCTGAGTCAGCCCGGCCGGGTCCGGCGTCCGGAAGGTCTCCTGCGGGTCGTACGCGCTGTTCGGAGTCTGAGGCGTAGGGCCAGTCATGATGGCTTTCCTCCTCTGGATAGACCCTGTTGCTCTGTCACTCATCGACATACCCGCGTCGTCGTGGAACTAACCAGCCGCGTCGAGAGTGACCGCGGCCGCGTGCACCACCGCGGCGATGCGCAGCGCTTCGTGAACCGCGCCGGAGTCCAGGCCCGCACGGCGTACCCCCTGGTCATGGTTTTGCAGGCAGACCTCGCAGCCGGCGATCGCGGACACCGCGAGGCACCACAGTTCGAAGTCGGCCTTGGTGACGCCGGCCGCGGCCAGCGCGGGCGAGGTGATCGCGCGCATGCGCAGGCCGATCGGGTGGCGCGCGCCCCCGAGCATGTGCTGCGCGCGGTAGTACACGTTGTTCATCGCCATGATCGAGGCGGCGGCGCGCGCCTGGTCCACCACCGGGGCGTCCAGCCGGGCTGCGGCCTCCGCCGTGAACACTCCGATCACGACCGGCTGACGGGCGGCGATCGCGCACGCCAGCGCCGCACCCCACGCCTGCGCGTCGGTCAGCGGCGTCCCGAGCAAGACCCGGCCGAGGTTGACTCGGAGATCGTCGGCATACGGCGGGAGTGATTCCCGCAGCTCAGAGAGATTCACCCTGTAGGTCCGTCCCGGATTGTGGGTTTCTGCCACCGAAGGTTGGACAACAGTGGCAAGCTTTCGAACGTGACTTCCGCTTCCCTGATTATTGGCACCTAGCGCACCGGCAATCCCCTCGCCGAGTGCGCAGACCTCCCGCGACCGCGGGGGGTCTTTTTGTTGGTCCACACACAAGCCAGACCAAGAAGAAGGTAAAGCCATGGACTACCAGGTGTTCGACACGACGCTCCGCGACGGCGCGCAGCGCGAGGGGATCAGCTTCTCGGTCGCGGACAAGCTCGCGGTCGCCGCGCTGCTCGACGAGTTCGGCGTCGGCTTCATCGAGGGCGGCTGGCCGGGCGCGATGCCGAAGGACACCGAGTTCTTCCGCCGCGCCCGCACCGAGCTGGACCTCAGGCACGCGCAGCTGGTCGCGTTCGGCGCGACCCGCAAGGCCGGCGTGGACGTCGCCGAGGACCCGCAGATCGCGGCGCTGCTCGACTCCGAGGCGCCGGTCGTCTGCCTGGTCGCGAAGTCGGACATCCGGCACGTCGAGCGCGCGTTGCGCACCACCGGCGACGAGAACCTCGCGATGATCCGGGACAGCGTCGCCCACTTCCGCGCGCACGGCCGCCGCGTCTTCATCGACTGCGAGCACTTCTTCGACGGCTTCCGCTTCGACCCGGACTACACCGCGTCCGTCGTGCGGACCGCGCTGGACGCCGGCGCCGAGCGCGTGGTCATGTGCGACACGAACGGCGGCATGCTGCCGTCGATGATCACCGCGGCGATCGGGGACCTGACCGCGCGGCTGGGCATCGACGCGGACCGGCTCGGCATCCACTGCCAGAACGACACCTCCTGCGCGGTGGCGAACACGATCGCCGCGGTCGAGGCCGGCGTGCGGCACTTCCAGTGCACCGCCAACGGCTACGGCGAGCGCCCCGGCAACGCGGACCTGTTCGCCGTCGTCGGCAACCTGCAACTCAAGCTCGGGCTCCCGGTCCTACCGGACGGGTGCCTGGAGAAGGCGGTGCGCGTCTCGCACGCCATCGCCGAGATCGCCAACATCGCCCCCGACACCCACCAGGCCTACGTCGGGGCCGCGGCCTTCGCCCACAAGGCGGGACTGCACGCGAGCGCGATCAAGGTGGACCCGGTGCTCTACAACCATGTCGATCCGGCCGTGGTCGGCAACGACATGCGCATCCTGGTCACCGAGATGGCCGGCCGGGCCAGCATCGAGCTCAAGGCCAAGGAGCTCGGTGTCGACCTGGCCGGCCAGCCGGAAGCGCTGTCCCGGGTCACCAAGCGGGTCAAGGAACTGGAGGCGGACGGCTGGAGCTTCGAGGCCGCGGACGCCTCCTTCGAGCTGCTGGTCCGATCCGAGCTGCCGGGCGCCGAGCCGGTCCGGCCGTTCGGGCTGGACTCGTACCGGGTGATCGTCGAGCATCGCGAGGACGGCGCGGTCGTCTCCGAAGCCACGGTCAAGGTCCGGGTCGGCGCGCAGCGGGTGATCGCCACCGCCGAGGGCAACGGCCCGGTCAACGCGCTCGACGAGGCGCTCCGCCAGGCGCTCTCCGCGCACTACCCGGCGCTCGCCACGTTCGAACTGGCCGACTACAAGGTCCGCATCCTGGAGGGCTCGCACGGCACGTCCGCGGTCACCCGCGTGCTGGTCGGCACGAAGGCCGCGGCGGACGGCGGCTGGACCACGGTCGGCGTCCACGAGAACGTCGTCGAGGCCTCCTGGCACGCACTCGTCGACGCGCTCACCTACGGCGTCGACCACGCGGCCTGACAGGCGAAGACCCCATCCGCTTCCGGCGGGCGTCGATCACGCGGTCTGACAGGCGAAGAGCTTTCAGAACCGGATATTCCCGCTTCCGGCGTGGGCGCTTTGCGAGTGCTCCCGCGGGCACCGGTCGTCGCTGGCGCTCCTCCCTGCGAGCCAGGTGGGTGGCCGGGTCAAACCCGAACCGAGATCAGGGCGTCCCCCGAGTCGTTCTAACGACGTGGGGGACGCCCTCATCTTGTGCTCTTCGGGGCGGCGACTCGCGGCTGGCCCGTCACGACCGGCGGGGTCACGCTTGGGTCAGTGCGGCGTCACGCCGGGTCCGGGCGGCGTCACGCCGGTCAGGGGCGTGGGAGTTGGAGGGTGGCGAAGACCGGACGGTGGTCGGAGCCGGGCAGGCGCAGGACCTGCATCGACTCCACCCGGATGCGCTCGTCGGCCAGCACGTGGTCGAGCTGGACCGGCGGGATCAGGGCGCCGTCGTACGGGCCCCAGGTGCCGAACAGGCCACGCCCGGTCGCGTCCGCGGCGTCCCGGTAACCGGAGGCGACCAGCGCGCGCAGCGGCGAGTGGTCCAGCGTGGAGTTGAAGTCGCCGAGCAGCAGCCGGATCGGGCCGTCCGGCGTGGCCCGCGGCAGGTTGCCCAGGTCCTCCCGCCAGTCGTCCAGCACGGGCAGGCCCCACGGCGCCATCGGATGCACGGACTCGGCCAGCACCGGCGCCGCGCCCGGCACCCGTACCGTCCCGTACGCCTGGGTGAACTCCGACGAGTGCACGCGCACGCCGGTCTCGGTGAGCGGATAGCGTGAGTAGAGCGCGGACCCGGCCGCCGAGTTGATCGGGCTCACCTGGCGGTAGGGCAGCAGCGTGCCCAGGCCGTGCGCGTACAGCCCGGTCCCGACGTCGGGTGTGAACTCCTGGATCGCCAGCACGTCCACCTCATGCTCGCGAACCAGCGCGACCAGCGCGTCCGTCTCGGCGCCGCCGCCGAGCACGTTCGCGGTCAGCACGCGCAGCACCGGGCCCTCGGCCGTGCCGCGGTCGGCGTCCGGCACCGCGCGGGGCAGCACCATCGCGGTCAGCGCGACCGCGGCCAGCACCGCGAGCACGGCCGGCCACCAGCGGCGCAGCGCCAGCGTGACCAGCGCGACGACGAGCGCGGCGCCGGTCACGTACGGCGTGAAGGCGATCAGCTGAATGACCGGCCCGTAGTCCAGCCCCAGCCCTCGCACCAGCGCCCAGACCGCGAACGGCACCGCGGCCACCCAGCAGAGCACGGTCAGCGGGCGGCGGCTTCGACGAGAGAGATCCACACTCACGCCGCGCACGCTATCGGGCCACCGCGGCAGCCCGCCAGGAAATGCCGCATGGATCATCCGACGCAACGACTCCGCCGGTCGCGAACGTCGGCACCACCCCAGCCGGCCTGCATCGCTTCAGCCGGTCAGCGCGCGGACGCGCTTCAGCCGGTCAGCGCGCGGACGCGCTTCAGCCGGCCAGCGCGCGGACGCGGGCCACCAGGTCGGCCAGCGCGAACGGTTTGGTCAGGAACGCGGCCTCGGCCAGGCGGTGGTCCGCGCTGTGCCGTGCGGTCAGGAACAGCACCGCCGGCGGTGCGTCGGACGCGCGCATCTCATCCGCCGCGTCGAACCCGTTCTTGCCCGGCATCGTCACGTCCAGCACCACCACGTCCGGGTGCGTGGTCGCGGCGGCCCGGACGGCGCGCACGCCGTCCGGCGCGGTGACGACCTCGAAACCGGCCGCCCGCAGCGTCATCGACAGCAGCTGCCGGGTGTTGGCGTCGTCGTCCGCGACCAGAACACGCCCAAGGACCCGCCCAGCCCTCTCCCCGCCCATGCCCGGACCTTGCCAAACCAGGCTGCGCCTGTGGTGAAGCCATGCTGTGAGACGACTGTGAGCCACATACGAAAGGGTGGGAACCGGACACGGTCCCCACCCTTCGAGTGACGGTCAGGCGTCGACGACCTCACCCAGACCGGTGGCGACCAGGTCGTCGCGGATCAGCGCCGCGTCGCCCTCGACCACCATGGTCAGGCCCTGCGGGTGCAGGTGCGCGGCCGCGGCCGCGGAGACCTCGTCCACCGTGGCGGACAGCAGCGACTCGCGCAGGCGCGGGAAGTAGTCGTCCTCCAGCCCGTGCACGACCAGCGTGGTCAGCGCGCCCGCGATCGCGCCCGGCGTCTGCATCTCCACCGACAGTTGCCCGGCCCGCCAGGCTCGCGCCACCGCCAGCTCGTCGGAGGTGACGCCGCCGGACCGGGTCCGGGACACCTCGCCGATCGTGTCGACCAGCGCCGGCGCGGTGAACTTCGTCTGCACGCCCGCGCTGATCAGCAGCCGCCCGAAGCGCCGGGCCAGACCGAAGTCACCGCGGATGCCGTACGTGTATCCCCGCACCTCCCGGATCAGGTGGTTCAGCCGGGACGTGAACGCGCCGCCGAGCACCGTGCCGGTCAGCGTCATCGGCACGTAGTCCGGGTGCGCCCGGTGCGGCGCCCGGTGCCCGAGCCGCAGCGTGGACTGCACCGATCCGGGCCGGTCCACCAGGATGATCTTCCGGGAGTCCGCGATCGGCACGTCCAGCGGCCCGTCCTGTGCGAGGACCGCCGGCTCGGTCCCGGCGAACGCGATCGCGGCCAGCGCGTCCAGGTCCAGCACGTCCAGGTCGCCGACCACGATCAGCACGCCGGGCCGGGTCAGCCAGGTGCGGTGGAACGCGAGCACGTCGTCCACGGACACGCCCGCGACCGACTCCGGGTCGCCGTGCAGCGGGCGGCCGTAGCGGGAGTCCGCGCCGAACAGCGCGGCGCGCAGCGCGGCGTCCGCGCGCGGGCCGGGCGAGGCCCAGTCCATCTTCAGGCCGGTGACCTCGTCGTCGCGCACCCGCTCCACGTCCTCCGGGCGCAGCGCGGGCGTGCGGGCCGCCTCCGCGACCAGCTCCAGCGCGCGCGGCAGCAGGTGCGCGGGCGCGGACGTGCCGGCCACGAACGTGTCCCAGTCGGACGAGGTGGACAGCTCCGCGCCGAGACCCTCCAGCGCCAGCGCGTACGCGGTGGCGTCCCGCGCCGTGGTGCCCTCCTCCAGCGCCTTCGCCACCACGGACGCGAGACCCTCGCGGCCGCCCGGCTCGTGCCCGGCGCCGCCGTCGAGCAGCAGCGTGGCGACGGAGAGCGCCTGACCGGGCAGGTGCGCCGCGATCACCCTGCCCCCGGCGACGTCCCGCCGGACGATCCGGGGAAACGTGTACGGCCGGGGCGCGCCGGTCCCGGGACGTTCGGAAACCAGCGTCACTTGTCGTTCTCCTCTGCAAGCTCGATCGGCAGGTACACCAGCGTCACCCGGCTCCGCGCGGTCAGCGTGGCCGCGACCGCGGTCAGCTCCTCGCGCGTGACGGACAGCCACGACGGCAGCTGGCCCGCGATCCGCGCCGGGTCGCCGAGCTGCGTCGCGAACCGCCCGAGTAGGTCGGACCGCCCGCCCGCGGTGGAGACCTGCCGCCACCACTGCGTGGTGAGCAGCGCCTTCGCCCGCTCGATCTCGTCGTCGGTGATCTCACCGGCGGCCAGCTCGTCCAGCACGGCGGTCAGGCCCGCCTCCAGCGCGTCCGCGTCCACGCCGTCCTTCGCGGTGGCCGAGATGATCAGCGGCGCGGGCGCGTACGCGAGGTCCACGCCGTACGCGCCGACGTTGTCCGGCTGCGCGAGCCGGCCCGAGTCGACGAGCCGCCGGTAGAGGCGGCTGCCCCGGCCGTTGCCGAGGATGCCGGCCAGCACGGTCACCACGTCGTACTCCCGGGAGCCGAACGGCGCGGTGCGGTGCGACAGGTAGAACCGCGGCGCCGGCACCTCCGCGTGCACGACCTCACGGGCCGGCGCGGGCAGGCCGCCCGGCAGCGCGGAGTCCGGCGGCGGCGGGACCTCGCCGGACTCGATCGCGCCGAAGTACTTCTCCGCGAACGCGAACACCTCGGCCGCGGTCGCGTCGCCGACCACGGTCAGCACCGCGTTGTTCGGCCGGTAGTAGGTGGTGTGGAACGCCTGGAACGTGGCCAGGTCCGCCGCGTTCAGGTCCTCCATCGACCCGATCGTGGAGTGGTGGTACGGGTGGCCGGCCGGGTAGAGCAGCGGGAGCAGGCGCAGCCAGGCGTCGCCGTAGGGCACGTTCTCGTACCGCTGGCGGCGCTCGTTCTTCACCACCTCGCGCTGGTTGTCCAGCGTCTCCTGGGTGAGCGCCGGCACCAGCCCGCCCATCCGGTCCGCCTCCAGCCAGAGCGCCAACTCCAGGTGCTCGGCCGGGACGGTCTCGAAGTAGTTGGTCCGGTCCGGGTTGGTGGTCGCGTTGAGCGAGCCGCCGGAGCCCTGGATCAGCTTCATGTGCTCGGTCTTCGCCACGTGCGCGGACCCCTCGAACATCAGGTGCTCGAAGAGGTGCGCGAAGCCGGTCTGACCCTCCGGTTCGTGGCGGGAGCCCACGTCGTACCACAGGTTCACGGCCACCACGGGCGCGGAGCGGTCCTCGCTGACCACGACCCGCAGTCCGTTGCCGAGCGTGGCGGTCTCGATGGGCCACGGGTAACCGGTGCTGGTCTCACCGGGCGCGTTTGCAGACGGCACGCAGCCTCCCTCTCACAGTCGGAGGCTCCCAGTATCCCCGCAGCCCACCGGAAAAGAGGGGTGACCGGCGTCCGTTCGCCAACGGCGGACACCCGTATTCCCACCGCTGTGCCGCCGCTCACGGTCCCCGGCTCGTTCCACGGGCGCGAGCCGCGGGCCAGGCCGGCCGGGCAGACCACATTCAACTTCCGGATCTTCCCACTTCCGGCGTGCCCACTCCGGGCATGCTCCCGCGGGCACCGGTCGTCGCTGGCGCTCCTCCCTGCACGTCCGCGGGCGGCTGAGTTCAGGGACAAAGAGCGGGGCGTCCTCCGGTTCTGGTCCGCACCCGCCCGCGCCGCTCATCGACCCCGCCGCTCACGACAGGACCCGCAGGCACCCCGAACCCGAAATGTCACGATAAAAGATCTTCCCCGTCGCCTTGCCGCCCCGTCGCCCGCCGCCTCGCCGCCTCGCCGCCTCGCCGCCTCGCCGCCCCGCCGCCCGCCGCCTCGCCGCCTCGCCGCCCCGTCGCCCGCCGCCCCGTCGCCCGCCGCCTCGCCGCTCCGCCGCCTCGCCGCCTCGCCGCCTCGCCGCCCCGTCGTCTCCCGCCCTCCTGCGACATCGGCGTGCCGGTGCGGCCGTGCCTGAGTGATCAATCAGTGGAGCAAAAGATAGGTCATTTAGCGAAGTTGACCTATCTTTTGCTCCACTGATTGATCACTCAGGGTGGATGGGCGCGGATTCGTGTGAGAACGGCGCCGCGACCTGGGTGAGATGTGGGGAAATTTCGGGCGTGGAGTGCCCGGCCGGCGCATCGAGACCCCGACGTCGAATGCACACTGATCCTTCGGCGTCAGGGTGGAGGCCGACGATCCGTGATCCAGGCGTCATTCACGCCGTTGGAGCGACGTGAATGACGCCTGGATCACCATCAGGCCGGTGATCCTGACGCCGGAGGCTCGGCAGTGGACGAGAAGCCGCGCGGCGCGTCCCTGCGCGGTCGCCGGTGGCGGTCGTGAACGAGGCCCGTGGGAGCGGCCTGGTTCTGATCCTTGCCACGGCGGGACCGGTGCCCGCGGGAGCACTGGGAACTCGGCCACGCCGGAAGCGGGAAGATCGGTTGTGAGGGTTTACATGCGGCCGTAACCGGCGCCCGCGCGGACCAGCGACGGGATCGAGGCCGGGGCGTCGAGCGTGTAGGAGTAGTAGGTGGAGGGCTCGACCACGGTGCCCGCGGTCTCGAACGGGCCGGAGTTGACGGACACGTTGTTGCGGGCGATCGCGCGGCCCGGCCCCGAGTCGGCGTACCCGCTGGCCGAGAAGAGCGGGAACGGCACGTTCTCGACGTAGTTGCCCTCCAGCACCAGGCCCGCGTTCTCGGTGGAGGCGGCGCCGTAGAGCGCGTTGTTCAGGAAGTAGTTGTTGTAGATGTGCACCGGCTCGCCGAACCGCACCCGCGGGTGCCGCTGACGGCTGTTGTCGAACCAGTTGTGGTGGATGCTGACCCGCAGGTGGCCCACGTCCGTGCCGGCCGCGCCGTCGGAGTGGCTGATCAGCATGCTCTTGTCGGTGTGGTCGAAGTGGTTCCAGGAGACCGTGACGAAGTCGGCGCCGCGGACGATGTCGATCGAGCCGTCCACCGCGCCGCGGATCGTGTTGTGGTCGATCCAGATGTGGTGTGACTGCTGGCCCACGTTGATCGCGTCGTCCTCCGCGTTGGTGAGCAGCAGGTTCCGGACGATCACGTTGTACGACTTGTAGAAGTCCAGGCCGCCGCCGTCGATGCGCCCGTTGGTGCCGACGCCGATGATCGTCTTGTTCGGCCGGACGCCCTGCTTGCTGGTGATCTCGATCAGGCCGTTCACCTGGATGACCAGCGGGCCGACGGTGTCGATGAACTCCAGGAACTGGTCCGCGTTCGTCGCGGTGACGACCGGGCCGCCGGCGCCACCGGTGGTGCCGGTGCCGAGCGCGGCGAACCCGGTGGGCGCGCTGTCGACCGCGGCGTGCGCGGTGCCGGGGAGTGCGGCGGCCGGGATCGCGGCGGCGAGCGGGGTGGCCGCGGCGGCGGTGAGGAGGGTGCGGCGTCGCATGGTCTGCCTTTCGGAGGGTGACGGCGGCACGGTGGTGCGGCCGGGCCGATCCTCGGGTGGCAGACCCCTCGGTGTCCTGAAGCGCGACGTTACGCCCGCCAGTCCATAGATGTCAATCGATAACCCGCCGGGCTGCGGACATGTCTGCTTTGAGGTACATGTTTCCGCGATTGCCGAGAAGTGCGATTGTTCAAGATCGTCACCATTTACCGCGCGGAGTGTTCACATTAGACCCGTGTTCATGTGAACCGCGTTTCGCTGATACACCGCCGTACAAGAGCATCTTGAATGCAATTGATCCTCACGTCCGGCAGGTCCACACAGGACAGACTATATCGGGAATTCGGGCCGACTGGTGCGATTTCATTTTCATCGAACTCGTGGCGGGGGAGTCGTGTGGCGCCTGGTGGGTCCGAACAACCGCGTCATAGGCGTCTCTCCCACCAGTTTCGACGGTGCTGACGCCGCCGTCGAGGCTGCTCAGAACGTACGCAGCCGGGCCGCCGGCGGTGCGGTGACCGTGCAGCTGGATGCATTTCGTCAATGGTGCTGGTCTATCACGGACGGTGAGCTGGGACTGCTCGCCGTCTCCGCCCACGGATACGAGCGAAGGACCACCTGCGAGTTGGCGGTCCAACGTTTCACGGAAAGCGCCGCAACGGCGCAGATCGACCAGGCGATCGGCCGTCGCGGCAGGTTCTGGCGGCCCGGCGCCGAATGAGCGGGCAGGCGCCCTGAGCCGCCGAACGTCCTGACCAGCGTGATCCGGCCTCGAACGGCACGAACGACATGAGGAGCGCAGCGCACGTGCAAGCGACAGGGACCATCACTCCGGCGGTGCTGGAGGAGCCGCCACCCCGCCCCCGCGTCCTCCGCGACCGGCCCGGCTTCGCCGACCGGATCTACCGGAGCGGCGCCCGGCTCGTCGGCCTGTTCGTCTTCCTGCTGATGGGCTCGATCGGGTGCTTCCTCGCCTGGCGGGGCAGCGACGCGATCCGGGGGGCCGGGTGGGGCTTCTTCACCACCGCGGAGTGGCAGCCGGAGGTCAACAACTTCGGCATCGCGGCCGTGCTCTCCGGGACCGTGCTGATCGCCACCGTGGCCGTCGTGGTCTCGGTGCCGCTCGCGCTGAGCACCGCGCTGTTCATCTCCGAGATCGCACCCCAGCGGTGGCGCGCCTGGCTGATCAGCGGCATCGACCTGATGGCCGCGGTGCCGAGCGTGGTCTACGGGCTCTGGGGCGCGGTCTGGCTGGAGGGCGAGGTGATCGGCGTCGCGCGCTGGATCTCCACCTGGTTCGGCTGGATCCCGTTCCTGCACGTGGACGGCGCCGACCCGACCAACCCGCTGGCCACCGCGAGCGTCTACACCGGCAGCACGCTGCTGGCCGGCCTCACGGTGTCGATGATGGTCGCGCCGATTCAGTGCTCGGTCATGCGGGAGGCGTTCAGCCAGGCACCGGCCGGTGAGCGCGAGGGCGCGTACGCGCTCGGTGCCACCCGCTGGGGCATGATCCGCTCGGTCGTGCTGCCGTTCGGCCGCGGCGGCATCATCGGCGGCACCATGCTCGGCCTCGGCCGCGCGCTCGGCGAGACGATCGCGGTGGTGCTGGTCATCTCCACGGTCTTCGAGATCCGGCCGCGCATCCTGGAGGGCGGCACCAGCTCGATCTCCAGCCTGATCGCGCTGCGCTACGGCGAGGCCAGCGGCTTCGGGCTGTCCGCGCTGATGGCCGCGGGTCTGGCGCTGTTCCTGATCACGATGGCCGTCAACTTCACCGCCTCCACGATCGCGGCCCGCTCGCGGTCCGGCGCGCAGAGCGAGGCCTGACATGACACAGCAGCTGGATCGCACCGTCGATCTCGAACTCGAGCCGATGCCGGAGCCGCGCACGGTCCTGCCGCGTCCCACCGGGCCGGTCCCGGTGCCCCGGCGGCTCGGCGGCATGCACCGCGACGAGCTGTTCAACCTGGTCGGCGCGGCCGCGGCCGGCGTGTGCACCGCGACGCTGCTCTTCGCCTGGCTGGCGCCGTTCAGCGGCGTCCTCGGCTTCGTGATCGTCGCGTTCGCCGCGTTCCTGGTCCTCTACGGGCTGCTCACCGCGCACACGTCGAGCGGCCCGGCGGTCCGCGACCGGCTCTGGACCACGATCTTCTACAGCGCGGCCGGGCTGCTGATGGTCAGCCTCGGCTGGGTGCTCTGGTTCACGCTGGCCCGCGGCACCGAGGCGATCTTCTGGCACCCGAACTTCTTCACCCGGGACCTCGCCGGGGTCGGCCCGCTGGACCCGCTCACCGCCGGTGGCGTGCTGCACGCGATGGTCGGCACGCTGGAGATGATCGCGATCGCGCTGGCCGTCACGGTGCCGCTCGGCGTGGCCTGCGCGGTCTACCTGACCCAGGTCGGCGGGCGCGGGTCGCGGCTGGTGCGCACCGTGGTCGAGGCGATGACCGCGCTGCCCTCGATCGTGGCCGGCCTGTTCGTCTACATCGTGATCATCCTGCTGTTCGGCTTCCCGGAGGGCGGGCTGGCCGCCTCGGCCGCGATCAGCATCATGATGCTGCCGATCATCATCCGGGCCGCGGACGTGGTGCTGCGCCTGGTGCCCGGCAACCTGCGCGAGGCCGCGGAGGCGCTCGGCGCGCCGCGCTGGCGCACGGTCTGGCACGTGGTGCTGCCCACCGCCCGCTCCGGCCTGGTCACCAGCGTCATCCTCGGCACCGCCCGCGGCATCGGCGAGACCAGCCCGGTGCTGCTGACCGCCGGCTACACGCAGTACATGAACACGAACCCGCTCGAGGAGGCCATGTCCTCGCTGCCGCTGGTGACGTACTACCTGGTCAGATCCGGCCAGGACGGCGACGAGAAACGCGCGTTCGGGGCCGCGGCCCTGCTGATGGTGATCGTGGTGCTGCTGTTCGCGATCGCCCGCCTGATCGGTGGCCGGCCCGCCGGTCGCGTCACTCCCCGCCAGGCCGGACGCCTCACCCGGCTCTCCGCCCGTGACCACGCCCGGATGTCCCGCCACCAGCTCGGCCGCCGGTCGGAACCCTTGGAGATTCTCGATGAACCACAATAGACCGCCATCGATCGCGAGGATCGCACTGATCGCGGTGGCCGCGCTGATCGGAGTCGGCGTTCCCGCACCGGCGCAGGCCGTCGACTACGTGCCGATCAACGGCGCCGGGTCCAGCTGGGCCGCGAACGCCATCAACCAGTGGACCAGCGCCGTGCACCAGAACGGCATGCGCGTCGACTACTCCGCGAACGGCTCGTCCGACGGCCGCCAGCGCTTCCTGCAGAAGACCGTCGACTTCGCGGCGTCGGACATCCCGTTCCAGCAGAAGCCGACGGACGGCAGCGCGCCGGAGAACCCGGCCCCGGGGACGTATGCGTACATGCCGATCGTCGCCGGTGGCACCGCGTTCATGTACAACCTCAAGATCGGTGGCAAGGCGGTCACCAACCTCCGGCTCTCCGGCGAGGTGATCGCGAAGATCTTCACCGGCGCCGTCACGCGCTGGGACGACGCCGCGATCAGGAAGGACAACCCGGGCCTGGCGATGCCGTCCCGGAAGATCGTGCCGGTCATCCGCTCCGACGGCTCCGGCAGCAGCGCGCAGTTCAGCCTCTGGATGCAGGCGCAGCAGGCGAACGTGTGGAACTCGTTCTGCGCCGGCAAGGGCTGCGGCCGCGGCGCCACCTCCTACTGGCCCACGTTCAGCGGTGCCGTGGCCAAGTCCGGTGACCTCGGCGTGGCCGCCTACGTCGCGCAGTCCTACTCCGAGGGCGCGATCGGTTACGTGCAGTACTCCTACGCGCTGAACTCCGGCTTCCCGGTGGCGAAGATGCTGAACGCGGCCGGCTACTACGTGGAGCCGACGCCGCTGAACGTGGCGGTGGCGCTGCAGCGGGCGAAGATCACCAACAGGCCGTCCGACCCGTCCGTGCACCTCACCCAGGACCTGACGGACGTCTACAAGTACACCGACCCGCGGGTCTACCCGATGTCGTCCTACTCGTACTTCATCCTGCCGACCACGGTCACCGGCAACTTCTCCGAGGCCAAGGGCAGGACGCTGGCGGCGTTCAGCTCCTACTTCGAGTGCGAGGGCCAGCAGGCCGCGCCGGACCTGGGCTACTCGCCGCTGCCGAAGAACCTGGTCGAGGCGAGCTTCCAGCAGATCGCGAAGATCCCCGGCGCCACGCCGAACAGCAAGCCGCTGGCGTCCTGCAACAACCCGACGTTCACCGCGGACGGGCACAACCGGCTGGCCGACATCGCACCGCAGCCGCAGCCCTGCGACAAACAGGGCACAAGCCAATGCAGCACGGGTACGGGTGGCAAGAAGAACACGGAGACGCCGGTCAAGAACGGCGGCGGTCAGGGCACCGGCAACGGCGGCGGGACCTCGGGTGGCCCGAGCGGTGGACCCTCGGGTGGCCCGAGTGCCCGCCCGAGCACCGGCCCGAGTTCGGCGCTGGTCTACGACCCGGCCACCGACCAGTACGTCGACCCGAACAGCGGCGTGTCCGGTGGCGGCGACCCGAACGTGGCCGCGATCCCGGTCGCGCTGCCGACCGGCACCGGCTGGACCGGCACCCAGACGCTGATGGTGCTGGCCGTGCTGGCCACCGGTGCGTTGATCCTCGGCCCGGCGCTGGTCGCCCGGCTCGTCCGGAGGCGGCAGTGATGACGACCATGCCCTGGCGGCGCCGCGCCGCGATCGGCCTGGCCGTGGGCCTCGCCGCCACGCTGACGGTCGAGCTCGGCTACCTCGGGGTCGCGCAGGCGGCCGAGGACCCGAGCATCGGCAAGGTGGAGTACACCGGCACCCCGATGACGGACTCCGCGGTCACGCTCAAGGGCGACGCCGCGTTCCCGAAGCTCGAGGTGACGGTCTCGCAGACCAGGGAGCTGACGAACCAGGCGGTCACGGTTACCTGGAAGGGGATGGACGCGCTCGTCAACGAGGGCCGGTTCTACGAGAACTACCTCACGATCATGCAGTGCTGGGGCGACGACCCGACCGCGCCGGCCGGCGCGCCGGCCCCTGCCCGGGAGACGTGTCAGTACGGCGCCTTCGATTCGTTCGGCATCGACAAGGACCCGGGCGGCCTCGGCTACACCCGCACGCGCACCGTCCTGCGCCGGGACGCGGCGGAGGCGCCGCTGAAGGGACCGGACGGGCAGCCGCTGCGCTACTTCGTGAGCGCGGAGAACACCCAGGGCGGCAGCGTGCCGTTCTGGCCGGTCACCAGCGGCTGGCCGGCGGTGAAGGACGGCGAGAAGCCGGCCCGGCCGAAGTTCGGGCAGTCCATCGACCAGGGCGGCGGCGGAGTGTTCGGCTACACGGACACCAACGAGGTCCCGTACGCGCAGCGACGCGTCGACGGGACCGGTGAGGAGCAGTTCGAGCTGCAGACCTCGCTGGAGTCGCCGTCGCTGGGCTGCGGCGCCCCGGTCGGGGACGCGGCCGAGCCGGTCGGCCGGTCCTGCTGGCTCGTGGTGGTGCCGCGCGGCACCACCGACGACGGCGCCGGAACCGGCACCGTCATCGGCCCGGGCGGCAAGCCGAACATCTCCACCTCGCCACTGACCGCGTCCGCGTGGGCGCACAAGCTGGCATTCCGGATGGACTTCCGGCCGGTGGGGGAGAGCTGCCCGCTCGGCAGCGCGCAGCGCCGGATCGTCGGCAGCGAGGTCGCCAAGACCGCGTTCGTCAACTGGGCGCCCGAGCTCTGCGGCGCCAGCAACGTGCCGTACTCGCTGACCACGATCTCCGAGTCGATCGCCCGCACCACCATCGTCAGCTCGATCCCCGGCAGCACCCGGGCCGCGCTCGTCAGCCGGCCGCTCCGCCGGGATCCCGACCATCCGATCTCGTACGCGCCGGTCGCGCTGTCCGGAGTGGCCGTCGGTTTCAACTTCGAGCGGCTCGTGAAGACGGGCCCGGACACCCCGGCTGCGGAGACCGCCGTGAGCGGCACCCGCCTGCCCCGGCTCAACCTGACGCCGCGCATCCTGGCCAAGCTGCTCACCGAGTCGTACGGCCGGTCCGTCCCGGTGGCTGACTCGAAGACCAACGTCCCGCCGGAGCACCTAGCCGACAACCCGACCACGCTCTTCAACGACCCGGACGTGCTGGCGATCAACCCCGAGGTCAAGTGGCTGAACGCGCCGCCGTACGAGGCGGCGAGCGCGGCGCCGCTCACCATCCTGGAGAACTCGGACGTCACCTGGACGCTCTGGCAGTGGATCAACGCGGACCCGGACGCCCGGAAGTTCCTGGACGGTACGCCGGACCAGTGGGGGATGACCGTCAACCCCAACTACAAGAGCATCGCGCTGCCGATCGAGAACTTCCCGAAGTCGGACCCGACGTGCACGCCGCTGACCGAGCAGGAGAAGAAGGACGGCGCGACCCCGCTCTGCGTCATCGACCGGGCGCCGTACGTGGAGAACCTGTCCGATGCCGCGCGCCGCACCCGGGCCGCGAACCCCGGCGGCATCGGCAGCCGGTGGATGCTCGCCGACGACCAGCAGAACCTCGACCCGAACAACAACCCGACCTACGCGCGGTGGAAGAAGAACACCCCGCACCCGCCCGGCAGCCGGTTCGTCATGAGCATCACCACCACCTCGGAAGCCGCCCGATACGGCCTGCAGACGGCGGCGCTGCGCAACGGTGCCGGCGTCTTCGTGGCGCCGGACGAGCCCGGCCTCCAGGCCGGTGCGTCCGCGATGGTGCCCTCCGAGGAGGACTCGCGGGTGCTGGTGCCGGACCCGGCCTCGACCGTGCCGAACGCGTACCCGCTGCCGCTGCTCACCTACTCTGCGGTGGCGGTGAAGGACATCGACACCGCCACGGACGCCACCGCGCGCACCGAGCTGGCGAACTTCGTCGAGTACGTCAGCGGGCCGGGACAGATCCGGGGCCTGGCGTTCGGGCAGCTCCCGCCGGGCTACAGCCCGCTGCCCTTCCAGCACCGGCTCCAGGCCCGGCGGTCGGTCGAGGAGATCAAGAGCGGCGTGGTGTCGGGTTACACCGACACCATCCCGCCCCCGCCGGCCGACCCGGGCGAGGACCCCGGCGACGTACCGCCGCTGACGGACGGGGACGTGCCGGGCCCGACCGGCGGCGGTGGGGTCCCGGACGGCGGGAGCGCCCCGTCGCCCGGCCCCGCACCCGCGGTCTCACAGAGCAGCGCACCCGCGCCGGTGCCGGTGGTGCAGGCCGGCCGCACACCGGACGACCCGGGTGTGATGCCGCCCTGGGTGCTGCTCGTGGGGCTGCTCGCGGGCCTCGCCGCGGCAGTCGCTGCGCCCCTGGTCCGGCCACGAAGCAGCGGAACCACCTAGTGGCCGCTGAATCCCTGACCGCTCAACCACGCAGCGACCGCTGAACGACCCGGTGACCGCTGAACCACCTCGAAGCCTGAACCACCTCGAAGCCTGAACCACCTCGAAGCCTGAACCACCTCGAAGCCGCGGGACCACCGAGCGCCCGCCGGCTCCAGATCTCCGCCCTTGCCACGAGTGAAGGGCGGTGAGCAAGACCGGCTTGCCCCTCAGAGAGGGAGGGGCAAGCCGGGACAGGTCAGTCTACCGGATAGCCCGGTAGGCGGTTCCCGAGGAGGAAACCGCAGTGTTCAACAGCAAGAAGGCACTCGCCGCGCTGATCACGGCTCCGGCCGTGGCCGCGCTCGTCGCGACCGGCCTCGTCGCCGGCCCGGCCGCCGCCGACCCGCCCCCGCCCACCGGCGCCTCGTACTGCACCGTCGGTTCCGACACCACGCAGGACGTGATCCAGCGGCTGGCCGGGACGGTGCAGTCGAGCGCGGCCACCGGCAACAAGAAGTTCGAGTCGTGGAACGCGACGGGCACCAGCCCGATCGACACCGGGTGCGCGGACGGCACGTTCACCCGCCCGAACGGTTCCAGCGCGGGTATCACGGCGCTGCGTGACTCGAAGGGCCTGCTGCCCACCGACGGCCCGGTTCCGGCCGGTGCGGTCAGCTTCGCGCGGTCCTCGCGTGGCCCGAACTCGGCCGGCTCGGACCTGACCTTCGTGCCGTTCGGCATCGACGCGGTCGCCGCGGCGGTCAAGTCCGGCGGGCTGCTGGACCAGGCCTTCCCGAACGGCCTGACCTTCGCGCAGCTCCAGTCGATCTACAACTGCACCACCACCAGCATCACCGTCGGTGGTCAGACCGCGACCATCGCGCCGTACGTGCCGCAGGCCGGTTCCGGCACCCGCTCGTTCTTCCTCGGCGCGCTGGGCCTGTCCGACACCGTCGTCGGCCCGACCTGCGTCAAGGACGTCACTGTCGGCGGCGCGGCCGTGCAGGAGCACGACGGCCGAGTCCTGACCGACCCGGCGGGCGTCGTCGAGATCGTCCCGATCTCGATCGCGCAGAACATCGCGCAGTCCAACACCTCGTTCACCCAGGCCGTCGACCGTCGCGGTGACTCGGAGCTGCTCGCGCTGAACGGCGTCGCGCCGACCACCGGTGCCGGCCTGACGCTGGCGATCAACCCGGCCTGGCCGGCCGCCTTCCAGCGCCCGGTCTACAACGTGTTCAAGACCACCGAGGTCTCCGGCATCTTCGCGGACCAGGCGCTGGTGAACCTGTTCGTCAGCAACAGCTCGGTCGTCTGCTCGAACGCCACCACCATCCGCCTGTTCGGCTTCCTCACCAACAGCGGCTGCGGGTCTCTCGGCACGCAGGGCAACAGCTGATCCTCCGCACCACCCGGGCGGTCGCGCCTCGCGCGGTCGCCCGGCCACGGGCACACCCGTACCACGGAACGGAGACCGACACCGTGACCAGCATCCGCCGCCTGACCGCCGCGCTCGTCCTCGTCCCGGCCGTCCTGGCCGTCGTGGCCGGCCCGGCCGCCGCCGACCCGCCCCCGCCCACCGGCGCCTCGTACTGCGCCGTCGGTTCGGAGACGATGCAGGCCGTCATGCAGCGGTTGGCCGGCACCGTGAGATCCGTGTCGGGCAAGACGTTCGAGTCGTGGCACGCGACCGGCTCCAGCACGATCACCACGTCGTGCGCACCGGGCGCGTTCCCCCGCCCGGGCGGTTCCACCGACGGCACTCTCGCGCTGCGTGACTCGAAAGGGCTGAACACCGGGCCGGTGCCGGACAACGCGATCAGCTTCGCGCGCTCGTGGCGCGGCCCGGTCGTGACCGGTGACGCGCTGCAATTCGTCCCGTTCGGTGTGGACGCGGTCGCCCCGGCCGTGCGGAGCGGCGGGCTGCTGGATCGCGCCTTCCCGAACGGCCTGAGCTTCGCGATGCTGCAGTCGATCTACAACTGCACCACCACCACGGTGACTGTGGGCGGCGAGACGCGGACCATCCGGCCGTACGTTCCGGGCCTGAAGTCCGACACCCGCAACTTCTTCCTGTACGCGCTGAACCTGCACGACACCGTGGTCAACACCACGTGTGTCCGGGACACCAAGCTCAGCGGCGAGCCCGTGCCGGAGAATGACGGCACCGTTCTGACCGATCCGGCCGGCGTCGTCGAGATCGTTCCGATGTCGATCGCCTCGATCATCGCGCAGACCGACCACGTCGTCACCGGCGTCGAGGATCGCCGCGGCGGCTCGAAGCCGATGGTGGTGGCGGGCGCGGCGCCGATCGTGAACGGTGCGATCAACCCGGCGTGGCCGGTCTGGCTGCAGCAGAAGGTCTACAACGCGTTCCCGCGGCGGAGCGTCGCGGGCGCGTTCGCGGACTCGGACCTGGTCAGCCTCTTCGTCGGGGTCAGCTCGATGGTCTGCACCGACACGGCCACGCTCCACCGGTTCGGCTTCCGCACCGCGTCCGACTGCGGCTCCCTCTCCGTGCTGGGCAACTACTGATCTTTCCTGGCCTTCCTCATCCCGTACGACAGTCCCCATAGATAGGAGATCGATATCGTGACCACTTTCCGTCGCCTGACCGCGGCGGTGACCGGTGCGCTGCTGGTGAGCGGCGTGTTCGCCGCCCCGGCGATGGCGGCACCCGGCTCCGGCCCGCTCACCTTCACGCCCAAGTCCGGCCAGCACCAGTTCGGTGACGGCAACCCCACCGACCGGTTCACGATCACCCCGGCCACCGCCGACTGCCCCACCGGGTCGGAGATGTACGTGGACGTCCTCAGCCCGCAGGGCTCCGAGGACGGGTGGCTGACGGCGGGCACCCCGATCACGGCGAGCGGGATCATCATCCGTGACCCCAGCGCCGGCCCGATCCTGACCGTTCCGGCGCACGAGGCCCACTTCCAGAACAACGTGGTGCAGGACATGGTCGGCCAGATCCTGCCGGCCGGCACCACGGACGAGCGGCTCTCGCCGGCCGACGCGGCGAAGCCGGTCGGCACCGTGATCGCCGAGGGGCAGTTCAGCGTCTTCTCGGTCTGCCTCAACGGGTCCGCCGTGGAGACGGCGCGGTCCGACATCCACACCGTCACGTTCAGGGCGGCCACCCGGGCACCGAAGCCCGCGAACTGGCCGGCCGAGCAGTTCTACGACGTGCTGCAGTGGAGCTACGCGTTCGACTCCGACGGCACGGACCAGCCGGAGGCCACCACGGTGACGCTCACCGCGTCGCCCGGTGGCTCCGCGCAGGCCGGCGCGGCGGTGTCGCTCACGGCCACGGTCACGCCCTCGGCCGCGACCGGCTCCGTGCGGTTCCTGGACGGCAGCACCGAGATCGGCACCAAGGCGGTCACCGCGGGCCAGGCGTCGCTGACGACGTCGGACCTGCAGACCGGCGCGCACTCGCTGAGCGCGGTCTTCACGCCGGACGACGCCACGAAGTACCTGGCGTCGACCGGCACGCTGTCCTACCAGATCGTCCCGTCGAACCCCAACGCACAGAAGGGCGAGGTCACGGTCCGCACCACGGTCCCGTCCTCCCCGGGCGGCGGCGACCTGACGATGACCGTGGACCAGTCCGCGGTCACGCTGCCGCAGGCGGTGCGCGAGGGTGACTCCTTCGTCACCGGCCAGGTCGGGGTCAACCTGGTCACCGTCACGGACAACCGGACCGGCACCCTGCCGGGCTGGAACGTCAGTGGCACGGTGGCGGACCGGTTCGCCGGCGCGAACGCGGCGAACTCCTTCGACGGTACGGCGCTCGGCTGGACCCCGCTCATCGTCTCCCAGGCGGCGGGTCAGGGCGTCACGGCCGGCCCGGCGGTGGAGTCCGGCACCGACCCGGGTCTGACCAGCCCCGGTTCGACGCTGGCGCTCGCACCGGCGGGTAGCGGTGCCGGCACCGCGAAGCTCGGTGCGGACCTGGCGCTGCAGTTCCCGGCCACCACGCCGGCGGACACCTACAGCGCCGTCATCACGATCACGCTGATCTGACGCGGTGACTCCCCGGGGCAGCCACTCCCGGGGAGTCACCCACCCGGTTCCGGAACGGACGAGACCATGAAGACCGCCGCCCTCCTCCTCGCGTCGCTGCTCGCGTCGCCTCCCCTCACCACCACCGCCCCCGCGCTCACCGCCGCGCCGGACCCGGTCACCTGGTCCGTGGCGCCCGCGACCGAGCAGGGCGGGGCGAAGCGCGCCTCGTTCGGCTTCGAGGCCGACCCCGGCCGGGAACTGCGCGACTCCGTGGTGGTCACCAACTTCAGCGGCGCACAGGTCACGTTCAAGCTCTACGCCAACGACGCGGTCAACACGCCCACCGGCGGCTTCGACCTGCTGGCCGGTGACAAGAAGCCGACCGACGTGGGCGCCTGGATCCGGCTCGCCGAGGACAGCGTGACGATCCCGGCCGGCGGCTCGGCCACGGTCCCGTTCACGCTCACCGTGCCGGCCAACGGCACGCCCGGCGACCACACCGGCGGCATCGTCGCCGCGCTCGTGCCCGCGGGCAACGGCCCGGTCACGGTGGAGAACCGGGTCGGCACCCGCGTCTACCTGCGCGTCCACGGCGCCCTGGTGCCGCAGCTCACCGTCACCTCGCTGACCGTGCGGCACCACGGGCGGTTCAACCCGTTCGCGGGCGGCGACGTGACCGCGCAGTACACGATCCGCAACACCGGCAACATCCGGCTGTCGGTCGGCCAGGGCGCGGACGTGACGTCCGGCACCGGCAACCGGCTCGCCGGCGCGGACGGCGCGGCCGTACCGGAGCTGCTGCCCGGCCAGTCGCTGACCTTCGATACCCGGCTGACCGGCGTGGAGCCGCTCGGCCCGATCACCACGAACGTCCGCATCACGCCCGCCGCGGTGACCGGCGACGCGTACGCCGAGTCGCTGAGCGCAGCCCAGCTCGGCACCGCGCAGCGCAGCACCGGCCTGTGGGCCGTGCCGTGGAGCCAGATCGTGTTCCTGACACTGCTGGCCGGCCTGATCTGGATGGCCGTCGAGATCTACCGCCGCCGTCGCCGGGCACACGCCCGTGCGCTGGCCGACGCCGTCGAGCAGGGACGGCGCGAGGCCACCGAAGAGTCCCGGATCAAGGAGTCGTTATGACCCGCCGAATCGCCCTGGCGCTGCTGATGTTCGCCGCCCTGCTGGGTGCCGGTGCCACGGCCGCCTACGCGGCGGACAACGTGACCGTCAACGTCTCCGTCCCGGAGGGCGCGAGCGAGCCGACGCCGTCCACCACCCCCACCAGCACCGACCCGGCGAACGGCAACGGGAACCTTCCCGACACCGGTCGCCCGATCCTGTTCATCCTCGGCGCAGCCGCCGTCCTGATCGTCGCCGGCGCGGGGCTCATGGCCCTGGGCAGGCGATCGGGCAAGTCGCACCGCCCCATATAAGCCGCGCAAGCGGCCATCCAGAGAGGAACACCCGTGAACCTGTCCAAGCGAGCGATCATGGTGGCGACCGCCGCCACGGCGCTGCTGGTTGGTGCACCCACGGCGGCCCTGGCCGCCCCGGCCGGCACCGTCGGCCTGTCCCCGCTCTCCGGTAAGTGGCAGTTCGGCACCGGCAACCCCTCCGACTCCGTCACCCTCACCGCGCCGGCCGCTGCGTGCCCCGCGGGCTCCACCTACTACATCAACGCGCTCACCGCCGCGGGCCGCGAGGCCGACGTGGTCACGGCCGGCGCGCCGCTCGCGCCGCTCGTGACGCTCGGCGCCGACCTGGCGATCCCGGCGCAGAGCGGCACCTTCACCGGCGGCTCCACCCAGCTCCTGGTCAACTCGATCCTTCCGGCGGGTACCTCGGACCTCGAGCTGTCCCCGGCGGACGCCGCCAAGCCGGTCGGCACGGTCCTCGCGACCGCGCCGTTCAGCGTCGTGGGCGCCTGCGTGGACTCGTCGTTCGCGGTGACCACCTACGCCGCCACCTCCGTCGACATCTCGGCCGCCACCCGCGCGCCGAAGCCGGCGGACTGGCCGGCGAACACGTTCTACGACGCGCTCCAGTGGAGCTGGGACGCCCGCAGCGCCACCACCGTCGACGCCCACGTCTACCCGACCCGGGTCAAGCGTGACCAGGCCGTGTGGGCCGTCGTCGACACCTCCGCCACCCGCGGCAAGGTCCAGGTCCTCGACGGCACCAAGGTCGTGGCCACCGCGGACCTGTGCGAGGGCTACGCCCTGGTGCGCATCCCGCCGCTGACGACCAAGGGCCAGCACACGCTGACCGTCGTCTTCACCGGCTCGGACACGCACCGCCCGGCCACCTCCGCGCCGATCACCGTCACCGTTATCTAGCACCTGTTCGGTGCCGGGGCCGCACGGCCCCGGCACCGCCCTCGCCGTGGAAGGCCAACGCACGTGACCGACCTGATGCCCACGCTCGACGCCGAGCTGCCGTCGCCGCCGATCCCGTCGCCGCCGATCCCGGTGGTGGTCGCCGCGGCCCGGAAGGCGCCGGCCCCGTGGCGCTACTTCGCCAGCACCGTGCTGCTCACCGTGGCCGCGGTCCTGCTCGGGTTCGCCGCGCACCTGGTCGGCATCAGCGCGCTGTCGCACAACTCCGCGCAGAAGGCCGCGATGGACACACTCCGGATCGACCTGGCCACCGGCCAGGCGCCGGTCGGGCAGATGCGCGTCGACCCGGTCGAGCTGCTCGAGGCCGAGGAGCGCCAGGAGGAACCGCCCCCGCCGCGCCTGCTCCCGCTCGGCACGCCGGTCGCGCTGCTCACCATCCCGCGCCTCGGGCTGGAGGAGGTGATCCGCGAGGGCACCACCGGCGGCGTGCTCACCGGCGGCCCCGGCCACCAGCGCGACACCGTGCTGCCAGGCCAGTCCGGCACCTCGATCGTCTACGGCCGGGCCGGTGCCTACGGCGCGCCGTTCGGCGGGATCGACGGCCTCCTGCCCGGCGACGAGATCGTCACGGTCACCGGCCAGGGCGAGAGCCGCTACCAGGTGACCGGCGTCCGGCGCGCGGGCGACGCGGTCCCGCCGGCGTTCAACCCCGGCGGCGGACGGCTCACGCTGGTCACCGCGGCCGGTACGCCGTTCATGCCGGCCGGCGTGCTGCGGGTGGACGCGACGCTTCGGACGCCGGCCTACCCGTACCCGCCGAGGGTCCTGCCGGTCGGCTCGATCAACCCGGCCGAGCAGCCGCTGGCGATCGACTCCACGAACCTGTGGGTGCTGGTCATGGGCATCCAGGGCCTGCTGGCCGGCGCGATCGGCGCGGTCTGGGCATGGCACCGGATGGACCGGGTCCGCGCCTGGGTGGTGTTCCTGCCGATCCTCTCGGTCTTCGGCCTGCTCGTCGCGGACCAGACCGTCCGCCTCCTCCCGAACCTGCTCTAGGAGACCCCTGTGACGGACACCGACGTCATCATCCCGGCCACGTTCCACGCCCGGCCCGAGCCGTCCGGCCTGGAGGCGATCGGCATCACCGCGTGGTTCGGCACCCACCTGGTCCTCGACCGGGTGTCGCTGCACATGCGCGAGGGCGAGGTGACCGCGCTGATCGGCCCGTCCGGCTGCGGCAAGTCCACGTTCCTGCGCACGCTCAACCGCATGCACGAGCTGATCCCGGCCGCGTCCATGGCCGGCCAGGTGCTGCTGGACGGCGAGGACATCTACGATCCCTCCCGCCGTCTCACCGACGCGCGCCGCCTGATCGGCATGGTCTTCCAGAAGCCCAACCCGTTCCCCGCGATGTCCGTCTACGACAACGTGGTGGCCGGCCTGAAGCTCACCGGTCAGCGCACCAGCCGGTCCACCAAGGACGACATCGTCGAGGAGTGCCTGGTCCGCGCCGGCCTGTGGCGCGAGGTCCGGGAACGCCTGCGCCACCCCGGCGGCATGCTCTCCGGCGGACAGCAGCAGCGCCTCTGCATCGCCCGCGCGCTCGCGATCCGCCCGAAGGTGCTGCTGATGGACGAGCCCTGCTCCGCCCTCGACCCGACCTCCACGCGCGTCATCGAGGAGACCATCGCCGAGCTGCGCAGCGACGTCACCATCGTCATCGTCACCCACAACATGCAGCAGGCGGCCCGCGTCTCCCAGCACGCCGCGTTCTTCCTCGCGGAGGAGAACCAGCCTGGTCGCATCGTCGAGCACGGCCCGACCGACATCATGTTCAGCAACCCCCAGGACGCGCGCACCTCCGACTACGTCCACGGCCGCTTCGGCTAGAGAAAACCCTTTCAGGAGCGGATTTTCCCGCTTCCGGCGTGGCTGGTTCCCCAGTGCTCCCGCGGGCACCGGTCGTCGCTGGCGCTCCTCCCTTCCGGTTTCGCCGTGGTGAGAACAGAGGCGACGCGTGCTGGTCGCGGCACCGCCGCGCCCACCACGCATCTCGCGTGCTCGTGGTGACCACACGGACACCGGCTCCGACCGGCGGACCGGAGCGGAGCGCCAGCGGAGTCGCAGGGGAGCCGGGGTTTGCCCGCGGGAGCAAACGGGCTGCATCACGCCGGAAGCGGGAAATCGATCTTCTAGATCTTTCCGACGCCGGCGCCGGCCGAGACGATCGCGGGGACGTCGGCGGCGGGGTCGAGCGTGTAGGCGTAGTACGTGGACGGCTCGACGACCGTGCCGCGGGTCTCGATCTCGTGGTTGACGTCGACCAGGACGTTGCCGCGCGCGACCAGCCGCCCCAGGTCACCGCTGAAGTCGACGCGGCCGGGGTTGTTGACGGACTCGATGTGATTGTTCTCCACCAGCAGGCCCGCGTTCATCGCGGAGACGATGCAGTAGCTCGCGTTCCGGCAGTAGTTGTTGAACACGTGCACCGGCTCCCCGAACCGCACGCGCGGGTTCCGCTGGTCGGAGCCGTCGAAGAAGTTGTGGTGGTAGGTGACGCGCAACCGCCCGATGTCCTGCGCGCCGTTGTCGTCGTCGTGGCCGAGCAGCATCGTCTTGTCGTGGTCGTGCGTGCGGTTCCAGGAGACCGTGACGAAGTCGGAGCCGCGCTTGATGTCGACCAGCCCGTCGTCGCCGCAGCACAGGTCGTTGTGGTCGATCCACACGTGGTGCGTGAACATCTGCACGTTGATCGCGTCGTCGGTCGCGCCGCTGAACCGCAGGTTCCTGATGATCACGTTGTGCACCGCGTTCGCCGGTGGCGCGGTCACGTCGTCGTCCACCGGCAGCCCGATGTTCAGTCCGCCACCGCGGATCTCGGCCGTGGCACCCAGCCCGATCAGCGTCTTGTCCGAGGTCACCTGGTGCATGCCGTCCGACGAGCCGGCCGGCAGCGTGATCGCGCCCTGGACCTGGATCGTGAACGGCCCGGTCCGCGACATGTAGTCGATCAGCGCGGCCGCGGTGCTCACCGTGACCGTGGGACCGCCCGCTCCACCGGTCGTGCCGTTCTGGCCGAGCGCGTTCACCGACGCGAACCCGACCGGCGAGGACGCGGCCGCGGCGGCGGGCGAGGTCGCGGCGGCGGGCGAGGTCGCGGGCGCGACGAGGAGCGCCGCCGACGACAGCGCGGCGGACGCGAGGGCGAGCGGTGATCTGGACATGGGTCTGCCTCCCGGACGAGCGGACGGCTCAGGTGGCAGACCCCGAGGTGAACCCCGAATCTAAGCCGCGACCTCGATGAGTGTCAATCTGAAGGAGGCGCCCCGCATCGCGGGACGCCTCGTTCGCCTACCGTGTGATCAGCACGTCTCCCACTTCAGCTGGAACTCGGTGGAGAAGTTCACGTCGGTGGAGTCGAGCGAGATGGTGCTCTCCTCCTTCTTCGCGTTCGAGGTGCCCGGCCGGACGCCGAGGTCCAGCTTCGCGTTGAACGTCCGGGCCTCGCCGCACGGCATGAGCGACACGATGCCGGTCTCCACCTCGTCGGTGAACTGCCAGTCCTTGTCGAACGGGCCGGTCAGCGAGTTCTCGATGACCGTGGTCTCGGAGTCGCCGCTCCAGTAGTAGACGCCCCGCTCGTACGCGGTCGCGCCCTTCGCCAGGTTGGCCACGCCCCGGTGGTCGATCTTCACGATGGTGAACGTGAAGCCGGACGGGACGTCCACGTCGATGCCGAGCTGGCAGAACTTGCGCGAGTCCGTCTTCTTCGAACCCGGGCCCTGCCACGCCACGAACTCGTCGTAGGTGATGGTGAACCAGGCGTTCTCCGGCGTGACGTTCACCTTCGCCGAGTCGCCCGGGCAGCCGGAACCGGCGGCCGACACGATCTGGACCTTGAACTGGTCCGGTCCGGGCACGGTCTCCCCGCCGGCCGCGTTCGCGGCGGTGGCCGTGGACCCGAGCATGGCGATCGACATTCCGGTGACAAGCATTGCCTTGCGCATTTCAGTACGATCCGATCTGCAGTCCGGCAGGCCTGGCCCGCCGGTTGGACAATTGTGGGTAACACGTATTCCTTACGGTTTTCGGCGACGTTCTCAGCACTTCTTCCAGGACAGGCGGTACGAGGCGGAGGTGTTTCCGCCGCTGCCCAGTGTCATCAGGCTCGTGCTGTTCCTGACCGGGCCGGGCTTGACCCGCACCTCAGTGTTGATGTTGAGCGAGCGCGGTGTCCCGCAGGGCGCCCAGCCCAGCTTCCGGATCTCCGTCGAGTCGCTCGCCTGCCAGGCCGTGGTGCGCGGCCCGGTGAGCGTCCGGGTGTACCGCGTGGTGTCGCTGAGGCCGGCGAAGTAGTACGCGGCGTGCATGGTGCCGACCGCGCCCTTCGCCAGCTGCGCCCGGCCCCGGTAGTCGGCCTTGGACAGCGTGTATGTCCAGCCCACGGGTCCGGTGACGGTCACGCCGACCTGACAGTTCCGGCGCCGTTCGGTGATCTTCGCCGAGTTGCCGGTGCGTGCGGTGAAGCTCGGCAGCCGGAGCGTGAAACCGTCCTGGCCCACGGACGTCACGCTGGCCTGGGCGGCCGGGCATCCACTCCCGGCCGTGCTCACCACCGAGACCGACACCGGCCCCGGCAGCAAGGGCGCGGCGTGTGCGACCTGACCGTCCACAGCGGACCCGCCGAGCATCATGAGAGCCGTGGCGCCGACGGCCGCAACGTTGGTCAGCATCGAATCCCTCCATTTCCTCGAAACATGAACTATTGTGCGGCGAAATCGTTCCGACATCGCCTATGGAAACGTAGGTCCCGGCTCCGTATGCCGCCTGTCCTTATCGGCAGATCTGACCTTTCGGCCCTTTTCCCGGGAATGCCCGCCTGAGCTGGCCGGGCGTGTGTTAGCCGTTGCTGTCGGAGCCCGGTGCTTCACTGCGTGCATGACGGATGACGAGATCCTGGTGCTCGGGCCCGGCGGCACGGTCGGGCGGCGGGTGGTGGCACGGCTGCGTGCCACCGGTTCCGAGGTGCGGCCCGCGTCGCGGTCCACGCCGGTCCGCTTCGACTGGGCGTCCCCGGGGACCTGGCAGCCCGCGCTGGCCGACGCGACCGCGATGTTCCTGATGGCGCCGGACGGCGTGCCCGTCGAGCCGGAGCTGTGCACGCTGGCCGCCCGCGCCGGCGTGCGCCGCGTCGTGCTGCTCTCCAGCCGCGCGATCGAGGCGATGGGTGACGACCGGCTGCTCGCGGCGGAGCGCGCGGTCCGGGACGGCGGCACCGAGTGGACGATCGTGCGCGCCGACTGGTTCGACCAGAACTTCGACGAGGGCTTCCTGCGCCCCGCGGTCGAGGCCGGCGCGGTCGCGATCCCGGTCGGCGGCGTACGGCAGACCTTCGTGGACGCCGGCGACATCGCGGCCGTCGTGGTCGCGGCGCTCACCGACGACGGTCACGCGGGCGTGACCCACGAGGTCACCGGCCCGGAGGCGATCACGTTCGGCGAGGCCTGCGCGATCGTCGGCACGGCCTGCGGCCGCGAGGTGCGCTTCGAGGGTACGGAGGAGGCGTACCGCACCGCGATGAGCTCGTTCGGCGTGCCGGAGGCACAGATCGCCCGGGACGTGGCCGCGTTCACCGCGCTGGCCGCCGCCGGCGACTCGGCACCGCGGGACACGGTCGAGCGCGTCACCGGCCACCCGCCCAGGCGCTTCGCGGACTACGCGGCCGGCGCCTCATGGTGAGTTGAGTACCGGCACTCATGAGCGACCTCCGGCGCGGCGGCAGGATCCTCCGCATGACGTTTCGGAAGGTTCTCCTCGGTGCGGCCGGCGGCGCCGGTGTCTGGGTGGCGTCCTGGACGATCGCGATCGGCGTCACCGGGCTGATGGCGGCGACGCTGTGGCCGGACGACCCGGACGCCAGCATCGGCAACGGCATGGTCCTGCTGGCCGTCCCGCTACTGACCGTCCCCCTGCTGGAGTGGCTGCTGCTGCGCCGGCTGCGGGTGCGCGGCGCCGGCGTGTTCGGCCTGCTCGCGCTGGCCGCCTACTTCCTCTCCGTCCAGATCGGCACCGAGCAGTCCACCTGGTCGGTCCCGCTCGTGGTCGGCGTGGCCGGTGCCGTGGTCTTCGCCGCCTACACCGCCATCGTCACCGCGACCTCCGGCCCCCGCCACACCGCGAAACCGGCGGCCTACTGACCCTTCGACGTCAGGCCGACCGCGCCACCCACCCATGATCGAGGCGTCATTCACGTGGTTCCGACGACGTGAATGACGCCTCGATCACCAAGGAGGCCCCGGGCATGCGCCCGCCGCCGGAAGGCGGTGCGTCAGGCCGCGGTGGCGCCGGGCCGGGGGAGTGCGTCGATCGCGGTGATCAGGCGTGCGCGCAGTGGTGCGGCCCGCTCGGCGAAGCCGCGCTGCGCGGCCGCGTACTCCGCGCGCCCCTCCGGCGTTTCCACCCGCACCGGTGGGTAGCCCAGGTCGGCCAGGTCGTACGGGCTGGCTCGCATGTCCAGGCTCCGGATGTCATAGGCCAGCGCGAACGCGTCCGCCCGTAGCTCCGACTCGACCAGCGGGCCGAGCTTGTACGCCCACTTGTAGACGTCCATGTTCGCGTGCAGGCAGCCCGGCTGCTCCAGCTCGGTCTGCCGCTCCCGGCTCGGCTGCAGCACGTTCAGCGGCCGGGCCGGCCCGGTGAAGAAGCGGAACGCGTCGAAGTGGCTGCACCGCACGCCGCGCTCCTCGACCAGCGCGGCCGTCTCGTCCGACGAGAGGCGCAGCGGCCAGGCGTTGTGCCGCACCTCGTCCTGCGTCTGCCGGTAGACCATCGCCCACTCGTGCATCCCGAAGCAGCCGAACTGCCCGGCCCGTCCCGCAGTCGCGGCCAGCAGCCCGCGGATCCACGCCACCGACTCCGACCGCTTCGCCAGGAACGCCACGTCATCGCTGACCGGCCCGTTCTCCAGCCGCACACCGAACCCGGGGTGCCAGCGGCGCAGCTGCGCGGGCCGGTGCGAGTAGTACGAGAACAGGAAGTCCAGCACCGGATGCTTGATGCCACGGCGGCGGCGTTCGAGGTGCGGCACGATCCAGGTGTCGACGCGCGCCTCGTGCGCGGCCTCGCGGGCGCGCCAGACGGGCTCGTCGAGGAGGGGCATCCGTCAAGCGTAGGACGATGGGCCGCATGAGGATGAGACGGGCCGTGGCCGATGACATTCCCGCGATCGTGGAGCTGCTGGCGGACGACGGGCTGGGGCGCGCGCGGGAGTCGGTGGCGGACCTCTTGCCGTACCGCCGCGCGTTTGATCTGGTGAACTCCGACCCGGCGCAGTTGCTCGCGGTGGCGGAGATCGACGGTGTGATCGTGGGCACGCTGCGACTGACCGTGATCCCGGGGCTGGCGCAGCGTGGGCGGACGCGTGGGCTTGTGGAGGCGGTCCGGATCGCGTCGGGGCACCGTGGCCGGGGCCTCGGCGCCGAGCTGATGCGCTGGGTGATCGACGAGGCGCGGTCCCGGGGGTGTTCGCTGGTGCAGCTGACCTCGAACGCGAGCCGCGGTGACGCACATCGCTTCTACGAACGTCTCGGCTTCACGCCCAGCCACGTCGGTTTCAAGCTGGAGATTTAGGCTTCGGGGTATGCGCTTTGCTCGTTTCGTTCACGCCGGTGGGGTGTCGTTCGGAGTGGTCGAGGGCGAGGCCGGTGCCGGCCTCGCCGGACTGACCGTCGCCGAGATCGACCGGACGCCCTTCGAACCGGTGACGTTCACCAACAAGCGGTGGGCCCTCGCCGACGTCCACCTTCTCGCCCCGATCTTCTCCAGCAAGGTGATCGGCATCGGCCGCAACTACGCCGATCACGCCGCCGAGCTGGGCAACGCGGTACCCAAGGAGCCGCTGATGTTCCTCAAGCCGTCGTCCTCGGTGATCGGCCCGAACGACACGATCCGCCTGCCGATCCAGTCCCAGCAGGTCGAGCACGAGGCCGAGCTGGCCGTCGTGATCGGCGGCACCGGCCCGGTCAGCCGGATCGACCGCAGGGACGCCCACAAGGTCATCTTCGGCTACACCTGCGCCAACGACGTCACGGCGCGTGACCTGCAGAAGAACGACGTGCAGTTCACCCGCGCCAAGGGCTTCGACTCGTTCTGCCCGGTCGGCCCGTGGATCGAGACCCGGCTCGACGTCGCCGACCTGGAGGTCCGCTGCGAGGTCGGCCGCGCCGACGAGGTCGGCGAGGTCCGCCAGCTCGGCCGCACCAAGGACATGATCTTCGACGTACCGTCCCTGGTCTCCTATGTCTCGCACGTCATGTCGCTGCTCCCCGGTGACCTGATCCTCACCGGCACGCCCGCCGGCGTCTCCACCATCACCGACGGAGACATCGTCTCCGTCCAGATCGAGGGCATCGGCGCGCTGAACAACCCGGTCGCGGCTCGCTGACCTGCATCGTTGCCGCCGCCCGGGGATCTGCGGAAATGCTGGGCGGCGGCCCGATTTGGCGGGCAACATGGGGTCAGGTAAAGTTCTTTCCGGCGCTGCAAGCGGGCGCCGATGGGGTATGGGGTAATTGGCAGCCCAACTGATTCTGGTTCAGTTAGTCTAGGTTCGAGTCCTGGTACCCCAGCAACGTAACCCGAAAGGGTCACGGAGCTGGATCTGGTAAGGTTCCAGCGGTCGCCCGCCAGGGAGACCGAGCAAGACGGCAGGGCCAAGCAAGCCAGCTTGGCGAGCCTGGTAGGCTAGGAAAGCAAGATCAAGTAAGAAAAGCAAGTCCGAGGTCCCGTCGTCTAGCGGCCTAGGACGCCGCCCTCTCAAGGCGGTAGCGAGGGTTCGAATCCCTTCGGGACTACAGCGAGGCCCGTCTCACGACAGTGAGGCGGGCCTTCCCCTTTCTCCCATAATTCCCGACCACCCACACCCTGGTCCGCACTTTCCCCAAGAAAGTCCCCTCGGACCTCAGGCACCTACTCCGCCCCCGGCCCCAGCGCCGGCTCTCCGTGCAGATCCGCGGTCCGCCGTCTACCGGCATAGTGGCGTCAGTCCATCGGCCCGCGGACACCGGCCACACCGGAGAGACGACCCCAGACCTCGATCTTCCCGCTTCCGGCGTGGCACAGCCCGCTTGCTCCCGCGGGCAAACCTCGCGGCGGCCTCCGCCGCCGCTCCGGACGCCGCATCGCAGCCAGTCCGCCGCTGGTCACCGAGATTCACGTCGCGTGTCGTTCCGGATGCCGGTCGGGAGCCGGTTCTGTCGCTGGTCACCGAAGATCTCGCCGATGAGCCAGATCCGGAAAACAGATCCGCCCGGTCACCGACCTCACGCGACACGTCACTCCCGGACGCCCGGCCGAGCCGTACCCGTCGCCGGTCGCCAAGCCCACGTGCCGCTTCGCTCTGGATGTCTGCCGGGCGCCGGTTCCGTCGCCGGTCGCCAAGCCCACGTGCCGCTTCGCTCTGGATGTCTGCCGGGCGCCGGTTCCGTCGCCGGTCGCCAAGCCCACGTGCCGCTTCGCTCTGGATGTCTGCCGGGCGCCGGTTCCGTCGCCGGTCGCCCAAGATCTCACCGACGATCCAGGATGCAAGCGGATCCGCCACCCGGTCACCGAACCCACGCGACACGTCGCTCCGGACGCCCGGCCGGAGCCGGATCCGCCGCCGGCAACCAAGCCCACGTGGGGGCCGCTTCGGAGCCGGACCCGTCGCCGGTTACCGAGATCCACGTGGCGGATCGTTCCGGATGCCGGTTAGGTGCCGTTGCGTGTCTGGTCACCGAAGATCTCACCGACGAGTCTGGTGTTGGAAGCGGATCCGCCGCCCGGTCACCAATCCACGCGACACGTCACTCCGGACGCCTGATCGGAGCCGAATCCGTTCGCCCCGGTCCACCGGACCGAGGCGGAAGGGACCGGCGCTGCTCGTTACCGAGCCCGCCGACGTTCTGCAGTGGCCCGCCGACGCGAAGCGGAGTCCGCCTGATCGGCCGAACCTCGCCGGTCCCCGACCTCGGTCCGCCAGGACGGAGCCGAGACCGATGCCGGGTTCCAGGGACGGTCGCTCCGCGCCGGAAATTTCGGCATATAGCGTCGACCACGCAGAGTAGTGATACACCAGGCACGTTATGAGGCGGCCATACGGTGTCTGGTGTATCACTAGTCAATCGATCATGGCGCTGCCGGAACGTCGATGCACCGGAGGAGCCGGCGAAAAGGGCAATTCGCGCGCGGGGACCGATGGCTGCGGTCTGTCTGTCCGGGAATCCGGGTCTGCGGCCGAATCCCGATTACTCAGCGCGAAATTCCGGGGATCGACAGCTGCCCGGCAATCATCCGGCGCCCCGGGGCCAGGCGGCCGGGCAGCAGTAGCCGCCTCAGCGACCACTGCCGCGAATCGGTGGCCGCGGCGGCGCAGAGGAGGCAGCCGCGGCGGCGCAGAGGAGGCAGCCGCGGCGGCGCAGAGGAGGGTGGCCGCGGTCCGGTGGCGGTTGGGGAGTGAAGTGAGGCGCCGCCTAGCTTCAGGCGACCAGCAGTGGATCCGGCTCTCATCAGGTGTTGAAGTAAGGTGCCGCGCGAGTTCGGTGACCGGGTGGCGGATCCGCTCGCACCGTGGCTCGTCGGTGAGATCTTTGGTGGCCAGACACGCAACGGCACCTAACCGGCATCCGGAACGATCCGCCACGTGGATCTCGGTAACCGGCGACGGGTCCGGCTCCGAAGCGGCCCCCACGTGGGCTTGGTTGCCGGCGGCGGATCCGGCTCCGGCCGGGCGTCCGGAGTGCCGTGTTGCGTGGGGTTCGGTGCCCGGGTGGCGGATCCGCTTGCACCGTGGCTCGTCGGTGAGATCTTCGGTGACCAGACACGGAACCGGCACCCGGCCGGCATCCGGAACGATCCGCCACGTGGATCTCGGTAACCGGCGACGGGTCCGGCTCCGAAGCGGACCCCTACGTGATCAGCAACGCTGCCGGCTTCCATTCGGCGTCTGGAGCGACACGCGACGTGGGTCTCGCTGACCGGCGGCGAAGCCGGCTTCCGGCCGGGCGCCGGAAGCGAGAAGAGTCAGGTGTCCGCAGGACGATCACTGATCGCCGCCGCGCCGGAACCGGAAACCGGTGAGGCCTCTCGCGGGTGGGAGCCGGGCTTCCGGGGGGATGGGATCGGATGCCCGGTGGTGACCTACAGGCCGGAGAGGCGCTGCCCCGCGCGGACGACGGCCATCGCGTGCCGGTCGCCCGGGCGGCGGCCGAGGCGCTCGATCGGTCCGGAGATGCTGACCGCCGCGATGACCCGGCCGGTGCGGTCGCGGATCGGGGCGGAGACGCTGGCCACGCCGGCCTCGCGCTCGGCGACGCTCTGTGCCCAGCCGCGGCGGCGGACCTCGGCGAGCGTGCGCCCGGTGAACTTGCAGCGGGGCAGCAGCGGCATCACCGCCTCCGGCGGCTCCCAGGCGAGCAGGATCTGGGCGGCGGAGCCCGCGGTCATCGGCAGCACCGAACCGACCGGCACCGTGTCCCGCAGGCCGCTGGCGCGCTCGGCCGCGGCCACGCACAGTCGCTCGTCCGCCCGGCGCAGGTAGAGCTGCGCGCTCTCGCCGGTCGCGTCGCGGAGCGCGGCCATCAGCGGCTCGGCCGCGGTCAACAGCACGTCCGGCGCGGCGTTGGCGAGCTCGCCCAGGCGCGGGCCCGGGCGCCAGCGGCCCTGTGTGTCACGGACCAGCATCCGGTGGATCTCCAAGGCCTGCGCGAGCCGGTGTGCCGTAGCGCGCGGCAGCTTGGTGCGCTCGACGAGTTCGGCCAGGCTGGCGCCGTCGACACAGGCGGCCAGGATGACCACCGCCTTGTCGAGAACGCCGACACCGCTCATACTGTGTCCCACAAGCCGAAACATACCTCCCAGAATTTAGGATGTCCAGATGGTGGGAGCCAATCCACAACCCGCTGCTCCGCGGACCCTGGCCGAGAAGGTCTGGGACGCCCACGTGGTGCGATCCGCCGAGGGTGAGCCCGATCTGCTATTCATCGATCTCCATCTCCTGCACGAGGTGACCAGCCCGCAGGCGTTCGATGGACTGCGTCTCGCGGGGCGCGCGGTGCGGCGGCCGGACCTCACGCTGGCGACCGAGGACCACAACACGCCGACGGGGTACGCGGATCCGTCGTTCAACGCCCGGCGGGGCGACCTGATGACGATTCTCGACCCGACGTCGCGCACGCAGATCGAGACGCTCCGCAAGAACTGCGCGGAGTTCGGGGTGCGCCTGCACCCGCTCGGCCACGAGCAGCAGGGCATCGTGCACGTGATCGGGCCGCAGCTCGGCCTGACCCAGCCCGGCCTGACGATGGTCTGCGGCGACTCGCACACGGCCACGCACGGCGCGTTCGGCGCGCTGGCGTTCGGCATCGGCACCAGCGAGGTCGAGCACGTGCTGGCCACGCAGACGCTGCCGCAGGCCCGGCCGAAGACCATGGCGGTGACCGTGACCGGCGAGCTGAAGCCCGGCGTCACCGCGAAGGACCTGGTGCTCGCGCTGATCACCCAGGTCGGCACCGGCGGCGGCCGCGGTCACATCGTGGAGTACCGCGGCGAGGCCATCCGCAAGCTCTCCATGGAGGGCCGGATGACCATCTGCAACATGTCCATCGAGTGGGGTGCCAAGGCCGGCATGATCGCGCCGGACGAGACCACGTTCGAATACCTCAAGGGCCGGCAGTACGCGCCGACCGGCACCGCGTGGGTCGAGGCCGTCGACTACTGGCGCAGCCTGGCCACGGACGAGGACGCGGTCTTCGACACCGAGGTGATCCTGGACGCGGACGCGATCGACCCGTTCGTCACCTGGGGCACCAACCCGGGCCAGGGCGTCGCGCTGAACGGCGTGGTGCCGTCCCCGTCCGACTTCGCCGGTGAGAACGAGCGGACCGCGGCCGAGCGAGCCCTTGCGTACATGGACCTCACCCCCGGCACCCCGTTACGGGAGATCCCGGTGGACGTTGTCTTCGTGGGCTCGTGCACGAACGGGCGCCTGGAGGACCTGCGCGCCGCGGCCGACGTGCTGCGCGGGCACCGGGTCCACGACGACGTACGCATGATGATCGTCCCCGGCTCCGCCAAGGTGCGCGAGGCGGCCGAGGCGGAGGGGCTGGACAAGGTCTTCACGGAGGCGGGCGCGGAGTGGCGTTTCGCGGGCTGTTCCATGTGTCTGGGCATGAACCCGGACACGCTGAAGCCCGGTGAGCGTTCGGCGTCGACCTCGAACCGCAACTTCGAGGGCCGGCAGGGCAAGGGCGGGCGTACCCACCTGGTGTCCCCGCCGGTCGCCGCCGCCACCGCCGTCCTGGGCCGCCTGGCCGCCCCCGCGGACCTGTAACCGAAGGGCTGACGAAGTCATGGAGAAGTTCACCGTTCACACGGGTTCCGCGGTGCCGCTGCGGCGCTCCAATGTGGATACGGATCAGATCATTCCGGCCGTTTACCTGAAGAGGGTGACGCGGACGGGCTTCGAGGACGGCCTCTTCAGCGCCTGGCGCGAGGACCCGGCATTCGTCATGAACAATCCCGCCTATTCGTCCGCGTCGATTCTTGTGGCGGGGCCGGATTTCGGCACCGGGTCGTCGCGCGAACACGCGGTGTGGGCTTTGCACAACTGGGGCTTCCGCGCCGTCATCTCGCCGCGCTTCGGCGACATCTTCCGGGGCAACGCGCTCAAGGAGGGCCTGCTCCCGGTCGAGCTGGAGCAGGCGGCCGTCGAGGAGCTGTGGGCCCTGGCGGATCGGGATCCGGCCGCCGAGATCATGGTGGACCTGGCTCAGCGGCAGGTGCGGGCCGGTGACAGTGTCTGGTCGTTCCCGATGGACGACTTCAGCCGCTGGCGCCTGATGGAGGGCCTGGACGACATCGGCCTGACCCTGCGGCACCAGGACGCGATCGCGGCCTACGAGGCGCAACGCCCTTCCTACAAGCCTTCCCTGGTCTGACGAAGCGCCCGAGCGAGCCGCCCGAACGAGCGCCCGACGCACACCCGGCGAACGCCTGACGAGCGCCCGGCGGACCCGGCGAGCGCTTGAAAGCGTCTGCTGGTACGCCGGGGAACCGACGTCCGGAACCCCGATAACAGCGGGACTTTCACCCCCGCGTGACCCCCGAATCGGCGCTTCGGCGCGGCAAACGGGGGCCACGCGGGGGTGATTCCGTTGCGACACAAGGACTTTTTTCCCACGGATGTTTGTATCTGCTGCTCCCAGGGCATACCGTGCGCGCAGAATCATTGTGTAACAGTCCATTCGCTTCATCGGGAGGGAAATCTCGTGAACAAGGCCGAGCTCATCGAGGCGCTCGCCGCTCGCCTGGGAGACAAGAAGACGGCGACGGCGGCGCTGGACGCGGTTCTCGCGGAGGTCCAGAACGCGGTCACCAAGGGCGACCGCGTCGCCATCACCGGCTTCGGAGTCTTCGAAAAGCGCGTGCGCGGTGCCCGAACAGCCCGCAATCCGCGTACCGGCGAAGCGGTGAAGGTGAAGAAGACGTCCGTTCCGGCCTTCCGGCCCGGCGCCGGCTTCAAGGAGCTGGTCGCGAGCGGCAAGGTGCCGAAGGTGGCCGCTGCCAAGAAGACCACCACCACGGCGGCGAAGACCACGGCCGCGAAGGCGACCACCGCCAAGGCGGCCCCGGCCAAGGCCGCCACCGCGACGAAGGCGACCGCCGCCAAGTCGACGACGACCGCGGCGAAGAAGACCACCGCTACCAAGACCACCACCGCCGCCAAGGCCACCGCCACGAAGGCGGCCGCGACCAAGACGGCCGCGGCCCCGGCGAAGACCACGGCGGCGAAGTCGACCGCGGCCAAGAAGACCGCGGCCACCAAGACGACCGCGGCCGCCACCCCGGCCGCCACCCCGGCCAAGAAGACCACCGCTACCAAGAGCGCGACCGCGACGAAGTCGGCGGCCAAGAAGGCGCCGGCCGCGAAGAAGACGGTCGCCAAGAAGCGCTGATCCCTGCCGAGAAGCACAAGGGAAACGCCGAGGGCGCCTCACCCCGCCACCAGGGGTGAGGCGCCCTCGGCGTGTGTCACGCTTCCCGCTAGCCGGTCACGCCTTTCGCACGCCCGGCACGCCTTTCGTGAGCCCGTCACGCCTCCCGCAGTCCGTACCGCAGGTGCAGCGCGCGCATCGGGCGCGGCGCCCACCAGTTCCACCGGCCCAGCAACGTCATCGTGGCCGGGACCAGCAGCAGCCGCACCACGGTCGCGTCCAGCGCGACCGCCAGCACCAGACCCAGCCCGATCTGCTTGATCGGCGCGAATCCGCCGGTCAGGAAGCCGGCGAACACCACCACCAGCAACAGCCCGGCCGAGGTGATGATGCGCCCGGTCTGCTGGAGGCCGGCCGCCACCGCGCGATCCGGGGCGTCGCCGGCCAGATACCGCTCCCGGACGCGGGAGAGCAGGAACATCTCGTAGTCCACGGACAGCCCGAACGCGATCGCGGCCACCAGCACCGGCACGGTCAGGTTCGTGTCGTCCAGCCGCTCACTGCCGAGCAGCCACGCGAAGTGCCCCTCCTGGAACACCCAGACCACCACGCCGAGCGAGGCCGCGATGCTGAGCAGGTTGGTGAGCACGGCCTTGACCGGCAGCAGGATCGAGCCGGTGAACGCGAACAGCAGCGCCAGCGTGCCCAGCGCGACCAGTCCGGCCGCGATCGGCGCGCGCTCGCCCAGCATCGTGCGGTAGTCGGCCAGCCGCGCGGCCGTGCCGGTCACCTCGAAGCCCTGCGCGCGCAGTTCCCGTACCGCGGCCTGGGTGGTCTCGTCCGAAGGACGCTCGGCCGGATGCGCGGTGACGACGCCGTCCGCGACCGAGACGCGCGCGATGCCCGGTACGGCCGCGATCCGGTCGGCGTCGGCAGCGGGGATGAACAACGGATCCGGGCCGGTCAGCGACGGGAAGTCGCGGGTCAGCGCCGCGTCCAGCCGCCTCGTGTCGGACGCGGACGGCAGCGACCGCGCGTCGCCGTTGCCGATCGACAGTCCGGCCACCGGCAGCGCCAGCACCACCAGCGCGGCCGCGGTGCCTAGCAGCGTGAGCAGTGGCCGTCGCTGCACGCGCGCGGCGATCCGGGCGAACACGGTGCCGCCGGTCGCCGCGGCCGGCCGGATCCGATGCCCCCACAGGCTCAGCATCGCGGGCAGCAGCGTCACCGCGGCCAGCATGTTCACCAGCACCACGCCGGTCGCGGCCAGGCCCAGCGAGCGCAGGAACGGATCCGGGAACACGACCAGGCCGGCCAGCGCGACCGCCACGGTCAGGCCGGTGAACAGCACGGTCCGGCCCGCGGTCGCGGTCGAGCGCAGCACCGCGCCGTGCACGTCAGGGTCCGCCGCGCGCTCCTCCCGGAAGCGGCTGACCAGCAGCAGCGCGTAGTCCACGGCCAGTCCCATGCTGAGCATCGTGGTCACCTGCACCGCGTAGATGGAGACGTCGGTGACCAGGCTGAACGCGTAGAGCACGCCGAAGTTCGCGCCGATGCCGACGATCGCGACCAGCAGCGGGAGCCCGGCCGCGAGCAGGCTGCCGAACACCACCAGCAGTAGCACCAGCACGACCGGCAGGCTGATCAGCTCCGCGCGCTGCACGTCCCGCTGCGCCTGGTCGTTGTAGTCGGCCATGGTCAGCGGCCCGCCGGACACCACGACCGAGCCGGCCGGCAGTCCCCGCAGGATCCCGGCCGCCTCCTCCGCGGCCTCGCCGCCGCCCGCCAGGACAACCGAGATCAACACCACCTCGGGGGTACGGGAGGAAGGCACCGGATCCGCGACGGAGACGACGCCGTCCAGCGCGCGGACCCGCGTCACCGCGTCCGCGACCGCCGGGGGCGCGGCGCCGTCGACGACCGCGGTGATGGACTCCGGCACCGGGTTCTCCGCGTCCAGTCGCTCCCGGACGACCGCGGACTCGCTGCCGGGCACGGTCCCCACCTCCGCGGTGAGGCGGCTGAACAGGCCGGCGCCTGCCCCGACGCCGGCGGCCAGCACCGCGGCCCAGAGCATGATGGTGAGGACGGGACGGCGCACCGCGGCGCCGGACAGGATTCGAAGCATGGGAGCAGGCTTCCGCTCCCGGCCCTGGTCCCGGATCGCCCGCGGGAGTGGTCCCGCACCTCACTCCCGAGAGCGAGTCAGCCACCCGGCTGCTGTCCGGCGTTCAGCCGGCCGGTGTCGTCCCGGCACCCAGCTTCCCGGGTGTCGTCCCGGCACCCAGGCTTCTCGGGTGTCGTCCCGGCGTTCAGCTTCCTGGGTGTCGTCCCGGCACCCAGGCTTCTCGGGTGTCGTCCCGGCGTTCAGCTTCCCGGGTGTCGTCCCGGCACGACGAGCCCCGACTCGTAGGCGAGGACCACCGCCTGTACCCGGTCGCGCAAGCCCAGCTTCGCCAGCAGGTTGCTCATGTGAGTCTTCACGGTGTGCTCGGTGACGTGCAGCCGGGCCGCGATCTCCGCGTTGGACAGGCCCTGGGCGACCAGCCGCAGCGAGTCCGTCTCCCGTGCGGTCAGCGACGCCAGCGCGGCGGCGCGGTGCCCGGCCGGGCGCGCGGCCGGGCCGGCGCGGCCGATCATGTCCGCGATCAGTCGCCGGGTGACGCTCGGCGCCAGCAGCGAGTCGCCGGCCGCGATCGTGCGTACCGCGCTGACCAGTTCGGACCGGCGCATGTCCTTGAGCAGGAAGCCGCTGGCCCCGGCCCGCAGCGCGTCGTAGACGTACTCGTCGAGGTCGAACGTGGTCAGCATCAGCACCCGCACGTCGGTGGCCGCGCAGATCTCCGCGGTCGCCTCGATGCCGTCCCGGTGCGGCATGCGCACGTCCATCAGCACCACGTCCGGGCGCAGCGCCAGCGCGAGCCGAACCGCCTCCGCGCCGTCACCGGCCTCGCCCACCACGGTGATGTCCGGCTGCGCGTCCAGGATGACGCAGAAGCCGTCCCGGACCAGCGCCTGATCGTCCGCGACCAGCACCCGCAGCCCTCCGCCGGGCCGCGCTGATTCCCCCGGAGCCCGATCCGCACCGCCGGACGGGTACTCGGACAGGCCCGCCCGCCGTTCGTCAGTCACGGACGGCCTCAGCGCTCGCGCCGCCGCGCCGGAGCCCTCGGTCCCCGGCGGCGGGCCGGGACTCCGTGATATCGGCGGCGGGCCGGGACTCCGTGATATCGGCGGCGGGCCGGGACTCCGTGATATCGGCGGCGGGCCGGGACTCCGTGACCTCGGCGGCGGGCCGGGACTCCGTGACCTCGGCGACGAGCCTGGGCTCCGGGGCTGCGGTGGGATGCTCGGGTGCCGGGGCTGCGGCGGGACGCTCGGGCGCCGGGGCCGCGGCCGAGTGGCCGGGCTCTGGAGTCGCGGCGGGGCGGTCGGGCCGTGGAGTCGCGGCCGGGCCGCCGGGCTCCGGGGCCGCGGCGGCGGGCCGGCCGGAGAGCGGGAACGTCGCGGTGACCGTGAAGCCGCCGGTGCGACCGGTTCCGGCGGTGAAGGTGCCGCCGCAGGCGGAGACGCGTTCGCGCATGCCGATCAGGCCGTGCCCGGCGGACGGAGTCGCCGCGGCGGCGCCGCGGCCGTCGTCGGCGACGGCGACCCGCAGCGACGTCGCCGACCAGGTCAGGCCGACCCGGGCGGCGGTGGCGCCGGCGTGCCGGACCACGTTGGTGAGCGACTCCTGGACCACGCGGTAGACCGCGACCGCGACCTCGGGCGGCGCCGGGACCGGCTCGCCGTGCGACGTGACCGTGACCGCCAGGCCGGTCTCCCGGGCGCGGCCGGCCAGCGCGGGCAGCGATTCCAGGCCGGGCTGCGGCGCGCGGTCGTCCGGTCCGCCGCGCAGCACGCCGAGCGTGCGCCGCAGCTGGGTGAGCGCGTCGTGCGCGGTGCCGGAGATCGCGTCGAACGCGCGGGCGGCCCGGTCCGGGTCGCGGTGCACCAGCAGCGGACCGGCCTCGGCCTGCACCGCGATCATGCTGATCGAGTGGGCCAGGATGTCGTGCATGTCGCGGGCGATCCGTTCCCGCTCACGCGCTGCCGCGGCCGCGCGCTCCTCGTCGTGCCGCAGCGCCCGCTCCTCCAGCAGCGCGATCCGGTCGCCGCGGGCCCGGGCGCCGATGCCGAGCGCGAACGCGACCGTGAAGACGCCGCCGGAGGTGAGCACCGAGCCGGGCGGCTTGCTCAGCGTCTGCTGGGTGAACGCGATGCCGATCACCGTGCCCGCGACCAGCACCGCGCGGGCCGGGAACGAGCTGGTCGCGGCGACCGTGTAGGTGGCGACGAGTTGCCCGTAGGGCCAGTCGATGAAGCCGTGCACCGCGATCAGGCCGATCGAGCCCGCACCGCAGACGGCCGCGACCGGGAACGGCGCGCGCCGGCGCCAGGTCAGCGGCAGCGCGGAGACCGCGGCGAAGAACAGCACGATCGGCCGGGGATCCTGCACCGCGCCGTGCCCGGCGACCGTGGCCAGGAAACAGGCGATCGCGATCGCCGCGTCCCAGCCCGTCGGATGCCGGTCCAGCACCGCTCTCGCCCGCTCCCACACGCCACGCAGTATCCGCCGCGCACCCCGCCCCACGCCTCCCTCTCAGGAGCGAGCTTCCACGCCTGGCGCCGCGAGCCGCCGCGCCGCGAGCCGCCGCGCCGCGAGCCGCCGCGCCGCGAGCCGCCGCGCCGCGAGCCGCCGCGCCGCGAGCCGCCGCGCCGCGAGCCGCCGCGCCGCGAGCCGCCGCGCCGCGAGCCGCCGCGCCGCGAGCCGCCGCGCCGCGAGCCGCCGCGCCGCGAGCCGCCGCGCCGCGAGCCGCCGCGCCGCGAGCCGCCGCGCCGCGAGCCGCCGCGCCGCGAGCCGCCGCGCCGCGAGCCGCCGCGCCGCGAGCCGCCGCGCCGCGAGCCGCCGCGCCGCGAGCCGCCGCGCCGCGAGCCGCCGCGCCTCGATCATGGAGTGGGTTCGTGACTACGAGCGAGAAACTCCCGGCCACGGCTCGGCCGTAGGCGGAGATGCTCGCCGACCCCGGCCTGGCCCAAAGCTCGCGGCTGTGGAATGACCGGCCGGGGAGCTAGCGGGGGGATTGCCGGGGAGCTAGCGGGGGGATTGCCGGGGAGCTAGCGGGGGGATTGCCGGGGAGCTAGCGGGGGATTGCCGGGGAGCTAGCCGGGGGATTCACGCGCGGGAGGCTTGGATCACGCGGGAGTCGGAGGGGAGCAGGCGGTCCGCGCCGGCCAGCCGGTCGCCGGCGAACGCGAGCAGCCAGCCGGTGCCCTTCGGGCTGTGGAAGTCGCGGGGCGTGCCGTAGCCGGCGACCCGGTGCAGCATGTCCGGAATGATCTTTCCCTGGCTGCAGACCACGGCCGGCTCACCGGCTGCGGCCAGCGTCATGATCCGCTCTGCCGCGATCGCGTGCCGCGCCGCCGGGTCCTCGCCCGAGCGCGGCTCGTCGAACGACGCGTCCACCTCGACCGGCAGGTCCACGGCCGCGGCCAGCGGCGCCAGCGTCTGCTGGCAGCGCCGCGGCGCCGCGGAGATCAGTCGCTGCGGCCCGAGGTGCGCGCACAGCTCGGCCAGCTCGCGCGACTCCAGCGCGCCCACCTCGTCCAGCGGCCGCGCCGAGTCCGCGCCCGGCCACGACTCGCGGCGCCCGGCGCGCCCGTGCCGGACCACGGCCAGCACGGTGGTGATCGTCGGCAGCGCGGCGAACGCGTCCACCACCCGGCCGTCGTGCGGATAGCTGAGCAGCTTGCGCGCCTCCGGGACCGGCAGCCAGCGCAGGTCGTCGACCTCCGCGTTCGGCGTGAACCGGGCGGCCGGCACGTCCGGGCGGGGCCGCATCGACCAGTACTCGACCAGCTTGGCGGCGTCCCGGGTCTCGTACCGGATGGCGGGCAGCCGGACCTGGGGGACCGCGGGCACCGCCGTCTCCTCGCCGACCTCGCGCACGGCCGCCGTCAGCGGATGCTCGCCCGGGTCGAGCTTGCCCTTGGGCAGCGACCAGTCGTCGTACTTCGGGCGGTGGATCAGGCAGATCTCCGGCCCGCCGGCGGCCGGGCGCCACAGCACGCCCCCGGCCGCTCGCACGGTTCTCAGCGGAGCCAAGCGGTCTTCTTCGGTTGTGCCGCGTTCTCCCACGCCGCGGGGAATGCCCCGCGAACGGCGTGGATAACCGCGCGCTCCCGTTCGGCCAGCCGGCCGGCCGTCACTGCCATGTCATGATCATCCGGCTTCTCGGCCGCCAGGTCCAGCCAGGTCTCCGCGGCCATCGCGGCGTCCTGGTGCTCGCCGAGCAGATTCTGCACCTTGGAGAGCGCTTTGCCGAGCGCGGCGGCCTGCCCGCCGAGCACCGGCGCGACCGCCTCCACGGCATAGCGGGCGCGCTTGCCGTTGATCCGCACGCCGTGCCAGCGCTCGTCCGAGTCGCCGGCGTGCAGGTCGGCCGCGCCGGCCGCGCCCTTGCCGCCGTTGACCAGCACGTCCCACGGGCGGGACACCAGGTGCGGGAGCACGTCGGACGCGGGTGCGTCCGCGTCCGGGGAGAGCTTCGGCTCGCGGGCCGCCTCGACCAGCAGGTCGACCAGCTTCCGGTAGCGCGGCGTGCGCAACGCCGCGTCCAGCGCGTCCAGCGCCCTGCGCTGCCGCTTCTCCAGCCGGGCGTCGAGCCGGTCCACCGCTTTGCCGGAGAGCGGCGCCAGCGGGTCCAGCGCGGCGGTCCTGCGCAGCCGGGCGCGCAGCACCTCGGCGTCCCGGGCAGCGCCGAGCACGCCGGCGATCCAGCCCAGCTCGTCGCGGAGCGTGCGGGCCCAGGACGTCTTCACCAGCGCGCCGAACGTGCGCAGGTCGCTGCGGAGCCGGCGGCAGCCGACCCGCATCTGGTGCACCGCGGTGTCGCCGTCCGGCAGCGGCGCGCCGAGCCGGACCAGCGGGTCGTGCGCCAGGATGCGGCCGATGCCGTCCCGGATCGCGGCGGTCACCACGTCACCGGCGGTCGGCGCGTCCGGCATGGTGCCGGCCGGCACCAGGTCCGGCGCCGCGGTCGCGGCCGCGCCCATCGCGCGCGCGTGCTTCGGCGTGAACGTGCCGGCCGTGGCGCCCGCCTTGACCAGCAGCGACTCCACCTCGTCGAGCAGCGCCGCGTCGCCGTCCGCGCGCTCCACCTCGACCTCGCGGAACGTGGACCGGACCTTCTCGCCGTCCAGCACCTCGACGGTGTCGTCGTCCAGCTCGGCGAGCACGGTGCCGTCCTCGGTCTGCAGCAGGTACGCCCGGCGCGCGCTGCGGACCACCACGGCCGGGGTCAGCTCCTCACCCCGCGCGTACGGCGTGACGAGCGCGGACATCTCCTCGGGCGGCGTCTTCGCCTTCTTGCCGGCCCGGGAGATCTCGTGCCGCGTGCCCGGCACGTCGGCGGGCAGCTTCACGGTCCACGGCTCGTCGTCGCCCTTGCGGAACCGCAGCGAGACGCCGGCCCGGGCCAGCCGCAGGTCCTCGGTGTCGAAGTAGGTGGCGGTCAGGACCTTCGGCTCCTTGACCACGACCCGCCCGCCGGAGGGCAGTGCACCGGTCAGGTCGGGCAGGTCGAAGTCAGGGGCCACCTCGTACTTACGTTCTTCCTCCAGCATGGTCGTCACCATAACCGCCGAAAGTTAACTGGTTCTTCAGAATGCGTTCAGCTGTTGGATCGAATCGTGCGCCTGAGCAGCACCGACTGCAGATGAGTGAGCGGCTTGTCGATGGTGGACACGCGGCGCACCCAGGTGCCGTCCGGCCGCAGGTCGAAGCCCTCGCACTCGTCGCTCATCGAGATCCGCAGCACAGTCTCCAACTCGCGGGCCGCGACGGTGTCGGTCACCTGCACCAGCGCCTCGACCCGGCGGTCCAGGTTGCGGTGCATCATGTCGGCGGAGCCGATCCAGAACTCGGCCGGCTCCTCGTGCCGGCCGGCCTCCACGTCCGCCCGGGACGGCCCCGGGCCGAACCGGAAGATCCGGGAGTGCTCCAGGAACCGGCCGACGATCGAGCGGACCCGGATGTTCTCCGACAGGCCGGGCACGCCGGGGCGCAGCGCGCACATGCCGCGCACCACCACCTCGATCCGCACGCCGGCCCGGGAGGCGCGGTAGAGCGCGTCGATGAACTCCTCGTCGACCAGCGAGTTCACCTTGATCTGCACCAGCGTCGGCAGGCCCCGCTGGGCGCGCTCGATCTGCCGGTCCAGGCGCTCGATCAGGCCCCGGCGCACGCCGTGCGGAGCCACCAGCAGGCGACGGTACGACGTCTGCCGGCTGTAACCGGTGAGCACGTTGAACAGGTCGGTGACGTCCGCGCCGACCTCGGGGTCCGCCGTGAGCAGCCCGAAGTCCTCGTACAGCCGGGCGGTCTTGGGGTGGTAGTTGCCGGTGCCGATGTGGCAGTACCGCCGGATCTGGTTGCCCTCCTGCCGTACCACCAGGGAGGTCTTGCAGTGGGTCTTGAGGCCGACCAGGCCGTAGACCACGTGGCAGCCGGCCCGCTCCAGCTTCCGTGCCCAGCCGATGTTCGCCTGTTCGTCGAAGCGCGCCTTCAGCTCGACCAGCACGACCACCTGCTTGCCCGCGGCGGCCGCCTCGACCAGCGCGTCCACGATGGGCGAGTCGCCGCTGGTGCGGTAGAGCGTCTGCTTGATGGCCAGCACGTTCGGGTCCGCCGCGGCCTGCTCGATGAAGCGCTGCACGCTGGTGGAGAACGCATGGTACGGGTGGTGCACCAGCACGTCGCCGTCCCGTAACGACGCGAAGATGCTGCGCGGCACCTCACCGTCGATCAGCCGCGGGTGGGTGGCCGGCACGAACGGCCGGTCCTTCAGCTCCGGGCGGTCCACCGCGCCGTAGATCTGCCAGAGCGCGGACATGTCCAGCAGGCCGGGCACGCGCAGCACGTCGTGGCTGTCCACGTCCAGCTCGCGGACCAGCACCTCGAGCATGTGGTCGGAGATGGACGCGGCCACCTCCAGCCGCACCGGCGGGCCGAAGCGGCGCTGCGCCAGCTCCCGCTCCAGCGCCTTCAGCAGGTCCTCGTCGCGGTCCTCGTCGACCTCCAGCTCCGCGTTGCGGGTCACCCGGAACAGGTGGCACTCGACCACCTGCATGCCGGAGAAGAGCTGGTCCAGGTGGACCGAGATGAGGTCCTCGACCGGCAGGAAGCGCGCGCTGTGGCCGGTCGAGTTGACCACCACGAACCGGGGCACGTTGTTCGGCACCTTGATCCGGGCGAACAGCTCCTGCGAGCTCTCCGGTGAGCGCACCGAGACCGCGAGGTTCAGCGAGCGCGAGGAGATGTACGGGAACGGGTGCGCGTGGTCCACGGCCAGCGGCGTCAGCACCGGGAAGATGTGCTCCCGGAAGTACGTGTGGAGCTCCTCGCGCTCGGAGTCGTCCAGGTCGGCCCAGTGCACCAGGTGGATGCCCTCGGCCGCCATCTTCGGCTGGACCTCGTCGCTGAAACAGGCCGCGTGCCGGGCGACCAGGCCGGCCGTCTTGTCCAGGATCATCCGCAGCTGGGTGCGCAGCGGCAGCTGGTCGCCGCCGCGGACCGGGATGCCGGCCTGTATGCGCCGCATCAGCCCGGCGATCCGCACCATGTAGAACTCGTCCAGGTTGCTGGCGAAGATGGCCAGGAACTTGGCACGTTCCAGCAGGCGGGTGTCCGGGTCCTCGGCCAGCGCCAGCACCCGGGCGTTGAAGTCCAGCCAGGACAGCTCACGGTTGAGGAAGCGGTCCTCGGGCAGCGACTCGTCAGTCTCCGGGTCCGCGCCGAGCAGGTCCTCTATCGGCATCTCCTCGACCGATGAGATCTCGGTCGCGGTGTCGGACATCTGGTCCTGGGTCATGTCGGCCACCTCTGCGTCGGTCATCTCGGGCGATCCGGCTTCATCGGCGGAGTGGTCGCAGCCCGCGCGCGGTGTGTCCTGGACGCGCTCCGCGCGTACGTGGACGTGATCCTCGCTCGGCGGAACCTCGACCCTAGCAGCAGGAACATCGGCGCGAATGAATCTCCCGTCCGGGCCTCGGCGGCGGACGGTGGCTGGCGCGGTGTTCACCGAATCATCATCACCCGAAAAAAGTTACTGAAACGTGAATTCCGCCTCGGTTGGGTCAGATCAGGCCGGGAAAGGTGATCGAGATTACCTCGCCCCGATCGTCGCGACCGATGGTCATCCGCTGGCCGAGCCGCAGCAGCCGCAGCCCCGACGCGGCGAAGGCGTCCGCGCCGAAGGCCACCTCGCTCCCGTCGTCCAGCAGCACCGTGCCGTGATGGGTCTCCTCGTCGAAACGCGCAACGGTCCCCTGCATGGACCAAACCCTAACCCCAGCGGGGGTACGAGGTAGCGGGTTCGGACTTCAGCCGGCTCCGCGTCGCAACGGGCTTCGGTCCGCTCGGCGGCGGCCGGCCGGGAGCGCTTCAGCAGGGAGTCGATCTCGGACCGCACGGCGCCGGGACAAGCGCGCTGGTGTGCGTCCCGACGCCGAGCCGATGCGCCGCGTCCAGATCGGCTCCGGTGTCCACGTCGCGGCGCAGGCTCGGCCAGTCGCCGCCCAGCGCCACCGCGCCGGACGCGGCGTGCGCGGCCGCGGACGGACCACCGAAACGCGGGTCCAGCGGCACGCCGGGCGGCGCGGTGAGCAGCACGGTGCCGACGCCGGGCGCGTCCGCGGCGAACCGGCGCCGGGCGGGCGGTTCCGTGGCCGCGCGCAGCGCCGCGGACAGTTCCTCCGGACGCAGCGCGGGCAGGTCCGCGGTGAGCGCGGCGCGCCACGACCGGGCGGAGAGGCCGCTCTCCCCGAACCGGATGGCGGGGTTGAGGCCGGCCGCCGGTGTGTCCGGCGCCACCCGGCCGCCGAGCGTGGTCACCACGCCGGCCACCACCGGATCGTCCGTGACCACGAGCACGTCGTCCACCTCCGGGCAGGCCAGCACCGCGGTCACGGTGTCCCGGGCGAGCGCCAGCGCCAGCCGCTCGTGCGCCGCCGCCGGGACCGCGCCGCGCAGCCGGCTCTTGCCCACCGACACCGGCTTGACCGGGATGACCACGGACCACCTCTGCACCGATTCATCGTGCCAGTCCGGCCCGGCCGGCATCGACCCGTGGCCGGGTGCCGCGGAACACGGACCGCCGAGATGCCGGCGCGCGGGCGCGGCGCACGCGCCCCGCCCTGGTCTGACGGGGTCCGGACAGGCATGATTTCGCATCAGGCCGGTGGTGCAGGCACCGACACGATCATGCTGGAGATCCGCGACCTGCTGGCGGGGACTCGCGGCGGCACCCCGCCGTCGCTGTGGCAGTTCTCGGCCGGGCCGCACCGCGGCCGGGCCGGGGCGGCGAGCGAGCCCGCGCCGAGCGCGGGCGAGCGGGAGGGAAAGGCCTGATGCGGGCAGCCGTGCTGGGCGCCGGTTCCTGGGGGACCGCGTTCGCGAAAGTGCTGGCGGACGCCGGTACGGACGTGACGATGTGGGCGCGCCGGGAGGAGGTGGCCGCCTCGATCAGGGACCGGCGGATCAACCCGGACTACTTCCCGGAGACGCGGCTGCCGGACCGGATCACCGCCACCGCGCGGGCGGGGGAGGCGATCGCCGGCGCGGACGTGGTGGTGCTCGCGGTGCCGTCGCAGACGCTGCGCGGCAACCTCGCGGACTGGGTGCGGCACCTCGGGCCGGACGCGTCGCTGGTGTCCCTGATGAAGGGCATCGAGCTGAGCACCACGAAGCGGATGAGCGAGGTCATCGTGGAGGCCTCCGGCGTGGCCGCGGAGCGCGTGGTCGTGGTCACCGGGCCTAACCTGGCGCCGGAGATCATGCTGGAGCAGCCCGCCGCCACCGTCGTGGCCTGCACCGACCTGGACCGGGCGAAGGCGGTGCAGAAGGCGGTCACCGCGCCCTACCTGCGGCCGTACACGAACACCGACGTGATCGGCTGCGAGCTGGGCGGCGCGGTGAAGAACGTGATCGCGCTCGCCTACGGCGTGGCCACCGCGATGGGCCTCGGTGACAACACGAAGGCGACGCTGATCACCCGCGGCCTGGCCGAGACGCTGCGGCTCGGCGTGGCGCTCGGCGCGGACCCGCTGACGTTCGCGGGCCTGGCCGGCCTCGGCGACCTGGTCGCCACCTGCTCGTCGCCGTTCTCCCGGAACCGCAGGTTCGGTGAGCACCTGGGCCGCGGCGAGACGCTGGAGGAGGCACAGGCCTCGACCCGGCAGACCGCCGAGGGCGTGAAGAGCTGCCTGGGCATCCGCGACCTGGCCCGCAAGCACGGCGTGGACATGCCGATCACCGAGCAGGTGGAGCGGATCTGTCACGAGGGGGTCTCGCCGAAGGTGGCGATGCTCGCACTGATGAACCGCGAGCTGCAGCACGAGGTCCGCTAGGCGGATCATGGGCGGTATGAGTACTGAAGGTGACGGCACCCGGGTGGTGCACGCGGGCCTGCCCGAGCCGGTGCCGGGCGAGCCGTTCCTGCCGGGTCCGGTGTTCGCGGCGCCGTACCACCTGGATCCGGTGGCCGGGCCGGCCGGTGCGGTCGACGGCTACGGGCGGCCGGACAACCGGACGCGGCGCGCACTGGAGACCGCGATCGGCGAGCTGGAGGGCGGCGACACGCTGGCGTTCGCGACCGGTCAGGCCGCGATCACGGCGGCGCTGCTGACCGTGCTGCGGCCGGGCGACGCGGTGCTGCTGCCGTCGGACGGCTACTTCGCGGTCCGCGCGTTCGCCGCGGGCACGCTCGCGGAGCTGGGCGTGGACGTGCGGACCGCGCCGACGGCCGGGCCGTACCCGTCGTTCGACGGCGTCCGCCTGGTGCTGCTGGAGACGCCGGCCAACCCGGGCCTGGACGTCTGCGACGTGCGCGCGGTCGCCGAGGCCGCGCACGCGGCCGGCGCGCTGGTCGCGGTGGACAACACCGCGGCCACGCCGCTCGGCCAGCGCCCGCTGGAGCTGGGCGCGGACCTGGTGGTGGCGTCCGGCACCAAGGCGCTGACCGGCCACTCAGACCTGCTGCTCGGCTATGTCAGCACGCGCGACGGGTCGCTGCTGTCCCGGCTGACCACCTGGCGCGCGCAGACCGGCGGCGTGCCGGGCGCGTTCGACTGCTGGCTGGCGCACCGCTCACTGGGCACGCTGGACCTGCGGCTGGCCCGGCAGACCGCGAACGCGGCCGCGCTCGCGCCGATGCTGGCCGCGCACCCGGCCGTGACCGGCGTGCGCTGGCCCGGCCTGCCCGGCGACCCGGCGCACGCGGTGGCGAGCGCGCAGATGCGCCGGATCCCCGGCCTGATCGGCTTCGACCTCGGCACCGAGGAGCGGGTGGCCGCGTTCCTGCGGCGGTCCCGGCTGGTCTTCGCGGCCACGTCGTTCGGCGGGCTGCACACGACCGCGGACCGGCGCGCGCAGTGGGGCGACGACACCACCCCGGGCTTCGTCCGCCTCTCCTGCGGCATCGAGGACCCGGACGACCTCCTCGAGGACATCGGCGCCGCGCTGTCCCGGTGATCAAGGCGTCCCCCATGCCGCTGTGCGGACATCGGGGACGCCCGGATCACCGGCGTGGTCGCGCATTCGGCATCCCCATGAAGGGGGTGAATGGGACACTGGCGTCGTGGGTGGATGGCACGGACGCCGGGGCGCGCTTGTGGTCGCCGGCATCGTGCTGGTGATCGGCCTGGCCGCGATGAGCGCGACCGGATGGGCGCTGCACCGGCAGGACATCGCGGCCGCCAACCGGATCATGGAGCAGCGCACGTCGCTCGCGCAGACCGCGGTGAGCGTGGAGACCCGCCGCTACGTCGACCTGCTGCGCACCGCCGCGACCGGGCTCGGCGAGGCGTCCGTGCTGGACGCCCGCACGTTCCAGGCCGGGACCGCGCCGCTGGCCGGCACCGACCTGCCCGGCGCCACCTCGGTCGTCTACGTCGCGCCGGTGCCGTCCGGCCAGGTCGCGGCCGCCCAGGCGCGCTGGCGGAAGCTCGGCGCCGGCCCGCTCACGCTGACCCCGATGGCCGGCAGCACCGAACACCTGTTCACCGTCTGGTCCCGCACGCTCGACGGCGGCGTCCCGCCCGCGCTCGGCGTCGACCTGACCCGGGCCCGGGAGCCCACGGCCGCGCTCTCCGCCGCCCGGCGCACCGGCCGGGCCACGGTCTCCGACGCGTACGTGCTGCTCCGCGACGAGCACCTGCCCGCGGCGCAGCGGCAGCGGTCGTTCGTGTTCGCCGCCCCGATCCACCGCGGTGGCGCGTTCGCCGGCTGGCTGGTGATGGGCATGCGCGGCCAGGACTTCCTCGGGGACGTGCTGGTCTCGGCCGGCCAGAAGCTGCTCGGCGGCAGCCTGTCCGCGACCGACGGCACCGGCATGCCCACCACGGTCGCCACCGTGACCGCGCCCGGCCGGCCGGACCTGCACCGTGAACGCACGGTCGGCGTCGCGGACCGTCGCTGGACGCTGACCACCACGGCCGACTCGTCCCGGCTGCCCGGCGGGCACAGCGCGCTGCCGCTCACCACCGGCCTGGCCGGGAGCGCGATCGTGGCGCTACTGGCCGGCCTGATCTACGTGCTCTCCACCGGACGGGCGCGCGCCGAGGCCGGGGTGGTGGCCGCGACCGCGGAGCTGCGCCAGGCCGAGCGCGAGGCGCGCCGCCAGTCCGGCCTGCTGGCGGCCGTGATGAACAGCATCGGCGACGGCGTCGGCGTGGTGGACGAGCACGGCGCGTTCCTGCTGCACAACCGCGCGGCCCGGGCGCTGCTCGGCGTGCGGGAGGACATCGCCGGGCTGGACGGCTGGCAGGAGCACTACGGGATCTTCCGGCCGGACGGCACGCCGTTCCCGGCCGAGCAGCTGCCGCTGGCCCGCGCGCTGGCCGGCGAGTCGTCCGACGGCGTGGAGATGGTGATCCGCAACCCGAACCGCCCGGACGGCGTGCTGATCAGCGTGGACGGCCGCCCGCTCGACCCGGCCGCCGGCCAGCGCGGCGCGGTCGCGGTCTTCCGGGACATCACGGAGCTGCGCCGGTACGAGACCGACCTGGCCGCGTTCGCCGGCGTGGTCGCGCACGACCTGAAGTCGCCGCTCGCGATCGTCTCCGGGCACTGCGAGGCGGCCGACGAGATCCTCGCCGAGGTGCTCGCGGACCCACCCGGCGGCACGGACGAAGGCGCCTGGCGGCCCGCGGCGAACGAGGCGCGGGAGGCGATCGGCCACGCGGTCCGCGGCGTGCACCGGATGGGCGCGCTGATCGACGACCTGCTGGCGTACACCACGGCCCGGGACGCGCCGCTGCGGCTGCGTGCGGTGGACCTGGCCGCGCTGGCGGCCGAGGTGGTGGCGGAGCGGACCAGCCGCGGTGCGGTCGGTGACCGGCCCGCGCCGCGGATCTTCGTCGGCGACCTGCCCGAGGTGATCGCGGACGCCGGCATGCTGCGCCGGGTGCTGGAGAACCTGATCGGCAACTCGGTCAAGTACGTCCGGGCCGGCACGTCCGCGCACGTGGACGTGACCGCGACCGCGGACCCGGTCGGCTGGGCGCACATCCAGATCGCGGACCGCGGGATCGGCATCCCGGACGCGGACAAGCCGCACGTCTTCGAGTCGTTCCACCGGGCGCACGAGGGCACCGGGTACGCCGGGACCGGCCTCGGCCTGGCGATCTGCCGCCGGATCGTGGAGCGGCACGGCGGCACGGTCGCGGTCGCGGACAACCCCGGCGGGGGTACGCGGTTCTCGTTCACGCTGCCGCTCGCCACCGCGCTGAGCGGCCCGGTGGCCTCCCCGCACCGGTCCGGCGAGCGGATCGCGTCATGAGCGGGCACATCGGGCAGGTGATCAGCGGGCCGAGGTCAACTAGCATCGGGGCCAGACGTTCGCGACGTGTTCGCGAGACACCGCGCGGTGACCGCGTGGACGGGAGGGGCATGGATGGCCGGCGAAAGCTCCGGAACGGGCCTCCTCCTCGACCTGACCTTCACCGCGACGGACGTCACAGCGCTGCGCCACCGCATCGCTGATCTGGCGCGGGGCGCGGGCCTTGGCGGGGACCGGCTGGACGACTTCGCGCTGGCCGCCTACGAACTGCTGACCAACGCGGTGCGGCACGGCGGCGGCGCCGGGCGGCTGCTGCTCCGGCACGCCCCCGGCCGGTTGATCTGCCAGGTGGCGGACGACGGCGTGGGCTTCGTGGCGCCGGGCCGGAAGCCGGGGGAACGGCCACCGGAACCGACCTCGCCGGGCGGGCTCGGACTCTTCCTGGCGGAGCGGCTGACCGACGGCATCGAGGTCGTCAGCGACACCGGCGGCACGACGGTCCGGATTTACATCACTACAGAAAGCGAACAATCGGAGTCGTCCTACCCGATGTCCATCGGCTGACGGATTACCCTTGTTCGGCGGCGAACATCTGTATCAGGATCGAGATGCGGGAAGACGATCCCGGGCGGAGCGGAGGAAGTCTCTTGACGTTCACCGTCACGCCGGAGACCGGCGACAGCCGGACCGCCACCGTGCGACTCGCCGGTGAGCTGGACATGAGCACCGTGCCCGAGCTGGACACCGCCATCAGCGAGTTGGTCGGCACCGGCCGTAACCGGCTCGTCATCGACCTCGGTGAGCTGGCCTTCTGTGACTCCACCGGCCTGGCCTGCCTGGTTCGCGGCGACAACCGCTGCGCCGCGCTGGGCGGCTGGCTGCGCGTCACCAACCACCGCGGCCATGTCGCGCGCGTGCTCGCGGTCAGCGGCCTCGACGAATTTCTGCAGTACCAGCCGTGAGAGCCGTCCGTTACGGGGAGACCGGCCCGTCGTCCGTGCTGCACGTGGACGACGACGTGCCGGAGCCGCACGCCGGCCCCGGCCGGGTCCGGATCGCGGTCGTGGCCGCCGGCGTGAACGCGTGGGACTGGAAGGTTCGCTCCGGCCGGGCCGGCATCGCGGTGACCGGGCCGCGCATCCCGGGCGGCGACGCGGCCGGCGTGGTGGACGAGATCGGCGACGGCGTGACCGGCGTGGCCGTGGGCGACGAGGTCCTCGGCGTGACGGCCGGCGGCGCCACCGCGGAGCACGCGGTGCTCACGCACTGGGCCCGCAAGCCGCCGGAGCTGCCCTTCGTGACCGCGGCCGGCCTGCCCACGCCGGCCGAGACCGCGGTCCGCGCGCTGGACGCGCTGGGTCTGGCAACCGGGGAGACGCTGATGATCAGCGGCGCCTCCGGCGGGGTCGGGCTGGTCGCGGCGCAGATCGCACGCGAGCGCGGCGCCCGGGTGATCGGCACCGCCGCCCCGGCCCGGCACGATCTGCTGCGGCGGCTCGGCGTGATCCCCGCGGCCTACGGCGACGGCCTGGTCACGCGCTTGCGCGAGCTGGCACCGGACGGTGTGGACAGGGCGCTGGACGCGGCCGGGCACGGCGTGGTGCCGGCCCTGATCGAGCTGACCGGCGACGCCGCGCGCGTGGTCTCGATCGCGGACTTCTCCGCGCACGGCGCCCGCGTCACGGACGGTGGCGAGGGCCGGTCCTGGCACGCGCTCGGCGAGGCGGCCGCGCTCGTCGCGGCCGGGCGCCTGGAGGTGCCGGTCGCGGCGACGTTCCCGATGGCGGAGGCCGCGGCCGCGCACGACCTGAGCGAGAGCGGTCACGCCGGCGGACGTGTCGTCATTCTCGTCCGCTGAACCGTTCCCGGCACTCATTTCCGTACCCTCGCGGGGGTCTGTCTTCGGTGTTTCCTTGGCTCAAGATCTAGGCCCTCCGCATCACCGCGGCCCCCGCCCCGATGGGCGGGGGCCGTTTTCGTGCTTCCCGGCCGTGGTTCTTTGGTGCTAGGGTTCATTACACAAGTAACGAACCAACGAGGTTTGCTCGACGCAACGGCAGGAGGGCGAGGCGGTGTTCGACGACCGGAGCCCGATCTACCAACAGATCGCCGACAAGATCAAAGACGAGATCCTCAGCGGGGCACTCGGGGAGGACGAGCAGGTCATGTCCACGAACCAATACGCATCCTTCTATCGGATCAATCCCGCCACCGCGGCCAAGGGATTTCAGCAGCTGGTCGACGAGGGCGTGCTCTACAAGAGGCGGGGGATCGGCATGTTCGTCAGTCCGCAGGCCCGTGACCAGCTCGTCGGCCGGCGCCGCGAGCGGTTCTTCGCCGAGGTGGTCGACGCGATGATCGCCGAGGCCCGCATGATCGGCATCCCGCTGGACGAGGTCGTCGCGCGCATCGCCGCCGCCCGGGCCACGAGCGGGGAGGCCGGGCGATGAGCATCCCGGTCTCGGTGCGCGACCTGCGGGTGCGCTACGGCGACACGGTCGCGCTGGACGGCCTCTCGTTCGACCTGGACGGCGGAAAGATCTACGGGCTGCTCGGCCGCAACGGCTCCGGCAAGACCACGCTGCTCTCCGTGCTCGCCGCGTTCCGCCGCGCCTCGGCCGGCACCGTGCTGGTCGACGGCGAGGACCCGTTCGAGAACGCGCGGGTCACCCGGCAGGTCTGCCTGATCCGGGACAACGTCGACGCGGAGGACACCGACCGGGTCAGCACCGTGCTCAAGCTGGCGGCCCAGCTCCGGCCGCACTTCGACGCGGACTACGCGGCACGCCTGGCCAAGCAGTTCGACCTGCCGCTGCGCAAGCGCGTCTCCGGGCTCTCCCGGGGCGGCCGGTCCGCGCTCGGCGTCACGATCGGCCTCGCCACCCGCGCGCCGCTGACCATCTTCGACGAGTCCTACCTGGGGCTGGACGCACCCTCGCGATACGCGTTCTATCAGGAGCTGGTCGCGGACTACGCGGAGAACCCGCGCACGATCATCCTGTCCACGCACCTGATCGAGGAGGTGGCGAACCTCTTCGAGGAGGTTCTGATCATCGATCACGGGCGGCTGCTGGCGCACGAGGAGACGGACACGCTGCGCCGTCGCGGCGCCACCGTCACCGGCCCGGCCGGCGAGGTCGACGCGTTCGTGGCCGGCAACGATCTGGCCGTGCTCGGCGAGAAGCGGCTCGGCGGCACCAAGGCCACCACGGTGTACGGCACGCTCACCGACGGGCAGCGACGGGAGGCCGCCGCGGCCATGCTGGAGATCACCCCGGTCGGGCTGCAGGACCTGTTCATCCACCTGACCGCGGCCGGGAGCCGGCGATGACCACCGTCGCCGCCTCGCTGTTCCGGCGCCTCTCGCCGGTCTACGGGATCTTCGCGGCGCTGCTGATCGCCACGGTCGTGCTGGTCGGTGCGCTGGTCGCCGGTTACGGCGCGCTGACCGAGAGCGCGTGGAACCTCGGCGCCGCCTCCACCAGCAAGTGGTTCGTCGCGTCGATCGCGATCATGCTCGGCCCGGTCTTCCTCCGACGGTACGTGGCGTTCGGCGTCACCCGGCGGCAGTTCCTCGGCGGCGGGCTGCTCTTCGGCCTCGGTTCCGCGGGCGCGTTCGCGCTGCTCTCGCTGGCCGGGTTCGGCGTGGAACGGCTCGTCTACGGCGCGGCCGGGCTGATGCCCGGGCTCACCGAGACGCTCCCGGTGCACTCCGCCGGGACCGCGATCGCGGTGCTGGTCCGCGCGTTCCTGATCTACCTGGCCCACTTCTGCTCCGGCTGGCTGATCGGTGCGGGCTTCCACCGGTTCGGCCCGTTCGGCGGGCTGCTGCTGATCGCGCCGTCGCTTCTCCCGGCGCTCGGCTCCGAGCTGGCCTTCGGCACCGAGTGGAGCCCGATCGGCACGGCGACGGTCGCCGGTGTGCAGCTGCCCTTCCCGGTCTCCGCGCTGCTCACCACCGTGCTGGTGGTGGCCGGGTTCGCCACCGTCTACGCCTTCGGCCGCGCCGTCGCCATCAGCGGCAAGATCTCCTGAGGAGGATCGAAGATGAACCGCCACCCCGGTGTCCTCGCCGTCCTCATCCGCCGCCTGCTCGGCCGCATGGGCCTGATGGTCTCGTTCTACTGGGCGATCCTGATCACGGTCTACCTGGTCGTGGCCGTCTCGGTCGGGCTGTTCGACACACTCGACACGAGCATGTGGCTCAACGTCGGCGGTGCGCCGCCGCGCTACTGGCTGCTCTCGATGGGCACCGTCACCGTGCTCGGCGGCCGGGTCTACGTCGCGATGGGCGTCACCCGGCATCAGCTCGCCGAGGCGTACCTGGTGCTCTTCGCGCTGATGGCGCTGCTCTTCGGCGTCGTCCAGGTCGCCGGCCACCTACCGGAGTACGCGGTCTACGCGGCCACCGGCACGTTGTCCGGGCTGACCGAGCCGTACCCGGTGACCGGCGCCGGCGACGCGGTCCGCACGCTGCTCACCGGCACCGTCCTCAACCTGGTCTACCTCGCGGCCGGCGCGCTGATCGGCATCGGCTTCTATCGCTATCGGTTCTGGGGCGGGCTGGCGATCGTCCCGGTCGCGGCGCTGGCACCGGTGGCGGCCGAGGCCGCGCTCGACATCCAGTGGACCGGCAAGGGCGTCAACAACCTGCTCGACCTGCCGCCCGCCACGCTGCCGGCCGGCCTCGCGATCGCCGCGGCGGTCCTCGTCCTCACGCTCGCCGTCACCTACCGGATGTACCGCACCACGCCCATCCGCCCGGCCTCCGCCCGCTGACCCTGGGAGCTTCCCGATGTCCGTCATCGAACTGCGCAACCTGAACAAGCGGTACGGCGACACCGTCGCCGTACGGGACGTCTCGCTCACCGTCGAGCAGGGCGAGATCTTCGGCATCATCGGCCCGAACGGCGCCGGCAAGACCACCACGGTCGAGATGGCGGCCGGGCTGCGCCGCCCGGACGGCGGCAGCGTCCGCATCCTCGGCCTCGACCCGCGCAGCGACGGCAGGGAGCTGCGTCGCCGACTCGGCATGCAACTGCAGGAGAGCGCGCTGCCGGACAAGCTGCGGGTCGGCGAGGCGATGCGCCTCTACGCCTCGTTCTACCCGGACCCGGCCGACTGGCGCGAGCTGCTCGACCTGCTCGGCCTGGGGGAGAAGCAGAACACGGCGTTCGCCAAGCTCTCCGGCGGGCAGAAGCAGCGGCTCTCCATCGCGCTCGCGCTGGTCGGCAACCCGAAGGTCGCGTTCCTGGACGAGCTCACCACCGGTCTCGACCCGGCGGCCCGGCGCGAGACCTGGGACCTGATCGAGTCGGTCCGCAACCGGGGCGTCACGGTCGTGCTGGTCAGCCACTTCATGGAGGAGGTGGACCGGCTCTGCGACCGGATCGCGGTCATCGAGGCCGGGCGGGTGCTGGCGATCGACTCACCGGCCGGGCTGATCGGCACGGCCGTGGCGGACCGGCAGCGCATCCGGTTCGTGCCGGACGCGCCGCTGCCCGCGGACTTCCTGGCCGGCACGCCCGGCGTCACGGCCGACCGGTCCGGCCGCACCGTCGTGATCACCGGCGGCGGCGACCTGCTCTTCACGGTGGTGTCCGCGCTCGCGGCCGCCGGGGTCCGCCCCCGCGAGCTGCGGATGGATCAGGCCACGCTCGACGACGCCTTCCTGGCTCTGACCGGCCGCGCCCTGGACAACGACTGATTTTTCGGGAGATTTCGTTATGCGACCGCTTGTTGCGCTGACCACGATCGAGGCCAAGCTCTTCGCCCGCGACGGCATGTCCGTCGGCTTCGGCCTGCTCTTCCCGTCCCTGCTGCTCTACGTCCTCGGCGGCCTGATGCCCGGCTTCCGCGAGCCCGCCGAGGACATGGGCGGCGTCCGGCCCATCGACGTCTACGTGCCGGTCGTGGTCGCCATGGCGATCGCCACGATCGCGATCAGCACGCTCCCCGCCCACCTCGCCACCCACCGCGAGCGCGGCGTGCTCCGCCGGATGGCCACCACGCCGGTCGGGCCGGCGCCGCTGCTCGGCGCGCAGCTGATCGTGAACCTGATCGCGATGCTGGTCTCGATCGCGGTGGCGATCATCATCGGCGTCACGGTCCTGGACGTGCCGCTGCCGGCCTCGATCCTCGAATTCACCGGCATCCTGCTGTTGGCCACGATCGCGATGTTCGCGATCGGCCTGCTGATCGCCGCGCTGTCGCCGAACGCGAAGGCCGCGAGCGGCATCGGCATGCTGGTCTACTTCCCGATGCTCTTCTTCGCCGGCGTCTGGACCCCCGGCCCGATCATGCCCGACAACCTGCGCCGGATCGCCGAGTTCACCCCGCTCGGCGCGGCCTCCCAGGCGCTCTCCGACGCCTGGTCCGGCGCCGGCGCCGCCCCCACCGCCCTGGTCGTCCTGACCGCCTACGCCCTCCTCGTCACGCTCCTGGCCACCCGCCTCTTCCGCTGGACCTGACCCGCGTCCCGCACAGATCACCCGCTTCCCGAGACCGGCCCGCGGATCGACGGGGGTCGCGGGCACCATGACCCTCGCGGTGACGCGAGGGTCATGGCCGTTGTCGAGATCCCCCGCGACACCGCGCCGGGAGTAGGGTCGCGGCTGTGGCCGGCTCACGGAAGACGCGGGTCGCCGTCGTGGCCGGCGAGCGATCGAGTGCGGGCGCGATCGCGGACGCGCTGGACCCGGTGGAGTTCGAGGTGGTGCCGGTGGAGATCGCGCGCACCGGCCTGACGCCGCTGAAGCACGCCGACGTGGTGCTGCCGCTGCCGCACGACGGCGACGCCACCATCCCCGGCCTGCTGGAGATGGCCGGCATCCCGTTTGTCGGGGCCGGTGTGCTGGCGGCCGCGGTGGCGGCGAACCGATCGTTCACCCGCCGGCTAGCGGCCTCGGCCGGCCTCCCGGTCGTGACGCCGGACGCGGCCGGTTTTCCGGTCGTGTCCGCGGGCGTGGGCGAAGACGGGCGGCCGCAGCCCGGCGCGCCTTCCGCGAGCACCGCATCGGCACGGCGATTCACGTGTGCGGTGCTGGTGGACGAGGCGGGCGAGCCCGGCGTGGCCCACCCGTCCGGTGCGCCGGACGCGGTGCCCGCGCTCGCGCGTGCGGCGTTCACCGCGCTCGGCTGCACCGGCCCGGTCACCGTGACCGCGCTGGTCACTCCGGCCGGTGCGGTACTGCTCGACGAGATCGACGCGACGCCGGACCTCAGGCCCGGCGCACCGTTCGCCCGGATGTGGGCCGACGCCGGCCTCGCCTACCCGGCGCTGGTGACCCGCCTGATCCGGACCGCGCTGGGTCACGGCTCCGGACTCCACTGACGGACCTGCCGCACCGCCGCCGGCCGCCGGGCGGTGGCCTACCTTCGATGCCCACCTCACCGGCAGGGAGGCCGCCCGCGGCCGACCGGTGCCCGCGGGAGCACTCGGAACGTCACCACGCCGGAAGCGGGAAGAAAGCCCTTGAGGTTTTGGTCTTTCTGGTTCTGCAGCCGGTTCTGGTCTTCAGGATCGGCAGCCGGTCGGGATGTCGTCGCGGGAGAGCAGCGTGGAGAGCACGGTCGCGGAGAACTCGGTCGTCCACTGGCCCGGCGAGTCGTAGTCCTTGGGGATCGACACGGTCACCGGAACGCGACGGTCCACAGTGGTCCACGTCGAGCCGTCCGGTGTCTCCGTCGCGTGCCAGCAGACCTTGTTCAGCGGGTAGACCAGGTCCGTGGCCAGGAACGCTGGCTGCTCGCCGCCGCAGGCGACCGTGATCGCCGGATCGCCGTAGGCCACGTTCTGCTCCGGGCCGGCCGAGACCGGGCGCTGGGCCAGGTCGCGGACCGTCAGCGGCAGCTGCGAGGTCAGCGCGCGGCAGGCGAGCGTCTCGTCCTCGCTCAGCGCGGGCGCGGCCATCTGCACCGGCACCGTCGACGCCGGTTGTGGTGCGCCGGACGCGGGCGCCGCCGGCGGTGCGGCGGACGGCAGCGAGGAGATGGCGAAGAATCCGGCGGCGAGCGCTGTGGGCACCGCGATCGCGGTGGCCCACAACGCTGCCGTGCGGGTGGTGCGGTCCTTCTCGGCGGGCATCTAGAGCCGCACCACCGAGCAGGTGACGGTGCGGGTGATGCCCGGCACCAGCTGAACCTTGCTCACCACGATCTTTCCCAGCTCGTCCACCGTGGTGGCCTCTGTGAGCACCACCACGTCGTAGGGGCCCACGACCGCGTCGACCCTGATCACCCCGGATATGTTGCTGATCTGCGCGGCCACGTCACGCGCGCGTCCGACCTCCGTCTGGATGAGGATGTACGCCTGGACCACGACACGACTCCTATCCGCCGCCGCCGGCGGCTCGATTGGTGAAACTACCGTACGGAAGTGCTGGTCCGTGTGCAGGAGGAGCGCAGGGTGACTGAGGGGACGTCAGTGGCTAAGGATGGTGAGTTCGGGTTGATCGCCCGGGTCACCGCGCGGCTGACCGCCGGGCCGACCTGCCTGCTCGGGCCGGGTGACGACGCGGCGCTGGTCGCGGCGCCGGACGGAAGGGTGGTCGCGTCAACGGACGTGCTGGTCGATGGCCGTCACTTCCGGCGCGACTGGGGCAGCGGCAACGACATCGGGCACCGGGCCGCGGCCGCGAACCTGGCCGACATCGCGGCGATGGGTGCGTACCCGACCGCGTTGCTGGTCGCGCTCTGCGCGCCGCCCGATCTGGACGTGGCGTGGGCCGAGGAGCTCGCGGACGGCCTGTCCGAGGAGGCGGAGAGCGTCGGCGCCAGCGTGGTCGGCGGCGACATGTCGGCCAGCCCGACGCTCACCGTCGCGGTCACCGCGCTCGGCGACATGCACGGGCTGCAACCGGTGTTGCGCAGCGGCGCGCGGCCGGGCGACGTACTCGCGATGGCCGGGCGTGTCGGGTTCGCCGGCGCGGGCTACACCGTGCTGTCCCGCGGCTTCCGCACGCCGAAGGTGCTGGTCGAGGCGTACCGGCGGCCGCAGGTCCCGTACAGGCAGGGTCCGATCGCGAATCGGCTCGGCGCCACCTCCATGATCGACATCTCGGACGGGCTGCTGGCCGACCTCGGGCACATCGCGAAGGCCAGCGGCGTCGCGCTCGACGTGCACCGGGACGCGTTCGACCTGCCCGGCCAGATGCGCGACGCGGCCACCGCGCTCGGCGTCGACCCGTACGCCTGGATTCTCGGCGGCGGCGACGACCACGCGCTCTGCGCCACGTTCCCGGCCGGCGTCGCGCTGCCGGAGGAGTGGCGCCAGGTCGGCACGGTCCGCGAGGGCGCCGGGGTCACAGTCGACGGCGCGGCCTGGGAAGGCCGTCTGGGCTGGGACCACTTCAAGATCTAAGTTCACTTTCCCGCTTCCGGCGGGGGCGCGTTCCGAGTGCTCCCGCGGGCACCGGTCGGCCGCGGGCGGCCTCCCTGCGAGTTGAGTGGGTGGTCGCGTTCAAGAACGTGAAAACCTGGGGAACGCGGCGGGGCCTGGTCGGCAAGAACGGTTATGAGGACGCTCGAAGCGTGGATCGCGCCGGACGCTCACCACCTGGGCCGTGGTCGCACCGTAGCGGGGATCTCATTTGGCTGATGACCTCTGGGTTTCGGCTCGTCGTGGTCGTACCCTCTCGCACTGTGAAGGATGTTGAGGTGCGGTCGGTGCGCTACGACGAGCCCGAGGCGCGGACCGTCATGCACGCCGCGCTCGCCGAGTTGGCCGGCCGCTACGGCGGCACCGGCGACGACACCCCGATGGACCCGGCCGAGTTCACGCCGCCGGGCGGTGACTTCGTGGTCGCGTTCCTCGGCGGCGAGCCGGTCGGCGGCGCGGGCTGGCGCGCGCACGGCGACGAGGACGCGGAACTGAAGCGGATGTTCACCTCCGCCGCGGTGCGTGGCCGGGGCATCGGCCGCCGGGTGCTCGCCGCGATCGAGGAGTCGGCGCGGGCGCAGGGCCGCCGCCGGTTGATCCTCGAAGTCGGCGATCTCCAGCCGGAGGCCATCGCGATGTACAACGCTTGCGGGTATGACCGGATCGAGAACTTCGGCTTCTACCGCGACGAGCCGGGCACGCTCTCGTTCGCACGCGACCTCTAGAGGCCTCGCGCTCGCGCTGACCGCGCTGGCGGTGCTGCTCACGGCCGCCGCGCTCGTGCTGGTGCGGGCCTCGGACCGGACGCCGTCCGCGAGCCTGGCCGCGCCGCAGCGGAGGGTGGGGAAGGCGCACCTGACCGCGCCCGCGAAGAAGGAGATCGCGATGAAGCTGGTCTCCAGCGCGGAGAACTCGTCGCTGAACTGGCGGGCGCAGTACGGCTACGTCGAGGACATCCGGGACGGCCGCGGCTACACCGGTGGCATCGTCGGCTTCACCTCCGGCACCGGTGACATGCTGGCGGTCGTCGCGCGGTACGTGGCGGCACGGCCGAGGAACAACGGCCTGGCGCGGTTCCTGCCGGCTCTGCGGCGGGTGAACGGCACGGCCTCGCACGCCGGCCTGGATCCCGGCTTCCCGGCCGCGTGGCGGGCCGCCGCGGCCGACCCGGTGTTCCGCGTCGCGCAGGACGCCGAGCGGGACCGGGTCTACTTCAACCCGGCGGTCGGGCAGGCGAAGAAGGACGGGCTGCGCGCGCTCGGCCAGTTCGCGTACTACGACGCGATGGTCATGCACGGCCCCGGTCCCGATCCGGCCGGCTTCGGCGGCATCCGGGCCGCCGCCGTCCGCCGCGCGAAGCCACCGGCCCAGGGCGGCGGGGAGGTCGCCTACCTGACCGCGTTCCTGAACGCGCGCACGGCCGCGATGCGCCGCGAGCCGGCCCACCGCGACACCAGCCGCGTCGACACCGCCCAGCGCGTCTTCCTGAAGGCCGGCAACCTCGGCCTCAACCCCCCGCTGCGCTGGTCCGTCTACGGCGACAGGTACATGATCGCGAAGTAGGAGGCATTAGGCCTTTGATCTATTAACCAGCCCCGGCCTGGCCCAAAGCTGGCGGCTGTGGGACGACCGAGACGCGAATCAGCTGGGCGTCAACACAGTGAGGACGTTCTCCACCGCGGAGATCAACTCCTGCTTGCGGAACGGTTTCTGCAGCAGGACCGTGCCGGGGTCGAGCGTGCCCTTCTCGGCGAGCAGCGGCGCGGCGTAGCCGGACATGAACAACACGGGCACGCCGTCGCGGATCTCGCGCAGCTGCTCGGCCAGCTCCGTACCGGACATCTCGGGCATCATGATGTCCGTGATCAACAGGTCGATGCGCCCGGGGTGCGCGTGCACCCGCTCCATCGCCTCGGTCCCGTCCGCCGCGGTGATCACGTCGTACCCGGACTTGCCGAGCATCCGCCGGACCACCTCGCGCAGGTCCGGCTCGTCGTCGACGACCAGGATGGTGCGCCGTCCGTCCGTCTCCGCGCCGCCGCCGGGCACCGTCTCGTCCGGGTCGCGGCGCGGCTCCAGCACGTCGTCCGCGGGCAGCATGATCACCACGGTGGTGCCCCGGCCCGGGTCGGACGAGATGCTGAGCTCGCCGCCCGCCGCGGTGACCATGCCGTGCGCCACGGCCAGGCCCATGCCGGCGAACGCGACCGGGTCCTTCGTGGTGAAGAACGGCTCGAACGCGCGCTCCAGCACCTCAGCGGACATGCCGGCACCGGTGTCGGTGACCCGGATCTTCACGTGCCGGCTCGGGCGCGCGCCGGGCGCGCTCTTCGTGCACGGCTCGGCCGTGATGCTCAGCTTCCCGCCGTGCGGCATCGCGTCACGCGCGTTGAGCGCCAGGTTGACCAGCGTCTGCTCCAGCTGACCCGGGTCGACCACCACCGGCGGCAGGTCCTTGTGCGTGTTCGTGGAGAGCGTGATGTCGTCGCCGAGCGAGTGGCTGAGCAGGGCATAGACGTCCGCGACGGTACGGGAGATGTCGTGCCGGACCGGCCGGGCCACCTCACGCTGCCCGAACGCGAGCAGCTGCCGGGCGTACTCGCTGGCCCGGTCCACGGTCTTGCGGATCTGCGCGATGTCGGTGAGCGCCTCGCGGACGCTGGCGCCGGTGATCGGCCCGTTCAGCTCCTCGGCCACGAACCCGGCGTGCGAGTCGATGATCGCCAGCAGGTTGTTGAAGTGGTGTGCGACGCCGCCGGCCAGCTGGCCGACGCTCTCCAGCCGCTGCGCCGCGGTCAGTTCCTGCTGGAGCCGGACCCGCTCGGCCTCGGCCCCGATCCGTTCGGTGGTGTCCACCACGGTGGCGGAGATCAGCGTCTCGGAGCCCACGTCGATCGGCGAGAGCGAGACCTCGGCCGGGAAGCGGCTGCCGTCCTTCCGGACCCCCTCCAGATGCAGGTCCGGCGCGGCGGAACGCGGCATCAGGCGCTCGATCGGCAGGCCCAGCACCTCCTCGGCGCCGTAGCCGAAGAGTTGCTCGATCTGCGGGTTCACGAACCGGATCAGGCCGTCCTCGCCGATGCCGATGATCCCTATCGGCAGCGCGTTCAGCAGGCCGCGGAACATGTTCTGCGCCCGGTTCGTCTCGCCGATGTCCCGGGAGAAGCCGGCCACGCCGATGATGTGGCCCTGTGTGTCCGCGATCGGGGAGATGGTGGCCGCGACCGTGATCAGGCGGCCGTCCTTGCGCCGGCGGACCGCGGAGAACATCTCCACGTGGCTGCCGGAGAGGGTCCGGCGGAACCGCTCCTCCTCCATCGTCTGCCCGTCCGGCGGGATGATCGTGCTGCGCGGGCGGCCCAGCATCTCCGCGGCGGAGTAGCCGTACAGGCGCTCGGCGGCCGGGTTCCAGATGGTGATCATGCCGTCCCGGTCGGCCGCGATGATCGCGTCGTGCGAGGACCGGACCAGCGCCCCGACCAGGTTGATCGCGCCGGCCAGCTTGTCCTCGGTGCTCAGCCGCCGGATCGCGGCCGTGATGGTGAGCCCGTGCTCCTCCATGCTGCGCCACACCGTCACCACCGCCGGGAAGACCGTGCCGTCCGCGCAGCGGCAGCTCAGCTCGAAGAGGGAGGAGACGGAGTCGGCCGCGGCGCCGAGGTCCTTGCCGGGGCCGGCGAGCAGTCCGCCCGGCTCCGGGATGACCTCCTCCACCCGGCGCCCGAAGAGCTCCTCCGGGCGATAGCCGAGCAGCGTTCGGGTGCCGTCACCGGCGTCGGTGATCCGGCCGTCGAGCGAGAGCGAGAGCACTGCTTCGTCACTGTTGGGCTCGGTGGTCCTGCTCATCTGCACCCCCGCGGTCGTTCTCCTCAGCGTAAGGACGAGGGGCGCGTCACCGGGGGTGAATAGTCATAAAGCGCAGATACGCCCTGCCGCCGGAGCGACAGGGCGTAGCGTGGAGCGCTTGAATCAGGCCCGGGTGACCTTGCCGGCCTTGATGCACGAGGTGCAGGCCTGGACCTTGCGGGTGTTGCCGCCACCGGCGGGAGTGCGCACCGTCTGGATGTTCGGGTTCCAGCGGCGGTTGGTCCGCCGGTGCGAGTGGGACACGTTGTGGCCGAAGCCCGGCCCCTTGCCACAGACGTCGCAGACGCTAGCCACGGAAGTCTCCTGCTGTCGATCGATTCGATGCTCTCTGCTGGCCGACCCGGAGCACGCGCCCTCAGGCTGTCAGCAGTCCCGCGGCGCGGGCCGCAGACGTGAGGTCACCCGCGCACTAGGCCTAGGCAACCCGACCAGGTTACCCGACGCGGGTCTCGACCAGCGAATCGGGTCTCGGAGACCTTCCTGCCGCGAAAGTGTCGGTGGCCGACTATAGGCTTTTTCCGTGCTGGAGACCCTGGACGCGACGGTCGTGCGCCGCTGGAGCGGCGCCGGGCTGACCGCGCTCCGGGCCCACCAGCGCGAGATCGACGAGCTGAACGTCTATCCGGTGCCCGACGGCGACACCGGCACCAACCTGGTGCTCACGTTCACCTCCGCGCAGCGCGCGCTCGCGCTCGACCTGGACAACTCGGCCGAGGCCGGCCGCACCGCGCACGGCCACGCGCTGCACCTGCTGGCCCGCGGCGCGCTGCTCGGCGCGCGCGGCAACTCCGGCGTGATCATCTCGCAGGTGCTGCGCGGCCTGGCCGACACGCTGGCCGACGTGCCCGAGGTGCGCGGCCGGGCGCTCGCCGCGGCGCTGCGCGCGGCCACCGCGGCGGCTTACTCCGCGGTCGCCGAGCCGGTCGAGGGCACGGTGCTGTCCGTGCTGTCCGCGGCCGCCGACGGCGCGGCCCGGGCCGGCACCGACGACGTGGCCGCGGTGGCGCGCGCGGCGGCCGAGGCCGCGGCCGTCGCGCTGGCCCGCACGCCGGAGCAGCTGCCGGTGCTGGCCCGGGCCGGCGTGGTCGACGCGGGCGGCCGGGGGCTGTGCCTGCTGCTGGACGCGCTGGCCGAGTCGCTGAGCGGTGACCCCGCCCCGATCGAGGAGCCGCCGGTCCCGCCGTCGCCGGGCCCGCGCCCGCCGGCCACCCCGCGGGAGACCGGCTCCCCCGACTTCGCCTACGAGGTGCAATACCTGCTGGATGCGGAGGACGACGCGATCGACCGGCTCCGGCGCACTCTGCACGGGCTCGGCGACTCGCTGGTCGTGGTCGGCTCCGGCGGCCGCCCGCCGGTCTGGCACGTGCACGTCCACGTGAACGACGTCGGCGCCGCGATCGAGGCCGGCGTGGTCGCGGGCCGCCCGCACCAGATCACCGTCACCCGCTTCGCCGACCACGCCACCGCGCCGCCCGAGCTCCCCGCGCCACCGGCCCGCGCCCGCGCGGCCGTGGTGATGGCGGACGGTCCCGGGCTCGCCGAGCTCTACACGGGCGAGGGCGCGATCGTGGTCGGCGACAACCCGTCCCCGCGGGAGCTGCTGGAGGCGATCGCGGGCAGCGACGCCGTCGAGATCGTGCTGCTGCCGAACGACGGCGACACCCGCGCGGTCGCGGTCGCCGCGGCCCGCGAGGTGAGCGGCCCCCGGGTCAGCGTGGTGCCGACCCGCTCGCCGGTGCAGACGCTGGCCGCGCTCGCGGTCCGGGACGACGCCCGCAGCTTCGAGGACGACGTGATCGCGATGGCCGAGGCGGCCGGCGCCTGCCGCTGGGCCGAGGTCACCCGGGCCAGCCGCGAGGCGCTGACCATGGCCGGGCGCTGCCGCGCCGGTGACGCGCTCGGCCTGATCGAGGGCGAGGTCGCGCTGATCGGGGCGGATCTCACCGCGGTCGGCACCGAGCTGCTCGACCGGCTGCTCGGCGGCGGCGGTGAGCTGGTCACGCTGCTCTTCGGCGCGGACGCGCCACCCGGGCTGGAGCCTGCGCTGCGCGCCCACCTGGCCACCCGCTGGCCATATGTGGAGGCACGCGGCTACGACGGCGGCCAGCCCGTCTACCCCCTGCTGATCGGTGTGGAGTGAACGCATGACGGAGACGGCCGTCACGGTCGGCACCCCCCTGGAGAAGGTCCTCGGCGCGAAGTCGGCGAAGCCGCTCGCGGAGAAGCTCGGCCTGCACACCGCGGGCGACCTGCTCTACCACTTCCCGCGCCGGCACGACCAGCGCGGCGAGCACACGGACATCCGCGGCCTGGAGGTCGGCGAGGACGTCACGATCCTGGCCCAGGTCAAGCGGGTCGAGGCGCGGCAGATGCGACAGCGCCGGGGCCAGCTGCTGGAGGTGCTGGTCGGCGACGACACCGGCCAGACCATCTCGCTGACCTTCTTCAGCCAGGCCTGGCGGCAGCGCGAGCTGACCCCGGGCCGGTGGGGCCTGTTCGCCGGCAAGGTCACCGACTTCCGCGGCAAGCGCCAGCTCAACAGCCCGGACTACATGCTCTTCGACGAGGAGTCCGAGGTCGCGATCGACGACTTCGCCGGCGCGTTCATCTCGGTCTACCCGGCCGCGGCCGCGGTGCCGACCTGGACCATCGCGAAGGCGGTGGACGTGCTGATGGGCGTGATCACCATGCCGGAGGACCCGCTGCCCGCCGCGCTGCGCGCCGAGCACGGCCTGATGAGCCTGGACAGGGCGCTCCGCGAGATCCACAAGCCGGCTGACTGGGCCGCGCTGAAGTCGGCCCAGAAGCGGCTCAAGTGGGACGAGGCGTTCGCGGTGCAGCTGACGCTGGTGCAGCGCAAGGTGCGGGCCACCTCGCTCCCGGCCCGCCCGCGCCCGCGCCGCGACGGCGGCCTGCGCGAGCGGTTCGACGCGATCATGCCGTTCGCGCTGACCGAGGGCCAGGCCAAGGTGGGCGAGGAGATCGCGGCCGACCTGAGCACGCCGCACCCGATGCACCGGCTGCTGCAGGGCGAGGTCGGCTCCGGCAAGACGCTGGTCGCGGTGCGCGCGATGCTCCAGGTGGTGGACGCGGGCGGCCAGGCCGTGCTGCTGGCCCCGACCGAGGTGCTGGCCGCGCAGCACCACCGCGGCATCGCGGAGCTGCTCGGCCCGCTCGGCCGCGCCGGCGAGCTCGATTCCGACCCGGACGCGACCCGCCTGACGCTGGTCACCGGCTCGCTCGGGGCGAAGGCGAGACGCGCCGCGCTGGCCGAGGTCGCGTCCGGCGCGGCCGGCATCGTGGTGGGCACGCACGCGCTGCTCTACGAGGGCGTCGACTTCAAGGATCTCGGCCTGGTCGTGGTGGACGAGCAGCACCGCTTCGGCGTGGAGCAGCGCGACGCGCTCCGGGCCAAGGCCGCGCAGCCACCGCACGTGCTGGTGATGACGGCCACTCCGATCCCGCGCACGGTCGCGATGACGGTCTTCGGCGACCTGGAGGTCTCGGTCCTCGCGCAGCTGCCGCAGGGCCGTTCCCCGATCGCGTCGCACGTCGTGCCGAACGCGGAGAAGCCCGCGTTCTTCGAGCGCGCCTGGCGGCGCATGCGCGAGGAGGTGCAGAAGGGCCACCAGGGGTACGTCGTGTGTCCGCGGATCGGCGCGGAGGAGGGCGACGACGAGGTCGAGCCGCCCACCGACGGCTCCGACGCGAAACGGCCCCCGCTCGCGGTCCTGGAGGTGGCGCCGATCCTCGCCGAGGAGTTCCTGAAGGGCCTGCGGATCGGCGTGCTGCACGGCAAGCTGCCGGCCGACGAGAAGGACGCGGTGATGCGGGCGTACGCGGCCGGCGACCTGGACGTGCTGGTCGCCACCACCGTGATCGAGGTCGGCGTGAACGTGCCGAACGCCACCGTCATGATCGTGCTGGACGCGGACCGGTTCGGCGTCTCCCAGCTCCACCAGCTGCGCGGGCGCGTCGGCCGGGGCAGCGCGCCCGGCCTGTGCCTGCTGGTCACGGACGCGCTGGAGGGCACCCCGGCCCGGGTCCGGCTGGACGCGGTGGCCTCCACCACGGACGGTTTCGTGCTGGCCGAGCTCGACCTGGAGCAGCGCCGGGAGGGCGACGTGCTCGGCGCGGCCCAGTCCGGCCGGCGCTCCCACCTGCGGCTGCTCTCGCTCCGCAAGGACCAGGAGCTGATCGCCGAGGCCCGGTCGCGCGCGCTGACGCTGGTCCGGGACGATCCGGAGCTTTCACGGCACCCCGCGCTGGCCGCGTCCGTCGCCGCGCTCGTCGACGACGAGCGCGCGGAATACCTGGAGAAGGGCTGACCATGATCCTGCACTTCTGCACCGCCGCGGCCTGGGCGGACGCGCAACGCGCGGGGGAGTACACGGCGGACACGCTGGCCACCGAGGGCTTCATCCACTGCTCGACGGCCGCGCAGGTGCACATCCCGGCGACCATCCGCGCCCGCGGCCGCACCGACCTGATCCTGCTGGAGATCGACGAGGTGCGGCTGCCGGAGCCGCCGCGCTGGGAGCCGGGCGACGGAGTCGACACGGAGAACCTGTTCCCGCACGTCTACGGCCCGATCCCGGTGCACGCCGTGATCGCGGTGCATCCGTTCCCGCCGGAGCCGGACGGCTCGTTCGCCCCACCGAAAGGACTCGTGTGACCAGGATCGTCGCCGGAACGCTGGGCGGGCGGCGGCTCACCGTGCCCGTCGGCTCGCACACCCGGCCCACCTCCGACCGGGTGCGCGAGGCGCTGTTCAACACGCTGGAGACGTTGATCGACCTGGACGGCGCCCGGGTCGCGGACCTCTACGCCGGCTCCGGCGCGGTCGGGCTGGAGGCGCTGTCCCGGGGCGCCGCGCACGCGCTGCTGGTCGAGCACGACGCCAAGGCCGGGCGCATCGTCCGGGCCAACATCGCGGCGCTCGGCGCGCGGGACCGGGCGGTGCTGCAACCGGCGAAGGTCGGGACCGCGCTGCTCGCCGGGCCGGCCGGCGAGCCCTACGACCTGGTGTTCGCGGACCCGCCGTACCCGATGCCGGATCTCGAGGTGCTGGAGATGCTGGCCGCGCTGCTGGAGTTCGGCTGGCTCGCGGAGGACGCGGTCGTGGTCGTCGAGCGGGCCAGTCGCGGAGCGGATCTTGCCTGGGTGGAAGGCATCACGCCGATCCGCAGCCGGAAGTACGGCGAGACCACTCTTTGGTACGGTCGCCGATCATGACGAGCGCTGTGTGCCCCGGCTCCTTCGATCCCGTGACCAACGGCCATCTGGACATCATCGGCCGCGCCAGCCGGCTCTTCGACGAGGTGATCGTCGGAGTGCTGATCAACCAGTCCAAGCTCGGGCTCTTCACCATCGAGGAGCGCATCGAGCTGCTCACCGAGGTGACCTCCTCCTATGGCAACGTCCGGGTGGCGTCGTTCCAGGGCCTGCTGGTCGACTTCTGCCGGGCGCAGCGGGCCGGCGTGGTGGTGAAGGGCCTGCGCGCGGTCAGTGACTTCGATTACGAGCTGCAGATGGCGCAGATGAACATCGGCCTCGCGGGCGTGGAGACGCTGTTCATGCCGACCAACCCGCTGTATTCGTTTCTCTCGTCCAGCCTGGTCAAGGAGGTGGCGAAGTGGGGCGGCGACGTCTCCGCGCACGTTCCGGACGAGGTGGACCGCCGGCTTCGCGCCCGTCTGCGCCAAGCGTGATTTTGCGCAGAACGCGCGAACGGTGACCCCGGGTGCGCGGCGGCCTGCCCGTCGGTAACGAGATGGCGACGGATCCGACGCGCCGATGACGTGGGTTTCGCCGCAACGGGCGCCGGGGCCGCATGATGGTGAAGCAGAACGGCGGAGTGGCCGCAGTCAGTGACAGGAGTGAGGCGCCGGTGGACCCGTCCGACCGTATGGACCCGCTCGACCGCATCGACGAGATCATCAACATCGTGGAGCAGGCCCGCTCCGTGCCGATGTCCCGGACGAATTGCATGGTCGAGCGCGGCGAGATGATCGGCATGCTGGAGGACCTCCGCGCCGAGCTCCCCACTGATCTGCGCAAGGCCGCGGCCCTGCTGGAGGAGCGAGACCGGATAATCGACAAGGGCCGCAGCGAGGCCGAGCGGATCATCTCGGAGGGCGAGGCCGAGCACGCTCGCCTGGTCTCGGTGAACGAGATCACGGTCTCCGCCGAGCACGAGGGCGCCCGGATCGTCGCGGAGGCGCGCGCCGAGGCGCAGCGGCTGCGCGAGGAGGTCGACGACTACGTCGACACCGCGCTGGCCAACTTCGAGCAGTTCCTGACGCGCGCGCTGGCCTCGATCGAGCGCGGCCGGGACAAGATGCACGCGCTGCGCGAGATCGGCTCGTTCGCCGGCGCCGACGAGGGCGAGCGCCCCCTGCCGTTCTGAGTGCCGGATCGACGTGGAAGACGGGCTGCGGCGCGCCCTCCTCGACACCCGGACCGCGTCTCGCACCCGGCGCCCGCACGTGATCTCGGCACTCGCCTGGGGCGATTCGACGCTGCGGGCGCCGGTCGGGTAACCTTTTTCGTCGGCCGTCCTAACGGCCGGAGACTGCTGTGCCTTCACCCTTGCTACAGAGAATCGCCATGCCTAAGAACCCTGAGAATCGCCTCGACCCCCGGTCGCCGCTCGTGCTCGACACCGTCGAGCTGCCGCGCCGTCCTGGTGCCATGCGCGAGATCAGCCGGGTGGTCCAGGCGCCGGCGGATCTCGGCGTGGAGATGATCGGCGTGCCCAAGGGCGCCGAGATCAGCCTCGACCTGCGGCTGGAGTCGGTGTCCGAGGGCGTGCTCGTGTCGGGGCCCGTGTCCGGGCCGATCACCGGCGAGTGCGGCCGGTGCCTCCGCGCGATCGACGACTCGTTGACCGTCACGATCCAAGAGCTGTATGCGTATGAGAACAGCGCGACGGACGAGACGACCGACGATGATGAAGTTGGCCGGATGCAGGGCGATCTGATCGACCTGGAGCCGGCCGTGCGGGACGCGGTGGTGCTGGCCCTGCCGACCAACCCGCTGTGCCGCGACGACTGCCCAGGGTTGTGCTCCGAGTGCGGGGTGCACTGGGACGACCTGCCCGACGATCACAATCACGATCAGGTCGACCCACGCTGGGCCGCCTTGCACAACCTGACCAACACCGAGGAGTAATTACCGTGGCCGTCCCGAAGCGCAAGATGTCGCGCAGCAACACCCGGTCGCGCCGGGCGCAGTGGAAGACCACGGCGGTCGCGACCGTTGCCTGCCCGCAGTGCCGCTCGCCGAAGCTGCCCCACACGGCGTGCAAGACCTGCGGCACGTACAACGGCCGTCAGGTCCTCGAGGTCTGACGCCGCGGGTGACGCATCCGGCCCCCGGTCGGACCGCGCCTGCACAACGGCGACTGCCCGGTGCTTCGGCTCCCTCCGCGGAGCCGGGCACCGCGCGGATCGCCGTCGACCTCCTCGGCGGGGATTCCGCACCCGCCGTCGTGGTTGACGGCGCTCTGCGAGCGTGCCGGGTCGATCCCGACCTGCATCTTCTGCTCGTCGGCCCCTCCGAGGTGGCCGACGAGATCCTCCATGCCCTCCCGCCGAACGACCGGCACCGGGTCGCCGTCCGAGGCGCCCGGCGTGCGGTCGCGATGGCGGACGCACCCGCGAGCGGGGGCCGCGCCGACACCACGGTGCGGGCGACCGCCGCCGCGGTCGCGGAGGGCCACGCGGACGCGATGACGTCCGCCGGTCCGAGCGGCGCCATCGTCACGGCCGCCGTGCTCGGCTTCGGGCGCATGCCCGGCATCCGCCGTCCCGCGCTCGCCGCCACGCTTCCGGCCACGCGCGGGCCGGTGCTGCTGCTCGACGTGGGCGCCTCGATCGAGGCCAGCCCCGCCACCCTGGTCCAGCACGGCCTGCTCGGCGTCGCCTATGCCGCGACCGTCCTCGGCATGCCCGCCCCGCGCCTGGGCCTGCTCTCCATCGGCACCGAGCCGGGCAAGGGCGATCATCCGCGCCGCGCCGCCGACCTCGCGCTGGCCGGCCTCGCGCTGCCGGGCGCCGCCCGGTACGCCGGCCTGGTCGAGGGCTACGAGATCTCCACCGGTGAGCTCGCCGACGTCGTGGTGACCGACGGCTTCACCGGCAACGTGCTGCTCAAGGGCGTCGAGGGCGTCTACGGCACGACCGCTTCCGACGAGACCCCGCCCCGCGCCGCCGCCCTGCTGGGCGTCGGCGGAACCGTGGTCGTCTGTCACGGCGCAGCCACCGGCGCCGACCTGGCCTCGGGCATCGCCCTGGCCGCCGACCTCCACCGACGTGCCGCCACGGCGGCCATGTGCGCACTAATAGGAGATGCTCATGACTGACCGGGAGAAGCGGCGCCGGCCGTCGGTCGGGCACCTGGAGTCCGCCTTCGGTGTGTCGATCGACCCTGACCTGCTGGAACGCGCGCTGACCCACCGGTCGTACGCGTACGAGAACGGCGGCCTGCCCACGAACGAGCGGCTGGAGTTCCTCGGCGACTCCGTGCTCGGCGTCGTGATCACCACCGCGCTCTTCACCGACCACCCGGACCTGCCCGAGGGCAAGCTGGCGAAGCTGCGCGCCAGCGTGGTCAACATGACCGCGCTCGCGGACGTGGCCCGCACGCTCGGACCGGACGGGCTCGGCGCGTACCTCTTCCTCGGCAAGGGTGAGGAGACCACCGGCGGGCGGGACAAGGCCAGCATCCTCGCGGACACGCTGGAGGCGCTGCTCGGCGCGATCTACCTGCAGCACGGCCTGGACGTCGCGGCCAAGGTGATCCACAAGCTGTTCGACCCGCTGATGGCCGCGTCCTCGAAGCAGGGCCCGAGCCTGGACTGGAAGACCAGCCTGCAGGAGCTGACCGCGTCGCTCGGCCTGGGCGTTCCCGAATACCGCATCGACGAGGCCGGCCCGGATCACGCGAAGACGTTCACCGCCTGGGTCGTGGTGGCCGGCGAGCGGTACGGCGGCGCCGAGGGCAAGAGCAAGAAGCAGGCCGAGCAGCGGGCCGCGGAGGCGGCCTGGCGCAACCTGTCCGACCAGGGCCCGCACGCGCTGAGCACGGACGCAGACGACGCACCGTGACCGTGGCACAGGCCGCTCCCGACACGGAGGCGACGGCGGCGCCGGAGCGGTTCTCGCCGCTCTGGCACGTCACGATCGTGCTCGGCCTCTACGTGGCGATCCGGAGCCTGCAGTCCGCGGCCATCTCCTGGCTCGCGCTGCCCGGCGCCACGGTCGCGGACAGCCTGCTCTCCTGGGACGCCGGCTGGTTCGTCCGGGTCGCCGGCGAGGGCTACCCGACCGGCTACACCTACGACGAGGACGGCACGCTCGTCGGCAACGGCATCGCGTTCTTCCCGCTCTACCCCGCGCTGATCCGGCTGGTCTCGTTCACCGGGCTCAGCCTGCCGGACGCCGCGCTCGTCGTCACCTGGGCCTGCGGCGCCGCGGCCGCGGTCGCGCTGTTCCAGCTCGGCACCCGCCTCTACGACCGGCGCACCGGCTACGCGCTCACCGTGCTGGTGATCGCGCAGCCGATGTCCGTGGTGCTGAACATGGGCTACTCCGAGGGGCTGTTCCTGGCGCTCGCGGCCGGTGCGCTGCTGGCCGCGCACCGGCGGGCCTGGGTCTGGATGGGCGTGCTCGGCCTGGCCGGCGCGCTGGCCAGGCCGACCGGTTTCGCGCTGACCGTGGCGCTCGGTGTCGCGGCGCTGCTGGCCTGGCGCACCGAGACCCGCCGGGGCCGGATCACCGCGCTCGGCGCGGCCGCGGTCGCGATGGCCGGCACCCCGGCCTACCTGCTCTGGGCCGGGCACCGGATCGGCGACTGGGACGCCTGGTTCCGGGTGCAGACCGCGGGCTGGGGGTCCACGTTCGACTTCGGCCGCAGCACGCTGGCGTTCCTGGGCAACACGCTGCGCACCGGCAACGGCTGGGTGCAGGTCAGCGTGGCCTGGATCCTGATCGGCGCGGTCGTGCTCGCGGTCGTGGCGGTGCTGCACCGGCCGTGGTGGCCGCTGGTCGCCTACGGACTGGTCACGCTCGTGCTGGTCGTCGGCCAGGGTGGGTACTACCATTCCAAGCCGCGCCTGCTCGTACCCGTGCTGCTGATCCTGTTGCCACTCGCGACCGCGCTGGGCCGTGCCCGCTGGCGCACGATCGTCCCCGCGCTCGCCGGCTACGCCGCGTTCGGCCTCTGGTACGGCGCCTATCTCGTCACCGTCTGGCCCTACACGATCTGAGGATCCCCGTGCCCGAACTGCCCGAGGTCGAGACCGTCCGCACGGGCCTGACGCCCTGGGTCGTCGGCCGCCGGCTGCACACGGTCGAGGTCCGCCACCCGCGCGCGATCCGCCGCCACGTGCCCGGCGCCACCCACTTCGCCGACGTGCTGGCCGGCCGCGAGATCACCGACGTCTGCCGCCGCGGCAAGTACCTCTGGCTGCCGCTGGACTCCGGCGACGCGATCATCGGCCACCTCGGCATGTCCGGCCAGCTGCTGATCCAGCCCCCGGAGACGCCGGACGAGACGCACCTGCGCGTCCGGTTCGGCTTCGACGACGACGGGCCGGAGCTGCGCTTCATCGACCAGCGCACGTTCGGCGGCCTCTCCGTCTCCACCGGCGGCGCCGAGCTGCCCGCCGAGATCGCGCACATCGCCCGCGACCCGATGGACCCGCTCTTCGACGATCTCGACTTCGCCGAGCGCCTCCGCCGCAAGCACACCGAGATCAAGCGCGCGCTGCTCGACCAGTCGCTGATCTCCGGCGTCGGCAACATCTACGCGGATGAGGCGCTCTGGCGCGCGAAGCTGCACGGCACCCGCGCCACGGACGCGCTCACCAAGCCCGCGGTCGCCCGCCTGCTCGGCCACGTCCGCGACGTCCTCGGCGCCGCGATCAGAGAGGGCGGCACCAGCTTCGACGCGCTCTACGTCAACGTCAACGGCGAGTCCGGCTACTTCGACCGCGCGCTCAACGTCTACGGCCAGGAGGGGCTGCCCTGCGCCCGCTGCGGCACCCCGATCCGCCGCGAGTCGTTCATGAACCGCTCCAGCTTCAGCTGCCCCCGCTGCCAACCCAAACCCCGATAAAAGCGGATATTCCCGCTTCCGGCGTGGTGCAGCCCGCATGCTCCCGCGGGCACCGGTCGTCGCTGGCGCTCCTCCCTGTCAGCCGGTGGGTGGTCACCTCGCAACCAACCCCAAAACCAAGATCGAGGCGTCACTCGAGTCGTTCTGACGACTTGAGTAACGCCTCGATCTTGAGTGGCTCGTTCGCTAGCTGCCGGCGCCGAACATCTGGGTCCAGATCGGCGTGTTGCCGTCGTAGGCGAGGCCGACGCCGGTCTCCTTGGCGTCGCAGTTCAGGATGTTCTTGCGGTGGCCGTCGCTGTTCATCCACGACTCCATGACCTGCTCCGGCGTCTGCTGGCCCTTCGCGATGTTCTCGCCGATCGCGTTCTGGTAGCCGGCCGCCTTGGACCGGTCCCACGGCGAGCGTCCGTCCGCGCTGGTGTGGTCGAAGTAGTTCTCGTCCGCCATGTCCTGGCTGTGGCCGCGTGCCGCCGTCCGCAGCTTCTCGTTGTTGGCGACCGTGCCGCAGCCGTTCTCCGCGCGCCGCGCGTTGACGATCTGGGTGACCGCGTTCTCCAGCGCCGTGATCTCGTCGGTGGCACCGCCGCCGCCCGGGTTCCCGCCGCCGTTGTCGCCGCCGCCGCCGTTGTCGCCACCGCCGTTGTCGCCGCCGCCCTGCTGCGGCGTGGTCTCCTTCGGCGGGGCCGGCGCGGCCGGTGCGCTGGTCTTCGGCGCGGCCGACGGCGACGCGCTCGGCGACGGCGAGGCCGGGTTCGCCCCGAACATCGCCTCGCCGCTGATCTCGCCCCCGGGACGGTCCGCCCCGCGCGCCGCGGCGGGGTCGGCGGCCACGTCGTCACGGTTCGCACCGGCGGCGTCGACGGTGTCGTCCGCACGCCCGCCGGAGACGCTCGGCGGCAGCATGTAGGCGGCCAGGCCGAAGATCGCCAGCACGGCCGCGACCAGCGCGACCAGCCCCGCGGTGCCGCCGGGCAGCCGGCGCGCCCGCCTGACCTTCTTCGCCTTGTGCCGCCCACCGGAGGTGATCTCCTCGGCCCGGGGCAGCTCTCGCTGGCTCGTCGCTCGCTCGGCTCGCCGTGACACGGGGTGAACGCCTCCACAGACGGAAGAACCGCCTGCTCACGCAGAGCGGTCGATGGATGCAGATTGCCGGTCGAACGTAAACCGGTGACCAGGACACTTCCAACAGACCTAAGGAAGACCTAGGGAAGACCTAAGAACCGTCAGACCGTCCGCAAAATGCTAGTTACCGGGCGTGATCAACGTGGCGCGGGACACGCCGCGCTTGACTCTTTTGGCGGGTCGGCGGACTATGGAGTAGTCGCCAGTCGCGCCCGATCACGCCCATGTGTGCCCATGAGCGTGGAGTCGCGATTTGCTGGGCGCGCGTTGGCCGGCCTTTCCGGCAGCGCATTATGAGGAGACAGAAATGGCGAAGGCCCTCTACGGCCACGTCGGCATGGCGCAGGACCGGCGCCTCGTCGACGAGGTCACCCGTCTGCGTGCCACGGTGCAGGCACTGGAGTTCGAGATCACGCGGTTGCGTGCCGACAACGATCGGCTCGCCGCTGCCGCCGCCGAGGCGGACGATCTGCTGAGTCTGCGCGAACCGGCGCTGACCTGATTCCGGGGCGTCGGCCCGCCGGCGCCCACAGCAGTGAGCTCTCCGCAACCTGGCACCGGCCGGGTGGGAAACGGCTCATCGCCCTGCCCCCGCGGCAACGCCCGAACGAGACAACAGAATCCTGAGCGCGCCGACACACACTCAACGTGGCGGCGCGCAGCCCTTTGTCTGGGGCTTTTCAGCGGCTAGCGTGGGACGTTCCCGAGAGCCTGGCCTGCTCGTTGACCACTCGGGGCACCGGCGGGGACGAGGGCGCCGCGTGATGCTCGTTCACCGCGGGTTACCCTGCGGAATCGCTTGCCCGCCGGCCCGCCCGCGGCGGGGCGCCGGGGTGAGGATACGGACACGTGCATCTCAAGAGCCTGACGGTGAAGGGCTTCAAGTCCTTCGCCAGCGCCACGACCATGCGCCTGGAGCCCGGCATCACCTGCGTGGTGGGGCCGAACGGCTCCGGCAAGTCCAACGTCGTGGACGCGATCGCCTGGGTGCTCGGCGAGCAGGGCGCGAAGGCGCTGCGCGGCGGCAAGATGGAGGACGTCATCTTCGCCGGCACGGCCGGCCGCGCGCCGCTGGGCCGCGCCGAGGTCACGCTGACGATCGACAACACCGACGGCGCGCTGCCGATCGACTACACCGAGGTCTCGATCACCCGCCGGATGTTCCGGTCCGGTGAATCCGAATACGAGATCAACGGCAACGGCTGCCGGCTCCTCGACATCCAGGAGTTGCTCTCCGACTCCGGCATCGGCCGCGAGATGCACATCATCGTCGGCCAGGGCCGCCTCGACAGCATGCTGCACGCGAAGCCGGAGGACCGCCGCTCGTTCATCGAGGAGGCGGCCGGCGTTCTCAAGCACCGCAAGCGGAAAGAGAAGGCGATCCGCAAGCTGGACGCCATGCAGGTAAACCTGAACCGGCTGACCGACCTGACCGCGGAGCTGCGCCGTCAGCTCAAGCCGCTCGGCCGCCAGGCCGAGGTGGCCCGCCGCGCCGCCGGCATCCAGTCCGACCTGCGCGACGCCCGGCTCCGGCTGCTCGCCGACGACCTCACCACGCTGCGCACCACGCTGGAGAAGGAGATCGCGGACGAGGCCGCGCTCCGCACCCGGCGCGGCGAGCTGGAGAAGGAGAACGAGATCGCCCAGCGGCGGCTCGCCACGCTGGAGGCCGCGCACGCGGAGGACGCGCCGCTGCTCGCCGCCGCCCAGGACGCGTGGTACAAGTTGTCCGCGCTCCAGGAGCGCTTCCGCTCCACCGAGCAGCTGGCCGGCGAGCGACTGCGGCACCTGTCCGCGCCCGGCGAGGAGGAGCGGCCCGGCCGCGACCCCGACATGCTGGAGGCGCAGGCCGAGGAGGTCCGGGCGCAGGAGGAGGAACTCCGCGAGGCGCTGGAGGAGGACAGGGCCCGGCTGGCCGAGGCGATCGAGGCCCGGCAGGAGATGGAGCGCCAGCTCGCGGACGCGGAGCGCGCACTGCGTACCGCCGCGAAGGCGATCGCCGACCGCAGGGAGGGCCTGGCGAAGCTGGCCGGTCAGGTCAACGCGGCCCAGGCCCGGTCGTCCACCGCGCTGGAGGAGATCTCCCGCCTGGTCGCCGCGCACACCGACGCGGCCGAGCGCGCGGAGCGGGCCCAGGCCGCGGTGGACGAGGTCTCCGCCGAGTCGACCGAGGCGGACCGGGACAACGCGGATCTCGACGCCCGGCACGCCGAGGCGGTCGCGGCGCACGACGCCGCGTCCGCCGTGGTCCGCCAGCTCACCGAGGCCGAGCGCAAGGCGGAGAAGGACGCGGCCAGCTGGAAGGCGCGCGAGGAGGCCCTCGCGATGGGCCTCAGGCGCAAGGACGGCGCCGGTGCGCTGCTGGCCAGGGCCGGGCAGGTTCCGGGCCTGCTGGGCAGCCTGGCCGGCATGCTGAGCGTGCGCCCGGGTCACGAGGCCGCGCTCGCCGCCGCGCTCGGCGTGCTGGCCGACGCGGTCGCGGTGGCCGGGGTGGACGAGGCCGTCGAGGCGATGCGCACCCTCAAGATCGCCGACGCCGGGCGGGCCGCGATGCTGGTCGCGGGCGAGGCCGGCCCCGGCGACCTGGGCTCGCTCGACGCGCTGCGGCCCGTGCTGCCGGACGGCGTGCTCTGGGCCCCCGACCTGATCACCTGCGCGGAACCGGTCCGGCCCGCGGTGCACCGGGCGCTGCGCGACGTGGCCTTCGTGCCGGATCTGGAGTCCGCGGCCCGGCTCGCTGCGAGCAACCCGGAGCTGCGCGCGGTCACGCCCGAGGGCGACGTGCTCGGCGCGTTCGCCGCGGCCGGCGGCTCCGGCAAGGCGGTCAGCTACATCGAGGTGCAGGCCGCGGTCGACGAGGCGAAGGCCAACCGGGAGACGGCCGAGGAGACCATCGCGGGCCTGCGCGCCGAACTCGGGGAGGCTCGGGAAGACGTCGCGGAGAAGAAGGAGGCGGTGCAGGTCGCGGCCGCGGCCAAGCGCGAGGCGGAGAGCCAGCGCAACGCGGCCGCCCGCCGGCTCGCCGAGCTGGGTGCCGCCGCGCGCTCCGCCAAGGCCGAGACCGACCGCCTCGCCGCCTCCCGCGGAAAGGCCGAGGAGGCCCGCGCCGCGGACCTGATGCGCCTGGAGGAGCTGGAGGAACGCCTGCGCGTGGCGGAGGAGATGCCGCTCTCCGAGGAGCCCTCCACGGACGAGCGGGACATACTGGCCGCGAGCGTGCCGCAGGCCCGGCAGAACGAGATGGAGGTGCGGCTCGCCGTCCGTACCGCCGAGGAAAGGGTCTCGTCCATCTCCGGCCGGGCCGACTCGCTGCTGCGGCAGGCCAACGCGGAACGCCAGGCCCGGGAACGCGCGGCCGCCCGCAAGGCCGCCCGCGCCCGCGGAGCCGCCATCGCCCGCGCGGTCGTGACCGGCGCGGGTGCGGCGCTCACCCGGATCGTGGCGTCGCTGGCGGCGGCCGCGCAGAGCCGCGACGAGATCGCCGCCACCCGGTCCGCGCGCGAGGCGGAGCTGCAGGAGGTGCGATCCGTCGCCAAGCAGCTCTCCGGCGAGCTGGAGCGGCTGACCAGCGAGGTGCACCGGGACGAGGTCGCGCGCGCGGAGCAACGGCTGCGCCTGGAGCAGCTGGAGGCGAAGGCGGCCGAGGACTTCTCGCTCGACGTCGAGACGCTGACCAGCGAGTACGGCCCGCACAACCCGGTGCCGCCGAGCCAGGCCGACGTCACCGCCGCGGAGAAGGACGGCAAGCCGATCCCGGAGCCCGCGCCGTTCCACCGGCCCACGCAGGAGAAGCGCGCGTCCAAGGCGGAGCGCGACCTCACGCTGCTCGGCAAGGTCAACCCACTGGCGCTGGAGGAGTTCGCGGCGCTGGAGGAGCGGTTCAAGTTCCTCTCCGACCAGCTGGAAGACCTGAAGGCCACGCGCAAGGACCTGCTCACCGTGGTCAAGGACGTGGACGACCGGATCCTGGAGGTCTTCTCGTCCGCGTTCGAGGACACCGCGCGCGAGTTCGAGCACGTGTTCCAGGTGCTCTTCCCGGGCGGCGAGGGCCGGCTGATCCTGACCGACCCGGAGGACATGCTCACCACCGGCGTCGAGGTCGAGGCGCGACCGCCGGGCAAGAAGATCAAGCGACTGTCGCTGTTGTCCGGTGGCGAGCGCTCGCTCACCGCGGTCGCCATGCTCTGCGCGATCTTCCGGGCCCGTCCCAGCCCGTTCTACATCATGGACGAGGTCGAGGCCGCGCTGGACGACGTCAACCTCGGCCGCCTGATCACGCTGTTCGAGCAGCTCCGCGAGCGCTCCCAGCTGATCATCATCACCCACCAGAAGCGAACCATGGAGGTGGCGGACGCGCTCTACGGCATCACCATGCGCGCCGGCGTCACCGAGGTCATCAGTCAGAAGCTCGTCAAGGAGAGTGCGGATGCGTAGGCAGCGGGCACGTGCCCTGCTCGTCGACCTGGACGGCGTGCTCCGGCACGTCCCGGAGATCAAGATCCTCCAGATCGAGCAGCGGTACGGGATGGAGCCCGGCCGCCTCCGGGACACCGCGACCGTGTGGGGGCGCATGCAGCCCGCGCTGGTCGGCGAGGTGTCGCACGCGCAGTGGATGTCCACCGTCGCCGACGAGCTGACGTTCGCGGCCGGCGGCCCGGAGCGGGCACGCGCGGCCGTCGAGGCGTGGCAGGCCGAGCGCGGCATCGTCGACCAGGACGTGCTGGCGTTCCTGCGCGAGGTCCGCGCCGCCGGACTGCCGGTCGGCATAGCCACGAACGGCACCGACGCGCTCCCGGCCGACCTGGACGCGCTCGACCTGACCGGCGAGGTCGACGTGGTGGTCAACTCGTCCGTGGTCGGCACGCACAAGCCGGCCAGGGAGTTCTTCGTCGCGGCCTGCCAGGCCCTCCGGCTGCCGCCGACCGTGGTGTTCTTCATCGACGCGGACGACCGCGCGGTCCGTGGCGCCAGGGCCGCCGGCCTCTCCGCGCTGCGCTGGAGCGGCCCGGCCGATCTCGCCTACGTCCGGGCGGCGCTCGACCTCTGACTCCGTCATACGGTATTCACGCCAAGTGATGTCTACGCTATCCTCCGTGAGTTTGATCAAAACCGGGGAGGACTTTCACGTGAGTGCATTCAATCGGCGCAACGCGTTGCGGGCCGGCGTGGTCGGGACCGCGGTGGCGGCCGGTGTCGCGGCCACGGCCGGTGCGGCGCAGGCCGCGCCGACCGGGGACGGCTGGGTCTCGGTCCTCGCGCACGGCGCGGTTGGCGACGGTGTCACCGACGACACGGCCGCGATCCGGGCCGCGTTCGCCGCGGCCAAGGCGTCCACGCCCCACCAGAGCGTGGTGTTCCCGGCCGGCCGGCGCTACAAGGTCTCCGACCAGGTCAAGCTGGACGGTCTGACCGACGCCACGGTCTCCGGCCACGGCGCCACGCTGACGCTGATCAACGCCGTGCCGATCGGCGAGGCGCCGGCCGTGCGTGCCGTCCTGCAGCTCACGAACTGCCGGCGGGTGAAGGTGCTGGGCCTGCAGGTCGTCGACGACGTGGCGGCCCAGTGGTACACGGGTCTGCAGATCACCGCGTCGTCCGGCATCGTCGTCGACGGAGTCGTGGCACGCGGGTTCCGGCACACCGGCATCGGCGTGTGGGACAACACCGCCGGCTCGTCCGACGACGTGCTCATCACGAACTGCACCGTCGAGGACGTCCGGCTCGGCATCGCCACCAACGGCCGCGACGTGCGCATCACCGACAACCACGTGGCCATGGACTGGCTGACCTCGGACGAGGCCGCCGCGTGGGGCGGGGTGTGGCGGTCGGATTCGAAGTACTACGACGGCATCAACGTCTGGGCCGGCGCGGACCGCACCGTGATCTCCGGCAACACCATCACCGAGTGCGGCCAGGCCGGCATCTACGTCCAGCAGGTCACCAACCTGGTGGTCGCGGACAACACCGTCACCGGCTCCCAGCTCCGCGGCATCGAGATCGACGGCGACGCGCGCGGCGGCAACCTGCCCCGGTCGGGTTTCGCGTCCGGCATCTCGATCACCGGGAACACCGTCACGAACTGCGTCGGCCACCTCAACATCCTGGCCGCGCGCGACGTCACGATCGTCGGCAACCGGGTGGAGAACCCGAACGCGGCCCGGGACAAGAGCTGCCTGTCGATCCAGCACGGCAGCACCAAGGTCATCGCCACCGGCAACCACATGCGCCAGGCCCATCCGACGTTCCCGGCCGTGCACGTCGACTCCGCCTCGGCGGACGTCACGCTGGCGTGGAACGCGGTCGAGGCGGCGGTGCCGTACCAGGCGCCGGCCGACACCGTGATCATCCGGCGTGGCGGCGCGGGCCAGATCCGCGCCGAGGGCAAGGTCATCGCGGTCGGCGGCATCGGCGTCGGCAACAGTGCCACCGCCAGCACACCGGGGACCGTCGTCCGGAAGATGGAGGTCTTCTCCTCGACCGGCGTCAGCCTCGGCTTCGTCCCGATCTACAACTCGATCTCCTGACGTCCGGTCGACGGCGTGGCGGGGCTCAGTCTCCCGTCACGCCGTCGATGCGCTCCCGCAGGAAGTCCGCGTGGCCGTTGTGCCGCGCGTACTCCTCGATCATGTGCACGTAGATCCAGCGCAGGTTCTTCTCCGTGCCGTTCGCCGGGTGCCGGTAGATGTGGTCCAGGTCGACACCCCGGACCGCGGCCCGCGCCTCCTCGGTCTCCGCGATGAACGTGGCGAAGTCCCGCTCCGCGTCCGCGTCCGCCACGTTCTCGAAGTCGCCGTCGCGCTGCTCCGGCGTGCAGTAGATGTCCTCGAGATCAGGCGACACCCCGGTGAAGACGCGGAACCACCAGCGCTCCACCTCGGCCATGTGCCGCACCAGCCCGAGCAGCGTGAGGATCGACGGCTCCACGCTGGCGGTCTTCAGCTGCGCCGGAGTCAGCCCGGCACATTTCGTGAGCAGCGTCTGCCGGTGCCAGTCGAGCCACCCCTCCAGCATCTGCCGCTCCGGCGCCACGAACGGCTCCGAGCCGCGCTCGATCACCGGCGCGGTCCACCCATCCATCGTCATGCGCCCGATTCTGCACGATCACCCAACCCGGCCTCCGCCGATTCCCACCGCCGGCGAACCCCAACACCATTCCGCGCTTCTGGGCCGCTCCCCTGGGCCGCGCGTTTTGGCCGCGCGACCCTCTTGAGCGGGTCGTGGCCCTGGTTCTCGGCCGCGTGTCTTGCCGCGTGTCGTGGCCGCGGTGTTGTCCTTGATCGACAGACGCCCGCGACGGACCGCAATGTGCTCGGCTCGAAAACAAAGGATCATTGAGTGATACGGAGGGGTGATCGACTGGCGAAGTTGATCTACCTCCAGTATCACTCAATGATCCGGTGCGCGGTCCGACAGGGGCCGAGCAGGCGGTAGGGCGGCGCCAGATCCGCCATTATGCGGAAATATCGGGCATGAAGTGCCCGGCATCCACTGTCAGCGGCACTCCGCATCACGTCGCCGGTCATTATCGAGAGGGCTGGCGGGGCCGCGGGCTGCGAGCGTGGCCAGAAAGCCGAAGACGCCGGTCTTCGTGTCGGAGCCGGCCGGGCGAGTGTGCGGGCATGGCCGCAGCCGGAATGTTGTACGCCGTGTCGAGGTCGGCGGGGCCAGTATGTGGGCATGGCCGCAGGCCGGAATGTCGTTCGCCGTGTCGAAGCCGGCCGGGCATGGCCGCAGATGTCACCCGTCGGTTCGATGCCGGCAGCGCGGAGGGCTGCGGGCGCGGCCGGGAGTCCGGGACGGCGGGAGCCGCGGCCTTGGCGGGACCACGGCGGGAGCGGCTCCGATGTGGCGTCCGGAGCGGAGCGCTAGCGGAGTCGGAGGGCTCCACGAGGTTTGCCCGCGGGAGCGACTCCGTTGCCCGTTCGGCGGCGGCTCGCCGCGAAGGATCATTGACCGACACGAAAGAGAGGTCGACTTCGATATTCGACCTCTCTTTCGTGTCGGTCAATGATCCTTCGGGCATGAGTGGTCGCGACAGCACGACCACCACGCCGGCTTCCGCTCGACGCCGTCCGAGCCACGGCGGAAATAATCCGAAATTTCGGGCTGATGCCTCCGGTCTCCGGGCAGGGCTCGCGGCTACCGATGCCGAATGGGCGACGGAGTCGGGAGCATGCGGGCCGCACCCCGCCGGAAGCGGGAAAATCGTCCTTGATCTTCGGATTGTCATCCTTGATCTTTGGATTGTGGTGCGGCGCCGCTCGTGGGCCGGGAGAAGCGACGTGCGAGGCCGGCCAGCTCCGCATCACGGGCTGACCGGCCGGTGCCGCGCGTCTAGGTGGCGGAGATGGTGTTCGTCGCGACCAGCGCGAGGACCACGGTGCCCAGGATGAGACGGTAGACGATGAAGATCGTGTAGCTGTGCTTGGCGACGAACTTGAGCAGCCAGTTGACCGCGAAGTACGCGACGATGAAGCTGACCACGGTCGCGACCAGCGTGTTGACCCAGCCGACGCCGTTGGAGATGTTGTCGAACTCGGTGACCACCTGCAGCAGCGTGGCCGCGGTCAGCGCCGGGATGGACAGGAAGAACGACAGGCGGGTGACCGTGACGCGGTCCAGGTCGCGGAGCAGGCCGGCGGACATGGTGGCGCCGGAGCGGGAGACGCCGGGGATCAGCGCGAGACACTGGGTGACGCCGATGATCAGCGTGTCCTTCCAGGTCACGTCGCCCTCGTGGCGGGTCTGGGTGGCCGCGCGGTCGGCGAACCACATGACGAAGCTCCAGACGATCAGCGCGGTGCCGACGAACCAGAGGCTGCGCAGCGTGGTCTCGATCTGGTCCTTGAAGAGCAGCCCGATGATCGCGATCGGGACTGAGCCGAGGATGACCGCCCAGCTGAACCTGTAGTCCGGCGTGCCCCGGTTCTCCGCCTTGAACAGGCCGAGGAACCAGGCCTTGATGATCCGGAGGATGTCGCCGCGCAGGTAGAGCAGCGTGGCCAGGACCGCGCCCGACTGGATGATCGCGGTGAACGCGGTGATGTCCGGCGCGTCGATCTGGTAGCCGAGCAGCTTCTCCAGGATCGTGAGGTGACCCGTGCTGGAGACCGGCAGGAACTCGGTGAAGCCTTCGACGGCGCCGAGCAGCACCGCTTCGAGGATGTTCACGGACTGGCTCTTCCCTCCACCGGCGCACGTGCCGGCCATTCAAGCGAGACTGCGGGGGGTGACGAGCGATCAAGATAGCGCGTGCTTGAGGTGCAGGGTGACTCGCGCCCCGCCGAGCTCGCCGCGGTCGATCCGGACGCCGCCGCCGAGTTCGGTGGCGACCCGGTGGACGATCGACAGGCCGAGCCCGGTCGAGCCGCCGCCGCTGTGCCCGCGCTGGAGGGCCGCGCGCGGATCGCGGATGCCGGGGCCGGCGTCGGAGACGGTGAGCGCGTCGTCCGAGACCGTGACCAGGAACGGCGTGCCCTGCGGGGTGTGCTCGAAGACGTTGCCGATGAGCGCGTCGACCACGCCGATCAGGTCCTCCTCGGGCACGTTGACGAAGACCGGGCGGTCCGCGCCGACGACCTGCCAGGGGCGGCCGTGGTCGTCCGCGAGCACGGCCCAGAACGAGAGCCGGTCGGCGAGCACCTCGACCAGATCGGTCTGCGCGTCGGTACGCTCCGTGACCGGCCGCCGCGCTCCGCTGATGATCTCGTCGATCTCGTGTTGGAGATCCGACACCGCCTGCCGCACCCGGTCCGCGACCGGGCCGGGCGGGATGCGGTCCGCGTCCAGGCGCAGCGCGGTCAGCGGGGTGTGCAGCCGGTGCGACAGGTCGGACGCGAGCTCGCGCTCCTTGTCGATGAACTGGATCATGCGGTCCGCCATGGTGTTGAACGCGGTGGCGGCCTCGCGCAGCTCCGGCGGGCCGGCCGGGGTGACGCGCACGGAGAGGTCCTTCGCGCCGAACGCGCGAGCCGCGCCGGCCAGCGAGCGGGCCGCCCGGACCAGCCGGACGCCGATCCGGTCCGCGACGAAGACCGAGCCGGCGACCAGCACCAGCGACATGCCGGCCATGGCGGCCCAGGCCACGTCGACGCCGCGGCGCAGGTCGGCGTCGGGCACGAAGACCTCGATCACGGCGGTACGGTTCCCGTCGATCGCGGTCGCCTGCAGGTAGACCTGGCCGCCCGGTACGACCGCGGTGGTCGCCTGCCGGCGTGACTCCACCAGCTCCACGTCGCCCGCGTCGGCCACGCTGGTGCCCATCGGCGGCTGACCGGGCAGGTGCACGGCCAGCCGGTTGTCGGCCCCGGCCGAGGTCGCGGCCATGGCGCGGGTGAGCACGTCCGGGTCGTCCGTCACGGTCAGCGCCGCGACCATGCCGACGGCCTGCTGGTGCGCGTCCGCGAGCGCACGGTCCTCGGCGATCTCCATGACCACGAGCGCCAGCGGTACGACGAACGACAGCGCCACCATCGACGTCACGGCCAGCGCCAGCCGGGCGAGTGCGGCCCTCAACTGTGATCGGCCAGCATGATGCCGACGCCGCGGACCGCGTGCAGCAGGCGGGGCTGGGCCGCGGTCTCGCCGAGCTTGCGGCGCAGCCAGGAGATGTGCACGTCGAGTGTCTTCTCGAAGCCGGCGTACGGCGCGCGCCACACCTCGGTCACCAGCTCCTTGCGGGTGACCACCTGTCCGGCCCGGCCGGCGAGGTACGCGAGCAGCTCGTACTCCTTTCGGGTGAGTTTCAGGACCGCACCGTCGAGCGTTATGGTCCGCCGGGACGGGTCGACGCACAGCCCGCCCACCCGGACCGGCTCCGAGCTGCGCTCCGGCGCGGCCGGACGGCCCCGGCGCAGCACCGCGGTGACCCGCGCGGCCAGGTGCGCCGTGGAGAACGGCTTCACCACGTAGTCGTCCGCACCCGCGTTGAGCAGGCGGATGATGTCCAGCTCGCCGCGCCGCCCGGTGGCGACGATCACCGGCACGTCGCAGATCGTGCGCAGCATGCGCAACGCGTCCGCGCCGTCGATGTCGGGCAGGCCGAGGTCGAGAATCACCAGGTCAGGCTGATTGTGGGTGATCTCCTGCAGCGCCTCCATGGCACTGCCGACCGCGCGGACGGCGTGTCCGAGGTCGGTCAGCGTATGCGCGATGGCGCCGCGCACCGTGGGGTCGTCGTCGACGAGCAGGACGAGGGGCATGGCAGCACGCTATCCCGAGTTGGCACTATGAGTCCCGTGCGGATCTGGCAGCTTGGCGGCGGGGCGGTGGCATGGGTTCTGGCCACCGTTCTGGGGGCCGTGACGGTGTGGGTGGGGTTACGCCCCGTGTTGAACACGGCGCTGCCCGATCGCGCCATTCCGTTGAGTGCGTCGGATTTGCGCAGGTTATCGCCCGCGCCCGTGCCCCCGGTGAGCACGCTCCCGTCGGAGTCGACACCCTCGGTGACGCCGTCGGCGCCGGCGTCCACGCCCGCGGCGGACCCGCCGGTGCCCACGCCGAGCCGGACCGCGGCCCGTAGTAGCGCTCCCACGGAGCAACAGGCCGCGCCGGCGCCGAAACAGACCGTCGTGAACGGCTGGATCGCGACCGAAGTCGACGGCAAAGTCACATATGTCCGAAGTTTCAAGGTTGATGGTGGGCAGGCGGTCATCCAGATCGTGGACCAGGTGGTGAGCCTGGAGTCCGCGACACCCGCGACCGGATTCGCCGCGGACACCGCGCAGCCGTCACCGGAGCGCCTCGTGGTGCGGTTCACCGGCGGCGGCCGGGCCTACACGATCGACGCGCTCTGGTTCAACAACGGGCCGTTCCACGAGGTCACCGAGTCGTGAGTGCGACGTCGCCGACCGTCTCCAAGGTGCCGTCCGTGGTCGTTCCCTCGATGATCACCCGTGCCTCGCGGCCCCGGTGGGTCAGCGTGGCGACCGCGTTGCCGAAGTAGGGGCCGTCCCCGGTCCGCCGCCAGCGCAGCGACGACGAGCGCACGCCCACGCTGAACGCCAGCAGGCGCGCGACCACGCCGGCCCACCGCGACCAGCCGATCCGCATCAGTGGCCGCATGAAGTTCGGCACGTCGTTGTGTATCGGTGAGCAGGTCAGCTGGTGCACCGGCGTGATCACGCCGGGGCCGAGCTCGGCCTTCGCCACGTACGAGTGGTGCACGTCGCCGGAGAGCACCGAGATCGACGCCGGGCCGGTGCTGCTGCGCCCGAGCACTCGGAACAGGTCGGCCAGCGCCTCGAACGAGCTCTGGAACGCGGCCCAGTGCTCCAGGTCGACCGCGCGCCGCACCTTCTCGCCGAACGCGGCCACCCGCGGGCGCTTCGACGCGCTGATCCGCTCGTTCCACGCCTCCAGGTAGTGGATCGCCGGCGGCATCAGCCACGGCAGCGACGAGCCGACCACCAGATGGTCGAACGTCGAGCCGTGCGCCTGGTCCAGGAACCAGGACCACTCCGCGGCCGGCAGCATCGCGCGGTGGTCCGGGTCGAGCACCCGGCTGCACCGGTTGTCCAGCACGACCAGGCGGGTCCGCCCGAGGTCGATCGCGAAGCTCCACTGGTACTGCCGGGACTTCCAGCTCTCCGGGTCGTGCCCGAAGTCCGCCTCCTGGTCCACCCGCGCGGCGAACTCGCGCAGGATCTCGGTCGCGTCCGCGGCCCCGGCCACCTTCGGGTAGAGCGCGTCGTCCTGCAGCCGGTCCGGCGGCAGGTTGCCCATGTGCTGGTAGACCCAGTAGGAGGCGAGACCGTTCATGATCCGCTCGGCCCACCAGGGCTCGTTCTGCATGTCCGCGCGCCACGAGGCGGACGAGTTCCAGTCGTCGATGATCTCGTGGTCGTCGAACATCATCACGACCGGCACGGTGGAGAAGAGCCAGCGGATCTCCGGGTCCCGCCAGGACTCCAGGTAGAGGTGCGTGTACTCGTCGTAGGTCTGCACGTCGTCGGCGATGCCGTGCTGCGGCTTCGTGCGCGCCTTGAGCTGCTTGCGTACCGTGTCGGAGGTCTTGTCCGCGTAGACCTGGTCGCCGAGCAGCACCAGCGAGTCCGGCCAGGCCTCGTCGTCGGCACCGGCGTGCATCAGGCGCCGCGCGTAGGCGTCCAGCGCGTCCGGCGGCAGCCGCCGCGTGGTCGCGTGCTGCGTCGTCTCCCGGCACGAGCCGAACACCAGTCTCGCGTCCGTCTCACGTTCCGCTTCGCCGCGGGTCCGAATAACGCTCCGGGGGTACGGGGAGTCCGCCGGCGGCCAGACGTGCGCCCCGTCGACGTACACGTCGTAGGGGGTGGCGGCGCCGGCCGCGAGCCCTTCGACCACGACCAGTGCGTAGTGGTGACCGAACGCCGAGAACGTGGTCGCGCGCCCGCCGGCCCCGCCCGCGCGCACCTCGACCTCCGCGGCGTGCGCGGTCTCGACCCAGATCGTGGCCTTCGTGCCGGCGACGCGGCGCAGCAGCGGGCCGATGAGCAGCGGTTCGCCCGCCTGATCGGTCGTCATGTAACGGACCTCCGGAGGATGGTGGGCTTCATCCTGCCCACCGTGATCGGGTGGGCGCCAGCGGGGTGCGTGTCACTCATCACGCACATCAGAAGAGTGTTCACTCCGTTCAGGGGTGAGTAGCCGGGGTTCACCGGCCGTTACCGAGGGGGTGACCGGGACAGTTGCACAACCGACGGCCCGGTAAGGGGTGGAACGGTCGGCGGGACGCCTGCGGGCCCATCTGACAGGATTCGGTCATGGATTACGTGGTCGTCGCTCTGGTGTTGCTGGGCGTCCTGGTGCTCGGCGGGGTCGGTCTGGTGGTGCCCCGGCTGCGCCGGCGGCCCCCGGTACCGCCCGTTACGCCCTCTTCTCCGCCGGTCGTCCTCGAGGAGCCGGCTCCGGTCCCGTCGGTTGAGGCACCGGTTGAAACGCCGGTCGCGCCCGTCGCTCCCGTCGTCGAGGAACCGGTCGTCGAGCGGCCGGAGCCGTCGGCCGGCCGGCTGGTGCGGCTGCGCGCGCGGCTGTCCCGCTCGCAGAACGTCTTCGGCAAGGGCCTGCTCGGCCTGCTCTCGCGCGACCACATCGACGACGACACGTGGGAAGAGGTCGAGGACAGCCTGATCGGCGCGGACGTCGGCATCGAGGCGACCACCGCGATCGTCGAGCGGCTGCGCGAGCGCACCCGCGTGCTCGGCACGAAGACCGCGGCGGACGTGCGCGCGTTGCTGGCCGAGGAGCTGGTCGCGGCGCTGGAGCCGGCCATGGACCGGACGCTGAGGTCCGCGCGCACCGGCGATACCCCGGCGGTGATCATGGTGGTCGGCGTGAACGGCGCCGGGAAGACCACCACCTGCGGCAAGATCGCCCGAGTGCTGATCGCGGACGGGCGTACCGTGGTGATGGGTGCGGCCGACACGTTCCGGGCGGCCGCCGCCGAACAGCTCTCCACCTGGGGTTCCCGGGTCGGAGCCGAGGTCGTCCGCGGCCCGGAGGGAGCCGATCCGGCGAGTGTCGCGTTCGATGCCGTGAAACGGGGTATCGAGACCCGGGTGGATACCGTGTTGGTGGACACCGCGGGCCGGCTGCAGAACAAGGTCGGCCTGATGGACGAGCTGGGTAAGGTCAAGCGGGTCGTGGAGAAGCACGGGCCGGTGGACGAGACACTGCTGGTGCTCGACGCCACCACCGGGCAGAACGGCCTTGAGCAGGCGAGAGTCTTCACAGAGGTGGTCGACGTGACGGGTGTCGTGCTGACCAAACTGGACGGCACGGCGAAGGGGGGGATCGTGATCGCGGTGCAGCGCAAGCTGGGCATCCCGGTCAAGCTGGTCGGCCTGGGCGAGGGCCCGGACGACCTGGCGCCCTTCGAGCCCGTGCAGTTCGTCGACGCGCTCCTCGGGCCCGGCGCGTAACCGCCGTGACGCACCCACACCGCGCGCCGGACATGTCGTGGCCGCCCTCGGGCGGTTCCGGGCAGCCGCACTACACGCCGCAGCACGCGCCCCAGCACGCGCAGCAGCCGCCGCCGGTCTACCACCAGCCTCCGCAGCAGCCGCCGCCGATCCACCAGTACCCGCCGCAGACCCCACAGCAGCCCGGCCGGCCGTACGTGCCTGCGCTCCACCCGGAGCCGGGTTACGAGGAGGTGCCGCTGCGCGGCGGCAACGTCTCCACCGTGCACCGGGTCGGCGACACCGTGCGCCGCAACGCGGGCCCGTGGACGCCGTCCGTGCACGCGCTGCTGCGCCACATGGAGTACGTCGGGTTCAGCGGCTCGCCGCGCGCGCTCGGAATAGACGACAAGGGCCGCGAGGTGCTGTCCTACATCGAGGGCGAGTGCGGCGAGTATCCGCTGGCTGAGCACTGGGTGACGGACGAGGCGCTGGTCACCGTGGCCACCATGCTGCGGATGTTCCACGACGCGCAGTACGGGTTCCAGCCGCCGCCCGGCGCGGTGTGGCGATCGTTCGGCCCGCCGCCGCCGGACACCGAGGTGATCTGCCACCACGACGCGGCGCCGCACAACGTGATCTGGCGGCCGGACGGCACGCTCGCGCTGATCGACTTCGACCTGGCGTCACCGGGCGCGCGGATCTACGACGTGGCGTACGCGGCGTGGACCTGGGTGCCGCTCTTCTCCGACCGCGACTCGCAGACGCTCGGCTGGAAGCGGCCGAACCGGCCACGCCGGCTGCGGCTGTTCGCGGACGCCTACGGGCTGATCCCGCGCGACCGGCACCGTCTGGTCCGGACCATCCGGAAGCGGATCGTCGACCACGTCGAGGGCATCCGGCGGATGGCGGCGGCCGGCGACCCGGCGTTCGTGACGATCGTGCAGAAGGGACACCTGCGTCGTCCGATGCGCGACCTGCGTCTGCTCGACTACGAGCGGAACGCACTTGAGTACACTCTGCGATAGACGATCGGATGATATGCCACCACCTGTTCCTGGGATGGTGAGGGTTTCTTCACACGTTGGAAACAACCCGTGACTCTCAAGAAACGGACTGGAGACCCAGCGCGAAACAGCGGCCCGTGAAGCTCTCGTCCAACCGGCGACGGGGCGATGTTGCCTTGCCACCGGGAGGGAGGAATTCAAACCGAGAGGAGGCAGCGTGCCGGAGATTGCCATCGATTCCGGGCACACCGCCTGGTTGCTTGTTTCGTCCGCTCTTGTCCTGCTCATGACCCCGGGCCTTGCCCTCTTCTACGGTGGCATGACCAAGTCCAAGGGCATCCTGAACATGATGATGATGAGCTTCAGCTCCATCGCCATCGTGTCCCTGCTCTGGGTCTTCTACGGCTTCTCCATCGCGTTCGGTAAGTCGAACGGCTTCTTCGGCGACATCACGCAGTACGCGTTCATGACGCAGGACCTGACCGGCGCCTGGTCGGAGGCCGTCCCGGTGCCGACGTTCGTCTTCGCGGTCTTCCAGATGATGTTCGCGATCATCACGGTCGCGCTGATCAGCGGCGCGCTCGCGGACCGCGCCAAGTTCGCCGGCTGGATCGTCTACGCGGTCGCGTGGGCCACCATCGTCTACTTCCCGGTCGCGAACTGGGTGTGGGGCGGCGGCTGGATCTTCGAGATGGGCGCGTTCGACTTCGCCGGCGGCACCGCGGTGCACATCAACGCGGGTGCGGCCGCACTCGGCCTCGCGATCATCCTGCGCAAGCGGAACGGCTGGCCGTCCGGTGCGTACAAGCCGCACAACGTGCCGACCATCGCGCTCGGCGCCGGTCTGCTCTGGTTCGGCTGGTTCGGCTTCAACGCCGGCTCCGAGGGCGCGGCCGACGCGATCGCCGGCGTCGCGTTCCTGAACACGCAGGTCGCCACGGCCGCCGCGGTCATCGGCTGGCTCGTCGTGGAGTGGATCCGGGACGGCAGGCCCACGCTGCTCGGCGCGTCCTCCGGCGCGATCGCCGGCCTGGTCGCGATCACCCCGGCCTGTGCGTACGTCGAGCCGATCGGCGCGATCGGCCTGGGCATCGTCACCGGCGCGATCTGCGCGTTGGCGGTCGGCCTGAAGTACAAGCTGGGCTTCGACGACTCGCTCGACGTGGTCGGCGTGCACATGGTCGGCGGCCTGGTCGGCGCGCTGTCCATCGGCCTCATCGCCACCCAGAAGTTCTACGGCGAGGCGGGCCCGCTGGGCCTGTTCTACGGCGGCGGTGTCGAGCAGCTCGGCAAGCAGGCCGCGGGCGCGTTCGCGGTACTGGCGTACTCGCTGATCATCTCGGTCATCCTGGGCTTCGCGATCGACAAGACGATCGGCATGACCGTCTCGTCCGAGGCGGAGACCGAGGGCGTGGACCAGGTCGAGCACGCGGAGAGCGCGTACGACTTCTCCGCCCCCACGGGTGGCGGCGGCGCGTTCGCCCTGGCCGGGATCGCCCCGCCGGGCGGCACCCCCGCGGTCACGGCACCCACCACGCCCGCCACGACCGACGAAAAGGTCGCCGGCTAACAGGTCACCGGTTACGTTGCCACGATGGAGGGACTGAGCATGAAGCTGGTGACCGCGGTCATCAAGCCGTACCAGCTCGACGCGGTGAAGGAGGCCCTGCACGCCCTCGGCGTCGCCGGGCTCACCGTGAGCGAGGTGCAGGGCTACGGCCGGCAGAAGGGGCACACCGAGGTCTACCGCGGTGCGGAATACACGGTGGAGTTCCTGCCGAAGATCCGCGTCGAGGTGCTGACCGACGAGATCGACGTCGAGAAGGTCGTCGACGCGGTCGTCACGGCGGCCCGGACCGGGAAGATCGGCGACGGGAAGGTCTGGGTGACGTCCGTGGACGACGTCATCCGGGTCCGGACCGGCGAGCGCGGCCTCGACGCGCTGTAACGCACGGATATGAGTGACATCGGCGCCGCCGCACGCACCACGCGTGCGGCGGCGCTCGACTCGTGGCTGACCACGCTGATGCCCGCGGGCATCCCGGGCGTCGCGCTGGTCGCGGTGGGCGGGCTCGGCCGCCGCGAGGTCGCGCCGTTCAGCGACCTGGACCTGGTGCTGGTGCACTCCGGCGTGGCCGGGATCGACGAGCTGGCCTCCTCGATCTGGTACCCGATCTGGGACGCCAAGCACAAACTCGACCACTCCGTCCGTACCGTCGATCAGGCTCTCGAGGTCGCCGCGTCGGACGTCAAGGCCGCGCTCGGCATGCTCGACGCCCGGCACGTCGCCGGTGACCGCACGCTGTCCGAGCGGCTGATCACCGAATCGGCGGACCTGTGGCGGCGCACCGCGGTCCGCAACCTGGAGGCGCTGCGCGAGATCACTCGCGCCCGCTGGGAAACCCACGGTGAGCTGGCGTTCCTGCTGGAGGGCGACGTCAAGGAGGCGTCCGGCGGGCTGCGCGACGTGACGATCCTGCGCGGCATGGGCCGGGCCGGCATCGCGGACACGTTGCGCCCGGCGGTCCGCGCCGCGAACCTGCACATGCTCGACGTCCGCGACGCGCTGCACCTCGCGGTCGCCCGCCGGGTCGACCGGCTGGTGGCGCAGGAACGGCAGGCCGTCGCCACGTCGCTGGGCCTCGACGACGGCGACGCGTTGCTGCGCCGCGTCTCCGGCGACGCGCGAACCATCGCGCACGCGGTCGACGACGCCTGGCGGGCCGCGGACCGGCTCCGCAGCGGCCGCCGCCGGCCGCTCGGCAACGCGCCGGTCCGCCGCCCGGTCGCCCGGGACGTGGTCGAGCACGACGGCGAACTCGTACTGGCACGCACCGCGATCGGGCCGCGCCCGGACCCCAGCCTCTCGCTCCGCGTCGCCGCGGCCGCGGCCGTCACCCGGCTGCCGATCGCGCGCGCCACCTGCGAATGGCTGGCCACGTACTGCCCGCCGCTGCCCGCGCCCTGGCCGGAGGCGGCCCGCTCCGCGCTCATCACGCTGCTCGGCGCCGGCCCCGGCCTGCCCGCGACCTGGGAGACCTGCGACCGGTACGGCCTGGTCGACGGCTGGCTGCCGGAGTGGGCCCGCATGCGCAGCCTGCCCCAGCACAACGCGGTGCACCGGTTCACGCTCGACCGGCACCTGGTCCAGGCCGCGTCCGAGGCCACCGCGTTCACCCGCGACGTCGACCGGCCCGACCTGCTGCTGCTCGCCGCGTTCCTGCACGACGTCGGCAAGGGCCTGCCCGGCGACCACAGCGCGGCCGGCGCGCCGATCGCGGCCGGCATCGCACAGCGCATCGGGCTCCCGCCGGACGAGGTCGCGCTCATCGAACGCCTGGTCCGGCTGCACCTGCTGCTGCCCGAGGTCGCCACCCGCCGCGACCTGAGCGACCCGGTCACCATCACGCGCGTCGCGGCCGCGGTCGAGGACCCGCTCACGCTCGGCCTGCTGCACGGCCTGGCCCGCGCGGACGCGATCGCGACCGGACCGGCCGCCTGGTCGGACTGGAAGGGGCGGCTGATAAACGAGCTGGTGACGCGGGTGCGGACCGCGCTCGACACCGGCGCGCTGCCGCGCCCGGCCGAACCGGACCCGGAGTTGCTGGACGCGCCGCTGCCCGTCGTGCACCTGGACGGCGACCGGGTCGCGGTCGCGGCCGCGGACCGGCGTGGGCTGCTCGCGGCCGTGGCCGGCTGCCTCTCCATGCACCGGCTCGACGTGCTCGCCGCAGACGTCACCACGGTGGGGGAGCGGGCGGTGCTGGAGGTGCGGGTGCAACCCCGCTACGGCACGCCGGCCGAGCCGATCGCGCTCACCGCGGACCTGCGCCGGGTGCTCAACGGCGACGTGTCCGTGACGCAGCGGCTGCGTGGGAGGGTGCCCCCGGCCCGTACCGGCGCGGCTCCGAAGGTCGTCTGGCACCGGGACGTGGCCACCGAGGCCGTGGTGCTGGAGGTGCGCGCCGCGGACTCGCCCGGACTGCTCTACCGCCTGGCGTCCGCGCTCGAGGAGGTCGGCGCCTCCGTGCGCGCCGCGCGGATCTCCACGCTCGGCGGCGACGTCGTCGACGCGTTCTACCTGGTCGGAGCGGGCTTGGACGAGCCGGACCGGGAAAAGGTCGAAGCCGCCGTGCTGGCCGCCGCCGCGCACGCGTAACTCAGCGGGTTACCCTTGCTGAAGGCTTCTTCGCGCCGGTGAGTTTTCGACAGAATCGGGATGTTGCGCAGTGTTTGACACCTTGAGTGACCGCCTCTCCGGGATCTTCGGCAAGCTCCGCGGCAAGGGCAAGCTCACCGACGCCGACATCGACGCCACCGCGCGCGAGATCCGCCTCGCCCTGCTGGAGGCGGACGTCGCGCTTCCCGTGGTCAAGTCGTTCATCCACACGCTCAAGGAGCGGGCGCGCGGCGTGGCCGTCTCCGAGGCGCTCAACCCGGCCCAGCAGGTCATCAAGATCGTGCACGAGGAGCTGATCGGCATCCTCGGCGGCGAGGGCCGGCGCCTCCAGTTCGCCAAGAACCCGCCCACCGTGATCATGCTGGCCGGCCTCCAGGGCGCCGGTAAGACCACGCTGGCCGGCAAGCTCGCCCGCTGGCTCAAGGCGCAGGGCCACCAGCCGCTCCTGGTCGCCGCCGACCTCCAGCGCCCCAACGCGGTCAACCAGCTCCAGGTGCTCGGCCAGCGCGCCGGGGTCGAGGTCTACGCGCCCTCCCTCGGCAACGGCGAGGGCGACCCGATCCAGGTCGCGCGCGACTCGATCGAGCACGCCAAGCGCCAGGCCCGCGACATCGTCATCGTCGACACCGCGGGCCGCCTCGGCATCGACGAGGAGATGATGGCGCAGGCCGCGGGCATCCGCGACGCGGTCGACCCCGACGAGGTCATCTTCGTCATCGACGCCATGGTCGGTCAGGACGCGGTCCGCACGGCCGAGGCGTTCCGCGACGGCGTCGGCATCACCGGCGTGGTCCTCTCCAAGCTCGACGGCGACGCCCGCGGTGGTGCCGCGCTCTCCGTCCGGCACGTCACCGGCCAGCCGATCCTCTTCGCGTCCACCGGCGAGAAGCTGGAGGACTTCGACGTCTTCCACCCCGACCGGATGGCCAGCCGCATCCTCGGCATGGGCGACGTGCTGACCCTCATCGAGCAGGCCGAGGCCGCGTTCGACGAGGACCAGAAGGAGAAGATGACGGCGAAGCTGCTCGGTGGCGAGCAGTTCACGCTCGAGGACTTCCTCGACCAGCTCGTCGCCGTCCGCCGGATGGGCCCGATCGCGAACGTGCTGTCCATGATGCCCGGCATGGGGCAGATGAAGGACCAGCTCTCCGAGCTCGACGACAAGCACTTCGACCGGGTGACCGCGATCATCCGCTCGATGACCCCGGCCGAGCGCACCAACCCCAAGATCCTCAACGGCTCCCGCCGCGCCCGCATCGCGAACGGCGCCGGCGTCCAGGTGATGGACGTCAACCAGCTGCTCAACCGCTTCGCCGACGCGCAGAAGATGATGAAGCAGATGGGCGGCATGATGGGCCTCCCCGGCGGCGGCAACCGCCGCAAGGCCACCAAGAGCCCGAAGAACAAGCGCAAGGGTACGAAGGGCGGCGGCAACAACCGTCCGCGCACCGGCGGCCTGCCCGGCGGCTTCCCCGGCATGGGCGGCATGCCCCAGCTCCCCCCGGGCATGGACCCCAACGCCCTGGGCGGCGGCATGCCCGGCTTCAACCTTCCCAACATCGACTTCAACAAGCTCAACAAGCCCAAGAAGCGCGACGAGGACTGAGCCTTTCACTCACCCATTCGGGTTGCGGGACAGCGGGGAACTGACATAGTCGATTAAGTTGGTGGCATCCCCTCAGATGTACCGACTTCTTCGAAGGAGGAGCGATGACGTTGGCGCCCACCCTGCCCGACAAGGACGACTGGACGGTCGACGATCTGGCGCAACTTCCGCCGGCCCTTCGGTGCGAGCTGATCAACGGAAGGTTGATCATCTTGCCGTCACCCACATTCGTGCACCAGGAGATCTGCATCGGGATCTACCTGGCTCTCCGGCAGAACTGCCCGCGTGGACTCAGTCCGTCCCTGGACCTGTCGCTGGAGGTCGACCACCGCAACGAGCCGCGTCCGGACGTCCTGGTCGTCGATCCGGCTCGCGGTCGGCGCAGTCCACTGCCGATCGAGGACGCGGCGCTCGTGGCGGAGGTCGTCTCGCCCAGCTCCACCACTCGCGATCAGCGGGACAAGGTGAAGCTCTATGCCCGCGCGGGTGTCCGGTCCTACTGGCTGATCCATCCGCACCGGGACCGTCTCATCCTCACAGAGCGGACCCTGGTGGGCGACATCTATCAGATTACCGACGAGACGGACGACGTCTTCACCACCGACGTGCCGTGGAAGGTCACGATTGACCTGCCCGCACTCCTTGATCACTGCATCGATCTGGTCGGGCCTCCAGAGGGTTGAGGTGTCTGACCGACGAGACCGGCATGACAAGGTTCGTCTCTACGCTCGGTCGGGCGTCAGATCGTATTGGGTGATCGACCCGCGCGACGACTCACTGACGCTGACGGAGTACGTGCTTCGCGGCGATGCCTACCGCGTCGCCACCGAGACCGACGGACTCTTCGTCACCGACCAGCCCTGGAAGGTGAGCGTCGACCTTCCTGCCCTGCTCGCCGAAGCTCGCGAACACTTCGGGGACTTGCCAGACTGATGCGGTAAGACTGGGCGCATGGTGTTGCATGTGCGTGGGGTGCTGCTGCCCGAGGATGAGGTTCGGGATCTGTGGCTGGTCGGGGATCGGGTCACGTTCGAGCCGCAGCCGAGGGCTGAGACCGTTGTGGACGGCGGGTTCGTGCTGCCGGGGCTGGTCGACGCGCACTGTCACGCCGGGATCGCGCCGGGCGGTGGGGCGGTGGAGTCGCTGGCGCAGGCGCGGGAGCTGGCGTTCGAGGACCGGGCCGCGGGCGTGCTGGCGATCCGGGACGCGGGGTCGCCGTTCTCCTACGCGGAGCTGGACGACGATCCGGAGATGCCGCGCCTGATCCGGGCGGGGCGGCACGTCGCGGCGCCGAAGCGCTATCTGCGGGACACCGCGGTCGAGGTCGAGCCGGTGGACGTGCCGGCGGCCGTGACCGCGCAGGCCAAGGCCGGGAACGGCTGGGTCAAGCTGGTCGGCGACTGGATCGACCGGGGTGCGGGCGATCTGACGCCGAGCTGGGACGCGGCCACGCTGACCGCGGCGGTCGAGGCGGCGCACGCGGCGGGCGCGCGGGCGGCCGTGCACACGTTCTCCGAGGAGGGCGTCGAGATCATGGTGCGGGCCGGGGCCGACTCGGTCGAGCACGGCACCGGGCTCAGCGTGGACCTGATCGACGAGATGGCCCGGCGCGGCACCGCACTCGTGCCCACAATGATCAACATTCTGACGTTCGACGGCATCGCGGCACAGGCCGAAACCAAATTCCCCGGGTACGCCGCGCACATGCGCGCGCTCCGGGAGCGCAATCCGTCGGTCGTCCGCGCCGCCTACGAGGCCGGCGTCCCGATCTACGTCGGCACCGACGCCGGCGGCGGCGTCCCCCACGGCCAGGCCGCCGAGGAGATGCTGCTCCTGCACGAGCGGGCCGGCATGCCCGCGGAGGCCGTTCTCGCCGCGGGCTCCTGGGGCGCCCGCGCCTGGCTCGGACTGCCCGGCCTCACCGAGGGTGGCCTCGCCGACCTGGTCGTCTACGACTCCGACCCCCGCCGCGACCTCAGCGTGGTCCGCACCCCTCGCCGCATCATCCTCCGCGGCCGCATCCTCCGCTGACCCGGATCCTCTGCTGACCCGGAAATGTGCCGGGAGGCGCCTCGCGGCCGGGAGTTTCACGGGGAGAGGCGGCGGCGCGATCTTGGATCAGTGGCGCGATCTTCGCGGGACCGGCGGTGGGAGCGTGCTGGGACGCGCCTCGCGGCTGGGAATCGGGGCGGCGGAGCGGCGGCGCGGGTTTCGGGACCGGCGGTGGGAGCGTGCTGGGACGCGCCTCGCGGCTGGGAATCGGGGGGCGGAGCGGCGGCGCGGGTTTTCGGGACCGGCGGCGGGACCGGCTCCGCCGCGGCGGCCGGAGCGGAGCGCCAGCGGAGTCGCAGGCCTCCGCGCGGTTGGCCCGCGGGAGCATGCGGGCCGTACCCCGCCGGAAGCGGGAAAACGAATTTGATCTTCTGGGTTTTCGGCCGGAGGCCTGTCGCGCGACAGCGCCCCACCCGCCCGGCCTAGGATGTGCGGTTATGGCTCGTGTGCTGACTCCCCGGGCGGAGGATTTTCCCCGCTGGTACCAGGATCTGATCGCCAAGGCGCAGCTGGCCGACAACGGGCCGGTGCGCGGGACGATGGTGATCCGGCCGACGGCGTATGCGATCTGGGAGCGCATCCAGTCCGAGATGGATGCGCGGATCAAGGATGCGGGCGCGGAGAACGCGTATTTCCCGCTGTTCATCCCGGAGAGCTATCTGACCCGGGAGGCGGAGCACGTCGAGGGGTTCTCGCCGGAGCTCGCGGTCGTCACGCACGGTGGCGGCAAGCAGCTCGCGGAGCCGGTCGTGGTGCGGCCGACCAGTGAGACCGTGATCGGCGAGTTCATGGCGAAGTGGATCGACTCCTACCGGGATCTGCCGCTGCTGCTGAACCAGTGGGCGAACGTGGTCCGGTGGGAAATGCGGCCGCGCGTCTTCCTGCGGACGAGCGAGTTCCTCTGGCAGGAAGGTCACACCGCGCACGCGACCGAGCAGGACGCCCGGGCGTACGCGAAGAAGATCCTGCACGAGGCCTACGAGGACCTGATGGTCGAGGTGCTCGCCATGCCGGTGCTGGTCGGGCGCAAGACCGACCGGGAGCGGTTCGCGGGCGCGACCAGCACCTACTGCCTCGAGGGCATGATGGGTGACGGCAAGGCGCTCCAGATGGGCACGTCGCACGAGCTCGGGCAGAACTTCGCCAAGGCGTTCGACATCGCGTTCTCGTCGCAGAGCGGCGCGCGCGAGCTGGCCTGGACCACGTCGTGGGGCACCTCCACCCGGATGGTCGGCGGCCTCATCATGTGCCACGGCGACGACAGCGGGCTGCGGGTGCCGCCGGTGCTGGCCCCGATCCAGGCGCACGTGATGATCGTCAAGGGCGGCGACGGTGTTCTGGAAGCGGCGTCCAAGATCAAGGAAGATCTCAGGGCCGCGGGGGTACGGGTCGGATTCGACGACCGGGTGGACACCCCGTTCGGCCGGCGCGCGGTGGACGCGGAGCTGAAGGGTTACCCGATCCGCGTCGAGGTCGGGCCGCGGGATCTCGCTGCTGGGAATGTCACGGTGGCCCGCCGCTTCGACGGCAGCAAGGCGAGCGTGCCGCTGGCCGGCGTGGTCGAGGCCGTGACCGCGGCTCTCCAGAACGACCAGCGCGCGCTCTACGACCAGGCGCTGGCGCACCGCGAGGCGAACACGCACGAGGTCAAGACGCTGGGCGAGGCGATCGAGGCGTCGGCGACCGGCTGGGCGCGCGTGCCGTGGTCCGCGGTCGGCGTCGAGGGCGAGGCCGAGGCGAACAGGTCCGCGGTGACCGTGCGCTGCCTGGTTCGCCCGGACGGCTCGGTGCCGGAGTCGGCGACCGAGCCGGACCTGGTCGCGGTGCTGGGCCGCTCGTACTGAATTTCGCTCCCGGTGGTGGCCGCGTCGTAACGGCATGGCCACCACCGGGGGTTAACCTGGCTGACCGTGGGATTCGCGCGCGGCCGCCTGATAATGCACCGGAACGTCCGTCATCACCGGATCGGCTGGGTCCGCCCGGTGCGGGTGGTGAGTGACGACGAGCGCGGCCTGCTGGTCTGGCTGGACCGCGGCACCCGGGTGTTGAACGAGGTCACGGCGGACGGGCGCGGGATGCGCACGATGCCGTTCAGCGAGTGGGTCGGCCTGGACTACCGGCTGGACGAGACGGTCTGGCAGGGGCCGGGCGTGCTCAAGTTCATGCCGCCCGGAGAGTCGCACTCGGTCTGGTGGTTCCGTGACGACGCCGGGAATTTCAGCGGGTGGTACGTGAACCTGGAGGACCCGGCGCTCCGCTGGGACGACGGCACGGTGGCCGGGGTGGACATGGTCGACCAGGACCTGGACATCGTGGTGGCGCCGGACCGGACGTGGCGGTGGAAGGACGAGGACGAGTTCGCCGAGCGGCTCGCGTTCCCGGACCACTACTGGGTGCCGGACTCCGACGCGGTCTGGGCGGAGGGCAAGCGCGTGATCGAGCGGATCGAGGCGGGCGTCTTCCCGTTCGACGGCACCTGGACCGACTTCGCGCCGGACCCGTCGTGGGAGCCGGGCGCACCGCTCCCGGGCTGGGACCGGCCGGTGCTGAGGCGCCTTTAAAGCTATTTGCCCGATATGCGTACGAGATGCGGGGTCGTTTCATGCATGGGCCCTGGATCTGGCACAATGGTGAGCTGGCATCCGGCACGCGTTTGTTGCCCTCTAACTACGAGCGCGGCGCCAAGTCCTCGAAGCATCGGATCCCATGCCCCACGTGGGAGCCCGCCTGCTCACCCGCGCACCGGCCGTCCAGGCCGGTGTAGATCGCAACAGGAGCGAACAGACAGTGGCCGTAAAGATCCGGCTCCTGCGGATGGGCAAGATCCGCAACCCCCAGTACCGCATCGTCGTGGCCGACTCGCGGACCAAGCGCGACGGCCGCGCCATCGAGTACGTGGGCATTTACCAGCCGAAGGAAAACCCTTCGATCATGCAGGTGAAGTCCGACCGGGTGCAGCACTGGCTGTCGGTCGGCGCGCAGCCGTCCGAGGCCGTGCAGCGCATCCTGGAGAAGACCGGCGACTGGCAGAAGTTCAAGGGCCTGCCGGCCCCGCCGCCGCTCCTGGTCGCGGAGCCGAAGGTGGACCGCAAGGCCGTCTACGACGCCGAGGCGCAGGCTGCCGCGGGCGTGACGCCGGCGAAGTCGGCGAAGAAGGCCGAGCCGAAGGCTGACAAGACCGAGGCCAAGGCGGAGTCGAAGACCGAGGCCAAGGCGGAGTCCAAGACCGAGGCCAAGGCCGAGTCCAAGACCGAGGCCAAGGCCGAGGGATCCACCGATGCCGGCGCCGGCGACGCGAGCTGACGGGGCGCTCCGGCCCGCGCTGGAGCACCTCGTCAAGGGCATCGTCGACCACCCGGACGACGTGCGCGTCCGGCTCGTCGACTCGCGCCGCGGCAAGCGGCTGGAGGTGCGCGTGCACCCCGAGGACCTGGGAACGGTCATCGGGCGTGGCGGGCGCACCGCCAAGGCGCTGCGCACGGTGATCGGGTCGATCGGCGGGCGTGGCGTGCGAGTCGACATAGTCGACGCGTACTGAGTCGATGCTCCTCATCATCGGGCACATCGCCCGCGCGCACGGCGTGCACGGCGAGCTCGCCGTGCACGTGCGTACGGACGAGCCCGAGGCGCGTTTCGTCCCCGGGGCGGTGCTGACCACCGAGATCTCCTCGAAGGTCCGCACCGCTCCGGCGGACGGTGCCGCCCCGGACGGTTCCGTGCGATTCGAGATCCCTGAAAAACTGACCATCGAGACGGTACGCCCGCATCAGGACAAACTGCTCGTCACGTTCGAGGGGATCCTCGACCGGGATGTGGCGGAGGCCATGAAGGGCGTCCTGCTCTGCGTGGACAGTGCCGAGGTCGCGCCGCTGGACGACCCGGACGAGTTCCGCGACCACGAGCTGGTCGGGCTGTCCGTGGTCGACACCGCCGGGGAGAAGCTCGGCGAGGTGCTGCGGATCGACCACGCGGCCGCGTCCGACCTGATCGTGGTGAAGCGGGTGCAGGGCGGGACCGCGCTGATCCCGTTCGTCCGGCAGATCGTCCCCACGGTGGACGTGGCCGGCGGCCGGGTCGTGGTCGACCCGCCAGAAGGCCTGTTGGACCTGTAGATGCGCGTCGACATCCTGACGATTTTCCCGGACTACTTCGCCCCGCTGGAGCTCTCCCTGATCGGGAAGGCGCGTGTCACGGGGCTGCTGGACGTGGGCGTGCACGACCTGCGGTCATGGACGCACGACGTGCACCGGACCGTGGACGACACGCCCTACGGCGGCGGTCCGGGCATGGTCATGCGACCGGAGCCGTGGGGCGAGGCGTTCGACGCGCTCGTACCCGTACCGGCGGACGATCTTGATGTTGGTCTTGATCCTGCTCCTTTGTTGATCGTGCCTACGCCGGCCGGTCAACGTTTTGATCAGGCCATGGCGCACTCCTTCGCCGCCGAACAACGGTTGATCTTCGCCTGCGGGCGGTACGAGGGGATCGACCAGCGGGTGCTGGAGGAGGCCGCGACCCGGATGCGGGTGCGTGAGGTCTCGAGTGGCGACTACGTGCTGTTCGGCGGCGAGGTCGCGGTGCTGGTGATGCTGGAGGCGGTCGTACGCCTGCTGCCCGGTGTGATCGGGAACGCGGATTCACTGACCGAGGAGTCACACGCGAACGGCCTGCTGGAGGCGCCGCTCTACACGAAGCCGGCGGTCTGGCGCGGTCGCGAGGTGCCCGAGGTGCTGCGGTCCGGCGACCACGGGAGGATCGCGAAGTGGCGGCGGGCGCAGTCCCTTCTGCGTACGGCCGCGCAGCGTCCGGATATGCTGTCCAGAGCCGCACCGGAGACGCTGGACAAGCACGATGTCGCCACGTTGACCGGGGCCGGATTTCCGGTGCCCCAGCCTGGTGTGGCAAAGTAGAGAGGTTGCCGCGATCGGGGCACGTCCCCGCATGCGCAACGAGTAGTTTTCTTTCGCGCCGCCACTGGCCATGGCGCGGGGATTCGCCACGAGCCTTGAGGATGCAGCAGCGATGAACACGCTCGACGCACTGGACGCCCAGTCGCAGCGGACCGACATCCCGGACTTCCGCGCCGGTGACACCCTGAAGGTGCACGCGCGCGTCGTCGAGGGCAACCGCTCCCGTGTCCAGGTCTTCCAGGGTGTCGTGATCCGGCGCCACGGTGCCGGCCTGCGCGAGACCTTCACCATCCGGAAGGTGAGCTTCGGCGTCGGCGTCGAGCGCACCTACCCGCTCAACAGCCCGGCGATCGACCGCCTCGAGATCGTTACCCGCGGTGACGTCCGCCGGGCGAAGCTGTACTACCTCCGGGAGCTCCGCGGTAAGGCCGCGAAGATCAAGGAGAAGCGCGAGTCGGTCGCCCGCTGACGTCCCCCGTCCGGGTAAACCTTCTCTCGCTCCGACAGCAGCCGTAGCGCCGAACGCGACCTAAGCTTGCTTCTGTGACGTACGGGCGCTACGACGGCGACAGTCGAGAAGCATCGCCCTACCGCTCGACGCCTCCCCCCGCGGACAACGACGGGGACGGGGCTCGGGCGGTAGTGCTTTATCCGGGCACCGGCGGTGGCTCCTTCTTCGACGGGCCCGGCCCGGAGGACGACGCCGCCGCCGAGCGGCCCCGCCGCCGTCGAGGCGCCGGAGGGCCGGCCGACTCCGGTGGCCGGGGCGGTGCCCGTGCCGGCGGCGTGACCGACGTCGCCGGCTCCGGCGGTGCCGGCGACCGGCCGCGGCGTCAGGTCAAGCAGATGGCGCTCTGGCTGGAGCTGCCGATCCTGCTGGTCGTGGCGTTCTGCCTGGCCGTGCTGATCCGCACGTTCCTCGTGCAGGCGTTCTACATTCCGTCCGGGTCGATGGAGAACACGCTGCTCGTCGGCGACCGCGTGCTGGTGAACAAGGTCGTCTACGACGTGCGCACGCCGGAGCGCGGCGAGGTCGTGGTCTTCCGCGGCACCGACCGGTGGGCGCCGGAACACACCGACGACACATCCGGCCTGACGTTCATGACCAGGCTCAGCCGTACGATCGGCGACCTGGTCGGCGTCGGCCGGCCCGGCGAGAAGGACTTCATCAAGCGGGTGATCGGCGTCGGCGGCGACACCGTCTCCTGCTGCGACGAGCAGGGCCGCATCCTGGTCAACGGCGTGCCGATCGACGAGCCGTACATTTTCGAGGACTCCCCGCTGGACGACACGGTCGGCGACGGCAACGACTGCCGCTCCCGCCGCTTCCAGGAGATCGTCATTCCGGACGGCCAGATCTTCGTGATGGGCGACCATCGATCCGTCTCCCAGGACGCCCGCTGTCAGGGCCCGGTCCCGGTGGAGAACGTGGTCGGCCAGGCCTTCGTGATCGTCTGGCCGCGGGACAGCTGGGCCGGGATTCCCGTGCCGGAGGTGTGGGACGACGTGCCCGCCTCGTCCGCGGCGCCCCAGGACACGACGCCTGACACTCAAGGAGGATTCGTGCTCACTGTCCCCTTGTTGGCATCTCTGGCGTTTAAGGCGCGTTCCCGGTCTCGCTTCTCAGCCCGTCGTCGTAGGCTGCCTTCGTGATCGACGAGCAGACCGACAAGCCACGCAGTTCGTTCTGGAAAGAACTACCCATCCTCCTCGGTGTGGCGCTGCTTGTCGCCATCCTGGTGCGGACGTTCGTGCTCCAGACGTTCTACATCCCGTCCCCCTCCATGGAGCACACGCTCAACGTCTACGACCGGGTCCTGGTCAACAAGCTCGTGTACAACTTCCGTGACCCCGCGCGCGGCGAGATCATCGTGTTCGAGGCGCCGGAGGGCTGGCGCAGCACGCCCAAGGGCGAGGACTTCATCAAGCGCATCATCGGCGTCGGCGGCGACCGGGTCATGTGCTGCGACGCCCAGGGGCGCCTCCAGGTGAACGGCGTCTCGCTCGACGAGCCGTACATCTACGCGGAGAACGGCATCCAGGACCCGGCCGCGTCCACCGAGTTCGACATCGTGGTGCCGCCGGACCGGCTCTGGGTGATGGGCGACCACCGCTCACAGTCCGGCGACTCGCTGGAGCACTGGACCACGTCGGACGGCGACATGGCGAAGTCCACGATCTCCGAGGAAGCGGTCGTCGGGCGCGCGTTCGTGCTGTTCTGGCCGTTCTCCCGGGTCGACTGGCTGTCCGCGCCGGAGACCTTCGAGCAGGTTCCGTCCGGCAGCGGCGGTTAGGGTCTGTTCCATGGTGGACTTCGTGCCGCGCCGGGCGGCTCGTGTGCTGCTGGTCGACGAGGCCGGGCGGGTTCTGTTGTTCCGGGGCGTCGACCCGGGGCGGCCGGACGAGCCGTACTGGTTCACGGTCGGCGGCGGGCTCGACGAGGGCGAGACGCCGGCCGAGGCCGCCGCGCGCGAGCTGCGCGAGGAGGCCGGGCTGGACCTGCCGGTCTCGGCGCTGGGCGCGCCGGTGCACGCGGACGTGACCGAGTTCCCGTTCGGCGCCGTGTGGTACCGGCAGGAGCAGGAGTTCTTCCTGGTGCGGTCGCCCCGCTTCGAGATCGACACGAGCGGGTTCGACGAGATCGAGCGGGACAGCATCACGTCGTACCGGTGGTGGCCGGTGGACGAGTTGGCGTCCGCGCCCGAGCCGGTCTACCCCGCCGACCTCGCGGACGTGCTGCGGCGGGTGACGGCCGGTGCTTAGCCCGCCGAGGACCATCGTCCGGCGTGAGGGCGGCATCTACGCGCTGGAGCGGGCGCTGCAGCGCCGCGGGTTCACGCTCGTGGCCGGCGCGGACGAGGCGGGGCGCGGTGCGTGCGCGGGTCCGCTGGTCGCGGCCGCGGTGGTGCTGCCGACCGGCAGGCGCGGCGAGATCGACGGCCTGACCGACTCGAAGCTGCTGACCGCCGCAGCGCGCGAGCGGATCTACGCGGAAGTGGTCAAGCGCGCCCTGGCGTACTCGGTCGTGGTCATACCGCCCACCGAGGTTGATGCGCGCGGCCTGCATGTGTGTAACCTCGCGGCCATGCGCCGCGCGCTGGCCTCGCTGGCCGTCCGCCCCGAGTACGTCCTCACCGACGGCTTCGCGGTGGACGGGCTCGGCGTGCCCGGACTCGCCGTGTGGAAGGGCGACCAGGTCGCCGCGTGCGTGGCGGCGGCGAGCGTGCTCGCCAAGGTCACCCGAGACCGGATCATGGTGGAGCTGGACGCCGAGTTCCCGGCCTACGGCTTCGCCGACCACAAGGGTTACGTGACCGCCGAGCACAACGCGGCACTGGCGGAACACGGCCCGTGCGTGGAGCATCGGTACTCGTATGCGAACGTGGCCGCCGCGTCCGGGCGCGACGGCAGCCCGCCCCGGGCCCGCCGTCCGGTCTCCGCGGAGTCCGATCGCCCGTCGGTCGTGTCGTCCGGCGGCACCGGTGCCGCGCCCGTGGGCGCCGCCGCCGGGGCCGAGGCGATGGCGCGGGTCGCCGCGGGCTGGAGTACCGTCGGCGTGGCATCGGAGCAGCAGCCACGACCGCCGACGTGGGTGGGGGAAGATGGCCAGATGAAGGGCGGACAACGATGAGCGCAGAAGATCTCGAGAAGTACGAGACCGAGATGGAGCTGCAGCTCTATCGGGAGTACCGCGACATCGTCCGCCAGTTCTCCTATGTGGTCGAGACCGAGCGTCGCTTCTACCTCGCGAACCATGTCGACCTGCACGTCCGCAACTCGGACGGCGAGGTCTACTTCGAGGTCGAGATGCAGGACGCGTGGGTCTGGGACATGTACCGGCCGGCTCGCTTCGTCAAGAACGTGCGCGTGATGACCTTCAAGGACGTCAACGTCGAGGAGCTGGAGAAGCCGGAGATCTCCCTGCCGACGGACACCGGCTTCCCCAGCTGACGTCCTCTCCTCCTTCCCGGCCCGGGGCTGCGACTTCTCGCCGCACTCCGGGCCTTCCCATGTGCACGAACCGGCCACCCCGCTCGGTGCACCGCCGGGCGCGCCGGTAGGTCGGGTTCCACGGCTGGCGCGGCCACGCCGTTCGTCGCTTATAACTACCGACGCGAACGCACCCTCGGATGCGAATGCCGGCTCAGATGCGAGTGCATGGCTCATATCCGAGCGCGTGGCTCGGGTTGGGGCACGTGGTTCGGGTGGGGTGCGTGGTTCGGGTGGGGTGCGTGGGTGCTGAGCGGGCCTGACATCGGGTGGCGCGGTAGCCGTGGCCGGGCGGCGAGCGGCTTCGGAGCGTCGGCGTGCGCGATCGGTGGTGGGGCGGTGGCGATCAAGGGCTTGGCTGCCTTGGGAGGAGACGGGCACGACCGAGGGCCAGGAGAAGCAGGGGATCGAGGTATTCGGCACCGCGTCGGAGGCCCCAGTGCAGGCAGGCGGCGGCGGGACAGCCGACGTGGCCGGTGGCCAGCGTGCCGAGGGGAGCGTCGACGGTGACGAGCAGGCCGGCCGTGACGCCGACGTGGAGTGGTTGGTAGGTGGTGCGTATGCCGCCGGCATGCTCGACGCTGACCACACCCTGGCCGGCGACCTGACCGGCGAAGACCACGGTGCCGGCCCCGGCGGAACGGACGATGGCGCCGGGCGGTGCGCCGAGGTCCACACCGCGATGGCCGGTTAACCAGGGTTGCGGCGGCGGATCGAAACGCCGGTGGATGGGCGGCGGCGGGCCGCTGATCGGCCAGACGTAGCCGGACCCGGCGGGCGCGGAAGAGCCGGGAGCCGATGTGCGAGCCGGCTCCGAAGACGCCGGAGTGCTGGTGGACGGTGATGCAGGGCCCGGCGCCGGCGAGGTCGTCGGTGAGCCCGACCCGACGGACGGGGTAGGGGCCGCCATCGATGCCATCGGCATGGGCGCGCGAGCAGGGACGCGGTGCTGGCCCTCATCACTGCCGGCCGGTAGCAACGCCGTCAGGCTGAGAACGATCAGGGGGAGTGCGATCGAATGCATGGGCAGAGGATCGCGCGAACGCCGCGCCCGCCGAGTGCCGAATCCGCGATCTGTGGACAAACTTTCGGCCTGTGGATAACTCCCTGCGGCTGCCGTCCTGCCGCAGACTGGATTCGGAACAGGACCTGGATACGACCGGATCCAGGCTGTCCGATGCGATGAGCGCGTAATAAGGGTTAACGCGGCATGTGACGACCTTCTGCTGAGCGCTGTCGTCGGGCCCGCAGTCTGCCCGCCGCCTACTGCACCACCGGCAGCCCTGCGGAGCGCAGCAGGGCAACAGGGCAACAGGGCGCCTATTGATCATGCGCGACGATGGCCAGGCTGCTCCGACCACTTCCCATCGACGAATGCGGCCCTGCGGCCCGCTGTCTCGTTGATCGCCGGTCTCGCCGGCCCAGTGGTTTTGCGGCCTGGCGGTTTCGCGGCTCCGGGGCCTCGCGGCCTGGCAGTCCTACGCCCCGGCGGTCTTGCGGCTGGCGATCTTGCGGCCTCGGCGGTCTTGCGGTCCGGCGGTTCTGCGGCCTGGTGGTCTCATGGTTCGGCCGTGCCGTGGCTGCGGCCGGTAGGCGACGGGGTCTTGCGGCCACGGATCGTGCATTAGGGAGGAGCGCCGGCGACGACCGTTGCCCGCGGGAGCGACTCCGTTGCCCATTCGGCGGCGGCTCGCCGCAAAGGATCATTGACGGCTCTTCGAAGTTGAGCGGGGTGCGGTGTTGACGGCGACCCGGACGTAGCGGGCTCGCAGCTCGTCGGTGATCATCTGAGTGTCTAGATCGGATAGTCACAAGTGAAGAGCTGCGAGCATGGTCAACGATACGACCCGGCTGCTGGGCCTTGACGGCCTGGTCGTCGATCGGGTCGAGCTGGATGCCGCTGGTGTGCCGGTGGTGGTCTTGTCCACTGGGTGTGAGCAGGCGCGTTGCTGCCCGGACTGCGGTCAGGAGGCGGTGCGGGTGAAGGCGTGGGTCACGACCCGGCCGCGGGATCTGCCGGTCGCCGGCCGGACGGTGCGGTTGCGGTGGCGTAAACGCCGCTGGCACTGCCCGACCGATAGTTGTCCGCGTGTGTCGTTCACCGAGCAGGTCGGGCAGGTCCCGGCCCGGGCGAGACTGACCGGCAGGCTCCGCGCCGCGGCCGGGGCCGCAGTCGCTGACGGCGGGCGGACGGTCGTGCAATCGGCCCGTGATCACGGACTGTCGTGGCCGGTCGTCGCGGCGGCGTTCACCGCTCACGCCGCAGCGGTGCTGCCCGCCGAGCCCGATCCGGTCGAGGTGCTGGGGATCGACGAGACCCGCCGGGGCCGGCCGAAATGGGAGTTCGACCCGGTCACCCAGGCGTGGCAGACGAGCGTGGACCGGTGGCACGTCGGCATGTGTGACCTGACCGGCGGCCAAGGGCTCCTCGGCCAGGTCGAGGGCCGGACCGCCCAGACCGTGATCGACTGGCTTACCGCCCGCAGCCAGGATTGGCGTGACCAGGTCCGATACGTGGCGATCGACATGTGCACGATCTTCAAATCCGCGATCACCACCGCGCTACCACACGCGATCCTGGTCGTCGATCACTTCCACGTCGTGCAACTCGCCCACCAGGCCCTCAACGACGTCCGCCGCCGGATCACCGTCCAGCACCGCGGCCGCCGGGGCCGGGCCGGAGACCTCGAATGGGACCTACGCAACCGCCTGACCCGCTCCGCACGCCGGCTCCGCGCCGAACGCGTCGACAAACTCTGCGACGACCTCACCACCCTGCCAGCCAAGATCAGCACACCGATCCTGGCCGCATGGAACGCCAAGGAAGACCTCCTCGACCTCCTCGCCCTGGCCCGCACCCACCCGAACCGCGAAACCATCACCCGGCACCTGCACCGCTTCTACACCCGCTGCGCCGACTCCGGCCAGCCCGAACTCACCCGCCTCGCCCGCACGATCGAGACCTGGTGGCCGCAGATCCTCGCGTTCCTCCACACCGGCATCACCAACGCCGGCTCCGAGGGCACCAACCGCGTCATCAAAACCGTCGCCCGCAACGCCTACGGCTTCCGCAACCCCGAAAACCAACGCCTACGCACCCGCGCCGCCACCACCCGAAAATCCCGCGGCCACCTCAACCCCGCTTAACCTCGAAGAGCCTCATTGACCGACACGAAAGAGAGGTCGACTTCGATATTCGACCTCTCTTTCGTGTCGGTCAATGATCCTTTAGGCATGAGTGGTCGCGACAGCACGACCACCACGCCGGCTTCCGCTCGACGCTGTCCGAGCTATGGCGGAAATAATGCGAAATTTCGGGCTGATGCTTTCGGTCTCCGGGCAGGGCTCGCGGCTTCCGATGCCGAATGGGCAACGGAGTCGGGAGCATGCGAAAGCCGACCCGCCGGAAGCGGGAGAGCTTCAAGAATTGGCCGTGAGTAGTGCCGGCAGGCGGGCGGCGAGGCGGTCGTACTCGTCCGGCTGGTTGTAGACCTGAGCGGAGACGCGTAGCCAGCCGCGGGAGTTCCAGGCGTTGATGCCGACCGCGGCGCCGAGCTTGTCCGCGATCCGGTGTCGGAGGGCGACGGCGTCCGCGTCGGTTGTGGCGATGCCGCGCGGGAGCGGCAGGACGCGCATCGCGATGCCGGCGCCGCCGGGATCGGGCAGGTCGGCGGGGCGCAGGCCGAGCGCCGCGCCGATCACCCGCTGGCCGTAGGCGACCAGTGTGGCGTTGTGGGCGCGCACCCGGTCGTGGCCGAGTGTGCGCAGGACGAAGAGGCCGGCCGGGGCGGACAACCACGGGGTGTAGTCGACCGTGCCCTGGGATTCGACGTTCGTGGGGAAGCCGTCGTCGTGGTCCCAGGAGGCGGCGAGCGGCTCGATACGCTCCCGCCAGCGCGGCGCCACCGTCAGCATCGCCACCGAGCGCGGGGCGAACGCCCACTTGTGCAGGTTGCCGACCCAGAAGTCGGCGCCGATCTCGTCGACCGCCAGCGGCAGCATCCCGGGGGCGTGCGCGCCGTCGACCAGGACCGCCACGTTCGCGCGGTGTGCGGCCTCCACGATGGGCACGAGCGGGAACAGCTTCACCGTGGAGGACGCGATCTGGTCCACGATCAGCAAGCGGGTGCGGTCGGTGAACGCGGACCGCAGCAGCGACACCACCTCGCCGTCGCCCGCGGTCAGTGGCACCGCCACCGTGCGGGCCACGGCACCGGTCCGGCGGCATTCCCGCGCGACCGCGATCGCGACCGAGCCGTAACCGTGATCGGTCAGCAGGATCTCGTCGCCGGCCCGCAGACCCATCGACTGCAGCACGATCGCGACGCCGGCGGTCGTGTTCGGGATCAGCGCGGTGCCGTCCGGGTCCGCGCCGAACTGCGTCGCCAGGTGCCGCCGGGTGTGACCCAGCCGGTCGCGCAGGCCACGCGTGTAGAACCGCATCGGATCGAGCTCGACCTCGTCGCGCAGGCGCTGCTGGGCTCGCTGCACCGCGATCGGGGTCGCGCCGACCGTGCCGTGGTTGAGGTAGGAGACGGCCGGATCCAGCGAGAAGAGCAGTCGTGCACCGGCGATCGTGTCCGGCGGCCGTACGTCACCAGTGCCCACCCGTCGATCGTAGAGGGCGGATCGGCGCGGACGCTGCCTTTCAGGCACGGGGGTGAGCCTGACGGTACGCGGCGCGCAGCCGCTCGACCGACACGTGCGTGTAGATCTGCGTGGTCGCCAGCGACGCGTGCCCGAGCAGCTCCTGCACCGAGCGGAGGTCCGCGCCGCCCTCCAGCAGGTGCGTGGCGGCGGAGTGGCGTAGCCCGTGCGGCGTCGTGTGCGGCAGCTGCGCGGCCCGTGCGTAGTCCGCCACGATTCGGCGCGCGATCGTCGGCTGCAGCCGCCCGCCGCGCGCGCCGAGCAGCAGGGCCTGGCCGCTGTCGCCGGTGGCCAGAGCGGGGCGCGCGAGCCGCAGGTAGGCGTCGAGCGCCTGCTCGGCCGGGACACCGAACGGGACGGAGCGCTCCCGGTTGCCCTTGCCGAGGACCCGGACCAGCCGGCGTGCGCGGTCCAGGTCGGAGAGATCGAGACCGCACAGCTCGCTCACCCTGGTGCCGGTCGCGTAGAGCATCTCCAGGACGAGCCGGTCGCGGAGCTCCACGGGGGCGGGCGGCTCGCCACCGGCCTCGGCCGGCCCGGTCCGGGCCGGGGAGGTGACCAGGGCGCCCGCCTGATCCGCCCGGAGCACTCCCGGCAGTGTGCGGTGCGCCCGCGGGCTGGCCAGCTGCGCGCCCACGTCGTGCTCGAGGTGGCCGGCGCGGTGTGCCCAGGCCGTGAGCGCCCGGGCCGAGGCCGCCCGGCGAGCCATCGAGGTCCGCGCGGCGCCGTGCGCACGCTGCTCGGCCAGCCAGCCGCGCAGCTCGGCGATGTCCATGTCGCCGAGCCGGGAGCACCCGGAGCCGGCCGCGTGACCGAGCAGCGAGACCACGTCGCCCACGTAGGCCCGCACGGTGTGCGCGGACCGGTCCTCGACGGTGGCCAGGTGGTGGGCGAACTCGTCGACGATCGTGCGCATCCCGGGCGGCAGGCCTTCATACACGTCCTGTGTGGCGCGCGTGCGCGCCGGTTCGCTGCTCCCCATCCGTCGACGGTCCGTCGCGCACCCCGCACCGTCAACCCGGCACGCGCACGACCCGGGACCGGCTTGGTCACAGAGGGCCGGGCCGGTGGTCATGGCGATCCGCGGCGGGCGAGGGTGTAGACGCCGTCGTGGTCGGTGACGAAGCCGAGTTCGGTGAGCAGGGCCAGGCGGCGCAGGGTGCTGCGGGCGTCGATGCCGGTGCGGGCCGAGAGCTGGTCGGGTGTGGCCTCGCGCCCGGCCTGGAAGGCCTCCAGGAGACGGGCGGACTCGTCGTCGAGGTGGTCGCGGTCGCGGGTGGTGCCGCGCAGGCGCGGTGCCAGGTCGGCGCCGATGGTGCCGACCTCTTCGACGATGTCGGCGGCGCCGGTGACCAGGCGGGTGCCGGGCTGGTGGCGGAGCGCGTCGTGGCAGCCGACCGACATGGCGGAGCCGACCGGGCCGGGCACCGCCATGGCGACGCGGCCGGGCAGGCCGTGCGCGCGGCCGAGCGTCTGGATCGCGCCGCTGCGGGCGGCGGCCTCGACCACGACCGTGCCGCGGGTGGCGGCCGCGATGAGCCGGTTGCGGACCAGAAAGCGGTGCCGAAGCGGGTCCTCGCCCGGCGCCCACTCACTGACCAGCAGGCCGGTCTCGGTGATCTTCTCGAAGAGCGCGGTGTTGCCGGCCGGGTAGGGCCGGTCCACGCCGCACGCCAGGACCGCGACCGTGACGCCGCCGGCCCGTAGCGCGGCGCGGTGCGCCGCGCCGTCGATGCCGAACGCGCCGCCGGAGACGACGGTCCAGCCGCGGCTGGCCAGGTCGAAGCCGATCTCCGTGGCCATCCGGTTCCCGTACTCCGTGGCGGCGCGGGCGCCGACGACCGCGACCGAACGTGCCAGCACCGCGGCGAGCGGCAGTGACCCGCGCGCCCACAGGCACAGCGGCGGGCGGGTGTCGCGATCGACGTGGTTGCGCCCGCGGGGCAGGTCGATGGTGCGCAGATCGTCCACCTGGCCCGGCCATTCCGCGTCACCGGGAACGATGAGCCGCGCCCCCACCCGCTCGGCGCGATCGAGGAGCGCCTCCGCTTTCTGCAGCGGGTCGCCGGCACGCATCCGTGCGGCGGCCGTGTTCCGCGTGCCGGAGTGGCAGGACGGGTCGTGCAGGATGCGCCAGAGCGCCTCGGGCGCGCCGTATGCCGTGACCATCTCCCAGCCGATCAGGTGACCCGGCTCGAGCAGCCAGTTCAGCGCGACCCGGGCCAGCCGGTCCGCCCGCGCGCTCATGCCCGGCTCCCGGGCACGTCGCGGTCGTGTGCGGGCCGGCATCGAGCCGGTGCGGGGTGTGTCAGCGCGTTCATCCGTGCTCCCCGGCGCGCAGCCGGCTGGCCTCCGCGACCTCGCCGGAGCCGGGCCGGTCGAGACCGTCCAGGTCGGCGATGGTCCAGGCCAGGCGAAGGGTGCGGTCGAAGCCGCGAGCGGTGAGCGAGCCCTGGTCGAGGGCCTGCTGGAGGCGGTCGACGTCCTGGCGGGGCAGCTGCCAGGGCGGGCTGCGCAGCGCCGCGCCGGGCACCTCCGCGTTGGTGCGCCAGCCCTGCGCGGACCAGCGTGCTCCGGCCGCGGCGCGGGCCCGGGCGACCCGGACGGCGACCGTGGCGGAGCTCTCGCGCGGCGTGTCCGTGCCGATCAGGTCGGCCGCGCGCATCGGATGCAGCCGGACGCGCAGGTCGAGGCGGTCCAGCAGCGGGCCGGAGAGCCGGCCGAGGTAGCGGCGGCGGGCCCCGGGTGTGCACTCGCAGGCGGCGTCGCCGGCCGGCTTCGCGCAGGGGCACGGATTGGCCGCGATGACCAGCTGGACGCGGGTGGGGTAGTCGGTGGTGCCGCCGATGCGGTTGAGCGTGACCCGGCCGGACTCCAGCGGCTGGCGCAGCGCGTCGAGCACGCGCGCGGCGAATTCCGGCGCCTCGTCGAGGAAGAGCACACCGCGATGGGCCAGCGAGAGCGCGCCGGGCCGGGCCAGGCCGGAGCCGCCGCCGACCAGCGAGGCCATGCTGGCGGTGTGGTGCGGGGCCTGGAACGGCGGGCGGCGGATGAGCCGGCCGCCGGGCGGGAGCGTGCCGGCGATCGAGTGCACCGCGGTGACCTCCAGCGCGGCCTCGTCGTCCAGCTCCGGGAGCACGGACGGCAGGCGCTCGGCGAGCATGGTCTTGCCGGCGCCGGGCGGCCCGATGAGCGCGAGGTGGTGCCCGCCGGCGGCGGCGACCTCGATGGCCCGGCGGCCGACGGCCTGCCCGGCCACGTCGGCCAGATCCGGCCCGGGCGGCGGCGGGGGAGCGGGCGAGCCGGGCGGCGGGAGCAGCGTGTCCGTGCCGCGGACGAAGCCGATCAGCCGCTGCAGTGTGTCGACCGCGCGCACGTCCATGCCGGGGACGACGGTGGCCTCGTCCGCGTTGTGCAGCGGGACGACGGCTCGGGTGAGGCCGGCATGCGCGGCGGCGGTGACCATCGGCAGGATGCCGCGGATCGGGCGGACGGTGCCGTCGAGACCGAGCTCGCCGAGGATCGCGACGCCGTCCAGGCCGACCGGCGGCAGCCCGCCCGCGCAGGCGAGGATGCCGGCCGCGATGGCCAGGTCGAAGGCGGAGCCGCGCTTGGGCAGCGTGGCGGGGAGGAGATTGATGGTGAGCCGCCGGTTCGGCCACTCCTCGCCGGAGTTGACGATGGCGGCGCGGACCCGGTCGCGGGCCTCGTTGAGCGCGGTGTCGGGCAGGCCGGTGAGCGTGACACCGGGCAGGCCGGGTGCGATGTCGACCTCGACCTCGACGAGGTGGCCCGCCACGCCGACCAGCCCGACGCAGCACACCTTGGCGTAGCTCATCGCGGCCCTCAGAACGCGCTGCGGACGTGCTCGACCGAGGCCGCGCCGCGGCGCTGTGCGGTCACCGCGACCACGTCGAAGCGCACCTGGGCGCCGTGGCCGGGTGCGCCGGCGAGCCAGTGGGAGGCGAGGCGCCGCAATCGCTGCTGCTTGCGCCGGCCGACCGCCTCGGCGGGCGCGCCGAACGTCGTGGAGCGGCGCGTCTTGACCTCGCAGAAGACGACCTCGTCACCGTCGGAGAGGATGATGTCGATCTCACCGTCGGGGCACTGCCAGTTGCGGGCGACCGGGGTCATCCCCGCCTCGACCAGGTGCCGCAGCGCCACTCGTTCCCCGTAGGCGCCGACCGCGCGGGTTGTGGTTGTCATGGGTCCACCGTGGTGAGGTGCGGCGGCGGGGGCAACGGCTCAAGATCGGGATGTGGGGCGGAGAACTGCCTGTGGAAACGCGGATGACCTTGGGGTTGTTGTGGTAGGCGATCGGCCTGGGGAGTAGCGCCCGGAAGTTTCGGTGACATACGGTGCCGACCGTGGATGGACGTCGGTTTGCAGATGAACCAGAACCGCAGTGGCTCGGCGACTGGCGCACCCCCGCCGCCGACGAGCCCGCGGAGGACCCTCGCGCGGCCGCCCGGCCCCGCCGCGCCTCCGACCCGCTGACCGATCCGACCGGTTACAGCGACCACTGGAACGTGCCGCGCACCCGGACGCCGGACGCGCCGGCCCAGCCCGAGCCCCGCTCCCGGCACGGCCAGGAGCGCGGCTACGAGTACGACGCGGTCACCGGACGCGGCTTTGAGGCGCTGCCGGTCGTCACGCCGGCGCCGGCGCCGGCGCCCGATCCCGCCCCGGCCGCCGAACCCGGGCCGGACGCGAGCCGCACCGCGGCGTACCCGCTGACCGGCGACGTCCCCCGATTCCGCACCGAGGCCCTGGACCGCGCCGCCCTGCGCCGCCCGCCCGCGAGCCCGGCCGCGGCGAGCCCGACCGCGGACGCCGCGACGCCGATCCCCGGTGCCACGAACTCGCCCACGGCCCCGGCCTTCATCCCGCCCGCCGGCGAGCCGCCCTACGCCGAGCCCTCCTACGCCGAGCCCTCCTACGGCCCGGTCCCCGGCGAGCAGCCCTACAGTCCCGCGGCCGGCGACGCACCCCAGGCCTTCGGCCCGGCCGAGCGCGTCTACACCACCCGGCGGCCCATCCTCGCCGTACCCATCGGCCTGGTCGCCCTGCTCCTGGAGATTCCGGCGCTGCGACTGCTGCTGGACGGGTTCACCGGCGGCACCGCGGCGGCCGGCAACCTGGTCAGCGGCCTCGCGCTGGCGCTCAGCCTGCCGCTCACCGGCGCCGGCCTCTACGCGCTGCTGACCACCGGCCGCGCGGCCGATCACCGGACGTGGTGGCGCCCGCCGCTGGCGTACCTCCCGCTCGGCGTCGTCCTGCTCCTCGCGGCCGCGATCGCGGCCAGGTAGGACCGGGAACGGAGCCCTCCCGGGGCGGCACCCCGGGAGCGGCGTATGCTTGTCCCTGGCGACCGCCACCGGCGGTCGACCTCGCGCGCCTTCTTCACGGCGGCCGGCGATCACGGATAGTGATCATCGACTCCCCGTCGTGGGGCGCCGGCCTCCCTGGTCCCGTTCTCGGCGCAAGCAGAAGCGACGGGCCCACCCTGGCCGGCGACCGGGCGCCAGGCGCCGAGCCGACTGGCATCGGCGGCACAACCAGGGACAACGCAGGGAGCATTTCACCATGGCTGTAGTCAGCATGCGTCAGCTGCTGGAGAGCGGCGTGCACTTCGGGCACCAGACCCGTCGCTGGAACCCGAAGATGAAGCGCTTCATCTTCACCGAGCGCAACGGCATCTACATCATTGACCTCCGCCAGACGCTCGACTACATCGAGAAGGCGTACGAGTACATCAAGAACACCGTCGCCGAGGGCGGCAGCATCCTCTTCGTCGGCACCAAGAAGCAGGCGCAGGAGGCCATCGCCGAGCAGGCGACCCGGGTCGGCCAGCCGTACGTGAACCACCGCTGGCTGGGCGGCATGCTGACCAACTTCCAGACGGTCTACAAGCGGCTCCAGCGCATGAAGGAGCTCGAGGCTCTGGGTGACCTGACCGGCACCGCCGCGGGTTACACCAAGAAGGAGACCCTGCAGCTCTACCGGGAGAAGACCAAGCTCACCAAGACGCTCGGTGGTCTCCGGGACATGCAGAGGGTGCCGTCGGCCATCTGGGTCGTCGACACCAAGAAGGAGCACATCGCGGTCGACGAGGCTCGCAAGCTGGGCATCCCGGTCATCGCGGTGCTGGACACCAACTGTGACCCCGACGAGGTCGACTTCCCGATCCCGGGCAACGACGACGCCATCCGCTCCGCCGAGCTGCTGACCCGCGTGGTCGCCACGGCGGTCGCCGACGGTCTGATCGCCCGTTCGGGCCGCGCCGGCCGTGGCGGCGACAAGCCGCAGGGCACCGCCGTGGGCTCGGACGAGCCGCTGGCCGAGTGGGAGCGCGAGCTCCTGGAGTCCGGCGAGAAGAAGGCCGCCGACGCCGCGGCCCCCGCCGCTCCGGCCGTCGCCGCCGAGGCCCCGGCCGCCGCGGAGACCCCGGCTGCGGAGATCCCGGCCGCCGAGACCCCGGCCGCCGAGACCCCGGCCGCCGAGCCGGCCACCGCTGCCGCCGAGTAGAGCTCAGCAAGACGACGCGGTGCGGGCCGCGAGGCCCGCACCGCACCTGCCGCCAGCCGACACAGACATCGAAGAGAGAGTCATGTCCAACTTCACCGCCGCGGACGTCAAGAAGCTGCGCGACCTCACGGGCGCCGGCATGATGGACAGCAAGAAGGCCCTGACCGAGGCCGAGGGCGACTTCGACAAGGCCGTCGAGCTGCTCCGCATCAAGGGCGCGAAGGACGTCGGCAAGCGTGCCGGGCGTACCGCCGCCAACGGGCTCGTCGCCCACTCCGGCAAGGCGCTGCTCGAGATCAACTGTGAGACCGACTTCGTCGCGAAGAACGCCGACTTCGTCGCGTTCGCGCAGGAGCTGGTCGAGCACGGCGCGAGCGCCGGCGCCACCGACGTGGAGGCCCTGAAGGCCTCCACGCTGGCCGACGGCCGCACCGTCGACGCCGCGGTCCAGGAGCTCTCCGCCAAGATCGGCGAGAAGCTCGTCGTGAACCGGTTCGCGCTGCTCGACGGCGTCACCGCGGTCTACCTGCACCGCAAGGCGCAGGACCTGCCGCCGGCCGTCGGCGTGCTCGTGGAGTACACCGGCAAGTCCGACGAGGCCGCCGACGCGGACGCGCGCGCCGTGGCGATGCAGATCGCCGCCATGCGCCCGAAGTACGTCACTCGCGACGAGGTCCCCGCGGACGTCGTCGAGTCGGAGCGCCGCATCGCCGAGCAGACCGCTCGCGAGGAGGGCAAGCCCGAGGCCGCGCTGCCGAAGATCGTCGAGGGCCGGGTCAACGGCTTCTTCAAGGACACCGTGCTGATCGAGCAGGCCTCGGTCGCCGACAACAAGAAGACCGTCAAGCAGGTTCTCGCCGAGGCGGGCATCGAGATCACCCGGTTCGTCCGGCTCGAGGTCGGCCAGGCCTGATCCGGGCTTGCGTTGCGGTGCCGGCCGGGCGGGCCGGCACCGAGGGCCGTGACACGAGGAGGCCGTTGGTGTACTGCGACAGGCACCGCGGTCTCCTCGTCGCATATGGTGCACACCGCAACGGTGGTGTGCCGGTGTGGCAGCGCCGGCGGGTAAGTCAGAGACAACAGGTTGAGGGAAGGCGGGTCGCATGACGGTGGTGACCGAGCAGGTCGTTCCGGTGGAGGACGCGGCGGGCTCACCGACGGGCGGCAAGCCCCGGCGGGTCGTGCTGAAGCTCTCCGGCGAGGTCTTCGGCGGCGGCAGCATCGGCGTCGACCCGGACGTGGTGTCGGCCATCGCGCGCCAGATCGCCACGGTGGTCCGGCGCGGCGTCCAGGTCTCCGTGGTCGTCGGCGGCGGCAACTTCTTCCGCGGCGCCGACCTGCAGAAGCGCGGCATGGACCGCAACCGGGCCGACTACATGGGCATGCTCGGCACCGTGATGAACTCGCTCGCGCTGCAGGACTTCCTGGAGAAGGAGGGCGTCGAGACGCGCGTGCAGAGCGCGATCACGATGGCCCAGGTCGCCGAGCCGTACATTCCGCTGCGTGCGATTCGTCACCTTCAGAAGGGCCGCGTCGTCATCTTCGGCGCCGGTGCCGGCATGCCGTACTTCTCGACGGACACGGTGGCCGCCCAGCGCGCGCTGGAGATCAACGCCGACGTGGTCCTGATGAGCAAGAACGGCGTCGACGGCGTCTACACCGCGGACCCGCGGACCGACCCGACCGCCACCAAGCTCGACTTCGTCACGTTCGCCGAGGCTTTGCAGCAGGGGCTGCGGGTGGCCGACGCGACCGCGTTCAGCCTCTGCATGGACAACGGGATGCCGATGCTGGTCTTCGGCGCCGAAGGGCCTGACACGATCATCAAGGCCGTGGGCGGCGAGAAGATCGGCACTCTGATCACCGCCTAGGGCGGGTAAAGCAAGATCAAATTCAAGAGCATGATGGGGTACGGCAGGCGCCGCGCTACGTGCGGCGACAGTCCCCGCCCGACCAGTGGATGACCCCCCGGGTATTGGACGCAGCACCCGCCGAGCAGGAGTGAGGAGGCGACGGAGCGGTGATCGACGATACGCTCCTCGAGGCCGAGGAAAAGATGGAGCGTGCTGTCGAGCACGCCAAGGACGAGCTGGCCGCCATCCGTACCGGTCGTGCCACGCCCGCGATGTTCTCCCGGATCATCATCGACTACTACGGCACGCCCACCCCGCTCCCGCAGATGGCGTCCGTCGCCATCCCGGAGCCGCGGATGGCGATCATCAAGCCGTACGACGCCTCGCAGCTCGGCGCCATGGAGCGGGCCATCCGCGACTCGGACCTCGGGGTCAACCCGTCGAACGAGGGCTCGATGTTGCGCATTCTGCTGCCGCAGATGACCGAGGAGCGCCGTCGCGAGATGGTCAAGGTCGCCCGCGGCAAGGCCGAGGACGGCCGGGTGGCGGTGCGCAACGTGCGCCGCCGCGCCAAGGAGGAGCTGGACCGGATCGTCAAGGACGGCGAGGCCGGCGAGGATGACGGTCGCCGCGCCGAGAAGGAGCTGGACGACCTCACCCACCGCTACGTGGCCCAGGTCGACGAGCTGGTCAAGCACAAGGAAACCGAGCTGCTCGAGGTCTGATGCCGCACCTCGACCCGTACGACGACGCGCGCGACGCACGGCAGCGGGCGCGGCACGGTGGTGCCGCGCCCGGTCCGTTCCGGCCGGATCAACACCCGGATCGTGACCGGCCGGGCGGCCGGGACCCGATCGCGCCCGTCTATGCGCCCCCCGGCACGGAGACGGGAGCCACCGCGGAGTTCGTGCTGGACCGCCCGTCCGGCCCGCCACCGGCCGTGGTCCCGGGCCGCCCGGGGACTCCCGCACGCCCGGGACCGCCCGCGCACACGGGAGCACCGGCGCGCCCGGGTCCGGACGCGCGCGCGGGCGCCGACGTGCCGGTGCACCCCGGCCGGGACGCGCCCCGCGTGGGCGACGGCCGTCCGCGGGGCCCATGGTCCACCGGGCCGGGGGAGGCGGACCCGTACCGCACGTCGCCGGCCCCGGCCGGCGAGGACCTGCCGGAGCCGCCCCGCCGCCGGGTCAAGGGCCGCCGCCGCGCGACCTGGACCGGCGCGCCCGCGGCCGGTAACGCGCTGCGCCAGGCCGCCTACGAGTCCGGCGACGACGAGCCCGCGAAGGGCCGCAGCCTGCCGTCGGCCGGCCGCAACCTGCCGGCCGCGATCGGCGTCAGCCTCGGCCTCGGCGCGGTGCTGGCCGGCTCGCTGTTCCTGTGGCGCGAGGGCTTCCTGCTGCTGATAGCGGCCCTCATCGTGGTCGGCGTCTGGGAGATGACCCGCGCCCTCGCGGTCGGTGGCGCCCGGCCACCGCTCATCCCGCTCACCGCCGGCGGCGTGATGATGGCCGGCCTGGCCTGGTTCGCCGGCCCGGACGCGCTCGCGCTCGGCCTGCTGGTGACCGTGCTGGCCAGCATGCTGTGGCGGCTCGGCGACGGCCGGTCCGGATTCCTCCGGGACGCGGCCGCGGCCACGCTGATCGCGGTCTACGTGCCGTTCCTCGGCGGCTTCGCGGCGCTGCTCGCCTACCCGGAGGACGGCGTGTCCCGGGTGGTCGTCACGGTCGTCGCGGTGGTTCTCACCGACACCGGCGGATATGTGGCCGGTGTCTTCCTCGGCAAGCACCCGATGGCGCCGTCGATCAGCCCGAAGAAGTCCTGGGAGGGCTTCGGCGGTTCCGCGCTCGCGTCCGCACTGGGCAGTGCGCTGCTGGTCTATCTGCTGCTCGGCGTGGCACCCTGGTGGGGCGCGCTGTTCGGAATCGGCGTAACGATCTCCGCGGTGCTCGGTGATCTGGCAGAGTCGATGATCAAGAGGGATCTCGGCATCAAGGACATGAGCAATCTGCTCCCGGGCCACGGCGGCCTGATGGACCGTCTGGACTCGATCCTGTTCGCGTTGCCGACGGCGTTCCTGCTGCTCTCCGTGCTCGCACCCGGTTCCTGAGCGCGCCGCGAGGGCCGGCCGGCCCTCGCGGTGAGGGGGCGAGGTGAGCGAAGACGCAGCTTTGGCACCCTGTGCGGCATTACGAGCGGCCGTACCGTGGGAGACTGGACAGGTCGCGGCCATGTTCCCACCCCGGTGAGATTCCCGCCGCGACGTAATGACCCGACGTAGTGAGGCAGCTGCAGACACCGTGATGGGCCCGACCCTTCCTCTCATCCCCGTCGTTCCCAGCACCCCGGAGACACCCGACGACGCCGTGCCCGCGCAGGCCGGCCCCCGTCGCCGTCGTCCGGCGATGCCGCCGCGCCACCTGGCCGACCTCGACCCCGAGGCCCGCCGCGCGGCGGTCAAGGAGCTGGGCCTGCCCGAGTTCCGGGCCAAGCAGCTCTCCACCCACTACTTCGGGCGCCTGGTCCGCGACGTCGCCGAGATGACCGACCTCCCGGCGGCGGCCCGGGAGAAGATCGGCGCCGAGCTGCTGCCGCACCTGCTCACCCCGGTGCGCGAGCTGGCCTGCGACGACGGCGCCACCCGCAAGGCACTCTGGCGGCTGCACGACAACGCGCTCGTGGAGAGCGTGCTGATGGGCTATCCGGACCGGGTCACCGCCTGCGTGTCCAGCCAGGCCGGCTGCGGCATGGCCTGCCCGTTCTGCGCGACCGGCCAGGCCGGGCTGACCCGCAACCTCTCCACCGCCGAGATCGTGGACCAGGTCGTCTACCTGGCCGGCGTCGCGGCGAGCGGCGCGGTGGCCGGCTCCCCGCCGCGGCTGTCCCGCGTGGTGTTCATGGGCATGGGCGAGCCGCTGGCCAACTATCCGCGGGTGATCGCCGCCGTCCGGCGCCTGACCAGTCCCGCGCCGGACGGTTTGGGGCTTTCCCAGCGGCATATCACGGTTTCGACCGTGGGTCTGGTTCCGGCCATGCGCAAACTGGCCGATGAGGACCTGTCCGTGACCCTTGCGCTGTCCCTGCACGCGCCCGATGATGATCTGCGCGATGAACTCGTTCCGGTCAACCAGCGGTGGAAGGTGGCCGAGGTGTTGGATGCCGCGTGGAGTTACGCGGCGCGCACGGGGCGGCGCGTGTCGATCGAATACGCGATGATTCGGGACGTGAACGATCAGCCGTGGCGTGCCGACCTGCTCGGGCGGCTGCTGGCCGGGAAGCTGGCGCACGTCAACCTCATCCCGCTCAACCCCACGCCGGGCAGCCGGTGGGACGCGAGTCCCAAGCCGGTCGAGCGTGAGTTCGTCCGCCGCCTCCGCGCGGCCGGCATCTCCACCACGGTTCGCGACACGCGGGGTCAGGAGATCGACGGCGCCTGCGGCCAACTCGCGGCGAGCACGGTCGACGGCGCGGAGGCACGATGAACCCTCCCTCCTACGGGTATGTACGTCTTGGCGTCGCACGGATGGACGCTCTTCACGGCCGCCGGGCTCGGGGCCGCGATGAACGAGGTTCACTGACGGCCGCGCGTGCGAAGGCGCCCGCCGGCGCCGAGCGAGCGAACCAGGACCAGGAGACACAGTGACGAGTCAGGGGCAGCGTTTCCGCAGGCGCGCGCTTCGCCGCGGTTACAAGGTGGAGGAGGTCGACACCTTCCTCGACCGGGTGGAGGCCACGCTCGCGGGCGAGCAGAGCGGCCCGCCGGTCTCCGCGCAGGAGGTGCACGACGTCGTCTTCCGAGTGCGCTTCGGCGGCTACGACGAGTGGCAGGTCGACCTGCACCTGGACCGGGTGGAGCGGCAGCTCGCCGAGCTCGACGAGCGCGGCGGCGCCCGTGGGCCCGAGCGCGTCCCGGCCGGTGCCGACCGACTGGGCCCGCCGGACAGGATGAGCGGCGGCCCCGGCGCGCACAGCGGCGCCGGCTTCGGCCCGGGCCCCGGCGGCTTCGACGGTCCGGGCGGTTTCGACGGCCCCGGTGGCTTCGACGGCCCTGGTGGCTTCGACGGTCCGGGCGGTTTCGACAACGGCTTCGACGGCCAGGGCGGCTTCGACGAGCCGCGCACCGGCGGTTTCGACGGCCCCGGCCGCCCGGACGGCCCCGGTTTCGGCCCGCCTGACCGCATGGGCCCGCCTGACCGCATGGGTCCGCCCGATCGCATGGGTCCGCCCGATCGCATGGGTCCGCCTGACCGGATGGGTCCGCCCGATCGCATGGGTCCGCCTGACCGGATGGGTCCCCCGGATCGGATGGGCCCGCCCGATCGCATGGGTCCCCCGGATCGGATGGGCCCGCCGCCCGGGCGTGTCCCGGCCGGCGCCGGCCGCTTCGACGACGGCCCCTCGTTCGGCGGCTTCGACGAACCGCGCACCGGCGGCTTCGGCGGTCCGCCCCCGCGCGACCCCCGTGACCCCCGTGACCGCGGCGGCTTCGACGAACCGCGCACCGGCGGCTTCGGCGGTCCGCCCCCGCGCGACCCCCGCGACCGCGGCGGCTTCGGCGAGGACCCGCGGACCGGCGGCTTCGACCTCCCGCCGCGCGACGACCCGCGGACCGGGGGTTTCGACCTCCCGCCCCGCGGCGGTCCGCAGGGCCCGGGCGGCCCTCAGGGCCCCGGTGGACCTCAGGCCCCCGGCCCGGGTGGCATGGGCCCGGGTGGCATGGGCCCCGGCCCGCGCGGACCGCAGGGCCCCGGCGGACCTCAGGGTCCCGGCCCCGGCGGCATGGGACCCGGCGGCTACGAGCAGAACCCGTACGACGACCCGCGTGATCCCCGCGATCCGCGCGACCGCGGCGGCTTCGACGCGCCCAGCGGTGGCTTCCCCGGCTTCGAGCCCGGCCGCCACGGCAAGATGGACATGACCGCGGAGATCCGCCTGCCCGAGCTGGAGCGGCGCCCCCGCAACCAGCCGCAGCCCGGTCCGCCCGCGATGGGCGGTGGCCCCGGTGGCCCGCCTCCCGGCCGTGGCGGGCCTCCGCCCGGCGCGTTCGGCGGCCCGCCGATCCCTCCGCCCGGCGGTGGTTACGACGACGGCTACGGCGACGGCCCGGGCGGCTTCGGCGGTCCGCCGCCGATGGGCCCCGGCGGCCCCGGCCCCGGCGGACCGATGGGTGGTGGCCCCGGCGGTGACCTGCAGCGCGTGGACCATCTTCGCCGCACGTTCCAGCCGCGGCGGTTCGGCAGCGGTTACGACCCGGACCAGGTGGACCGGCTGTTCGAGGGCATCCTCACGGCCATGTCCGGCCGCGGCCCGATGCCGGTGAACGAGAACGATCTGGACACGCTGCAGTTCGGCCTGGTGCCGGGCGGCTACTTCGAGGCCGAGGTGGACGCCGCGCTCAAGGAGGTCAAGGACATCCTGCTCGGCCACTGAGAAGCCGGCCACTGAGAAGCCGCCACTGAGAAGCCGGCCACTGTAGAAGCCGGAACTGAGAAGCCCGAGAGAACAGAGAAGCCCGAGATAGCAGATCAGCCCGCCTCCCCGGCGTACCGTGGGAGCGGGCTTGATCTTTTAATCCGCCGAAGGCTGAGTAGCTATTCCCGCAGGCCGGCGCGGCGGAGGACGACGTCGCCGATGAGCGTGACGGCGATGCCGGCCGCGCAGACGTACAGGAAGATGTTCTCGATGTTGCCTTCGTGGTTCCCGAAGGTGCACGCCAGCAGGGCCACGATGGTCAGCACCCCGAGGATGCGTCCCGCCCTGCGGTTGCCGGGCTTGAGCTGATCGGGTGCGACCACCGGCTCGCTATCCGCCACTGTGGGTCCTTCCTCGCGCTGTGCGTTCACATCCGCGGTTAGTCTGACATGCGCTGGATGCCGCCGATGCAGCAAGCCTCCTGTGACGCAGCCAGCCTCTTCGCCGACGCACCGGAGGCGGTCCTCGCGGGTCCGGTAACGTCTGGCCCGAACCACCGACCGTCGTAGCTTAAGGGAGCCCTGCCGTGCGAGTGACGGGAACCGGTCATGCGAGCATGCGGATCGACACCGCGGCCGGAAGCATCCTCACCGATCCGTGGGTGAACCCCGCCTTCTTCGCGTCGTGGTTCCCCTTTCCGGACAACTCGCAGCTGGACTGGGAGTCGCTCGGCCAGGTCGACTACCTCTACGTCTCGCACCTGCACCGGGACCACTTCGACGCGGAGAACCTGAAGCGGTTCGTGTCGAAGAAGACCGCCGTGCTGCTGCCCGAATACCCGACCAGCGAGCTCGAGGACGAGCTGCGCGAGCTGGGCTTCCGCAGCTTCATCAAGACGAGGAACGAGGAGGTCGTCGAGCTCGACGGCGGCCTGAAGATCATGATCCAGGCGCTGATCTCGCCGACCGACGGCCCGATCGGCGACTCCTCGCTATGGGTGGAGTACGACGGCGTCCGCCTGCTCAACCAGAACGACGCCCGGCCGTCCGACCTGTCGCGCTTCGCCGAGCTGGGTCACGTGCACGCGCACATGCTGCAGTTCTCCGGCGCGATCTGGTACCCGATGGTCTACGAGCTGCCCGAGGCCGCGAAGCGCGCGTTCGGCAAGCAGAAGCGCGAGCGGCAGTTCGACCGCACCTGGCGCTACATCGACGACCTGAAGGCCGACCACGTCTTCCCGATCGCCGGCCCGCCGTGCTTCCTGGACGACTCGCTCTACCAGTTCAACGACATCTTCGGTGACGAGGGTGCGATCTTCCCGGACCAGAGCGTGTTCCTCACCGAATATGCCAAGGTCGGCGGCACCAACGGCGTGGTCCTGCTGCCCGGTTCCGAGTCGGTGCTCAACGCGGAGGGCGGCATCGAGACCACGCACCCGGTGCCGGTCGACGAGTTCTTCGCGAACAAGGTCGCCCACCTGGAGGAGATGCGGGAGCGCAAGCGCCCGATCATCGAGGCCGAGAAGGCGTCCTGGCGGCACCCGGAGATCGACGTGCTCGCCGAGATGAAGCGCCGCATCGAGCCGCTGCTCGAAGAGTCGATCTACATGGCCAAGGGGGTCGGCGGCCCGGTCCGCTTCGACCTGGTCGGCTACGACGGCGAGTCGATCGAGTCGATCGTGGTCGACTTCCCCGGCAAGCAGGTCCGGCACTACGCGGACGAGAAGGTCCGCTACCGCTTCAAGACCGAGCGCGCGCTGATCGAGCACCTGCTCTTCACCGGTGAGGTCGACTGGGTCAACTCGCTCTTCCTCTCCTGCCGCTTCTCCGCGGCCCGCATCGGGCAGTACAACGAGTTCGTCTACGCGTTCTTCAAGTGCCTCTCCACCGAGCGCCTGCAGTACGCCGAGGGCTGGTACGACGAGCACGAGCGCGCGGTCGAGGCGGAGAGCATCGAGCTGGGCGACTGGGAGGTGCAGCGCCGCTGCCCGCACCTCAAGGCCGACCTGAGCCGTTTCGGCATCGTCGACGGCGACCAGCTCACCTGCCAACTGCACGGCTGGCGCTTCGACCTGCCGTCCGGCCGCTGCCTCACCTCGGTCGGCCACAAGATCCGCGCGGACCGCAAGAGCGCCTGACCGCCGCTCGCGCCCGGCAGATCGTTGTGCCGGGCGCGGCCGGCAAATCGCTTGCCGGGCGCGGCGGGTCCCGCGATGATCGCGGCCGTGGCACTGCATGAGGACGAGATCCCGGTCGATGAGTCGATCATCCGGTCGCTGCTGGCGCGGGAGCGACCGGAGTGGGCGGACCTGCCGCTGAAGCGGGCCGGCGCCGGCACCGACAACACCATGTTCCGCCTCGGCGACGACCTACTGGTCCGGGTACCCCGCAACGCACACAACGCGGGCATGCTCCGCAAGGAGCAGACCTGGCTGCCCCGCCTGGCCCCGCTGTTGCCGCTCACCGTCCCGGAACCGGTGCACCAGGGCTCGCCGTCGGACGACTTCCCGCTGCCCTGGGCGATCTACCGCTGGATCGACGGCGCCGAGGCCGCCCCGGACACGGTCCACGACTGGGCCGCCTTCGGCCGCGACCTGGCAGGCTTCGTCCGCACGCTGCACGGTCTCGGCACGATGGGCGCGGTCCGGGCCGGCGACCTGGCCGGTTACCGCGGCGGTCTGCTGCGCGACGCCGGTCACTGGGTGGACCGTGGCTTCGCCGACTGCGCCGGTCTGGTCCCCGGCCTGGACACGCTGGAGCGGATGTGGCGGGACGCGCTCGCGCTGCCCGACCCGCCGGGCCCGCACGTCCTGCTGCACGTCGACCTCAAACCCACGAACCTGCTGGCCCGCGACGGCACCCTGCACGCCGTGATCGACTTCGCCGGCCTCGCGGTCGGCCACCCGGACGCCGAGCACGCCCCCACCTGGGACCTGCCCGCCGAGGCCCGCGAGGCGTACCGCGCCGCCCTCGACATCGACGACGCGACCTGGCAGCGGGCCCGCGCCTGGGCGATCATCGTCGGCGTCAGCGGCATCGCCTACTACCGGGACACGTTCCCCGCCTTCGTCGCCGAATGCCATGCCCGCCTGTCCAACATCCTCGACGCGGACTCGCCCCATGTTCCGTGAGGCGACGGCGGCCGACTTCGACGCCATCATCCGGCTCTACCGCCAGCTCCACCCCGGCGACCCGATCCTGACCGACGGCTCCGACCGCGTCGCCTACCAGCGAATACTCGACAGCCCGGGCCTGCACCTCTTCGTGTGGGAGCACGCCGGCACGGTCGCCGCCACCACCTACCTCAACATCATCCCCAACCTCAGCCGCTCCGCATCGCCCTACGCCATCATCGAGAACGTGGTCGTCGACGAGCATCTGCGCGGCCAGGGCCTCGGCAAACGCCTGATGGCCTCGACGCTGCACGCCGCCTGGTCCGCCGGCTGCTACAAGGCCATGCTCGCCACCGGCTCCCGCAACCCGGCCACCCACGCCTTCTACCGCAGTTGCGGCTTCTCCACCGGCGACAAGACATCCTTCATGGCCCGGCCACCGGCACATTCAAGACCTTAGACATCGTTTCCCGCTTCCGGCGTGGTGACGTCGGGCATGCTCCCGCGGGCACCGGTCGGCCGCGGGCGGCCTCCCTGCACGTCCGCGGGTGGTTTCGAAAATCGCCGGGGTGGTCCGCGTGACCCGGCCGCCCCGTGCGCCGGCGTGAGTTCGGTGCTTGCCGCGAGAAGACAGCCGTATCGATGATCCTTCCCGAACAGGCGCGGGGGATCGGCTCGCGGAGTGGCCACCGCGGCCGATCGTCGGCACAGTGGATTGATGGATCAGCTGACGAGCGGGGCGGCCTACGAGAACGCATTCTTGATTTTCGTCGACGCGGCGGGCTACTCGACCATCGTGGCCGGCAACCCACGTGATCGCGCAACGCGTGGATTCGATCTTCTGCACCACAAGATCGCCTCACGGCTCGCGCACATCGCCGACCGGAATCGCGCGCAATTCGCGTGCGTCTGGCACTGGGCCGGCGACGGAGGACTCATCGTCGTACACGACGATGAGGAGAGCATCGCCCGGGACGTGACACTCGAGTTCCTGCGGAGCCTGCTCACTCTGGATCTGCCTCACCTGCGCGACGAGTTCGCCCAGCTCGGCGTGGCCGGGCGGCTCAGCCTGCGCCTGGCCGCGCACCGGGGAGTCCTGCGCTACCGCGGGCCGGAGTTCCGGGACCTGCTGCACTCGCCGGACCTGCACTTCGCGGCGCACCTCCAGAAGGCTGCCCCGCCGGACACCGCGGCCGTTTTCGAGGACGTCGTGCGCGTCGCCGGGCCCGACGCGGACCGTTTCGAGCCGGTCGGCACCTTCGAAGGACGTGGTGTCTACCTGCTCGCACACGATGTTCGTCCGGCGGCGGTCTGGCTCGCGTCGCGTGGGCTGAGCGGTGCCGTGCCGGTACGTGCGTACGTCGAGCGCCCGAGTCAGTTCGAGAAGGCTCGCATGATCCGGGCGGCCGCCTCGGAGGTGATCGACCTCGGCACGTCCGTGCGGACGTCCTCCCGATATCTCGTCACCACGGAACGGCCCGCGCACTTTCGTGATGCGGTATTGACGTTCTTGGAACGGGGTGGCACGTTCCGTATTGTGCTGATGAATCCCAGGTCAGAAGCCACGGCTTTGCTTTCCCGGCAGCGGGGAGAGGATCTGGTGGGCAAGACCACGGAGGCCCTCGGCTGCCTGCGGACCTTCAAATCCCGGCACGGGAACGTGACCGATCGCCTGGAAGTGCTGCAGACGGACGACTACCCCGGCATGGCGTGCCTGGCGATCGATCTCGACGAGCCGCACGCCCTGATGCTGACATCGCCGTACCTGATGGCGCCGGCGAGTTCCGGAACCCCCTTGGAACGAGGCGATATGCCGCACTACACGATCTCCCGCGCATCCGGCTCACTGTTCGAGAGTCAGCGACAGCTGGTCCGGGCGTTCGCCACGTCCAACGTCGAGCGAGTTCTGTGATCAGCGCCGGCGGTCCCGGTTTCGCGGAGTGCCGAGCGGCCGCGGCGGCGGTGCACGCGGCTGAACTCGGCCCTTCCGCGGAGCGGGCGGCACGGCCACGCGGAGCCCTCGGCCTGTTCCGTGCCCGTGGGCCGCTGGCCATCGGACTCTACGTCGCCGAGCGAGAGCGACGACTGGTCTGGCTCGGTCCGGACAGCTTCGCCACGCTCGAGCCGCCGATCGGCCAGGGTTGGCCGATCGCGGCGGGCGGCATCCGGCTGCTGCTCCTGCGTGTGGTCGATCGCCAGTGGGAACTGCTCTGCTTCGTCGTGCCCCCGCTGTCCGCGATGGCGCTCGCCGTCCCGGTCGTTTTCCTGGCCGGTGCGGTACCCGCGATCGTGCTTGTGCTGCTCGGCGTTGTCTATATCGCCGGATGCATGCTGGGCGGCATCGTCACGATGACAGCCTCGATCGTTCGGACTGTCACGGGACGGAGCACGCCCGCCGAGGTGCTGGCGCCCAAGCAATGGTCCGTTCGGCTGTGCCACGAGACTGATCCGGCACGGGCAGGTCTGCTGTTGCGCGAGATCTCCGAGCGACTCCGCGAACTGCTGATTCAGCGCACCGAGCAGGTGAGCGCCCAGGTCGGTACCCAGCCGGAAGACGTCCCGGTGACGGAGACCGCGGTGCTACTGCCGGGCGGGGCGACGACGACGGCGATGCGCGCGGCCCTCCTGCGGCAGCGCCGGGTGAGTCTGCCGTTCGGCGAGGATGCGGATCTCGTGACGCTTGAGCCGTACGACCAGGTCCCGGAGCCGCCCTTGAGGACGTTCAACACGGGCGGATTCGTCTTCTGGTACGCCGGTGGCTGCGCGGCCGTCATCCTGATGCTGGCGCGGCTGGTCGCGGGCTGGGAGCGGGATGCCTGCGGCGACGAATGTGCCGGTCGACCCATTCGGTACGCGGACGCCCTGCACTGGCTGGTGTGGCAGCTGGTCGCGCGCGACCCCGAGGGTCTTCGGCCCGCGACGTTCAGCGCGACTGTCCTCGGATATCTCATGACCGTGTTGGCGGTGACCGGAATTCTGGTGATCGGCGTGGCGGTCAGCCAGGGCTGGCAGGCGTTGCGCCGGCTGAACCGACGTTTCGACGACCACGCGGGGCGGGTCGGTGGGCGCACGAAGATCCTGCTGGTCGTCGCGCGGGAGGACGAGCAGAAGGCGACGCTCCGGGTGGCGCGGGATCGGCACGGGCTCGTCCCGGAGCCCGGCACCCGCAACGGTCACGCGGTCCTCGACCTGGGCACGCTCGGTGGCGCCGACGTGATGCTGCTGACGGCCATCGGAGGAGATCACTCCCCGTCATCGGTCGCCGTCGCCGGCCGGGAAGTGGTCCGGGCCTGGAGGCCCGACCTGCTGATCCTGGTCGGCAAGTGCTGCGGCCTGAAACCAGACCGTCAGCGGCTCGCGGACATCGTCGTCTGCACCCAGGCGCGCAACGACGACCATCAGGAGGTCAGCGCGGACGGGGACGGCCTCCGGCTGCGTGAGCGCGCCGGTCGTGCGGACGCGTCGCCGGAGGCGCTCGGCGCGTTCGTGACGGCGACCGACGGCTGGACGGGTGCGGAGGTCCACTTCGGCCCGATGGTCGGTTCGGGAAAGCTGCACCGGGCCGCGCGTAGCACGGACGACCTGCGTAGCCGTCATCGTGACGCGGAGGGCGCCGACATGGAGGTCCACGTGCTCGCCGGCGTGGTGTCCGGATCTCGGACGGGTTGGGCCGCGGTCCGGGGCATCTCCGACTGGGGTGACGAGAACAGGAACGACTCGAATCGTGACGCTGCCTCCGCGAACGCGGCGGAGTTCGTGCTGCACGCGATAGCGGCCCGGCGACTGACGGTGCCGGGCAGGCCGCACTGACGCTCCTTATCTGCCCAGGTCGGACAAGATCGCCCGGGCTGCGTTGTGGCCGGCCGCGCCGATCACGCTGCCGGCCGGGAACGTGCCCGCGCTGCCCGCATACAGGCCGTCCAGGCCGGTCGCGTACGGCATCCGGTCGGTGAAGGACACCGTGTTGTCGACGTGGTGGATGTGGCCGCCGGTGATGCCGAAGTGGGACTCGATGCCGGGCGGGGTCAGCGGCACCACGTCCGCGACCAGGTCGCGGGTGCCGGGCGCGTAAGCAGAGCAGATGTCCAGCAGCCGGTCCACGTAGGACGGCAGCGCCGCCTCCCAGGTGCCGGTGGCGAGCGCGTACGGCACGGACTGCACGAACAGCGCGGACGAGTGGTGTCCCGCCGGGTCCTGCAACGACGGGTCCACGGTGGTGTGCAGGTACCACTCGATGGTCGGCTCGTCCGGTAGCTCCCCCGCGACCACGGACGCCCACATCCGGCGCAGCGACCGCATCGGCGCGCCACCGGCGGACGAACCGGGCAGCAGGTGGATCGTGGCGCCGAACGGGCTCGGCGACCCCGGCGGCAGGCAGGAGAAGTCCGGCAGCCCGGAGAGCGCCAGGTTGACCTTCAGCGTCGTCCCGGGCCGGCGCACCGCCTCCATCCGCGAGACCAGCGCCGGCGGCAGCGCGCCGGCCGGGACCAGGGACATCAGCCGGTAGGGGTCGCACGCGCCCAGCACGACGGGCGCGGTCACGGCTCGGCCGTCGGCCAGCGTCACGCCGGACACCGCGCCTCCGTCGACGGTGATCGCGCTCACCTCCGTACCCACGAGGATTGTGGCTCCTGAATTCCGCGCAGCGGCCGCGAACGTGGCGGAGACCGTGCCCATCCCGCCCTCGGCGATCATCCAGGTGCCGTCCGCGCCGGGCAGCCGGCACATGTTGTGGGCCAGGAAGTTGTGGCCGGTGCCGGGATCGTCCGGGCCCGCGTTGAGCCCGGACAGGCCGTCGGTCACCGCGTACATGGAGACGAGCAGCTCCGACGCGAAATCGAACCGCGCGAGATAGTCCGCCACCGAACCGCGCACCAGGTCGACGAAGGCCGACTGAAGCGAGGGCCGGATGTAGCGGGACGCGGTCTCCTCGACCGGCATCGGCGGGGCCAGCCAGGCCGGGGCCAGATCGTCGCGCAGCGCGGCCAGTTCCGCCTGCATCGCGTCGTCCGCGGCCACGTCCGCGGCCGAGAAGAACGACGTCATCTGCGCCCGGGTCGACTCGCGGTCGCGGCCGAAAAGCAGGTACGGCCCGTCGGGCGTGGGCAGGAAGTAGTGCGGGTCGCGGCGCAGCACCGGAATCCTCACGTCCAGCGTGCGGAGCAACTCCGGCGGCATCAGACCGAGCAGGTACGACCCGGTCGAATGCCGCAGACCGGGCACCCGCGGGAACGGCGTCTCGGTGCGCGCGGCGCCGCCGATCACGTCCGACGCCTCCAGCACCACCACGTCCAGACCCGCGCGGGCCAGCAGGATCGCGGAGACCAGCCCGTTGTGCCCGGCACCCACGATGATCACATCGGCCCGCGAGGTCGTCATGGCCGCGAGCCTAGCGCCTCCGTGAGGAGATCGAGCTCCCTCGCGAACAGCGGCTCCGAGTCCCACCGCACGTGCCCGAAGACCTCCAGCGCGAGCAGCCCGAACACCCGGCTCCACGCGAGCACCAGCAGGTCCGTGGGGCCGGACAGCTCCTCCAGGAACAGCGCGGCGAACCCGGAGCTGTCACACTCCTCGCGCACGCCGCCGAACATCAGCGCGAACTCCCGCGGATGCGCCAGGCTCCACCGCCGGAACGCGTGCGCCATCCCGGTCAGCCGCACCATCGGCGGCTCGCCCGCGAACTCGTCCCGCACGGTCCGCACGGCCGCGGTCAGCTCCGCGAACAGATCCGCCGACAGCGCTCCGACCAGCGCGTCCAGGCCGGGAAAGTATCGATACAGCGCAGGGGGCGGTCATCCCCATCTCGCGCCCGATCGCGCGCAGCGAGATCGCCGAGGGCCCGCCGGACACCAGCAGCCGCCGGGCGACCGCCTTGATCTCCGCGACGGTGGCGGTCCGCACCCGGCGGGTCGGCGCGCCGCTCCCTAGAACCAGATCAAGATCATTCGAGGGTCCGGAAAGCGAGCGCCCGTCCCGCCCGCACTCCCTCCGACGCCGCGGCCCGACGCCGCCCGCCCCCGGCGCCGCCCGCGCCCCCGGCCCGGGCCGTCCCTTCCGGCACCGTCCCCGATGCCGCCACGTTCCGGGCCTGCGGCATCGGCTACGACCGGGGCGCTGTCGCCGCCGGCGGGCGCCGTGCCGCCGTGTTCTCCGGACCCGTCGCCTGTGGAGTCACCGTCGGCCCTGCCGGAATGGCGGGCCCTGCTGCCGGCTCCGCTGCTTGGCCCGGTTCTGCCGCTTCGGCTGGTTCTGCCGTCCGGGCCGGTTCTGTTGCTTGGGGTGGTTCTGCTGCTTCGGCTGGTTCTGCCGCCTTGGCCGGTTCTGTTGGTTGGTCGGGTTCTGCCGCTGCGGCTGGTTCTGCCGTCTGGGCCGGTTCTGTTGCTTGGTCCGGCTCGGATGCTGTCGCCGGGTCCGGCGTCGCGTGCCGGGAGCCGGCGCGGCTGGCCGCGAACCCGGCCAGCACGATCACGTGGAACAGGTACAGCCACAGCCCCACCGCGACCACGCCGCCCACCATGTCCAGCCCGCCGAACGGCAGCCCGAGATCCAGCGGCAGCGCGCAGAACAGGATGAACCCGTGCAGGAACCCCGACAGGTTCGCCGCCGTGAACGACCCGACCAGCACGGTCCGCACCCAGCCCGGCGCCCGCCCCGGCGCCAGCCCGTGATAAACCCAGATCAGCACCGGCGTCAGCACCAGCCACACCGCCGTGAACGACACCACGATCCCGCCGAACCGCGCCCACCCGCCCTGATCGAAGAGCCGGGCCGCGAACGGCACGCACGCCAGCGCCGCCGCCAGCAGCCCCGGCGACGCCACCAGGATCGGCAGCAGCAGCACGCGGCCGCGCCACCCGGCCAGCGACTCCCGCGGCCCGGCCACCGAGACGAACGCCCGCCGCAGCCCTTCGCCGTAGAACGTGGCCGGCAGCAGCGCGGCCAGCGCCAGTCCCGGAGTCAGCCCCAGCCCCGCCTCCAGCAACCCGGCCGCCGCCCGGTCCGCCCCGATCCGGTCCGGTAGCGCGTCGATCGCCGGGTTCGCCAGCGCCCGCATCCCGTCCGCCCCGGCCAGGATGCTCGCCGCCCAGATCGCCAGCAACGCCACCGGCACCACCGCGATTCCGCCATAGAACGTGATCGCCGCCGCATGCAGCGCCAGATCCCGCCCCTTCAGCGGCCGAAAGATCCCCATGGACTTACCTGTTCCCCGCTCAGACCCTTCGCACGCTACGGTCGGCGACGTGGTAAAGCCGCCGCAGCGCGACTTCGATGTCATCGCCCGCCTCGACGACCGCGTCTGGACCGCGGATCTCGCCTTGGAGCTGATGCCGGCGAACAACGGGCCTCGCACTGAGGTCTACCGCGGCAGCGTCGTGGCCACTCCCAGGCACGGCCGGTCGACTGCGCCACGGCCGAGTTCGAGTTGATCACCCGGCTGTGGGAGCGCGGACTCCTCGCGTACCTGCGGATCAATGTGATTTCAGAGTTTGATCTGTTCGTTCCGGACATCGTGGTGCTGCGGGAGCGCGGAGGAGACCGGGCCGCCGTGGCGTCCGAGCACGTTCTGCTGGTCGGGGAGGTGATCGCGGGTGATCGACCAGGACTGATCGACCGGCCGCGTGCCTACGCGGCCGCCGGTTTCACCCACTACCTCGTGCTCGACTGCCGAGAACGGCGCGGGCCGGGGCTGATCCTGCACGAGCGCGACGGCGAGGCCTACCGGCCGGTCGTCCGGGCGGAGGCCGGCAGCGCGTTCATGATGACGGAACCGTTCGAGTTCGCGGTCGACCCGGTTGAGCTGGTGGACGAGTGAGCGGCGGGCGGTCAGCGGGCTTCCAGGGAACGTGGGGGATGATGGGGGCGTGAGTTCGTCTCGGCACATCGTTCTGCTCGGTTCGACCGGGTCTATCGGCACGCAGGCCATCGACATCGTGGAGCGCAATCCCGAGCGCTTCCGGGTGGTGGCGATCGGCGCGGGCGGCGGCAACGTCGAGTTGCTCGCCCGGCAGGCACTGCAGCTCGGCGTCGAGGTGGTCGGCGTGGCGAAGGCCACGGCCGCGCAGGATCTGACGCTCGCCTTCTACGCGGAGGCTTCCCGTCGCGGCTGGACCAGCGGTGACTTCAAGATCCCAAAAATTGTGGCGGGGCCGGACGCGATGGCCGAGCTGGCCGCGCTGCCCTGCGACATCGTGCTCAACGGCGTGGTCGGCTCGCTGGGCCTGGCGCCCACGCTGACCGCGCTTCGGCACGGCCGCACGCTCGCGCTGGCCAACAAGGAGTCGCTGGTCGCCGGCGGCTCGCTGGTTCGCGCCGCGATCACGCGCCCGGACCAGATCGTGGCGGTCGACTCGGAGCACTCCGCGCTGGCCCAGTGCCTGCGCGGCGGCACCGCGGACGAGGTGCACAAGCTGATCCTGACCGCGAGCGGTGGCCCGTTCCGCGGCAAGAAACGCGACGACCTCCGGGACGTCACGCCGGCGCAGGCGCTGGCGCACCCGACGTGGGACATGGGCCCGGTCATCACCATGAACTCCGCCACACTCGTCAACAAGGGCCTTGAGGTGATCGAGGCCCACGAGCTGTACGGCATTCCGTACGACCGGATCGAGGTCGTCGTCCACCCGCAGTCGATGATCCACTCGATGGTCGAGTTCGTGGACGGCTCCACGCTCACCCAGGCCAGCCCGCCGGACATGCGGCTGCCGATCGCGCTGGCCCTGGGCTGGCCGGAGCGCGTGCCGGGCGCGGCGAAGCCGGTCGACTGGTCCACCGCGAGCGCCTGGACGTTCGAGCCGCTGGACGACGAGGCCTTCCCCGCGGTGGAGCTGGCCAAGCGGTCCGGCCGGGAGGGCCGGTGCCGTCCGGCGATCTACAACGCGGCGAACGAGGAGTGCGTGGCCGCGTTCGCACAGGGCGATCTGCCGTTCTTGGGCATCGTGGACACCGTTCGTGACGTTCTCGCGGAGGCCCCCGATTTCGGGGAACCGGGTACCGTCGACGACGTACTTTCCGCTGAGTCGTGGGCGCGCACGCGCACCCGAGAAATCATCGCCGGGCGCCCGGCGTCCCGGACCGGGGGAGCTGCATGAGCTGGATGTTCTGGGTCGGCGTGCTGGTCTTCGCGATCGGCTTGATCATTTCGCTGGCCCTGCACGAGGCCGGCCACATGTGGTCGGCGCAGGCCTTCAAGATGAAGGTCACCCGGTTCTTCATCGGCTTCGGCCCGACGCTGTTCTCGTTCCGCCGCGGCGAGATCGAGTACGGCGTGAAGGCCATCCCGGCCGGCGCGTTCGTGAAGATCGTCGGCATGGTCCCGCAGGACGACGACGTGGAGCCGGAGGACGAGCCGCGCGCGATGTGGCGCCAGGCCCTCTGGAAGCGGACGATCGTGATGAGCGCGGGCTCCGCGATGCACTTCGCGCTCGGCACCGTGCTGCTCTGGGGCACGTTCGCGTTCATCCCGTTCAGCGACCCGGCGCGCGCCGACGAGGTGCGGCCCGAGGTGGCCGCGGTCAGCCCGTGCGCCACCCCGAAGATCGTGGTGGTGGACGGCCGGCGGGTCGACTGCGACCCGGAGACCGGCGCGCCGAGCGCGGCGAAGCAGGCCGGCCTCCAGCCCGGTGACGTGATCACCGCGGTGAACGGCGCGGCGGTGACCGGCTGGGGCCAGATGAGCGGGCTGATCCGCGCGGCCGGCGGCAAGTCGACCACGCTCACGTGGGAGCGTGACGGCGCCGCGCAGACCGCCACGGTCGTCATCCCGCTGGCCGAGCGGGTCAAGCCGGACTCGGGCGTGGAGACGGTCGAGGACATCACGCCGGACGACATCGAGACGGTCGGCGTGCTCGGCATCAGCCCGGTCATCCCGAAGACCGTGGCCGGTCCGTCGGCCGCGTTCGGTCTCACGTACCACGGCGTGATCAGCATGGTGCAGAACACGTTCGAGTCGCTGAAGCGCATCCCGGAGAAGATCCCGCTGCTCTGGGCCGCGATCCTCGGCGAGGAGCGCGACCCGGAGACGCCGATCAGCGTGCTCGGCGCGACCCGGCTCGGCGGCGAACTGGTCGAGCGCCAGGAGTACGCGATCGCGCTCAACCTGCTGGTCGTCCTCAACTTCTTCATCGGCATCTTCAACCTTCTGCCGCTGCTCCCGCTGGACGGCGGCCACATCGCGATCGCCTGGTTCGAGCGCATCCGCTCCTGGATCTACGCGCGCCTCGGCAAGCCCGATCCGGGCCGGGTGGACTACTTCAAGCTGATGCCGGTGACGTACGTCGTCATTCTCATCTTCGGGGCGTTCACGCTGCTCACGCTGACCGCCGATATCGTCAACCCGATCACTCTGAACTGAGTCGAAGGACAGCCTTGTGACCGCCATCAGTCTCGGAATGCCCGCCGTTCCCCCGCCGCCGCTCGCTCCCCGCCGCGCCAGCCGGCAGATCATGGTCGGATCGGTCGCGGTCGGCGGCGGCGCGCCGGTGAGCGTGCAGTCGATGACCACCACGCTGACCGCCGACGTCAACTCCACGCTGCAGCAGATCGCGGAGCTGACCGCGTCCGGCTGCCAGATCGTCCGGGTCGCGGTCCCGTCCCAGGACGACGTGCTGGCGCTGCCCGCGATCGCCAAGAAGTCCCAGCTCCCGGTGATCGCCGACATCCACTTCCAGCCGAAGTACGTGTTCGCCGCGATCGACGCCGGCTGCGCCGCGGTCCGGGTCAACCCGGGCAACATCCGCCAGTTCGACGACAAGGTCAAGGAGATCGCGAAGGCGGCCGGCGACGCGAAGGTCCCGATCCGGATCGGCGTCAACGCGGGCTCGCTCGACAAGCGCCTCCTGGAGAAGTACGGCAAGGCCACCGCGGAGGCGCTGGTCGAGTCCGCGCTGTGGGAGTGCTCGCTGTTCGAGGAGCACGGCTTCCGCGACATCAAGATCTCGGTCAAGCACAACGACCCGGTCGTCATGATCCGGGCGTACCGGCAGCTCGCCGAGCAGTGCGACTACCCGCTGCACCTCGGCGTGACCGAGGCCGGCCCGGCGTTCCAGGGCACGATCAAGTCGGCGGTCGCGTTCGGCGCGCTGCTGGCCGAGGGCATCGGCGACACGATCCGCGTCTCGCTCTCCGCCCCGCCGGTCGAGGAGATCAAGGTCGGCAACCAGATCCTCGAGTCGCTCGGCCTGCGCGAGCGTGGCCTGGAGATCGTCTCCTGCCCGTCCTGCGGTCGCGCCCAGGTCGACGTTTACACGCTGGCCGAGCAGGTCACGGCCGCGCTCGACGGCTTCCCGGCGCCACTGCGCGTCGCGGTCATGGGCTGCGTGGTGAACGGTCCGGGCGAGGCCCGCGAGGCCGACCTGGGCGTCGCGTCCGGGAACGGCAAGGGCCAGATCTTCGTCAAGGGCCAGGTCATCAAGACCGTGCCCGAGTCGCAGATCGTCGAGACGCTTGTCGAGGAGGCGCTCCGCCTCGCCGACGAGATGGGCACGGAGCTCCCCGAGGAACTCCGCGACCTGCTGCCCGCCACGAAGCCGATCGTGACGGTCCACTAGTAATCTTCAGGGGCGAAGCCCCGGGCCTGCTTCCACCAGGCCCGGGGCTTCGCTTCGTTCCACTCTCGTCAGGACCGGCACGTCCCGGTCCGGCTTGCGCCGGCTTCCGGCCACGTCGCGGCGTCGCGCCGATTTCCGGTTTCGTGCCGCGTCGCGGTACGGCGCTGGTTTCCGGTTTTGTGTCGCGATGCGGTGTCGCGTCGGTTTCCGGTTCATGGCCGCGTCGCGATGTCGCGGCGATCTCCAGTGCGGTGCTGGTTTCCGGTTTTGTGTCGCGTCGCGGTGTTACGTCGATTTCCGGTGCGGCGTCGGCTTTCGGTTTCGTGTCGCGATGCGGTGTCGCGTCGGTTTCCGGTTCATGGCCGCGTCGCGATGTCGCGGCGATCTCCAGTGCGGCGCCGGCTCGCGGTTTGTGCCGCGTCGCGGTGTCGCGTTCCGATGCGGCATTCCGCCGCCGGACGGCCGCGCCCGCGAGCCGCGGTCACTCCGATTCGGCGAGAATCGCGTACAGCTTGCGCTTGGTCTCGTTCAGGATCTCCAGCGCGGCCTGCCGCTGCTCCGGCGTGCCGCTGACCCCGACCTCCTTGAGCGCGCTCATGATCCCGAACGCGGCCTGCCGGAAGTCCTGCGCCTGGGACACGTGCTCGTCGCCGAACTCCGCCCACGGCGGAGTCTCCGCCGCGGTCGCCGCCGCCTCCCGGCCGGTCTCGGTCAGCGTGAACCGCTTCCGCCCGCCGTCCGTCTCCGCGACGATCAGCCCCTCGTCCTCCAGCAGCTGCAGCGTCGGATAGACCGACCCCGGACTCGGCCGCCAGATGCCACCGGTCCGCTGCTCCAGCTCCTGGATGATCTCGTAACCGTGCATCGGTCGCTCGGCCAGCAGCGCCAGCACCGCCGCGCGCACATTCCGCCCGCGCCCGCCGCGCCCACGCCCACGCCCACCGGGCCCGTGATGCGGCCCGCCGTGCCCCCACGGCCCGAATCCCGGCCCACCCGGACCGCCCATGCCCCCCGGCCCGAACGGCGGGAACCCGAACCCGCGTCGCCGTGCCTCATCACCGAAGAAATCCCTGCCGAAGCCCTTCATGGCTCTTCCCCATCCTGCCGACCAGACTGTCGGCGTGCTGTCGTTGATAGTTCGACGATATATCGGAAACGTATCGTCACCAACCCCGAGAAAACCCCGAAGATCAACTTCCAGCTCTTCCCACTCCCGGCGTGGCCGCTTTCCGAGTGCTCCCGCGGGCACCGGTCCGAGGTCGACCAGCTCACGTTGATCTGAGAAGAGCGGTGAACCATGCGTCGTTGACCTGTGGAAACATGCCCGGCCCAACCGGCTGCGACGAGACGGGATGTTTCCGGCAGGGCAGGGGCAGGCCTATTCGGGATCGATCAGGGGACATCGCTGCCTGCTTGCCGGCTGCGAGTGGCCGCCGCCGATCCCGGCCGCTGCTTGGATCGGCACGCCGAGTCGAAGTGGGCCGGGTAGTCGCGACACCACGCGAGCCGGGCGCTTCGCGCCCGCGTCTCTCCATATCGTGCCCTGTCCGTGGCGCCCGCCGCACGCAACGCCGCGCATTCGGCCCTGAGTGATCAATCAGTGGAGCAAAAGATAGGTCAACTAGCGAAGTTGACCTATCTTTTGCTCCACTGATTGATCACTCAGGCGCTGCTGCCGGCCTGCGGGGGGCTTATCGGGGTCGCGAGACGGAACACCCTTCCTCTTTATGCCGAAATTTCGGGCACGCGGCGCCCGTGAGAGCCCACCCGGGGCGCCGGCTCAGCAGGTGTGGCGGGCTTCGTGTGTCGGTTGGGTGGGTGTGGCGGGCTTCGCGTGTGCCGGCTCGGCAGGTGTCGCGGGTTAGTGCGCCGGTCGGCGGGTGTCGCGGGTTAGTGCGCCGGTCGGCGGGTGTCGCGGGTTAGTGCGCCGGTCGGCGGGTGTCGCGGGTTAGTGCGCCGGTCGGCGGGTGTCGCGGGTTAGTGCGCCGGTCGGCGGGTGTCGCGGGTTAGTGCGCCGGTCGGCGGGTGTCGCGGGTTAGTGCGCCGGTCGGCGGGTGTCGCGGGTTTTCGCGGGCCGGGTCGGCGATGTCGCGGGACTCATGCGCGCGATCGGCGGGTGTCGCGGGCTTTCGCGCGCCGGTGAAAGCGCTGCGTCGCTGTGTGCCGCCCGTTTTGGCCGCGGCGAGCCCAAGCCTGGCGAACGCCTCCCGGAAGATCAGGTCAAAGCCATGAGCTGAGTGTGCTGGGCGCCGGTCCGCGCTGGCGCTCCTCCCTCGCCGGATCCGCGGAGGCCAGGAAAGGGCAGGTCGCGACGCGCCTCTCCGGCGGGAACCGTGCGGAAGCCCCAGCCGGCGGCGCGGAGCCCTGCCGTGAGCGGGCGGTGGCGGCAGACGAGGCCACCGGTGCGGTCGCTGTCGGGCTGAGGCGAGAATCGCGACATGAGCGACGAGGCGACGCAGGTCGGCGGGACGCGGCCGGGTGCCGGTTTCCGGGACGCCATTGATCCGATCATGCGGCGGCTGGTCGCGGCCACGACTCCGGACCTCTTGGCCGGCCCCGGTGCCGGCATCTCGGCCGCGTCTTCGAGGCCGCCGACGAGCTGCGGATCCGCTGCACCGAAGGGCCCTGGTTCGTGGAGGAGCGCGGAGCCGGTGGCGTCTACGTGATCTTCGCGGAGCTCGACGTCGTTCTCGACGGCTGGCCGTTCGACTACGGTGACGCCGCCGTGGACATCGCGTCTCGGGAGATGCGCAGAGCCGCGTCCGAGTGGCTGGAGACGCCGCGCACCGAGGCGGCGGCCGTGTCCTTCGTGGAGCGGTGGCGGAGCCGCTTGGCGACGCCGTTCACGGCGCCGGCCCGAGGCCTGCACGCGCCCACGCGGGGCCGGCGCAGGACCGGCGTGGATCCGCCCGCGGCCGGCACGTCACGTCGCGATTCAGAGGATGACCGCGCAGCGGCACGGCGGCCAGTGTGGCCGGCCGGACGGCGGTGCCGCCCGGCCGTACCGGTGAGGTCAGAAGTTCTTGAAGGCGCGAAGCGCGGGCAGCGCCCGGCCGGAGTAGTCGAAGAGGGCCTGGTTCTCCCAGCCGTCGCCGGAGGTGGGGTCGGCCGGGTCCCAGCCGGCGCCGGGGACCGCCGTCCAGGTCGGCTCCCAGTAGACGACGCCGAGCGCGCCCGGGACGCCGGCCACCACGGTCAGGATGTCGCGCAGCGCGTCCGACTGCCCGCGCGGCGTGGCGGGGTAGCCGCCGGCCGCGGCCAGCGAGGCGTTGAAGATGTTCGTCTCGTGGTCGCCCTCCTCGAGCGTGAACCCGTAGGCCGTCTCCGCGACCATGACGGGCTTGCCGTACCGCGTGGAAAGGTCCATGAGGTTGGCCTGCAGTTCGCCGAGCGTGCCGTGCCAGTAGACGTAGTGTGACACCGCGATCACGTCGAACGGCACGCCGCGGGCGACGGCCTGGTCGAACCACCAGCGGTGCCCGCCGTTGTCGCCGCCCTCGGCCAGGTGCAGCACGACCTTCGTGGACGGTGACGCGGCCTTGACCGCCTCGCTGCCCGCGGTGAGCAGCGCGGCGAGGCCGTCCCAGTTGTCCCAGCGCCCGTCCGGCCACAGCATGCCGCCGTTGATCTCGTTGCCGACCTGCGCCATCGCGGCCGGCGTGCCCTGCGCCCGCAGCGCGGAGAGCACGTCGAAGGTGTGCGAGTACAGCGCGGACACCAGGTCGGGGAAGGCGAGACCGGCCCAGGCCGCGGGCTTGTTCTGCTTGCCGGGGTCGGCCCACGCGTCCGAGTAGTGGAAGTCGATCAGCAGTTGCTGCCCGGCCGCGTGTGCCCGCCGCGCCTTCGCCAGCGTGTCCGCGAGGTCGTTGTAACCGTCGGCCGGGTCGACCCAGACCTTGAGCCGGATGTAGTCGACGTCGTTCGCGGCGAGCAGCCGGAACGGGTCCTGGCGCTGGCCGGAGGCGGACCGGTAGACCGCGCCATGATCCTCGTTCTTGGTGACGTGGGAGACGTCCGCCCCACGGACGGCGAGGCCGGGTGCACTTCCATAGGAGAGCGCCACGTCGTCGAAGTGCGTCCACTGCCCGGCGGACGCGGTGGAGTGCAGCACGATCGTGCATCGCCCGCCGGTGACGGTCACGGAGACGGCCAGCCACACCCACTGCTCGCCGGTGCGTGGGATCGCGGCCCGCCGCTCGGCCGAGCCGCAGTGCCGCAGCGACACGTATGCGTCCGGCTGGTTGCCGTCCGACCGGACCCGCAGGCGCAGCGTGTGCGGGCCGCGCGCGAGCCCGGTGACGGCCTGCGTGGTCTCCACCCGGTAGGCGGACGTCGCGTAGTGGGTGAGCCGGGATTCCTCGGCGAACGAGGCGGCCCGGCTGCCGCTCTCGGACCAGCCGGTGAGGCCGGTTTCGAAGCCGCCGTTGGTGACGCCCGGTGCGGGCGCGGCGAGCGCAGGCGCGGCGGCACCGAGGACCAGGCCGAGCGCGAGGACGGGGATGAGGACGGATCTGCGAAGCATGCGTGGCTCCTAAGATTCTGTGAGCGCTCACAGCGCCCCGGACAGGCACAAATCACAAAGCCATCGAGGCTACGCTGTGAGCGCTCACGGAACCATCCACGCCGGTCGCTGTCAAGGGCCGGTCCGCAGCACCCGCACCGCCCCGGCCGGCACCAGCACGCCGTCCACGCACGACTCGCCGGTCATCAGCTCCACACCGGACCCCGGCACCGTGACATCGCGCGACGTGTGGTTGAGCGCGATCACGAACTCGCCGCGCCGCACCACCTCCACGCCCGCGGGCAGGTCGCACGCGGGCAGGCCCAGCGAGCCCACCAGCGCGTCCAGCGACTCCCCGGTCAGCCGCGTGGAGACGTAGACCGCCCGTCCGGCGCCGAACGCGTGCGACGTGATCGCCGGCTGCCCGGCCGCCGGCCCGTCCAGGTAGGACTCGACCACCGCGGCGCCGTCCAGCAGCAGCCGCTCCGCCCACACATCCCCGCTCGCGCCCGAGCTCAGCGCGACCGTCTCGCCCGCGTGCAGCGGCAGGAACTCCTCCACCCGCAGCCCGAGCACGTCCCGCAGCGCGCCGGGGTGCGGCCCCGGGTGCACCGCGTCGTTCTCGTCGACGATGCCGGAGAAGTACGAGACGACCAGCGTGCCGCCGCCGGCCACGTAGTCGCGCAGGTTCGCGGCCGCCGTCTCGGTCAGCAGGTAGCCGGCGGGCAGGAACACCACCGGGTACGCGGACAGGGGCGCGTCCGGGCGGGCGAAGTCCACGGTCACGTGCCGCCGCCAGAGCGCCTCGTAGAACGCCTCCTGCCGCTCCCGGAACGAGAGCTCCGCCGAGGGCCGCCACTGAAGTTCGAGCGCCCACCACGACTCCCAGTCCCAGATGATCGCGGCGTCCGCGGTCACCGGCGTGCCGCGGACCGGGTTCAGCGCGGACAGATGGCCGCCGAGCGACACCACGTCCCGCCAGATCCGGGTGTCGGTCCCGCCGTGCGGCAGCATCGCGGAGTGGAACTTCTCCGCGCCGGACCGGGACGCCCGCCACTGGAAGAACATGATCCCGTCCGCGCCCCGGGCCAGGTGCGCGAGGCTGTTCCGGACCAGCTCGCCGTCCTTCTTGGCGATGTTGCGGGGCTGCCAGTTGACCGAGCCGGTGGAGTGCTCCATCAGCAGCCAGGGCGCGCCGCCCGCGACCGACCGGGTCAGGTCCGCGCACATGGCCAGCTCGATGTGGTTGTCCGGCCGTTCCGCCTGGAGGTAGTGGTCGTTGGAGACCAGGTCGACCTCGGCCGCCCAGGTCCAGTAGTCGATGTTCTTGCAGTTCGCCAGCATGAAGTTCGTGGTCACCGGGATGCCGGGCGACAGCGAGTGCAGCAGGTCCCGTTCGCGCCGGAAGTTGGCCAGGTGCGCGTCCGAGGAGAACCGGTAGTAGTCCAGCTCCTGGGCCGGGTTGACCGCGGTCGGCGCCTCGATCGGCGGCTCGATCTCGTCCCAGTCCGAGTATCGCTGGCTCCAGAACGTCGTACCCCAGGCGGTGTTCAGTGCTTCCAGGGTCGTGTACTTCGTGACCAGCCAGGATCGGAACGCGACGCCGGAACCGGGGCAGTAGCAGATCCCGTTCGCGCCGCCGTATTCGTTGTGCGCGTGCCACAGCACCACGGCCGGGTGCGAGCCGTAGCGCCGGCCCAGCTCCGCGGTGATCGCTTCGGACGCGGCCGCATAGTCGGGTGAACTGGGGCAGAACGTCTGCCGGGCGCCACCGCCGAGCGGCTGTCCGGTGCGGGTGAAAGGCCGGGCCGAGGGGTGAGCGCGCAGGAACCACGGCGGCGGCGCCGCGGTCGGGGTCGCCAGGTCCACCGCGATCCCGTTCGCGTGCAGCAGGTCCAGCAGCCGGTCCAGCCAGCCGAAGGTGAACTCGCCCGGCCGAGGCTCCAGCATCGCCCAGCTGAAGATGCCCACGCTGACCAGGTTGACGCCGGCCTCGCGCATCAGTGCCACGTCCTCGGCCCACACCTCCTCGGGCCACTGCTCCGGGTTGTAGTCCCCGCCGTAGGCGATGCGGTCCAACCCGGGGATGAGCGGCGCGACCTGCGGTACCGCCAACTGAGACACCTGGACCATGTGCGGCTCCGAACTGTGAACGCTCCCAACGTGTGCGACGCATAATTGCACAGCTTTGAACAGCAAATACAGGTATTGACAGGCGAGAGGCCGAGCGCCAGGCTGTGAGCGCTCACAGTTGTTTCCACCTAGTCACGTGCCGGTAACGCCGGCACCGCCGCGCCGCCACGTCACGGGCACCCGTGACGTCGGCCGGCCGATGTGCAGGGATGCCGCCCCCGAAAGGGGCGAAACCGCACGCGCTCACGACTCACACGAAACGTCGAAGAGAGGCTCCCGATGAGGCCTTCGATAGGCAAGATTGTCGCCGCCGCCGCGCTCGCCACCACGCTGCTGGCCACGGCCGCGTGCACCGGCGCGGGCGACGACGCGGCCGAGGAGCCGACCGGCCCGGTCGAGCTCAGCTTCTGGTCCTGGGCCCCGGGCATCGAGAAGACCGTCGACCTGTGGAACCAGCAGAACCCGGACATGAAGGTGGTGCTGAGCAAGCAGGCCGGTGGCGGTGACATCGTCACCAAGCTGCTCACCGCCGCGAAGGCCGGCAACCCGCCGGACCTGGCGCAGGTGGAGTACCAGTCGCTGCCCACGCTGGTCAGCAACGACGTGCTGGCCGACATCGCGGAGCAGACCGCGGACGTGAAGGGCAAGTTCCCCGACGGCGCCTGGCAGCAGGTCACGCTCGGCACCGAGTCGGTCTACGCGATCCCGCAGGACTCCGGGCCGATGATGCTCTACTACCGCGCGGACATCTTCGCCGAGATGGGCATCGCGGTGCCGAAGACCTGGGACGAGTTCGCCGCGGCTGCCCGCACGGTCCGCCAGAAGGACAGCAGGAAATACCTGACCACGTTCTCCGCGAACGACCCGGGCTGGTTCGCCGGGCTCGCCCAGCAGGCCGGCGCGTCCTGGTGGGGCATCGACGGCGAGACGTGGAAGGTTTCGGTCAACGACGCCGCCACCAAGAAGGTCGCGGACTACTGGGGCACCCTGGTCAACGAAGGCGTGATCTCCGGCAACCCGATGTACACGCCGGAGTGGAACAAGGCGCTCAACGACGGCACGATCATCGCCTGGCCGAGCGCGGTCTGGGGCCCGGGCGTGCTGGAGGGCAACGCGCCGGACACCAAGGGCAAGTGGGCGATGGCGCCGCTGCCGCAGTGGGCCGCCGGGGAGAACAAGACCGGCAACTGGGGTGGCTCGTCGACCGGCGTGACCGCGGCGTCGAAGCACAAGGCCGCCGCGATCAAGTTCGCCACCTGGATGAACACCGACCCGGCCGCGACCGACTCGCTGATCACCGCTGGTGCGATCTACCCGGCCGCGACCGACGCGCAGTCCAGCCAGCACCTGCAGAAGCCGCCGGCGTTCTTCCCGGAGCAGGCCGACTTCTACACGTCCGCGAAGACGATCGCGGGTGGTGCGGCCGGCTTCACCTGGGGGCCGAACACGAACGTCACGTACGACTCGTACAAGGACGCGTTCGCGAAGGCGATCACCGGCAAGACGCCGTTCTCCGGCGCGCTCGACCTGATGCAGTCGGCCACGGTCGCCGACATGCAGAAAAACGGCTTCACGGTCGCCGGCTGACATGAGCGCCGCGGCCACCACGGGCCGGCAGCGGAAGGGTACGGCGCCCCGCGGGGTGCCGTACCTCTTCCTCGCCCCGGCGATCATCCTGTTCACGCTCTTCCTGCTGCTGCCGATCGGCTACGCGATCTACCTGAGCTTCCGCCGGATCAAGGTCAGCGGGCTCGGCCTCGGGAAGAACGCCCGCACCGAGATCTGGGCGGGCCTCGACAACTACCGCAACGCGCTCGGTGACCCGGAGCTGCTCGGCAGCGCCGGACGGGTGCTGCTCTACGGCCTGGTGCTGATCCCGCTCATGCTCGGGCTGGCGCTGCTCTTCGCGCTCCTGCTGGACGCGCCGCGGGTGCGGTTCGGCCGGTTCGCGAAACTGGCGATCTTCCTGCCGTACGCGGTGCCCGGCGTGATCGCCAGCATGCTGTGGGGCTTCCTCTACCTGCCCGCGGTCAGCCCGTTCAACTATCTGCTCAGCGCGGCCGGCCTGCCGGAGCCGGACCCGCTGAACGGCGGTTCGGTCTTCTTCGCGATCGTCAACATCGCGGTCTGGGGCGGCGTCGGATTCAACATGATCGTGCTGTTCACGTCGCTGCGTGCGGTGCCCGGCGAGATCTACGAGTCCGCGCAGCTGGACGGCGCGTCCGACCTGCAGATCGCGCTGCGCATCAAGATCCCGCTGCTGCTGCCCTCATTGATCATGACGACGGTCTTCTCGCTGATCGCCACGCTGCAGGTCTTCACGGAGCCGCTGACGATCCGCTCGCTGACCAACTCGATCTCGTCCTCGTGGACGCCGCTGATGAAGGTCTACCGCGACGCGTTCTCGCAGAACGACATCTACTCCGCCGCGGCCAGCTCGGTCGTCATCGCGCTGGTGACGCTGGTGCTCTCCTTCGGCTTCCTGCGCCTGGTCTCCCGCCAGGCCTTCGGAGGTGAGAACCGGTGACCGCTCTCGCACCAGCGAAAGATCAAGAACAGGCCGCGACGGTACGGCCGGGAGTGCGCAAACGCCCGTCCTGGCTCGGCTCCGCGATCCTGCTGATCGGCGCCGTCTACTGCCTGCTGCCGATCGCCTGGGTGGTCGCGGCGTCGACCAAGAACGGCTCGGACCTGTTCACCACGTTCACGTTCGCGCCCGGCACCGGGTTCTTCGAGAACCTCGGCGACCTGAGCTCCAACGGCGGCGGCATCTACTGGCAGTGGCTGTTCAACACCGCGATCTACGCGGGCGTCGGCGGTGCGCTCTCCGCGCTCGTCTCCGGCATCTCCGGCTACACGCTGGCCAAGTACCGGTTCGCCGGGCGGGACGCGATCTTCAACGTGCTGCTGGCCGGCGTGCTCGTGCCCGGCATCACGCTGGCGATCCCGCAGTACCTGCTGCTGGCCAAGGTCGGGCTCACCGATACCTACTGGTCCGTGCTGCTGCCGCAGATCATCAGCCCGTACGGCATCTACCTGGCCCGGATCTACGCGGCCGCGGCCGTGCCGGACACGGTGGTCGAGGCCGCGCGCACGGACGGCGCCGGCGAGTTCCGGATCTTCGCCCGGGTCGCGCTGCCGATGATGGTGCCCGGCCTGGTGACGGTCTTCCTGTTCCAGTTCGTGGCGATCTGGAACAACTTCCTGCTGCCGTTCATCATGCTGTCCAGCGACGAGAAGTTCCCGGTCACCGTCGGCCTGTTCACGCTGCTCAATCAGGGTGCGACCGTGCCCGCGCTGTACAGCCACGTGATCATCGGATCGCTTCTGTCGATCATCCCGCTGATCGTGCTGTTCCTGACGCTCCAGCGCTACTGGCGCACCGACCTGATCTCCGGAGCGGTGAAGGGCTGACCCCCACCCCGGTGATCCAGGCGTCGTTCAGGTCGTTCCAACGACATGAACGACGCCTGGATCACGGATTTGGCGACGTCTGACGCCGGACAGGAGAATATGAGCCGTGGCCGAGCAGAACCGTTTCCGCAGCACCCGCCCGCAGCGTCACCGCCCGACGATGGACGACGTCGCCGCGGTCGCGGGTGTCTCGCGGGGCACGGTCTCCCGCGTGCTCAACGGCGGCCACAACGTCAGCGGCCCGGCGCTGGAGGCGGTCGAGCGGGCCATCCGCAAGACCGGTTACGTGGTCAACCAGCACGCGCGCAGCCTGGTCACCCAGCGCTCCGACTCGGTCGCGTTCATCCTGTCCGAGCCACAGGACCGGCTCTTCGAGGACCCGAACTTCAACAACCTGCTGCGCGGCTGCACCCAGATCCTGGCCGAGCACGACATCACGCTGCTGCTCACCGTGGCCGGCACCAGCGAGGACCGCAAGCGCATCGGCCGCTGGGTGACGGCCGGCCACGTGGACGGCGCGCTCGTCGTCTCCAACCACCTGGGCAGCCCGCTGCTGGACGAACTGAAGGGCCGCGGGCTGCCGTTCGTGGTCTGCGGCCGACCGCTCGGCCACGAGCGCGAGGTCAGCTACGTCGCGGCCGACGACCGGGACGGCGCCCGGCAGATGGTCACCTACCTGCGGTCCCGCGGCCACCAGCGGATCGGCATCATCACCGGGCCGCTGGACACGTCCGGCGGCGTCGACCGGCTGGCCGGCTACCGCGACGTGGCCGGTGACGTGGAGCCGGCGCTGATCGAGGCCGGCGACTACAGCCAGGCGTCCGGCGAGGCCGCGATGGAACGGCTGCTTCGGGCGAGCCCGGAGCTGGACGCGGTCTTCGTCTGCTCCGACCTGATGGCGGCCGGCGCGATCGCCTACCTCCAGCGCATCGGCAAGCGCGTACCGGACGACATCGCGATCGGCGGCTTCGACGACTCCAAGGTCGCCACCACGCTCACGCCCGGCCTGACCACGATCCGCCAGCCGTTCACCCGGGTCAGCCAGGAGATGGTCCGCCTGCTGCTCGCTCACATCGCCGGCGACCAGCACGCCGCCGTCATCCTCCCCACCGAACTGGTCATCCGCGAATCCGCCTAGCAGCGCCGTGTCATTTGTTCGCGTGCCCGGATGGCGCGTCGACCTGGCCGTGCGTTCGCGAGATCCACGGAGAATGCCCGGAGGGCGGCGACCTGCCCGGGTCCGTTCGGTTTGCGGTCAAAAGAGTCGATGGGTACGGTCCGGGTGGGGACGAACATCGATGCACGCCATTGTGGTGATGCAGTGAGGAGGTTCGCACCATGCGGAGAACCGTTGCCCTGACCTCGGTCGTCGCGCTCGGTCTGGCACTCGCCGGCGCGGTGAGCGCGCACGCGGCGGCCGAGGCGGACGCCGTACCGCTGGCCGAAGGTTTTGATTTCAGTGCTCCTCAGGTCGTGGCGCAAGGGCTCGAGGTGCCGTGGGGGCTGGCCTGGCTGCCGGGCGGCGATGCGCTGGTCGCGGAGCGAATGAGCGCGCGGCTGCTGCGAATCCCGGCCGGCGGTGGCGCGGTCCAGACCGTCGGGACCGTGCCGGGGGTGTCACCGGTCGGCGAGGCGGGGCTGCTCGGGCTCGCGGTGTCGCCGGACGAGTGGGTCTACGCCTATCTCACCAGCGCGAACGACAACCGGATCGTGCGCTTCCGGCTGGATGCGCTCGGCTCGCCGCAGACGATCGTGACCGGCATCCCGCGCGGCAGCATCCACGCCGGCGGCCGGATCGCGTTCGGGCCGGACGGCAAGCTCTACGCCGGTGCCGGTGACGCGGGCACCACGGCCAACGCGCAGAACCCGGCCAGCCTCGGCGGCAAGATCCTCAGGCTGAACCCGGACGGTACGGTGCCGTCCGACAACCCGACGGCGGGCTCGCTCGTCTACTCGCTCGGCCACCGCAACGTGCAGGGGCTGGCCTGGGACGCGGCCGGGCGGCTCTACGCGTCGGAGTTCGGCCAGAACACCTGGGACGAGGTCAACCTGATCACCCCGGGCGCGAACTACGGCTGGCCGGTCGTGGAGGGCGACGGCAACGACGCGCGCTACGTCGATCCGCTGGTCGTCTGGTCGACCGCGCAGGCCTCGCCGAGCGGCGCCGCGATCTCCGGCTCCACGCTCTACGTCGCGGCGCTGCGCGGCACCCGGCTCTGGACCGTCCCGCTGACCGCCGACGGCGGCGCCGGCACGCCGGTCGCGGTCTTGCAGGGCCAGTTCGGCCGGCTGCGCACGGTCGAGGTCGCTCCGGACGGCTCCCTCTGGGTGGCCACCAGCAACCGCGACGGCCGCGGCTCCCCTGCCGCGACCGACGACCGCATCCTCCGCTTCCCACCCACCGCCTGACGTTCCCTCCGGTGGCGGCGAACCCGCCGCCACCGGATCAGCACCGGCGCCACGCACCCGGTCTGCTCCGGCGCCACCGGAGCCCGGTGGTCAGGGCGTGCGTTGTCGGCGGCGCCCTGCACACCGCGCCTGTGGTCGGGGCGTGCGTTGTCGGCGGCGCCCTGAACATCGGATCTGTGGTCAGGCGTCCGGGGCGGCGGGCAGCGCGGCCTCGATCAGGCCGACCGCGCGGTCGACACCGCTCTCCGCGCGCACCTCGCGGCTCAACTCCGCGGACCGCGCCGCCACCGCCGGGTCCGTGGTCAGTGCGATCAGCGCCGCCCGCAGCTCGTCCGCCGTGACCGTCTCCAGGGAGATCACCCGGCCCACGCCGAGCGCGGCCAGCTGCTCCGCGTTGGCGAACTGGTCGGCCGCCTGCGGTGCCGCGATCATCGGGACGCCGTGGAACAGGCCCTCGGCGCTGCCGCCCATGCCGGCGTGGGTGAGGAACGCGTCGGCCTGCGCCAGGATCGCCGGCTGTGGCACCCACGGGTGCACCTCGACGCTCGGCGGCACCTCGCCCAGCTCGGACGGGTCGACCTGACCGCCGATCTGGAGCACGGTGTGCCAGCCGGGGAGCGTGCCGAACGCGGCGATGCAGCGACGGTAGAAGTCCGGGTGCCGGGTGAACGCGGAGCCGAGCGAGACCAGCAGCACCTTCTCCGCGCCGGCCGGCCGGGTCCAGTCGCCGGCGGTGGCGCGCGCGCCGAGCAGCGGGCCGACGAACTGGAAGACCGCCGGGTCGACCCGGTCGGCGTGCGGCTGAAGCGCCCGCGGGATGAGCGACAGCCCTCGGTCCGGCCGGCCCATGAACGCGGGCCCGTCCGTGATCGGCGAACCCTGCGCTGTGAGCCACTCGGTGAAGCGCCGGTGGTAGGCGGCGCCGCGCGGATCCGCCTTCATCCCGTCGATGACCTCGGCCATCTCCTCCTCGTAGCCCTCCCACGGCACGTAGGTCGGGCTCAGCTGGATCGCCGGCACGCCCCAGGACGCGCCGAGGAGCCGGGCGGGGGAGCCCGCGATGTCGTAGAGGAACAGGTCCGGGCGGTCCGCCGCGTAGGCGCCGCGCAGCTGGGGGAGCATCGCGATCGCGTCGTCCAGGAAGAGCGTGAGCTGGTCGATGCCGTCCAGGTCCGCGCCGCCGTCCGTCGGCAGCGTCGAATCGTACGGTCTCAGCTCCGCCCCGGTGGCGCGCACGGTCTCGGCGAAGGACGGGTCGTTGGCGTAGGTGACCCGGTGGCCGCGGGCGACGAGCGCGCGCACCAGGTCGAGGCTCGGGTTGACGTGCCCGTGGAACGGGATGCTGACCATGGCGATGTGCGGCACGGATCCTCCTCGGCAAAGCGAGACGAGTCGTCTCGTCTCGCCGTTAACGGTGCGGCAGCCGACTGCCGATGTCAAGACGAGACGGCTCGTCTCGTCGGGATAGGATGAGCGGGTGCCGACCCCCGACCCCGCCCGCCGCAACGAGCGCTCCCGCCGCGCCATCCTCGACGCCACCCGGGCGCTGCTCGACGAGACCGGCTACGCGGAGCTCACCGTCGGCGCGATCGCGGCCCGGGCCGGAGCCGGCAAGCAGACGATCTACCGCTGGTGGGGCGGCAAGAGTGCGGTCGTGCTGGACGCACTGTTCGACACGGTCGCGACCGGCGACGTGGCGCTGCCCGACACCGGTGACCTCCGGGCCGACCTGCGCCTGGTCGTGCGCGCCACGGTCGCGGAGTTCGCCGACCCGCGGCTGTCCGCCACCACCCGCGCGCTCACCGTCGAGACGCTCTCCGACGAGACGATGGCCGGGGAGGTGCGCGACCGGCTGCTCCGCCCGCAGCTCGACGCGGTCAAGGACCGGCTCCGCGCCGGCGGCGTACCCGCGGATGTCGATCTGGATGTGGCCGTGGAGTTGATCTTCGGTCCGATCTACCATCGCTGGCTGCTGCGCACCGGCCCGCTCACCGAGGACTATGCGGACCGCCTGGTCGATCTCGTGATGGCCGCGATAGGAGACCGCGCTTCGGGGTAACGAACAGACGGCACGTTGATCAGGCGCGCCGGCCGGTCTGCCCGCATACCCGTCCGGACGGAACGAAAGGGCGGGGAGTTGATGCACGCGAGGACACGTGGATCTGGCAGGCTTGAGGGCGTGCTGACGATGCCGGTTCGCCAGCTCGGCGAGACCGAGCGCTCGGCGGTGATGAGAGTCCTCGACTCGGATCCGTTCGCGACCGCCCAGGTCGCCGAGCGCATCGCCGCGCACGGCCTCTCCTGGTGGCGCAGCGACGGCCGGATCTACGGCTACGGCGCCCGCCGCCACCTGGAGTCGCTGCTCTGGTCCGGCGCCCACCTCACCCCGATCCTCGCCACGCCGCCCGCGGTGGAGGCGTTCGCCGAGCTGATCGCGGGCGAGCACCGGATCTGCTCGTCGATCGTCGGTCGCGCCGACGCCGTGCTCGGCCTCTGGGACCACCTCGCCGGCACCTGGGGTCACCCCCGCGAGGTCCGGCCGAACCAGCCGATCCTGGCCACCGGCGAGCTGCCCCCGGTGCGCCCCGACCCCGCCGTGCGCCTCGCGGAGAACGCGGAGATAGACCTGGTCTTCCCGGCCGCGGTCGCGATGTACACCGAAGAGGTCGGCGTCTCCCCGCTCGCCGACGGCGGCGGCAGCGGCTACAAGCGCCGCGTCGCCGAGCTGGTCCGCTCCCGCCGGACGTACGTCCGTATCGAGAACCGCCAGGTCGTCTTCAAGGCCGAGCTGGCCGTGGTCACGTCGCACACCGCCCAGGTCCAGGGCGTCTGGGTCAACCCGGCCTGGCGCGGCCTCGGCATCGCCGCGCCCGCCATGGCCGCCGTGGTCACCGACGCACTCCGCCGCGTCGCGCCCACCGTCAGCCTCTACGTCAACGACTACAACCACGCGGCTCGCCGCGTCTACGCCCGCTGCGGCTTCCGCTCCGCCGGCACGTTCGCCACCATCCTCTTCTGACGGCCGAACCCCTTCCAGAAGCAGACTCTCCCGCTTCCGGCGTGCCCACCTTCCGAGTGCTCCCGCGGGCACCGGTCGTCGCTGGCGCTCCTCCCTGCCGGTGCCGTCGCTGGTCACCACGAGCACGCGACACCCGCGCCCGCCCGGCCCCGGCCGCGCGCGGGCGCATCGCGCTCCTCAAGATCCGGCCGTCCCTCATGGCGCTAGAACGACACGTGGGACGCCTCGATCATGGAGCTGTGGCCCGCTACCGCGCGGGTTGCGCAGTGTGCCGGCCGGGCGGCATTCCGGCTGGTGGTTCTGCGCTGGATGGTGCCACCTCGGGTGGGGGTCTCGTGTCGGGCGGCGGAACTCCGGGCGGCGGATCCGCGCCGGCCGGTGGCATCCTGACCGGCGGGTCCGGGGCCGAGCGCCGCATCGGCTGGCTGGTGGTGGATGCGTCCGCGCGTCGGTGCGGAGCCGGAGCCGCCCGCGGGAGCAACGGGCTGGGCCGCGCCGGGAGCGGTCTTGGGCTGTTCTTGGGATTCGGGTCCCCGCGCGTCGTCAATCATTACGATCAGTGACGATTGAGTCGCGACTCAGTGGGGTGGGGCATGGGGCAGATCGTGAAGCAGGTCTCGGAGACCACGACCAAGTACTACTGGTATCCGGGGGAGCGGAAGGAATGGCTGCGGGCGCTGTTCGCGCTGGCGGCCGGCGCCGGCGTGTTCGGGCTGCTCTGGCTGGCGACGCGGGACCTGCTGGTGGCCGTGGTGGCCGGCACGTCGGTGGCGGCGGCCGTGGCCGGTGTGAACTTCGGGCGCCGGGACGCGCGTGCACTGGACGGGTTTCCCAAGCTGGGCGACAAGGCGGCCCGGCGCGCGGCGGTCGGGCACACCGGGCGGGCGGCGTGGCGCGGGCTGGCGCACGGGTTCGGTGGTGCGGCCGCGGCCGTGCTGATCCTGAATCTGCCGGACCACGGGCTCTTGGCGGACTGGGTGCTGCCGGTGCTGCCGGCCGTGGTGGGCGCGCTCGGCAGGCAGGCCGGGATGCTGCACGAGCGGCTGGGCGTCACGGTCTCCACGGTCGGCCCGGCCAAGCGGCTGGTCGAAACCTCCTAAATACCCGAATTTCCTCCTAAGCTGGCGGAGTGGTGAGGATGGGCAGGCGGATGCTGGCCGCGGGTGTCGTCGCGGCGGCACTGGCGATGGCGGCGTGCGGCGGCGGCGAGTCCGGCGAGCCGCCGAGCGCCGGTGAGGGCTACCGCGTCGGCCTGCTGCTGCCGGAGTCGAAGACCACGCGGTACGACACGTTCGACCGCCCCTACATCGAGGCCCGGCTCGGCGAGGTGTGCGCGGACTGCGAGGTGCTCTACCGCAACGCCGACTCGGACGCGGCCCAACAGGCGACCCAGGCCGCGGAGCTGCTGGACCAGGACATCAGGGTGCTGATCCTGGACGCGGTGGACGCGGCCGCGGCCGCGGCCGTGGTGACCGACGCGGAGGCGCGCGGCGTGCCGGTGGTCGCCTACGACCGGCTGGCGAAGGGGCCGGTCGACTTCTACGTCTCGTTCGACAACGAGAAGGTCGGGCAGGTCCAGGCGCAGTCGCTGCTGACCGCGCTGGGCGGGGAACGGACCCGGCCGATCGTCATGATCAACGGGGCGCCGGCCGATCCGAACGCGGCCGGTTTCAAGAAGGGCGCGCACTCCGTGCTGGACGGGGAGGTCACCATCGGGCGCGAGTTCGACGCGGCCGACTGGTCCGCGGAGGCGGCCCGGACCGGGATGGCCGCGGCGATCACGGCGCTGGGCGCGGAGAAAATCGCCGGGGTGTACGCGGCCAACGACGGCACGGCCGGCGGCGCGATCGAGGCGCTGAAGGCCGCGGGCGTGACCGAGCTGCCACCCGTCACCGGGCAGGACGCGGAGATCGCGGCGATCCAGCGCATCCTGGCCGGGGAGCAGTACGCGACGATCTACAAGGCGATCAAGCCGCAGGCCACGGTCGCGGCGGACATGGCGGTGGCGGCCGCGACCGGCACCGCGTACACCGGGCACGTCACCTCGTTCACCGACAACGGCACGGCCAAGGTGACGTCGGTGCTGCTCCCGCCGGTCGCGGTGACCCGTGCGAACGTCAAGGACACCGTGGTCGCGGACGGCTTCTACACCGCGCCGCAGCTGTGCACCGGCTCCTACGCCGCGGCCTGCCACGAGGCCGGCATCTCCTAGCCAACGCCGTTCACCGGTAGACGCGAGTTCGGGCGAACGGGGTGAAACCGGCGGTCGGGTAGACCGCGCGCGGGATCGGATATCCGTCGTCGCCGCGCGCGTGCACGATCGCGGTGTCGCCGCCGGCCTCCCGGAACGCGTGCAGCGTGGCCAGGATCGCGGCCCGGGCCAGCCCGCGGCGGCGGTGCCGGGCCAGCGTGCCGATCGGCTCCAGCAGCCCGGCCCGGTTCGCCTCGTCGTACCAGCCCAGGCAGTACGCGACCAGCTCGCCGCCCGGGTCCTCGACAACCGTGTCGAACTCCGGCCGGTACGGCGGGCGCGCCGCCATCGTCCGGTAACGCTCGTCCGTGACCGAGGACGGCGCCCAGATCGCCCGGTGCAGCGCGGCCCGGCGCGGTATCTCGTCTCGGCCGTGCACCGGGCGCACCAGGTAACCGGCCGGCTTCGGCGGCGGCAGCGTGCCGTCCAGCGTGACCCGGTGCGCCAGGAAGAACGGGCCGTCGTCGCCCGGATCGGTGCGCAGGCCGGCCCGGGCCAGTGCGGCGCCCAGGTGGTGCTCCGTCTCCAGGATGCCCACGGCCATGTGCGGGTACGCCGTCTTCGCCCAGGTCAGCGCCGTGTCGGCGGCGTCCGGCCGGGCCTGGTCCGCGTGGAAGGTGAGCACGGCGCCGTCCTGGCGCTCCGCGCCGTACGCGGTGATCGCGGCCAGCGTGCGCCCGTGCTCCCGCCACATCGACGTGCGCGTCCCCGGCGCCGGGCCGTTGAACTGGCCGAACGTCCAGGCTATGTCGCCGACGTGCCAGCGGGAGACCGCGGTCCAGGTGCGTCGCGTGAACTCCAGCAGCGCGTCCAGCCCGTCCGGGCCGTCGAGATCGTGCCGCTCCACCACCATCCGCGGATCTTCGCAGCCCCACGCCACCGGATCCACTGTGTTTAGCTGTCCGGATCGCGCCACCGCCAGTAACCGCAGGAATCGCCGCACCGGCAGGAGGAGTCGTGAATCAGCCGAGCCGCCGGGCCAGGGACCTCGGCGTGGTCGTCGGCCCGCTGCCCACCGGCCCGCACAACGCGATCACGGACGTCGGCGGCGTCCTGGTCGGGCACACCACGGTCGACGGCGACGCGGCGCTGCGCACCGGCGTGACCGCGATCGTGCCGGTCGGGCTCGGCCCCGGGCGGTGGACGCTGCCGGCCGCGATCTTCGCCGGCAACGGGCACGGCAAACTGTGCGGCTCGACCCAGGTGGACGAGCTGGGCGTGCTGGAGTCGCCGATCGTGCTGACCGCCACGCTGTCCGTCTTCCGGGCCGCGGACGCGCTGCTCAGCTACCTGATGGACCGCCGGCCGGACGCGCTCTCGTTCAACCCGCTGGTCGGCGAGGTGAACGACGGCCACCTGTCGGACATCCGCCGCCGCCCGATCACCGAGGAGCACGTGCTGGCCGCGCTGCGCGGCGCGTCCGCGGCACCGCCGGCCGAGGGGTGTGCCGGCGCCGGGACCGGCACCACCGCACTCGGTTTCAAGGGTGGCATCGGCACGTCGTCGCGGTCCATCCGGGTCGCGGGCCGGTCCGGGACCGTGGGCGCGCTGGCGCAGTCGAACTTCGGCGGCGTGCTGACCGTGCTCGGCGTGCCGCTGCCGGTCGAGGAGCTGATCCCGGACGCGGTGCGGATCACGCCGCCCGGCAACTCCTGCATGATCGTGGTGGCGACCGACCTGCCGCTGGACGCGCGCCAGCTCGGCCGCCTGGCCCGGCGCGCGGTCTTCGCGATGGGCCGGGTAGGCGCGTCGTTCAGCGGCGGCAGCGGCGACTACGCGATCGCGTTCAGCACCGCGTTCCCGGGTCAGCCGGGGATCCCCGACGGCGACCTGGACCCGGCGTTCGCGGCGGTGCTGGACGCGGTCGAGGAGGCGCTGCTCAACTCGCTGTTCATGGCCGTGACCACGATCGGCGCCGGCGGCCGCACCAGCCACGCGGTCCCGCACCGCGCGGTCATGCGCCGCCTCTCCGCCGCCGGCCGCCTCGCACCCGGCGTCTGACCGCGCTCATCACGCCTCGCCAAGGCGGCAAGGCGGCAAGGCAGCAAGGCAGCAAGGCGACAAGGCGACAAGGCGACAAGCAAGACCATAGAAGCGATTTTCCCGCTTCCGGCGTGGTTGCGGGCCGCATGCTCCCGCGGGCACCGGTCGTCGCTGGCGCTCCTCCCTAATGGGTTCTAGAGGTCGGGTCGGTTGTGTTGCAGACTCGGTGTCTGGTAGCCGCAGCGGGTGAGCACTGTTCCTCCCGGGGCCGTTGAGTCCTGCGTGCAGATCGTGCCCCTGTCTGTGATGTGTGAGGACCGTACGGCTGATGGGGTGTCGTGCCCGCCGGATGGCGTGAGCACTGATCCATTAGGGCGCCGGGTCTTCCATGTGGCTGCGGGGTTGTTGTTGCTGGTGGGGAGGGGTTCGGGTGTTGTTCGTCGGTGATGACTGGGCGGAAGATCATCATGATGTGGAGGTGCAGAACGAGGCCGGGCAGACACTGGGCGTGGTGCGGTTGCCGGAGGGTGTGGAAGGAGTGACCCGGTTCCATGAGCTGGTGGGCCGGTTCCTGACCGGGGATGCCGGGCCTTCGCAGGTGCTGATATGCATCGAGACGGATCGCGGGCCGTGGGTGCGGGCGCTGGTCACGGCCGGTTATCAGGTATTTGCGGTCAACCCGAAGCAAGCGGCCCGGCACCGGGAGCTGCTGTCGCTGTCAGGAGCGAAGAGTGACAAGGGCGACGCGCGGATGCTGGCGGACATGCTCCGGACCCGCCGGCATCAGTTACGGCCCGTCGCCGCGGATTCCGAGATCGCTGAGGCGGTCAAGGTCGTCGCGAGGGCGCATCAGACACTGATCTGGGAACGCACACGGCACATGCTGCGGCTGCGCACGGCGTTGCGGGAGTATTTTCCGGCCGCGGTCGCCGCTTACGAGGAGTTGACGCTCACCGGCCGTGACGCTCTGGAGCTTCTGGCGAAGGCCCCGACACCGGCCGGCGCGGCGAAGCTGACCCTGGCACAGATCGGTACGGTGCTGAAACGGGCCCGCCGCCGCAACGTCGAGGGCAAGGCGGCCGGGATCCAGCAGGCGTTGCGGACCGTCGAGCTCGGCCAGCCCGAGACGGTCACGGCCGCCTATGCGGCCTCGGTCCGGGCGACGGTCGCGGTCCTGCAGACCCTCAACACCGAGATCAAAACCCTGGAAGGGCAGGTCGAGGAGCATTTTGGCCGGCACCCAGACGCTGAGGTCTATCTCAGCCAGCCCGGTATCGGGGCTGTCCTCGGCGCCCGGGTGCTCGCCGAGTTCGGGGACGCCGCCGGCCGTTACACCGACGCGAAATCCCGGAAGAACTATGCCGGAACCGCACCACTGACCCGCCAGTCCGGGAAAACGAAGACCGTCTACGCCCGGTTCATCCACAACAACCGCCTCATCGACGCCCTGCACATGCAGGCCAGCGCCGCGATGCTGCACGATCCCGAAGTCCGCGCCTACTACGACACCCTCCGCGACCGCGACGTCAAGCACCAAGCCGCACTCCGCCAGGTCGGCAACCGCCTCGTCGGCATCCTCCACGGCTGCCTCAAGACCCACACCCCCTACGACCAGGCCACCGCCTGGTCACACCGCAAGAAAACCACCACCACAACTTGACACCTCAGCTCCAGGGGTGTCTGCACGATCCGTGGTGGGCACAGCAAGAACGCGGCTTCCGCCGCTGCCCGCATTCCGTGCGGGACGACCGTTTCGCACCGGACAGCATCGCGGCGGCTGCCCTTCTGGTGACCCATGCGTCAGTCACGTCGTTACCGACCTTTCAGCGTCAGGGTGAACGCGCCGGCGATCCGTGACCCCGGGGTCCCCGAAGTCGTTCCAACGACTTCGGGACCCCTGGCAGCCGGGGCAGGCCGGACCGGTGACCGGTCAGCTCCTCCGCCGTGATCGTCGCGGCCGGCCCGCCGGTGCCGGGCAGCAGCGTGCCGAGCGTGTCCTGTGCCCGCAGCACCCCGCCGGACTCCAGGTCGGCGAGGAGCATGCCGGTCAGCGCCTTGGTCACCGAGCCGATCTCGAATGCGGTGTCCGGCGTGATCCGGTCGTCGCCGAGCCCGGCGAACCGCACGGCACCGTTCTCCGCGAGGGCCACGGACAGCCCGCGGAATCCCCCGGGATCGCCCGCGGCGTCCCGGACCAGCGCGGCGAGTGCGGCGTCCCCGGTCTCCTCCGGCCTGAGCGACGGCGGCCGGGGCCGGCGACCAGACCGGCCGCCGCGGCCAGGACCGCCACGACGCCGGCGGCGAGCGCCCTCATCGCGCGCTCGCGGTCAGGATGACCAGCAGCGGCACGACCCGGTCGCCGGGCACCTCGTAGACCCCGCGCGCGGGCGAGCGCAGCCAGCCGGCGCTGACCAGCTGCTTCAGGTGGTGGTAGAGCTGCCCGGTGGTGCCGAGCCCGTCCAGCGCGCCGAGCTCGGTCGCGCCCCGGGTGCCGAGCAGCACCTCGCGGAGCAGCCGCAGCCGCACCGGGTTGGCGAGCGCGCTGAGCACGCCCACGGACGCGGACCAGTCCGCGGAAAGCGTCGTCGGCAGCGGCACCGGGCCCCACTGCCAGTCATAGACCTCGCCGGTCGGCAGGTCGACGTGCCCGGCGTAGACGACGCCCGCGCCGATCGAGTCCTTCACGCCGTTCAGCGCGAAGAAGCGGTCGTCGCGGCCGGGGTGGGGAGCCGGCGTGGTGTCCGCGGGCGGGCCCTCGATGGCGGTGAGCCGCTCCTCGATCGAGGCGAGGCGTGCAGCGATCTCCGATTCCTCCATAACTCCATCATTACGTAAGTGCGTCGTAACGCAACCCGCCTCGGCGGCCACCGGGCCTTCCGGCACGGCCGGCCGCGCTGGACGCCACAGAAATTTGAGTATCTCGGGCGATAAAGCATCGTTTTACCCGGCGTGAACAGCCGGCCGATCTTCGTCATGGGATGTCCGCGGTCCGGTACCACGATGCTGCAACTCATGCTGCACGCACATCCGCGGATCGCGATCCCGCCCGAGACCCGTTTCGTGCTGTCCGGGTACGGCCTGCGGCACCGCTTCGGCGACCTGCGCAAGCCGGAGCGCCGCCGCGCGCTCGCCGACTGGATCTTCACGGAGGAGACCAAGGTCGCCGACCTCGGGCTGGACCGGGACGAGGTGACCGCGCGGATCGTCGCCGGGCCGCCCACGCTCGGCTCCGCGATGGGCGCGGTCTTCCAGGCGTACGCGCAGCGCTTCGGCCGGCCCCGCTGGGGTGACAAGCGGCCGTCCTACATCCACAACGTGGACGTGGTGCTCCGGCTCTTCCCGGACGCGCAGATCGTCACCATCACCCGGGACGGCCGCGACTGCGTGGCCTCGCTGCTGGAGATGCCGTGGCACCGGGACGGCATCCACAAGGCGATCTCCGCCTGGGCCCGGTCCGTGGACAGCGCCCGCCGCGCCGAGCGTCTGCTCCCGCCGGACTCCTACTTCCCGCTGCGGTACGAGAGTCTGGTGCAGAGCCCGGAGGCCGAGCTGCGCCGGCTCTGCGCGTTCCTCGGCGAGGACTTCGACGACGCGATGACCCGGCCGGACCAGGTCGCGTCCGTGGCCGTACCCGAGCGGAAGAAGTGGCACGTCCGCACGCACGCGGAGGTCGGCGACGACCGCGTCGGGACCTGGCGGGACCGCCTGGAACCGTGGCAGATCGCGCTCTGCGAGGACGCGCTCGGCGACCGCCTGGCCGCCCAGGGGTACGCCCTGTCCGGCATCGGCACCGCACCCCCGGCCCAGCGCGTGCGTTACGCCACGGTCGCGGCCCGGCACCGCCTCGGCGCGGTCCGCCGCCACGCCTCCAACGCCTACCACCGCGTCCGCCCCGACCAGCAGCTCCCCGCGCGGCTCTGACGTTTTCCCGCGTTCCGCCGCGCGAGGATCGGGTCGCGGCGTAACGTCGAAGGCAGCGGAGGGAGACAGGGGCGATGGTTCCGAAAGGAACGACGGCACCGAACCCACTGCGCCACACGGCAGGGACGCGGCGTGAGCCGTGAGACCGCCGTGCATATAAGAGGCCCCCAGGCATCGGCCTGGGGGTTTCTTTGCGTGCGGGGGCGGCGCGGGGCCTGACCTTGAGGCGAGAGAGGTGACCGGGCCCCGCCCCACGCCGCCCGGGGCCGGCCGAATGGCCCCTCGTCACACCAGCAAGGATGCGCCAGGCCCCGGGCGGGCGGCAAAGCAATTAATCGCCGGCCGTATCGTATTGACCCACGTGATCCTCCGGGTCGAAACTGGCGCGCAGCCGCCGGATCGACGATCTCCTCTGCGTGCCGGCGAAGTCCGTGTCTGGAGGTCTTCGTGAGCACCGAAACCGACGACGATGCCCGCCGATTGGCCGAACTCGGCTACAAGCAGGAGCTCAAGCGCACGTGGAGCGGGTTCTCCAACTTCGCGATCTCGTTCTCCATCATCTCGATCCTGGCCGGCTGCTTCACCACGTTCGGCCAGGCGTGGAACAACGGCGGGCCGGTCGCGGTCGCCTGGGGCTGGCCGCTGATCTCGGCGTTCATTCTGATCATCGGGTTCTGCATGTCCGAGCTGGTCTCGGCCTACCCGACCGCGGGCGGCATCTACTGGTGGGCCGCGACCATGGGCAAGCCGGTGCACGGCTGGTTCACCGGGTGGCTGAACCTGATCGGGCTGATCGCGGTGACCGCGTCCGTGGACTACGGCGCCGCCACGTTCCTCAACCTGACGCTCGCCGCGCTGGTCCCGGGCTGGGCCGGCTCGCTCAATCAGGCATTCGTCCTCTTCGTGATCATCCTGGTGCTGCACGCGGCGATCAACGTGTTCGGGCACCGGATCATCGACGTGCTGCAGAACGTGTCGGTCTGGTGGCACGTGTTCGGCGCCGCGGCCGTGGTGCTGATCCTGCTGCTGGTGCCCCAGCGGCACCAGAGCTTCGAGTTCGTCTTCACCGAGCGGTTCAACAACTCCGGCTTCGGCGACGGGATCTACTGGTTCTACGTGCTGCCGCTCGGTTTCCTGCTCACCCAGTACACGATCACCGGGTTCGACGCGTGCGCGCACGTGTCGGAGGAGACCAGGGGTGCGTCCACGGCGGCGGCGCGCGGGCTCTGGCAGTCGATCTTCTACTCCGCGATCGGCGGGTGGGTGCTGCTGCTGTCGTTCCTGTTCGCGGCGACGGACGTGACCGCGATCAACGAGGCGTACGGATTCTCCGGCGCGATCTTCCAGACCGCGCTGACGCCGTTCTTCTACAAGGCCGTGATCATCATCTCCACGGTCGGTCAGTTCTTCTGCGGCATGTCCTGCGTCACGTCCGCCTCACGGATGGCCTACGCGTTCAGCCGGGACCGCGCGGTGCCGGGCTGGCGGCTCTGGTCGAGGGTGGACCGCAACGGTACGCCGGCGGCGGCGATCCTCGCGGTCTGCGCGGCCGGCCTGCTGCTCACGCTGCCCGCGCTCTACCAGCGCGAGGGCGTGCCGGTCGCGTTCTACGCCGTGGTCTCGGTCGCGGTGGTCGGCCTCTACCTGGCGTTCGGAATCCCGATCGCGCTGCGCCTGCGGATGGGCGCGGCCTTCCGGCCCGGGCCGTGGACGCTCGGCCGGCTCTACAAGCCGCTCTGCTGGATCGCGGTGATCGAGATCGCGGTCATCTCGGTCTACTTCGTCCTGCCGATCGTGCCGGCCGGCGTGCCGTTCACCGCGGACTTCACCTGGTCGGCCGTGAACTACGCGCCCATCGCGGTCGGCGGCGTCCTTCTGCTGGTGGCGCTCTGGTGGTTCCTGTCGGCCCGGAGGTGGTTCACCGGCCCGCGCCGAAACGTCTGATTCCTATGTGGTCATCGATGGGTAGTCTTTGAGCGTCCCGAATCGATGTTGTGAACACCGATTCGGGGTAAGAGTGGGGTCGATGTCGGCTGACCTGGTTTCGCGCGCCGGACTCTCGGCGGGCGGGGCCCGAACCTACCAGGAGGTCCACACGTGGTTTCTCGACGGACACTGCTCACCGGCGCGACGGTGGTGGGCGCGGGTGCCATCGCCGCGGCGGCCGGCGGTGTCGCCTACGCGGCGAACGAGCCGCGCCGCATCCCCCGCACGCTCGCACACGAGCGCGGGCGGGTGGCCAGCCGCGAGCAGAACGACGTCGCGGAGTTCACGCTGACGCACCTCTCGGTGACGGCGTCGGCCGCCGCCGCGGTGCGGCTGCGGGACGCGAACGGATGGGGCGCGTGGCTCGAACTGGCCGGCTGCCACGGCGGCCGGGACGGCATATCAGCCGCGGCCGGCAACCGGTCCATGGTGCTGGCGCACGGAGTCACCGGTTACGAGGTGCAGACCGCGGACGGCAGCCCGGCCGTGGTGCGGGAGCTGAACACCATCGACGGCCCGGCCGGCCAGGTCGCGGCGGTCGCGAAGAACGCGCTGCCCCTGCGCGGCACCCAGGCGCTCGCGCTCAACCGCTACCTGCCCCGGCAGGCGTGGGGAGCGGACGAGTCGCTGCGGCTGAACCCGGACGGCACCCAGAAGTGGGCGGCCGAGTTCTACCCGGTCCAGACGCTGACCGTGCACCACACCGGCGTGGACGCGCACAACGACGACCCCAACCCGGCCGCGACGGTCCGGGCCATCTACTACGACGACACGATCGCGGACGACTACGGCGACATCGGCTACCAGCTGCTGATCGACGAGGCCGGCGCGGTCTACGAGGGCCGCTGGTCCGGCACCGACGGCGTGCCGATCTACGGCGGCACGGCCGGTCCGGACGGGCGGCCGAAGGCGGTCAACGGCGCGCACGTGGGCGGCTTCAACGCCGGCAACGTGGGCGTCTCGCTGCTCGGCCGGTTCACCAACCGCCAGCCGACCGCGGCCGCGCGGGAGTCGCTGGTCAAGGTGCTGGCCGGCATCGCGGGCCTGGTCAACCTCGACCCGACCGCGCGGGTCACCTACCGGAACCCGATCTCCGGGGCGGGCGGCCAGGTCAACACGATCCTCGGCCACCGCGACTGGCAGGCGGTCGGTGCGGGCGCGACCGAGTGCCCGGGCAACGCGTTCCACCCGACGCTCGCGGCGCTCCGCCAGGAGGTCGCGGCCGAGCTGAGCTGACCCACCCGACCATGATCGAGGCGTCCCCCATGTCGTTCTGTCGACATGGGGGACGCCTCGATTGTGAGGGGCCGTTGTGCCGGAACGGGTTTGGTAGTAGACCAGATCACCATGGGACTCACCCTGGACGGGCTGCGCGCGGCGATCGACACCGGTGAGCTGGACACGGTCGTCCTGGCTGTCACGGACATGCAGGGACGGCTGCAGGGCAAGCGGTTCCACGCCGCCCACTTCCTGGACGAGGTGGTGGCGCACGGCGCCGAGGGGTGCGACTACCTGCTCGCCGTGGACGTGGAGATGAACACGGTCGACGGCTACGCGATGTCGTCCTGGGAGCGCGGCTACGGCGACTTCGCGATGGTGCCGGACTTCGCCACGCTGCGGCGGGTGCCGTGGCAGCCCGGGACCGCGATGCTGCTGGCCGACCTGGCCTGGCTGGACGGTTCCGGTGACGTGCCCGTCTCGCCCCGGCAGATCCTGCAGCGACAGCTCGACCGGCTCGGGGAATACGGTTACACCGCCTGGGCCGGCACCGAGCTGGAGTTCGTGCTCTACCGGGACAGCTACGAGGCCGCGCAGGGCAGGGGCTACCGCGACCTGACGCCGGCCAATCTGTACAACGTGGACTACTCGCTGCTCGGCACCGCGCGGGTGGAGCCGCTGCTGCGCCGCATCCGCAACGAGATGTACGCCGCGGGCCTGGTCCCGGAGTCCGCGAAGGGCGAGTGCAACCTCGGCCAGCACGAGATCGGCTTCCGGTACGCGGAGGCGCTCACCGCGGCCGACCACCACGTGATCTACAAGAACGGTGCGAAGGAGATCGCGGCACAGGAGGGCATGTCGATCACGTTCATGGCGAAGCCGAACGCGCGCGAGGGTAATTCCTGCCACATCCACTTCTCGCTGCGCGACCACACCGGCGCGCCCGCGATGCCGGGGGACGGGCCGGGCGGGCTGTCCCGGGTCGGCGGATATGTCGTGGCCGGGCTGCTGGCCACGATGCGCGAGGCGAGCCTGTTCTACGCGCCGCAGATCAACTCGTACAAGCGGTACCAGCCCGGGTCCTTCGCGCCGACCGCGGTGCGCTGGGGCGTGGACAACCGGACGTGTGCGCTCCGGATCGCCGGGCACGGGCCGTCGACGCGGGTGGAGAACCGGGTGCCGGGCGCGGACGTGAACCCGTACCTGGCGATCGCCGCCCTGGTCGCGGGCGCGCTGCACGGGATCGAGCGGGAGCTGCCGCTGGAGGAGGCGCACCCCGGCAACGCGTACGAGGATCGGGACGCGCCCCGGGTGCCGCCGACGCTGCGGGACGCGCTCGAAGCATGGGAGTCGTCCGCGTTCGTGCGGGACGCGTTCGGCGACGACGTCGCCGGCCACTACGCGAACAACGCCCGGGTGGAGCTGACCGCGTTCGACGCCGCGGTCACGGATTGGGAGCTGCGGCGTGGGTTCGAGCGTCTTTAGGATCGTCAACCCGGCGGACGGGACGCCGATCACCGAGATCGAGCTGCTGGGCGTGGCCGAGACCGACGCTGTGATCGCGCGGGCCGCGAAAGCCTTCGAGAGCTGGCGGCAGGTGGCCCCCGGCGACCGCGCCCGGCTGCTGATGGTCGAGCGCGCGGTCCACGACGAGTTCCCGGCGCTGCTGGAACCGGCCGTGCGCGCGTTCCGGGTGGCCGACCCGGCGCTTACCAGCGCGCAGATGGGCCCGCCGATCTCCGAGGCCCGCCGCGCGGCCGTCACATCCTATGTGGACGACGCGGAGACGCTGTTCACCGGCGACGTACCGGCGGGATCCGGGGGTTTCTGGTTTTCGCCGACCGTGCTGCGGGCGGAGTCGCCGGACGACCGTCACTGGCGGGAGGAGATCTTCGGGCCGGTGCTCTCGGTGCTGCCGTTCGACGGCGAGGACGAGGCGGTCCGGCTGGCGAACGACACCGCCTACGGCCTCTCCGGCTCGATCTGGACCCGCGACGTGGGCCGCGCGACCCGCGTCGCGCGCCGGGTCGAGGCCGGCAACCTCAGCGTCAACTCCAGCTCGTCCGTGCGCTACTGGACGCCGTTCGGCGGCATGAAACAGTCCGGTCTCGGCCGAGAGCTGGGCCCGGACGCGCTGCTCTCCTTCACGGACGTCAAGAACGTCTCCATCGACACCCAGGGGTACGCATGAACAGGCTCGCCGGGCGGGTCACGGTCATCACCGGCGCGGGCAGCGGGATCGGGCTGGCCACCGCGCGCCGGTTCCGGGACGAGGGCGCGTTCGTGGTCTGCGTGGACGTGGACGCCGCCACCGGGGAGGCCGCGGCGGCGGAGGTGGACGGCGAGTTCGTGCGCTGCGACGTGAGCGACTCCGAGCAGGTGCGAGCGCTGTTCGACGGCGTGGCGGCGCGGCACGGGCGGGTCGACGTCGCGTTCAACAACGCCGGGATCTCGCCGCCGGACGACGACTCGATCCTGGAGACCGGGCTGGACGCGTGGGAGCGGGTGATCCGGGTCAACACCACCAGCGTCTACCTGTGCTGCAAGTACGTGCTCCCGCACATGCGCCGGCAGGGCAAGGGGTCGATCATCAACACCGCGTCGTTCGTGGCGCTGATGGGCGCGGCCACGTCACAGATCGCATACACGGCCAGCAAGGGCGGCGTGCTCGCGATGACCCGGGAACTGGGCGTGCAGTTCGCCCGCGAGGGCATCCGGGTGAACGCGCTCTGCCCCGGCCCGATCGCCACGCCGCTGCTGCTGGAGCTGTTCGCGAAGGATCCGGAGCGGGCCGCGCGCCGGCTGGTGCACGTGCCGATGGGCCGGTTCGGCGAGCCGTCCGAGATCGCGGCCGCGGTCGCGTTCCTGGCGAGCGACGACGCCTCGTTCATGACGGCCGGCCAGTTCGTCGTCGACGGCGGCATCACCGCCGCCTACGTGACAGCTACCTAGCCGACAGCCGCGAGCTGTGGGCCAGGCCGGGGCTGGGGCGATCAAGAGCCACGATCGGGATCGGGGGTTTGGGAATTTCTTGTTTGGGGGCGTTTCGGGGCGGGCAGTGTTGTAGGTAACAACCCGTCGCCGGTGGAACTGCACCTCGGTCGGGGCGGGCACAGAGGAAAGGGCCGAAGGCCCCGCTGACGTACCGCCTCGAAGGCTGCGCCGGTGGGTGCGGGCCGCAGGACAGCCGGGCACCACGGCAGCGCCACCGCCGTGGTGCCGGCGTCTGTTTAGAGTCAGGGCATGCGACTTCCCGACCTGGGCGTGGGCACGCCCGCGCCGACCGGTGGGCCACGGCTGCTGGGCGAGGTGCTGAGCAGCGGGCTGGCCGATCCGGCCGTGTGCGAGGCGGCGGGCCGCGTGCTCATCGTCAGCAGCCGGTTCAACGCGTGGGCGACCGGCGACGGCCTGGCCGAGGCGGGCGGCGGCGAGCTGGCCACGATGAGCGCGGACGTGGACACGGGCTGGTCGTCCGTGAACGCGGCCTGGCGCGACCTGGTCCGCCGCCAGGACGAGTCCGCGGCCGCGCGCCGCGCGATCACCACCGCGGTCGGCATGTCGGTGCAGGAGCGGATCGCGGCCTACCGGACCGCGGACGCCGAGGCCGGCCTGGACGAGGCCCGCACCGCGCTCACCGCCGAACTGGCCGCGCTCACCAACCGCTACGAGTCCCTCCCGTACCGCACGTCCTGGGACCCGGCACCGTGATCCATGCGTCCCCCATGTCGCTGGATCGACATCGGGGACGCCCGGATCACGGGCGCTCGTGCGCGGCCGAGAACGGCCGGGTTCGTGGTGACCGACGGCGAAACCGGTGCCCGCGGGAGCATGCGGACCGCACCACGCCGGAAGTGGGAATATGGGCTTGATCTGCTCTTGAATCGTCCGCTCGCGGGTGAATGCGGTCCGGAAGGGCCTCGATGACCGGGCGGCACGCGATCTAGGGTGGCGTGATGCGACCGATCATCGGCATCACGTCCTATCGGGAGCCGGCCTCGTGGGGCATCTGGCGGGACACGGCCGCGGACCTGATCCCGCACAGCTACGTGCGAGCGGTGACCGAGGCCGGCGGCCGTGCGGTGCTGCTGCCGCCGGACGACGGTGACACCGGTGTGCTGCGCGCGCTGGACGGCCTGCTGCTGGCCGGCGGCGCGGACATCGGGCCGGGCCTCTACGGCGCGGAGCCGGACGCGGCCACCGGCACCCGGCCGGACCGGGACGCGGGCGAGGTCGCGCTGCTCACCGCCGCGCTTCGCACCGGCCTGCCGATCCTCGGGGTCTGCCGCGGCATGCAACTGCTCGCGGCCGTGCACGGCGGCCGGCTGCACCAGCACCTGCCGGACGTGCTCGGGCACGAGAAGCACCGGCCGGCGCCGGGCGTGTTCGGCGCGCACGGGCTGCGCTGCGCCGCCGGCAGCCGGATCGCGGCGCTGCTGGGCCCGGAGGCCGAGGTCAACACCTACCACCACCAGGGCGTGGCGGATCCGGGCCGGTTGACCGCGACCGGCTGGGCCGACGACGGGCTGATCGAGGCGGTCGAGGACCCGGCGCACCCGTTCCTGCTCGGCGTGCAGTGGCACCCGGAGGAGGCCGGTGACCTCCGGCCGTTCGCCGCGTTGGTCGACGCGGCGCGGGCCTAACCCAACCGCAACCCGGTGGCGGTGCGGGCCGGGGCAGGTACCGCCGATGAGAGATGACACGCGAGGACCAAGGGGAGGACGCATGACGCGACCGCTGATCGGGCTCACCACGTACGCACAGGACACCCGCTTCGGAACGGTGGACGTGCCGGCGGCGGTGCTGCCGCTGACCTATGTGCGCGCGGTGCATACGACCGGCGGCCGGGCCGTGCTGATCACCACGGACGATCCGGGTGACGACGTGCTGCACGGACTGGACGGCATCGTGTTCACCGGCGGCTCCGACGTGAGCCCCGGCTACTACGGCGCGGAGCCGCACCCGCTGACGGTCAGCGTGCCGGAGCGCGACGAGGCCGAGATGCTGCTGATGCGCGCGGCGCTGGCGAGCCCCGGCCTGCCGGTGCTCGGCGTCTGCCGCGGCATGCAGCTGCTCACGGTCGCGTCCGGTGGCCGCCTGCACCAGCACGTGCCGGACGTCGTCGGGCACACCGGGCACATGCCCGGCGACGACCAGGACGGACACCACGGGGTACGGCTCGCGCCCGGCTCCCGCGCCGCCGCGGTCATGGGCACGGAGGCACCGGTCAACTCGTTCCACCATCAGGCGGTCGCGGACCCGGGCCGGCTCGTCGCCACCGGCTGGGCCGACGACGGGCTGATCGAGGCGGTGGAGGACCCGGACGCCGGCTTCGTGCTCGGCGTGCAGTGGCACCCGGAGCGCACCGACGACCTGCGGCCGTTCGCGGCGCTGGTCGAGGCCGCGCGGATCCGGGCCGTCGTCACCCGCGCGCGGATGGCCGCCTGACCGTCCCCGGCGGAGGCCGGTCGCGGTGTTACGGCGCGATGCCGGGCGGGTATAGGGCGGGCCGGATGGCCGCACGCTTCGGGAGGATGCTGCATGGGCTCCGCCTCGGATGAGGACATCGCGGTCGACGACCTTCCCCCTGAACTCGCACTGGCGTTCGCGGCCGGCGGGGAGATGGGCGCCCGGATGCGTGACCTGGACTGGTCCGCGACGCCGCTCGGGCCGCCCGCGACGTGGCCACCGGTGCTGCGTGGCGCGGTCGCGCTGATGCTGGCCTCGCGCGCACAGATCGTCATCTTCTGGGGCCCGGAATATGTCGCGCTCTACAACGACGCGTACCGGCCGGCGATGGGCACCAAGCATCCGGCTCACCTCGGACGGCCCGGCCGGGAGATGTGGAGCGAGATCTGGGAGCTGATCGGCGCGCTCTTCGACGGTGTGGTCGCGAGCGGCGAGGCGTACTGGGCGCCGAACCACCGCTTCATGCTGGAGCGGCACGGCTACCTGGAGGAGACGTACTTCGACGTCTCCTACGACCCGATCCGGCTGCCGGACGGCACGGTCGGCGGCGTCTACTGCATCGTCACGGACACCACCGCGCGCGTGGTCGGCGAGCGGCGGGTCACGGCGCTGAGCGCGCTCGGCTCCCGGCTCGGCGAGACCGCGAGCCAGCCGGTGCTGGCCGCGGAGGTCGTGCGGGTGCTCGGCGAGTTCCCGGCGGACGTGCCGTTCTCGGTGGTGCGCCTGGAGTCGGCCGAGGCGCCGATCCTCGCGGTCGGTGGCGCCACGGACGCGGACGTGCTGCCGCCGGCCGTGGCCGTCGGCGCGGAGACGTTCCTGCGTACCGCGGATCTGCTGGTCACGGCCCCCGAGTCGGCGGCCGGGGAGGCGTTCGCGGTGCCGATCACGGCCGGGCACCAGACCGTGGGCGTGCTGGTGCTGGGCCTGAGCCGGCACCTCGACCGGGACGAGTCCTACCTCGGGTTCTGCCGGCTGGTCGCGTCGCAGGTCAGCAACGCGGTGGCGAACCTTCGCGCGTACGAGCACGAGCGGGCGCAGGCGGCCGCGCTCGCCGCGCTGGACGAGGCCAAGACCAGCTTCTTCTCCAACGTCAGCCACGAGCTGCGCACGCCGCTGACGCTGATCCTCGGCCCGCTGGAGGACGCGCTCGCCACGCCCGGCCTCGCCGAGGACGCGCGGGAGCGGCTGGAGGTCATGCAGCGCAACGGGTTCCGGCTGCTGAAGCTGGTCAACACGGTGCTGGACTTCTCCCGGATCTCGTCCGGCCGACTGCGCGCCGCCTACCAGCCCACCGACCTCGCCGACTACACCGCGCGGCTGGCCAGCACGTTCCGCTCCGCGACCGACCGGGCCGGGCTGCGCCTGGTGGTGGACTGCGCGCCGCTGCCCGAGCCGGTCCACGTGGACCGGGAGATGTGGGAGAAGATCGTCCTCAACCTGCTGTCGAACGCGGTCAAGTTCACGTTCACCGGCAGCGTCACGGTCCGGGTGCGGGCCGAGGGCCGGGTCGCGGTCGTCGAGGTCGCGGACACCGGCGTGGGCATCGCGGCGGAGGAGATCCCGCAGCTCTTCGAGCGGTTCCACCGGGTCGCCGGCGTCCGGTCCCGCAGCCACGAGGGGACCGGCATCGGCCTGGCGCTGGTCCGCGAGCTGATCGAGCAGCACGGCGGCACCGTCACGGTCCGCAGCACGCCCGGCGAGGGCAGCGTCTTCGCGCTGACCGTGCCGTTCGGCAGCGCGCACCTGCCGCCGGACCGGCTGATCGAGTCCGCGCCGCTGGCCGAGCACGTCGACGGCCGCCAGTTCGTGGAGGAGGCGCGGCAGTGGCCGGCCGAGGAGCCGGCCGAGGTGGAAGCGCCGAGCCGGACGCCGGGCCGCGGGCGGATCCTGCTGGCGGACGACAACCGGGACCTGCGCGACCACGTGGCCCGGCTGCTGCGCCCGCACTGGGACGTGGTCGCGGTCGCGGACGGCCGGGCCGCGCTGGACGCCGCGCTCGGCACGCCGTTCGACCTGGTGTTGACGGACGTGATGATGCCCCGGATGGACGGGTACGCGCTGGTCGAGGCGCTGCGCAAGGATCAGCGGACCAGCGGCGTGCCGGTGATCATCCTGTCCGCCCGGGCCGGTGACGAGGCGTCCGTCGAGGGCCTGGCCGCCGGTGCCGACGACTACCTGGTCAAGCCGTTCACCGCGCGGGACCTCCTCGCCCGGGTCCGGGCGAACCTGGAGCTGGGCCAGCTCCGCGGCCGGATCACCACCCGGCTGCGCGCGCTGGTCGACGCGGCCGCGGACCTGAACGCGGCCCGCTCCACCACCGCGGTCATCGAGGCCGCGGCCGGCCACGCGCTCCGCATGGTCAACGCCGGCCGGGTGGTCGCCACCGTGCCCGGCGCCAGCTTCGAGACCCGGCGTGTCGAGCACACGCCGGAGGAACCGGCCGCGGTGGTGCCGCTGGCCGGCGCGGCCGGGGACCCGCTCGGCGAGATCGCCGTCTGGCGCGACGGGCACGACCCGACGCCGTTCGACGAGGTCGTGCTCGCGCAGCTGGGCCGTCTGGTCGGGATCCGGCTGGAGAACGCGCGGCTCTACGAGGCCGAGCACCGGATCGCCACCACGCTCCAGCACAGCCTGCTGCCCCGGTCGCTGCCGAAGGTGCCGGGCGCGGTGACCGCCAGCCGCTACCTGTCCGGCAGCGCGGAGGCCGAGGTCGGCGGCGACTGGTACGACGTGATCGTCGGCCCGTCCGGCCACCTCGACCTGGTCATCGGCGACGTGGTCGGCAAGGGCGTGCACGCGGCCGCGGCCATGGGACAGTTGCGCAACGCGCTCCGGGCCTATCTTCTGGAGGGCTTCGACCCGGGTGAGGCGCTGACCCGGCTCAACAGGCTGGTCGACAACCTCGGGCGCCGGCAGTTCGCCACCGTGGTGTGCGTGCGCTACGACCCGGTGCGGCGCGACCTGTGGTTCGCCAGCGCCGGGCACCCGTCCCCGGTGGTGATCACCACGGATCTCGACGTCGCGTTCCTCTACGGAAGCGCGCTCGGGCCGCCGATCGGAGCGCTGCCGCAGGCGACGTACCGGACCGGGACGGGGCGGCTGTCGGTCGGCTCCCGCCTGCTGCTCTACACGGACGGGCTGATCGAGGACCGGCGGCAGAGCATCGACACCGGTCTGGAAGCGCTGTTGGCGGACGCGGCACACCCCGCCGACCACGTGGAGGACCTCATCGACGCGATGCTGCGCCGCGTGGCGGACCAGCCCCGGCACGACGACATCGCACTGCTCGTGCTGGAGGCGGCCGAGCCGGACCGGATGGACCTGCGCCTGGCGTCCGAGGCGAACCGGCTCTCCGCGCTGCGGCGGCGGCTGGACGACTTCCTGGCCGCGCACGGCGTACCGGAGAACGACATCTTCGACCTGTCCGTCGCGGTCTCCGAGGCGGCCGCGAACGCGATCGAGCACCCGGTCACGCCGCGCGAGCCGGTCATCGACGTGACCGTGCGGATCGAGCCGGGCCCGGACGGCACGCCGGCCGCGGTGGAGGCGACGATCCGGGACACCGGCACCTGGCGGCCGGAGGGCGAGGCCGGGTTCCGCGGGCGGGGGCTCGCGCTGATCCGCGCGCTGGCCACGCTGACCGTGGAGCGCTCGGATTCCGGCACCGCGCTGACGCTGCGCCGCCCCCTGGGCTAGCGGATTGTGTCTGTGGGCCGGGGGTCAGGTGGTCAGCCAGGGCTGGTCGCCGAGGCCGGATATCTCCAGCACGCGGCGGACCTGGCGGGACGGCAGCACGGAGAGTCGCCCGGCGTAGTGTTCCGCGATGCGGACCAGCGCATGGATCGCGGCCGAGTCGAAGAACGAGACCGGGCGCAGGTCGAGCGTCAGGAACGCGGCGCGCGGGCCGGTCGCGGTCGCGGTCGCGTAGAGCCGGTCGGCCGTGGACATGTCAACCTCGCCGGACACGCGGATGCTGAGCTTGTCTCCGTCGACCTCGGTGACGGCGGAGAACATCGGCTCAGCGCCCTGGTGATCCACGCCAGTCACGATTTCACAGCGCCGGGAGCGGGGCAACAACCTCCCACTCCATCCGGTGAACGCACAGGTTTCCGCGTTCGGAGGATACCGGCGATAGGCTTCCGGCATGACCGTTCGCGCGCCTCTCACCCCGGGCACCGTCACGCCGTGGCGGCAGGTGCCCTCCCAGATCCCCCGCCCGGAGTACGTCGGTAAGGACCGCCCGCGGCAGTGGACCGGGTCGCACGTGCAGACGCCGGAGATCATCGAGAGGATGCGTGTCGCCGGCCGGCTCGCGGCCCAGGCCACCCAGCTCGCCGGCGAGCACTGCAAGCCGGGCGTCACCACCGACGAGATCGACCGGGTGGTGCACGAGTTCCTCCTCGACCACGGGGCGTACCCGTCGACCCTCGGCTACAAGGGCTTCCCCAAGTCGTGCTGCACCTCGCTCAACGAGGTCATCTGCCACGGCATCCCGGACAGCACGGTGCTTGCGGACGGCGACATCATCAACGTCGACGTCACCGCGTTCATCGGCGGCGTGCACGGCGACACGGACGCGACGTTCTGCGTGGGTGAGGTCTCCGAGGAGGCGCGGCTGCTGGTCGAGCGCACGCACGAGGCGATGATGCGCGGCATCAAGGCGGTCGCGCCGGGCCGGCAGATCAACGCGATCGGCCGCGTCATCGAGTCGTACGCGAAGCGTTTCGGTTACGGCGTGGTCCGCGACTTCACCGGGCACGGCATCGGCGAGACGTTCCACAGCGGTCTCTACATCCCGCACTACGACAATCCGGCACTGGACGTGGTGATGGAGCCGGGCATGACGTTCACGATCGAGCCGATGATCACGCTCGGCACGCATGAATACGAGATGTGGGACGACCGCTGGACCGTGGTCACCAAGGACCGCAGGTGGACCGCGCAGTTCGAGCACACACTGGTCGTGACCGACTCCGGCTACGAGATCCTCACACTTCCCTGATCCTCGACACGTTTCCGCAGGCGTCGATCAAAACCCTTTCGCGGGTACGGAGTGGGTGCCCGCGATGTCGAGAAGGCGCCGATCGGCGCCTTGAGGCTTATTCAGCGCCGCCCTCGTCAGACCACGCGGCCTGCGGCAACGCGGTGCCGGTTCGCTGCGCTGAATAAGCCTCCTTCTCGACTCCGCTTCCGAAAGCCACCCCGGACGCGACACGGATGCCTCTCCGCGCCGACGGTCGTCGATCGCCCGGATACGTCAGGAAGCGGAAACCGGCCGCACCGGGAATGGTTGCGCCGCCCCTTTCCACGCCGACGTCAGCGCTATTCAGGGAATCGTCCCGGCCGCCGCCCGCGGCGCGCAACCACGGCCCGTGCGGTTACCCGGACCGCGGCCGGGACCGAGACCGGTCGCTCACTCGCGTGCCCCTTTCATCACCACCCGGGGACCGGCTCCGCCGCGGCGGCCGGAGCGGAGCGCCAGCGGAGTCGCAGGCCTCCGCGCGGTTTGCCCGCGGGAGCATGCCCAGAGTGGCCACGCCGGAAGCGGGAAGATCCAGATCTTGATCTTCGGCTCGGGTCTTCCAGCCCTGCCGGCCGGGGACGGCCCTGGTCCTGACGGCGAGGGAGCGGCCCCTAGCGCGTCGTCCACGAACGTTCGCCGGGCGTCTGGCCGTGATCGGGGCGTCCCCCATGTTGTCGGAGCGGTGTCGGGGCCCCGATCACAGGCTCAGTCCTGGCGAACGTTCGTGAAAAGCCCGCTAGTCCTGGCGGCCGGGGAACGGCACAGTGGGTGGCGTGACGCCGGCCACGACCCGCCACCGCGTGGCCCGGATCGCGCAGTCGGTGAGCGCGTTCAGCGCCAGGACGCGGTCCGAGCCGGTCGTCGGCGGCAGTGCGGCGCGCCAGATCGCGGCCGCCCGCTGCTCGATCTCGATGGCGAGCTTCAGCGCGGCGGCCTGGTCGGTGAGCGGATAGGGCAGCGAGTACCCGGCCGGCGGCGGTGCCGCGGACGTGCCCAGTTCGGCGGCGCGGGCGAGCAGCGCGTCCCGCAGGTCGCGGTGTGCGGCCTCGGCGTCGCGGGCCGCCGTGACCAGCGCGTCGCCGGTGAGCCGCACGCCGATCGGGGCGTAGGCGAAGACCGCGGCCTCCTCGGCGGCGAGCGCGGCGGCGAGTTCCGGCGGGAAGCTCACGCGAGCACCTCCGCGTGGGTGGCGCGGGCGGCCGCGATCGAGCCGAGCAGCATGGCGCGCTCGGGCGGGGCCTCGGCGCACGCGGTCGCGGCGGTCTTGCGGCCGGTCTCCTCGGCGGCACGCAGCGCGGCCAGCGTCTCCTGCGCGGGCATGGTCGCGGTCACCGTGGGCGTGCTGCTCACGGTCGCGGACGGGGGTGTGGACGGCGGCGGGGACATGATCTCGGTGAGCGCGGTGACGTGCGCGGTGTGCGCCGCGAGTGGCGGCGTCAGCCGGTCGGCGAGGTCCGGGTGGGCGGCCAGCGCGGCCTGGTACCGCTCGGCCAGCGCGCGGGTCTCGGCCAGCAGCGGTTCCAGCGCGTCCGGCGGCGGTGGCGCCGGTGGGATCGGGGGTTCCCCGGCGAACAGCGAGCAGCCGGCCAGCACCGCCGTGGTGCCGGCCAGCGCGGCCGAACCGGCCAGCAGGCGGCGACGGGTGAGTTCCCGCGCGAACCCCATCGTGGAAGCCCTTCCCGTAAGGCGCGTCACAGTGCGGGCCAAGTCAACACCACCGCGTCCGGATCGTCTCCTCGGCGTCCCTGATGGCGCGGAACGGATCGCACGATTCCTCGTTGTATCGGAGGGTATGCGTAGCGTAGTGGGTGTCGCGCGCCGGAAGGACGGTTCGGAGCGGCGGCCCGCCGCCGAACCGGCCGTCGCGTTACGCTCAGCGCAACCGCTGGGCGTTTCGGGCCCAGCGGACCACTGGCGTGGCCGCTTTCAATAGGTTTGCGGCTGATTGCCGCCGGTGGCCGAGCGCGAGGGGGTATGCCGGATGACGCAGCGTGGCCGAGGTGCCGGCCGCTCGGGCCCAGGGGGCCGGGGCGCAGCCGCACCCGACCGGCGCAGGCCGTCCCCGGGTCCCCAGCGGCCGCGGGTGGATACCGCGGCGCTCCGTGCCCGGCTGGAGTCGATCATCACGCCGGTGGTCGCGGAGGCGGGTTGCGACCTGGAGGACCTGACGGTCTCGCGGGCCGGCCGCCGCCAGATCATCCGCATCCTGGTGGACGCGGACGGCGGTGTGGGCCTGGACGCGATCGCGGAGGTCTCCCGGGCGATCTCCGCCGCCCTGGACGCGGCGGAGGAGGCCGGCGGCGAACTGGTCCCGGGGGAATACCAGCTGGAGGTCAGCTCGCCGGGCGTGGACCGGCCGCTGACCCAGCCCCGGCACTGGCGGCGCAACGTGGGCCGGCTGGTGCAGGTCACCGCCGGGGACCGGCAGGTGACCGGGCGGGTCACCGCGGCGGACGAGGACGGGGTCGTCATCGAGACGGCCAAGGGCATCGTCGAGGCGGAGTACGCCCAACTCGGGCCGGGCAAGGTGCAGATCGAGTTCAACCGGGTCGACGAGGCCGATTTCGGGTCCGACGCCGAAGAGCTCGACGAAGAGCTCGACGACGACGATGACGACGATGTTGATGACGTCGAGGACGACGGCCTCGACGACGAGGACGACGACGAGGAAAGAGAGGGCGAGGAGAGGTGAACATCGACCTCGCGGCGCTGCGTGCGCTGGAGCGCGAGCGGGAGATCCCGTTCGAGACGATCCTCGCCGCGATCGAGACCGCGCTGCTCACGGCGTACCGGCACACGGACGGCGCCGAGTCGCACGCCCGCGTGCAGATCGACCGGAAGTCTGGTGCGGCGTCGGTCTACGCCCAGGAGGTCGACGCCGAGGGCGTCGTCACCCGGGAATGGGACGACACCCCGCACGACTTCGGGCGCATCGCCGCGATGACCGCCAAGCAGGTCATCCTGCAGCGGCTGCGCGAGGCGACGGACGAGGTGCACTTCGGCGAGTACGTGGGGCGCGACGGTGACCTGGTCACCGGCGTGATCCAGGCGCACGAGGCGCGGACCGAGAAGGGCATCGTCACGATCGACCTCGGCAAGCTGGAGGCGGTGCTCCCGCAGGTGGAGCAGGTCCCCGGCGAGCAGTACGAGCACGGCCGGCGCATCCGCTGCGTCGTGGTGCACGTCGCGAAGGGCTTCCGCGGCCCGCAGATCACGCTGTCCCGCTCGCACCCGAACCTGGTGAAGAAGCTCTTCGCGCTGGAGGTTCCGGAGATCGCGGACGGCACCGTGGAGATCGCGGCGATCGCACGTGAGGCAGGTCACCGGACGAAGATCGCGGTCCGTTCGACCGCTTCCGGCGTCAACGCGAAGGGTGCCTGCATCGGCCCGATGGGTCAGCGGGTGCGCGCGGTGATGAGCGAGCTGCACGGCGAGAAGATCGACATCATCGACTGGTCGGACGATCCAGCGCAGTTCGTCGGAAACGCCCTTTCACCGGCAAAGGCGCTGCGGGTCGAGGTGGTCGACGCCGGAAGTCGTACCGCCCGGGTCACGGTGCCCGATTTCCAGCTCTCGCTGGCGATCGGCCGCGAGGGGCAGAACGCGCGTCTGGCTGCGCGGCTGACCGGCTGGCGCATCGACATCCGGCCGGACAACGAGGCGTCGCCGGGGGGTGGCCGGGATCGCGCGGATCACGCCACCGAACCAGGCGGCGCCGTCGCGGGCGCTTAGGAGTAGACTTCATCGCGTGGGGCGAAGGGTGGACGAGATTTCACCCTTGATGCCCCCCATCCGCGCGGAGTCGCCAGTCAGAACATGCGTCGGCTGCCGACACCGTGCATCAGTGTCTGAAGTCCTGCGGTTCGTCAAGGTCGGTTCGGAGCTTCGGCCCGACCCGCGCCGCAGGCTGCCGGGCCGAGGAGCACACCTGCACCTCGATCCGGCTTGCTTCGCGCTGGCGGAGCGACGCCGGGCCTTCGGCCGGGCGTTGCGGTTCACCGGTGTCCTGGACACCGCACCGCTTGCCGAGCACATCCGTGCGGTCATCGCATCGCATGGGACTACTGGTGGCGGGGCCTCGCCCCGCCCGGACCAGCAAGGTGGACGACCAACATGAGCACACGATGAAGTCCCTGAAATGACCAGGCTTCAAGTGCACGAGTGAGGTCGCTGCGGGCCGTGCCCGCACGACCTCGGAGTGAGGAGTGCAGTGGCAGGCAAGGCCCGCGTTCACGAGCTTGCAAAAGAGCTCGGGGTCGAGAGTAAGACCGTTCTCGCCAAGCTCAAGGAGATGGGCGAGTTCGTCAAGTCCGCATCCAGCACCGTCGAGGCGCCCGTCGCCCGCCGGCTCCGGGGTGCGATGGCCGCAGGCTCGGCGCCCAGCGCGCCCGCCGCGCCGGCCCCGTCCGGAGACGCGCCGCGTCCCGGCCCGTCCATGCGTCCGGGCCCGCCCCGGCGTCCGGGCCCGGCGGCGCCCGCTTCGGGCAACGCCGGCGCACCGACGTCCGGCGGTCCCACGCCGGGCGCTGACGCGCCGCGGACCCCGTCGGGCTCGGCTCCGAGCCCGGCTTCGTTCCGTCCCAAGGCGCCGGTCCCCGGCCCGCCGGCCCCCGTGGCCAAGCCGGCCAGCGCCCACGACATCGAGGTGGCCGCTGCCGAGCAGCGCGCCGCCGCGCTGAAGGCTGAGCAGGAGGCCGCCGTCAAGGCAGCCGCCCGTCAGCGTGAGGACAACCGCCGCGAGGGCGGGGCTCCGGGTGCGCCCGGTGGCCCGTCGCTGCGGCCGAAGTTCGGCCCCGGCGCGATGCCGCCCCGGCCCGGTTCGCCCGCGGCACGACCGCCGGCTGGCCAGGGCGGTCAGGGTGGCGGCCCGCGTCCGGAGCGCCGCGACGGCGACCGTCCGGGCCGTCCGGGCCAGGGTGGCCAGGGTGGCCAGCGGCCGCCGCGCAGCGGTGGCAACAACCCGTTCGGCATCACGCCGGGCGGCAACCGTCCGCAGGCTCCGGCGGCCGGCCCAGGTGGCGGGCGGCCGACTCCGGCCGGCATGCCGCCGCGGCCCAGCCCGGCGTCCATGCCCCCGCGCCCCAGCCCGGCCTCGATGCCGACGCAGCGCCCCGGCCGCCCCGGTGGCGGACCCGGCGGTGGTGCCGGTCGCCCGGGTGGCGGCGGCGGTGCGGGTCGTCCCGGTGGCGGCGGCGGTGGCTTCCGCGGCGGTCCCGGTGGCGGCGGTGGTGGCGGTGGCTTCCGCGGCGGTCCCGGTGGCGGCGGCGGTGGCGCCGGTGGCGGCTTCCGTGGCGGTCCCGGCGGTGGTGCCGGTGGCGGTGGCTACCGTGGTGGCCCCGGTGGCGGCGGCGGTGCACCGGCCGGCGGCGGCGCTCCGGGTCGTCCCGGTGGCGGCGGCCGCGGTCGTGGCGGCGGTGCCGCGGGTGCCTTCGGGCGTCCGGGCGGCAAGCCGGCGCGCGGCCGGAAGTCGAAGAAGCAGAGGCGTCAGGAGTTCGACAACCTGTCGGCCCCGACGATGAGCTCGGGCGCTCCCCGGGGTAACGGCCAGGAGATCCGGCTGTCCCGTGGCGCGTCGCTCTCCGACTTCGCCGACAAGATCAACGCGAACCCGGGCACGCTCGTCCAGGAGATGTTCAACCTGGGCGAGATGGTCACGGCGACGCAGTCGTGCTCCGACGACACGCTGCTGCTGCTCGGCGAGCACCTCGGCTTCACGGTGCAGATCGTCAGCCCCGAGGACGAGGACCGCGCCCTGCTGGCGCAGTTCAACATCGACCTCGACGCCGAGGTCGCGGAGGACCGGCTGGTCGTCCGCCCGCCGGTGGTGACCGTCATGGGGCACGTCGACCACGGTAAGACGAAGCTGCTCGACGCGATCCGCAAGGCGAACGTCGTGGCGGGCGAGGCCGGTGGCATCACCCAGCACATCGGCGCCTACCAGGTGCACGTCGAGCACAACGAGGTCGAGCGCGCGATCACCTTCATCGACACCCCGGGTCACGAGGCGTTCACCGCCATGCGTGCTCGTGGTGCGCAGGTGACCGACATCGTGATCCTGGTGGTCGCGGCGGACGACGGCGTGATGCCGCAGACGATCGAGGCGTTGAACCACGCCAAGGCCGCTGAGGTGCCGATCGTGGTCGCGGTCAACAAGATCGACAAGCCCGAGGCCAACCCGGACAAGGTGCGTCAGCAGCTGACCGAGTACGGCCTGGTCGCCGAGGAGTACGGCGGCGACACGATGTTCGTCAACGTCGCGGCGAAGCCCGGCATCGGCATCGAGGACCTCCTCGAGGCCGTGCTGCTCACCGCGGACGCGTCGCTGGAGCTCACCGCTCCGATCGACGGGGCCGCGCAGGGTGTCGCGATCGAGGCGCACCTGGACAAGGGCCGCGGCGCCGTCGCGACCGTCCTGGTGCAGAAGGGCACGCTGCGGGCCGGCGACTCGATCGTCGCGGGTGGTGCGCACGGTCGCGTGCGGGCCATGCTCGACGAGAACGGCAAGCCGATCCCCGAGGCGGGCCCGGCGCGTCCGGTCCTGGTCCTCGGTCTGACCGCGGTGCCGAACGCCGGCGACACGTTCCTCGCGGCTGAGGACGACCGCACGGTCAGGCAGATCGCCGAGCAGCGGCAGGCACGCCGCCGCGCGGCGAGCTTCGCCAACTCGCGTGGCCGCGCCACCCTTGAGACGCTCATGGAGCAGATCAAGGAGGGCGAGAAGACCTCGCTCAACCTCATCCTCAAGGGTGACGGTTCGGGTTCGGTCGAGGCGCTCGAGGACGCGCTCTTCAAGCTCGACATCCCGGAAGAGGTTCAGCTCAAGATCCTCGACCGTGGCGTCGGTGCCATCACGGAGAGCAACGTCATGCTGGCGAGCGCGTCCGACCCGGCCGCGACGATCATCGGCTACAACGTCCGGGCCTCGAACAAGGTCCGGGAGATCGCCGACCGCGAGGGCGTGGAGATCCGGTACTACTCGGTCATCTACCAGGCCATCGAGGAGATCGAGGCGGCTCTCAAGGGCCTGCTCAAGCCGGAGTACGAGGAGGTCGAGCTCGGTACCGCCGAGATCCGCGACGTCTTCCGCTCCTCCAAGGTCGGCCTCATCTCCGGCTGTATCGTCCGGTCGGGCCTCATTCGCCGCAACGCGAAGGCCCGGGTCATCCGCGACGGCGCGGTCGTGGCGGACAACGTCACGATCAGCTCGCTCAAGCGGTTCAAGGACGACGCGACCGAGGTGCGCGAGGGCTTCGAGTGTGGTCTGACGCTGGGCGGTTACAACAACGTCCAGGTCGGCGACATCATCGAGACCTTCGAGATGCGCGAGAAGCCGCGCGCGTAAGCGCGTAGCGATGTGACCAGCGCCTTTCCCCGGGTGTCACGCCCGGGGAAAGGCGCTGGCTCTCGTCTTCGGTCCGGAAATGGGATGGGTGGCGGGGCGGTGGCTGGGGCATACTTCCGGCGATGTTTACCGGAACCATGATTTTCGACCTGCTCCTGCCGGGTGACTCGCGATCGCTGAAGGCGAAGCGCGCGTACGTCCGGCCCATCGTCGCCGCGTTGCGACGTTTCGAGGTCTCCGCCGCCGAGGTGGGGGCACAGGATCTGCACGGCCGCGCCGAGATCGGCGTGGCCGTCGTCGCGGCCGAGCCGAGTCACGTCGGCGAGGTGCTGGACACCTGCGAGCGGCTGGTCGCCGGTCGCCCGGAGGTGGAATTGCTGTCGGTCCGCCGTCGCCTGTACGGCGGAGACGACTGACGGGTGCGATGCAGGACTGACGGTTTTGACGCACGGGTAATGTCAGCGTGGAGGTGGACGAGATGACTGATTCGGCCAAGGTGCGCCGGCACGCCGAGCGTGTTCACAAGCTGGTGGCCTCCGTCGTGCGCACGCAGATCAAGGACCCGCGGCTCGGGATGATCACCATCACCGACGCCCGGATCACCGCGGATCTGCGCGAGGCGACGGTCTTCTACACGGTGCTCGGCGACGCCGAGGCCCAGGTGTCGACCGCCGCCGCGCTGGAGAGCGCGAAGGGTCTGCTCCGCAGCACGGTCGGCAAGGCGCTCGGCATCCGGCACTCGCCGTCGCTGGCTTTCGTGCTGGACGACGTCCAGGACCAGGCCAAACACATCGACGACCTGCTGGCCCAGGCACGTCAGGCGGACGCGGAGACGCAGAAGATCGCGGCCGGTGCCACGTTCGCGGGCGATCCCCAGCCGTACAAGGAAGATGACGAGGACGACGAGTTCGAGGACGACGACGAGCTCGTCGAGCAGGAGAAGCGGTGACGGCCGCGCCGGCCCGCAGCATCGTGCCGCCGCCCAGGACCGCCGCGGAGGGCACGGTCGGCCCGCCGCGGGAGACGGACTGGGTGGCGGCCGCCGCCGCGGTCCGGCGCTGGCTGCCGGACGGGCGGATCCTGCTGGTCTGCCACGTCAACCCGGACGGTGACGCGCTCGGCAGCATGCTCGGCTTCGCGCACGGCCTGCGCCGGCTCGGCGCGCGCAACCTCCAGGCGACGTTCCCCGGCCCGTTCGACGTGCCGGAGCCGCTGCGCGAGGTCCCCGGCGTGGACCGGCTGGTCCCGGAGACCGAGGCGTGGGCGGAGCCGGACCTGCTGGTCACGTTCGACGCCGCCAGCACGGACCGGCTCGGCGCGCTCGCGAGCCGGCTGAGCACCGCGCGTGACTCCGTGGTGCTCGACCACCACGCCTCCAACCCCGGCTTCGGCGCGGTGCGGCTGGTGGATCCGGCCGCCGCGGCCACCTCGGTCGTGGTCGAGCAGCTGCTCGACCGGCTGGACGTGCCGCTGGACGCGGAGATCGCCGAATGTCTCTACACGGCGCTGACCACGGACACCGGCTCGTTCCGGTTCGCGGCCACCACGCCGGCCGTGCACCAGATGGCCGCGCGCCTGGTCGCGACCGGCATCCACCCCGGCGAGATCTCCCAGCGGGTCTTCGACAGCCGCCCGCTCGGCGCGGTGAAGCTCTTCGGCGAGGTGCTCGGCCGCTGCGAGCTGGATCCGGCCGCGGCCGCCGGCCACGGGCTGTGCTGGACCACCGCGACGCTCGCCGACCTGGAGAAGCACGGCCAGCGACCGCACGTGCTGGAGGCGCTGATCGACTCGGTGCGCTGCGTGGCCGAGGCGGATGTGTGCGTGGTGCTCAAGCAGGTCGGCGAGGACACCTGGTCGGTCTCGATGCGCAGCAAGGGCGCGGTCGACGTGTCCCGCGTCGCCGGCCTGCTGGGCGGCGGCGGTCATCGGGCCGCGGCCGGCTTCACCGGCTCCGGCAGCCCGGCCGACGTCCTCGCCTCCATCCGGTCCGAGCTGGACGAGTCCGTCATCCGCTAGCCCTATGGTCATCTCGCCTTCACGGCGGTGACAATCGATGGCATGGAGGCTCCCCGGGAAGTCGCGGTCGACGCTTCGAGAGCGTGGGACCGGCCGCTGGTGGTCATGCCCGTCTTCGCCGTCGTCTCGCTGGTCGGTGGCCAGTTGCCGTCGTTCTCCACGGCGGCCAACATCTACTCGCTGAGCATCGGCGGCACGCTGATGTGGTTCGGCCTGTCCCAGCGGGTGCCGCGGCGCCCGGTGCCGGGCCGGCCGGGTCGCGGCACGGTGTGGTGGCTCGCGCCCGCGGTGGTGTTCGTGGCGTTCGAGGGGTCGACGTTCCTGACCGGATCGGCGAGCTCCTACCCGACGCTGTCCAAACTGGCTGATCCGCTGCTCGGCGACCCGGCCGTGCGGGCGGCCGGATACTTCGGCTGGCTGTGGGCGTTCTGGGGACTGGCGCGCCGATGACGCGGGCCCTCGCGATCGGCGGCTTCGTGCTGGCCGGGCTGCTGGTGCTGGCGGTGGAGTGGGCGGCGCGGCGGCCGGGCTCGCGCGTGCCGACGCTCGGCGACCTCTGCGCGTTCGTCATGCGTTATCAGGTGGGCCGGGTGCCGGTCGGCCGGATCGGAGTCCTCGGCTTCTGGTGGTGGCTGGGCTGGCACTTCTTCGCCCGGTGAGTCCTTCGCATAGATTTGTGCTGATCGGTTACCCGTCCGTATGACGGGAAGTGTCGCCTCGCCGTCCTCGACTTAACGTTAATTTGGGTAGCGTGCAGGGTGGTGCGAGTCGCCGATGTCTCGCACCGCACGCTTTTGCAAGGTTGCTCCAGGGTCCGACCGACTCGGGGCTCGCGCGCCGCCGCGGCAGCGCTCCGGTGATCCCGGAGAGCCCGTTGGCGTGTCGCAGAGGCACCGCCAGTCGCGGGTGCGCCGTCGCGCGCCCGGGCTCGACCATGGAGGACCCGTCACCATGACCATCACCGCCACGCGCCCCGCCCCGGCGCCCGTCACCGCCGTGCCCGCCTCGACGTCCGCCGCTGTCGCGTCGCCGCCCGCCCGTCCGGCGGAGGAGGCCCGGGAGCAGGCCCGCCGCGCGCTGCAGGTGTCGCTGGACGTGCGTCAATAGACCCCTCCGAGGGTTTGTGTAAGTAGCGCATCTTCTTGAGATCCTTACCCGGCGTGTGTCACCATGCGCGGCGATGAACAACTCCGTCGCCGTCGATCGGGTGCCGCTGCGCCGGATCGCCGCCCTCGCCCTGCCGGCTCTGGTGGTGCTGGCCGCCGAGCCGATCTACGTGCTGGTCGACACGGCCGTGGTCGGCCACCTCGGCCGGGTGCCGCTCGCCGCGCTCGGCATCGGTGGCACCGTCATGTCGTTCGCGGCCTGGCTCGGCACGGTCATGGCGTACGGCACCACCGGCCGCTCCGCCCGCCGCTACGGCGCGGGCGACCGCCGCGCCGCCGTCGAGGAGGGCGTCCAGGCGTCCTGGCTGGCGCTGCTCGGCGGTCTGGTCATCATCGCGGTGGTGCAGGCCCTGGCCGGCCCGCTGGCCCGCGCGCTGGCCGGCGGTCCCACCCCGGTCGCGCAGGCCGCGGAGGAGTGGCTGCGCATCGCGGTGCTCGGCGCGCCCGGCCTGATGCTGGTCGCGGCCGGCAACGGCTGGATGCGCGGCGTCCAGGAGACCCGCCGCCCGCTCGCGATCGTGGTGGTGGCGAACGTGGTCTCGGCCGTGCTCTGCCCGCTGCTGGTCTACCCCGGCGGGCTCGGCCTGCACGGCTCCGCGATCGCCAACATCATCGCGCAGCTCGGCTCCGGCGCGCTCTTCGTGGCCGCGCTGCTGCGCGAACGGGTGTCGCTGCGGCCGCATCCCGCGGACATCGTCGCCCAGCTCGTGGTGGGCCGCGACCTGCTGATCCGTGGTGCCGCGTTCCAGGCCTGCTGGCTGTCGGCCACGTCGGTCGCGGCGCGCTACGGCGACGCCGCGCTGGCCGCCCACCAGATCGCCATCCAGCTGTGGTTCTTCGCCGCGCTGGTGCTGGACGCGGTGGCGATCGCGGCACAGTCGCTGGTCGGTGCCGCGCTCGGCGCCGGTGACGAGCCTCAGGCGCGCCGCCTGGGCAGGCAGATCGGCCTGATCGGGCTGGTGTCCGGCGTGTTGTTCGCGGCGGTCTTCGGTGCCGGCGCGCGGGTGATCCCGGCGCTGTTCACGCCGGATGGGACGGTGCACGACCAGGCGCTGGTGGTGTGGCCGTGGTTCATCGCGCTGCTGCCGCTGGTGGGCGTGGTCTACGCGCTGGACGGCGTCATGATCGGCGCGGGCGACGTGGCGTTCATGCGCAACATGACGATCGTGGCCGCGCTGTGCGGCTTCCTGCCGGGCATCTGGGTGACCTACGCCCTCGATCTCGGGCTGGGCGGGGTGTGGTCCGGCCTGGCCCTGTTCACGCTGATCCGGCTGGTGGCGCTGCTACTGCGCGTGCGATCCCCGGCGTGGTCCGTGGTCGGCGCCACCCGCTGATCCCTCTCCGGCGGTGTTGCGTGACCTTTCGCATGCCCGTTTTCCGCTGACCGGGCGCGCGTACAGGGCATTTCCGGCGATCTCCACGACGGCTGTCCGTGATGCTCAGAGCGGTTGGATCAGTCGTGGATCCGGAGGTCCGAGCGGTCACGGTAACTGTTTCACGGCCCAGATCAGGGGTCGCCGGGCGAACTCGGTGGCGAACCTGCCGTCCTGCGGAGCGCAGCGCCGGGCGGGACCGCGGGCCTGGCGGGCGGAACATCACCGTGCTGGACCACGACGCGCACGTCGCGATCCTCCGGGGAGAGCTTGCGGCCAGAGGCGCGTTGCGGGACCGGCTCGGCCGGCCGACGACACCTGGACAGCCGCCTGTCGCATCGCCGCCGGTCTCCCGCCGGCGACGGTCAACGCGTGGCACTTCGAGGATTTCGCGGTCCAAGCCGGGCTTCGGCTTTTCGAGGCCGGGTGAGTGCGGCCGGTCCCGCCCTCGATCGGAGGGGAGTGGCGGGGCCGTGTCCGCGGGCCGGGATAATCGGGCGTCCGGGTTCGTGGTGAGACACCGGTTCGTGGCGAGACATGGGGTGGCGCGTGGAAGGTCTGGTCGTGGTGGACAAGCCGGGGGGCATGACGTCGCACGACGTCGTGGCGCGGATGCGGCGGCTGGCGAGGACGCGCCGGGTCGGGCACGGCGGCACGCTGGATCCGATGGCCACCGGCGTGCTGGTGATCGGCGTGGGGCGCGGGACGAAACTGCTGACCTACGTGACCGGCGCGACCAAGAGTTACGACGGCACGATCCGGCTGGGGCAGGCCACGGTCACGGACGACGCCGAGGGCGACGTGACCGCGACCGTGCCGGCCGGGCACCTGGGCGACGACGAGATCCGGGCGGCGCTGGCGACGTTCCTGGGCGAGATCGATCAGGTGCCGAGCTCGGTGAGCGCGATCAAGGTGAACGGGGAGCGTGCCTACAAGAAGGTCCGCGACGGCGAGGCGGTGACGCTCGCCGCCCGGCGGATCACCATCTCCCGGCTGGACGTGCACGAGATCCGCCGCGACGGCGACCTGGTCGACGTGGACGTGAGCGTGAGCTGCTCGTCCGGCACCTACATCCGGGCCATCGCGCGGGACCTCGGCGCGATGCTGGCCGTCGGCGGGCACCTGACCGCGCTCCGGCGCACCGAGGTGGGCGGTTTTCCGCTGGCCGAGGCGCTGACGCTGGAGCAGTTGGAGGAGCGCTCGCCGGACGTGGTGACGCTCCCGATGCCGGACGCGGCCCGTCGCTGCTTCCCGGTGCGCGAGGCCACCCCCGAGGAGGTCCGCACGCTCTCCCACGGCGGCCCGCTCGACCGGGCCGGCATCGACGGCCCCTACGCGGTCCTCACCCCCGACGGCACGCTGCTCGCCATCGTCAGCGAGCGCGACGGCAAGGCCCGCCCCGAGATCGTCCTCGCCCCGGCCTGACCGCCGGCTGACCCACCGGCCGCGGACGGCCGCGAGCCGCCTCGGTGGCTGCGCCGTGGCCGGCTTCGGGGTCGGCTGCGGTCGATCGGCGGCTGGCCCGCCGGCGGTGGACGGCCCCGGGCCGCCTCGGTGCCCTGTGCCGGTGGCCGGCTTCGGCGTGATCCGTCTGCGGTGGACGGCTGCTGGTGGGGGAGGCTAGTGAGGGAGGTGGGTGGCGATGACGGTGACCAGGTCGGCGGCGGCGTAGGGCTTGTCGAGGAAACCGTCGCAGCCCGCCTCCAGGGCGGCGGCGCGGTCGCTGGGCAGCACGCTCGCGGTGAGCGCGATGACCTTCGGCTTCTCCTCGATGTCGGCGATCTCGGTTGCCAGGTCGAGGCCGCTGCCGTCGGGCAGGTTCATGTCGAGCAGGACCACGTCGATCTGGTCCGGGTGTCGGAGCTCGTCGCGGGCGGCGGCGAGGGTGCCGGCCTCGACCAGGCGGGCGTCGCGGACGTCCGGGTCGTCGGCGCGAGCCAGCACGGCCCGTACCAGTACGCGGTTGAGTTCCTCGTCCTCCACCAGCAGGATGCGTGCGGTCATCGGTCACCTCGTTCCACAGGTTCGATCTCGTTCCGGCGGGCCGCGGCGGTGCCGCTGGCCAGCGCGACCAGGTTGTCCCACTCGTCGGTGCCGTGGATGGCGCGGGCCAGCAGCTTGCCGCTCATCACCGGGTCGCCGGCGGCGGCCATGGCGGTGGAGGCGAGCGCCACCACCGGCACGTCCGCGTTCGCCGGGTCGTTGTTGAACGCGGCCAGCAGCGAGAACCCGTCCAGGTCCGGCATGCGCAGGTCGCAGACGATCAGGTCGAAGTGCTGGTTGCGGCTCATCTCCAGGCCCTGCTGCCCGTCCGCGCAGGAGACCACCTCGGCCCCGGCGGTCCGCAGGCTCGCCTCGACCGAGTGCCGGCTGTCCGCGTCGTCGTCGACGACCAGCACGGTCGGCTGGTCGGCCGGCCCGGTGTAGATGTGCCGGGCCAGCGAGCCGACCAGCTGGTGGTCCGCGACCGGCTTGACCAGGAAGTCGGCCGCGCCCATCGCGATGCCGGCGTGCCGCTCGTCCACGACGGAGATGAACAGCACCGGGATCGTGGCGAGCAGGGCGTCCTGCTTGAGTTCGTGGATCACGGCCCAGCCGTCGATGCCGGGCAGCACCACGTCGAGCAGGATGGCGTCCGGCGGGTTGACCCGGGCCGCGTTCAGGCCGGACTCGCCGCTGGTCGCCATCTCCACCCGGTACCCGGCCTTGACCAGGTAGGTCCGGAGCAGCTCAGCCGACCGCACGTCGTCCTCGATCAGCAGGATCCGGCCGCGTTCCTGCGACTGCGGCTCGACGACCACGGTGTCGGCCGCGGCGGGGGCCCCGGTCGCGTCCGGGAGCGTGACCGTGAAGCGGCTGCCGACGCCGAGCGTGGACGTGACCGTGATGTCACCGCCGTGCGCCTGGACCAGCCGCCGGGCCAGCGCCAGCCCGAGCCCGGTGCCGCCCTGGTGGTGGGTGCGGTCGCCGACCTGCTGGAACTCCTCGAACACGCGTGGCATGTCCGCCTCGGAGATGCCGATGCCGGTGTCGCCGACCGCGAGCGCGACCATCGGCTGGCCGTCGTCGGTGAACGTTTCCGCGTCGAGCGTGATCGTGCCGCCCTCCGGCGTGAACTTGATCGCGTTGGAGAGCAGGTTCTCCAGGATCTGCCGGAAGCGCAGCGCGTCCGCCCGCACGGTCAGCTCCGGCAGCCGGAACTCGACCGTGAGCGACTTCTTCTCGGTGAGCGGGCGCAGGCCGGTGAGCAGCTCCCTGGCGGCGATGTCCACGCGCAGCGGCGCCGGGTGCAGATCGATCCGGCCGGCCTCGACCTTGGCCAGGTCCAGGATGTCGTTGATCAGCCCGAGCAGGTGGCGGCCGCTGTTGTGGATGTGGTCCACCCAGTCCGCGGGCACGCTGCGCCGGTCCTCGACCGGCTTCTCGCCCCGCATCAGGTCGCTGAAACCGATGATCGCGTTCAACGGGGTACGCAGTTCGTGGCTCATGTTGGCCAGGAAGTCGCTCTTCGCCTCGCTGGCCTGGGTCAGCTTCTCCACGGAGGCGGCCAGCTCGTCGGAGAGCCGGCGTTGCTCGTCGGCGTGCCGGCGTTGCTCGGCGAGCACGCTGCCGCGTTCGGCCAGCACGCCGGCGTGCCCGCCGAAGTCGGCCAGCAGCCGCAGGTCGTCCTCGCTGAACAGGCCGCGGAACCGGTGGAAGATCAGGACCGCGCCGGTCTCGGCCGGCGGGATCCGCATGCCCAACGCGGTGAGGTAGCCGCGTTCGCCCTGGCCGGCGTAGTGGGTGGCGAGCGTGGGCCGGCCGGCGCGGCGGAACCTGGAGACCGCGGAGAGCGGCACCGGCTGCGGCGCGTTCAGCAGCTCGTCCAGGTCGGCGTCGTCGAACCCGGACAGCGGCGCGTCGGCCTCGCCGGCGTAGGCGGTCTGCTCCAGGTGCCCGTCGGCCTTGCGGACCAGCATCGCGACCGCGTCCGCGGCGGACTCCTCGCGCATCATCTCGGCGTACCGCTGCCAGATCTGCGGGCCGGTCTCGGTGGCCGGCGCGTCGAGCAGCCGGACCGTGACGTTCTGCAGCGCGGTCGCCGACCACATCCGGCGTAGCCAGGCCGGCGGCAGGAACGCGGCGGCGTAGCCGATGCCGCAGCAGACGGCGAGCACCCGGGCCGCTGCGCTGAACGGGGACGCGCCCGTGCCCGGCGCCACCGGGAACAGCCCGGCGGAACCCATCAGGATCACCACGCCGGCGAACGCGACGGTGGAGCCGGCGGCGATCCACAGCCGGATCCGGGGCGAGCCGGTCCGCCGCCGCGCGGCCGAGGCCAGGTACACGCCGGGGACCAGCTCCGCGAACGCGAAGAACACCATCGTGACGACCAGCAGCGCGGGGCGCATCGGCGCGCCGGACCGCACGGTCAGCAGCACGACGCCGAGGATCAGGGCGCCGGCGAGCGCGGCCGTGGTGAGTCCACGCCGGACCGGTCGCAGCACCGAGATCAACCGCATCGTGAGGTACGGCTGGAGCAGCAGCACCGGCAGGAAGAACGCGTTGAGCCGGACACCGCCCACCGTGAGCGCGCTGCCGAGCACCCGGTTCAGCGCGTCCGCCATGAAGATCACGGTGGGGGCCACGAAGACCAGCGTGACCGCGCGCTGGAGCGGGTCCGGGCGCCGGAGCGAGTGATAGAGCACGCGCAGAAACAGCGCCGCGAAGATCAGTTCCGCCGCGACAACCACTATTTGATTACTCTCTACGTTCATCGCATTACGAACTGTAGTTGCGCTCGGTGGCGACACCGGGGCGTTTGGCGGCGAAGGTTCGGGGAACCGCGCGCACGGCCGTACCCGCGATGTCTGCATTGTGCAGTTATGTGATGGAATGACGAGATGGCAGAGCCTCATCCACCATCCGGACACCTTCAGCGCGATGCCAAGAGCGGGCATCACGCTGAAGGGCTTGCGGACGAGGTCCGGCAAGGCACGCACGACCTGGCGAACCTGCTCGGGATCGCCGCCAACTACCTGCAGTTCCTCGAGGAGGACCTGGACGGGGTGGCGGGCGTGGACGACGCGCGCGGTCACCTCGAGCGGATCATCGCGGCCGTCGACCGCGCGACCGAGGTGACCCGGAGGCTCGCCGCGGCCGCGGTCACCCCCTCCTGACCGCACCGGCGCGCTTGCATAGGCTTGCGGTATGCAGCGGTGGCGGGGATACGACGCGGTTCCGGGCGGCTGGGGCCGATCGGTCGTGACGATCGGTGTCTTCGACGGCGTGCACCGCGGTCACCAGGCGACCATCGGCGACACCGTGAAGCGGGCCCGTGACCTCGGTGTCCGCTCGGTGGTCGTGACGTTCGACCCGCACCCGTCCGAGGTGGTCCGGCCCGGCTCGCACCCGGCCGTGCTGACCGAGGCCACGCGCAAGGCCGACCTGATCGAGGCGCTCGGCACGGACGCGCTCTGCGTGCTGCCGTTCACCCAGGACTTCTCCCGGCGCTCGCCCGAGGAGTTCGTGCACGAGGTGCTGGTCGAGCACCTGCACGCGGCCCAGGTCGTGGTGGGGGAGAACTTCCGGTTCGGCCACCGCGCGGGCGGCGACGTGCAGCTGCTGCGGCGGCTCGGGCGCACGTTCGGCTTCGCGGTGGAGGACGCGCCGCTGATCTCCGCGGAGGAGGGCACGGTCTTCTCCTCGACCTACATCCGGGCCTGCGTGGATGCGGGCGACGTGGTCGCCGCGGCCCGCGCGCTCGGCCGCCCGCACCGGCTGGAGGGCGTGGTGGTCCGCGGCGACCAGCGCGGCCGCGAGCTCGGCTTCCCCACCGCGAACCTGCTGTCCGGGCGGTTCGCCGCGATCCCGGCGGACGGCGTCTACGCCGGCTGGCTGGTGCGCCGCGACGAGCGGCTGATGGCGGCCGTCTCGATCGGCACCAACCCCACGTTCTCCGGCACCGAGCGACGTGTCGAGGCTTACGTGCTCGACTTCGCCGGCGACCTCTACGGCGAGCGGCTGAGCCTGGACTTCGTGGCGCGGCTCCGGGAGACCCGTGCCTACCAGGGAGTCGAGCCGTTGGTGGCGCAGATCACCGAGGACGTCGCCCAGACGCGGGAGCTTCTGCGCGCCGGGTGACCGGGCCGGTTGCGGGCGGTGTTCGACCGGGTTGCTGTAGTGTGGTTGAGACTTCGGGTCTCCGAAGTTTCGCTCCGCCTGCCTGCTCGACGCCGTGGGCCGCGGATCAGCGACAGGTTGCAACCGACAGGATTTGATGAAATGGCGCTCGACCAAGAGCAGAAGAGCAAGATTCGCGCGGACTACGCGACCGTCGAGGGTGACACCGGTTCCCCCGAGGTTCAGGTCGCCGTGCTGACCAAGCGGATCGCGGACCTGACCGAGCACCTCAAGGTGCACAAGCACGACCACCACAGCCGTCGTGGTCTGCTGCTGCTGGTCGGCCGTCGCCGCCGGCTGCTCAACTACGTCCAGAAGAAGGACATCGCCCGCTACCGGACGCTCATCGAGCGCCTCGGCCTGCGTCGATAGCTTCTTCGACGGGCGGCGGAGACGCCGCCCGTCCCGGTAACACCACAACACAGACAGCTGGGCCGCACTGACCACCGCCGGTCAGCGCACCGGTCCTCGGTAGTGGCCTCCGGGCCGGCGATCACCGCCGCCCCGGGCGCTTCGATCGAAGACCGGCCGACTGAGCTGCCGCCCCCATCCGCGGGCGTCGCTCCGGCACAGGTGGTCGTGGCCCACGACCGAAGGAGTGCAACACCGCTTATGACCGAGCAGAACAACGCTCTCGGCACGCAGCACAGCACCGCAGTGATCGACAACGGCGCCTTCGGCACCCGTGAGATCACCTTCTCCACCGGCCGCCTGGCCAAGCAGGCCGCCGGCTCCGTCATCGCCCAGCTCGGCGAGACGGTCGTCCTCTCCGCGACCACGGCCGGCAAGTCGCCGAAGGAGCACTTCGACTTCTTCCCGCTGACCGTCGACGTCGAGGAGCGGATGTACGCCGCGGGTCGCATCCCCGGCTCGTTCTTCCGCCGTGAGGGCCGGCCCAGCGAGGACGCGATCCTCACCTGCCGCCTGATCGACCGGCCGCTGCGCCCGTCCTTCACCAAGGGCCTGCGCAACGAGGTTCAGGTCGTCGAGACGATCCTGGCGCTCGACCCCGCCCACCCGTACGACGTGGTCGCCATGAACGCGGCGTCCATGTCCACCAAGCTCTCCGGCCTGCCGTTCTCCGGCCCGATCGGCGCGACCCGGGTCGCGCACATCGACGGCCAGTGGGTGGCGTTCCCGACGCTCGAAGAGCTGGCCCGCGCCACCTTCGACATGGTCGTCGCCGGGCGCACGCTGCCCGACGGCGATGTCGCGATCATGATGGTCGAGGCCGAGGCCACGCCGCAGGCGATCAAGCTGATCGCCGCCGGCGCCACCGCGCCGACCGAGGAGATCGTGGCCAGCGGCCTCGAGGCCGCCAAGCCGGCCATCCGCGAGCTCTGCCGCGCGCAGAGCGAGCTGGCCGACGTGGCCGCGAAGCCGATCGCCGAGTTCCCGGTCTTCCTGGACTACCAGGACGACGTGTTCGAGGCCGTCTCCACCGCGATCCGGGGTGAGGTCGCCGAGGCGATCAAGATCGCCGGCAAGGCGGAGCGCGAGGAGGCGCTCGACCTGGTCAAGGCGAAGGCCGTGGAGCAGGTCGGCCCGCAGTTCGAGGGCCGCGAGAAGGAGGTCTCCGCAGCCTTCCGCTCGGTGACCAAGTCCGAGGTGCGCAATCGCGTGCTGCGCGAGCAGGTCCGCATGGACGGCCGTGGCCCGCGCGACATCCGCCCGCTGACCGCCGAGGTCGGCGTGCTGCCGCGGGTGCACGGCTCCGCGCTGTTCGAGCGCGGTGAGACCCAGATCATGGGCGTCACCACGCTGAACATGCTGCGCATGGAGCAGGCGCTGGACACTCTCGCGCCGGAGAAGTCCAAGCGCTACATGCACAACTACAACTTCCCGCCGTACTCCACCGGTGAGACCGGCCGGGTCGGCTCGCCGAAGCGTCGCGAGATCGGCCACGGCGCGCTCGCCGAGCGGGCGCTCGTGCCGGTGCTGCCGACGCGCGAGGAGTTCCCCTACGCGATCCGGCAGGTCTCCGAGGCGCTGGGCTCCAACGGCTCGACGTCGATGGGCTCGGTCTGCGCGTCCACGCTGGCGCTGCTCTCCGCGGGTGTCCCGCTGAAGGCGCCGGTCGCCGGCATCGCGATGGGCCTGATCTCCGACGAGGTCGACGGCAAGACGCAGTACGTGACGCTGACCGACATCCTCGGTGCCGAGGACGCGTTCGGCGACATGGACTTCAAGGTCGCCGGCACGCCGGAGTTCGTCACCGCGCTTCAGCTCGACACGAAGCTCGACGGCATCCCGTCGGACGTGCTGGCGGCCGCGCTCCAGCAGGCGCACGAGGCTCGCGCGACGATCCTCGGCGTGATGCAGGCCGCGATCGAGGGTCCGGGCGAGATGTCCGACTACGCGCCCCGGGTCACCACGGTCAAGATCCCGGTCGACAAGATCGGCATGGTCATCGGCCCGAAGGGCCAGACGATCAACGCGATCCAGGACGAGACCGGCGCCGAGATCTCCATCGAGGACGACGGCACGATCTACGTCGGCGCCACCAACGGGCCGTCGGCTCAGGCCGCGGTCGACCGGATCAACGGCATCGCGAACCCGACGCTGCCGAAGGCCGGCGAGAAGTTCCTCGGCACGGTCGTCAAGACGGCCGCGTTCGGCGCGTTCATCTCGCTGGTGCCCGGCCGCGACGGTCTGCTGCACATCTCCAAGGTGGGCAACGGCAAGCGCGTCGAGAAGGTCGAGGACTTCCTCAACGTCGGCGACAAGATCGAGGTCCAGATCGCGGAGATCGACGCACGCGGCAAGATCTACCTCGACAAGGTCCGTGCCGAGGGCGAGGAGGCCCCGGCCGAGGCCGCCGGTGGCGACCGTCCGGCCCGCGGCGGCGACCGTGGCGACCGCGGTGACCGCGGCCCGCGCGGCGACCGTGGCGACCGCGGCCCGCGGGAGAGCAGTGGCGAGGGCGGCGGCGAAGGCGGCGAAGGCGGCGACAACCCGCGCCGTCGCCGGACGCGCCGCGACTGATGACGAACCCCGTTCAGCGGGGCGCTGACCCACTGGGCGGCACGGTCAACAAGACCGTGCTGCCCAGTGGGCTGCGCATCGTCACCGAGTCCATCCCGACCGTCCGCAGCGTCTCGATCGGGATCTGGGCCGCGATCGGCTCCCGCGACGAGACGCCGGAGTTCTCCGGTGCCTCGCACTTCCTGGAGCACCTGCTCTTCAAGGGCACCGAGCGGCGCACCGCCATGGACATCTCCGCGGAGATCGAGGCGGTCGGCGGCGAGACGAACGCGTTCACCGCCAAGGAATACACCTGCTACTACGCGCGTGTGCTGGACGAGAACCTGCCGCTCGCGGTCGACGTGCTCTGTGACCTCGCGGCCAACTCGCTGCTGGCCGAGGCGGACGTCGAGACCGAGCGTGGCGTGATCCTCGAGGAGATCGCCATGCACGACGACGAGCCCGGCGACCAGGTGCACGACATCTTCACCGAGCTGATCTACGGCGACCATCCGCTGGGCCAGCTCATCTCCGGGACCGAGCAGACCATCGGCGCGATGACCCGCGCGCAGATCGAGACGTTCTACCGCGAGCGCTACACCGCGCCGCACCTGGTGATCGCCGCGGCCGGCAACCTCGACCACGACGCGATCGTGGCCCAGGTGACCGCGGCGCTGGCCGGCACGCCGCTGGACGGCCCGCCCGCTTCGCCCGCGTCCCGGCGCGCGTCCGAACCGACCCCGGCGTACGCGCCGCCCGCGCAGGTCGTGGAGCCGAAGGACACTGAGCAGGCGCACGTCGTGCTCGGGGCGCCCGGCCTGTCCCGGCTGGACGACCGCCGGTTCACCGCCGGCGTGCTCAACAACGTGCTCGGCGGCGGCATGTCCAGCCGCCTCTTCCAGGAGATCAGGGAGAAGCGCGGCCTGGCCTACTCGGTCTACTCCTACACCACGCAGTACGCGGACTCCGGCCTCTTCGCGGTCTACGCGGGCTGCGCGCCCGGCAAGGTCGAGGAGGTGCTGGAGCTGTCCCGCGCGGAGCTCGCCCGGGTGGCCCGCACCAGCCTGACCGCGGAGGAACTCGATCGCGGCAAGGGCATGACCAAGGGCGCGTTCGTGCTCGGACTGGAGGACACCGGCTCCCGGATGACCCGCCTGGCCAAGGCCGAGCTGCTCTACGACGACCTGCTGCCGGTCGCCGGTTTCCTGGAGCGGGTGGACGCGGTCACCGCGGACGAGGTCGCGGCGCTCGCCGCGGACCTGCTCAACCGGCCGCGGTCGCTCGCGGTCGTGGGCCCCTTCGACGAGGAGACGGACTGGTCTCTGGGATAGTGGCGCGGTGAGCGAGACTATCCCAGTCGCAGTCCTCGGCGCCGCCGGCCGCATGGGCACCGAGGTGTGCAAGGCGGTCGGCGCCGCCCCCGACCTGGAGCTGGTGGCCACAGTCGACGCCGGCGAGCCGCTGGACAGGGCCGCCGGCGCGCGGGTGATCGTGGACTTCACCACGCCCGGCGCCGTGATGGACAATCTGCGCTGGGCGATCGGCCGGGGCATGCACGCGGTCGTCGGCACCAGCGGTTTCACCGAGGAGAAGTTCGCGCAGGTGCGTGACTGGCTCGCGGAGGCGCCCGGCGTCGGCGTGATCGTCGCGCCGAACTTCGGCATCGGCGCCGTGCTGATGATGGAGTTCGCGGCGAAGGCGGCCCGTCACTTCGAGTCCGTCGAGATCATCGAGCAGCACCACCCGCGCAAGCTGGACGCGCCGAGCGGCACCGCCACGCACACGGCCCGGCTGATCGCGGCCGCGCGCGCGGAGGCCGGGCTGGCCGCCATGCCGGACGCGACCGAGGACGAGGTCCCGGGTGCGCGCGGCGCGGTGGTGGAGGGCGTGCGGGTGCACGCGGTCCGCGCCACCGGGCTGGTCGCGCACCAGGAGGTGCTGTTCGGCGCGCTCGGCGAGACGCTGACCATCCGGCACGACTCGCTGGACCGGGCGTCGTTCATGCCGGGCGTGCTGCTGGCGGCCCGCGAGGTCCTGACCCGCCCCGGCCTGACGGTCGGCCTGGCACCGCTGCTCTGAGGTGATCCAGGCGTCGTTCACGTCGTGAGTGACGCCTGAATCCTCAGAGCGGCGCGTCCGCCAGCGAGACGTGCAGGCGGAGCTGGGGGATGAGCAGGTCGTCGACGTCGAGCGCCCGCGAGGCACCGTCCGGCTCCCAGCCGGCCGAGCCGAGGAACTTCCGGGTCGCCGCGTCCGCGTCGTACGCCCACGCGACCGCGGTGCCGAACAGGTCCTCCCGCCACAGGTCCACGGCGGCGGACAGCAACCGGCTGCCGTGGCCGCGCCGGCCCCAGCGCGGCTCGACCAGCAGATCGGTGACGGCCACGACGTCCGGCCCGAACACGCCCGGCTCCTCGCCGGGCGCGAGTGCCTGCTCATCGGCCGGACCCGCCGCGGCGAAGCCCACCAGATACGATTGTTCGGCCTGCTCAACGGCGACCAGAACCCGGTGCCGGGGTGTCGGTGGGGCCTCGATGGACTCCCGCCACCGCTCCGTCAGCCAGGCGACGTCGACCGAGTCGAGCACCTGCTTGGGCAGCAACCGGCGATATGCGACCCGCCAGGTCGTGAGCTGGATTCGCGCGATGTCACCGGCGTCCTGCGAGCCGGCCGGTCGAACGTGCCCGAGTGCCATGGTTGGCAAGAGTACGTGTACACACTCGATCTCTGGGGGACTCTTCCGATGCGGACGCTCTGGCGGGTCGCCGGCGTGGTGCTGTTCGCCGTCGCCGTCGCCGTCTTCGACCTGGTCACGTCCGCGCGGCACGGGTTCTTCGACCTGAAGGTCTACTGGGGAGCGCTGAACTACTGGGCCAACGACGGCGGCATGCTCTACGACTACCTGAACCCGAACACGCTGTACGGCTTCACGTACCCGCCGTTCGCCGCGTTCGTGATGCTGCCGCTGTCCTGGGTGCCGTGGACGGCCGCGATCACGATCAGTGTGATCGCCACCGTGATCGTCACCGCGGTGGTGGTCTGGTGGCTGATCCGGCCGATCGCGCAGCGCCAGGGCTGGACGCCGTGGCTGGCGTTCGCGATCGCGGCCTGTCTGGTCGCGGCGTACGAGCCGATGCGCGAGACGGTCAACTTCGGCCAGGTCAACATGCTGCTGCTGTTCATGGTCGCGGCCGACGTGCTGTTCCTCGTCGCCCGCAGGAGCCCGTTCGGCGGCGTCGGCATCGGCCTGGCCACCGCGATCAAGCTGACGCCCGGCGTGTTCATCATCTATCTGTTGGTCACCCGCCGCTGGCGGGCCGCGATCACCGCGTCCGGCACGGCCGCGTTCGTGACGCTGGTCGCCGCCGTGATCGCGCCGGACGCGTCCCGCGAGTTCTGGACGTCCGCGCTGTGGAACACCGACCGCGTCGGCGACCTCGGCTTCATCTCCAACCAGTCGCTGCAGGGCGTGGTCGCGCGGCTCTTCGGCGACGACGTGAGGCCGCTCTGGGCGCTGCTGGTGGTGGCCACGCTCGTCTTCTGGGGCTGGCGTTGCCGGCTCGCGCTGCGGGCCGGTGACGAGCGCGCCGGGCTGGCGCTGACCGCGGTGCTGGGCTGCCTGATCAGCCCGGTGACCTGGGTGCACCACCTGGTCTGGCTGCTGCCCGCGCTGTTCCTGATCGCCGGTGACGGCTTCCGTTCGGTGGGGCGCCGCAGGAAGGTCATGCTGACGATCGCGTTCCTGAGCTGGGCGATCCTGTGCAGCCGGCTGGTCTGGATCTGGACCTACCGCACCGGTGGCCTGGGCGGCTTCCTCGGCGGCAGCGCCTACCTCTGGGTCACCGTCGTGCTGCTGCTGGCGATCCCGATCGCCCGCCCGGACGACTCCGAAGATCAAGATCTGTCCGAGGGTACGGAGGAGGCCCGCCCGTCCCTGGTGGCCTGAGAAACTGTCGGAGGGGCCGGGTAGCGTGCGCTCGATGGCCATCTCCGACGATCTCTCGCTCGCCCAGGCGCGGCGCGTCACGCTCGCCGCGCAGGGCTTCACCGATCCCGCGCCGGGCGGCCCGGTCACCATGCGGCACCTGCGGCGCGTGCTGGGCCGGGTCGGCCTGCTGCAGATCGACTCCGTCAACGTGCTGCAGCGCGCGCACTACCTGCCGATGTTCAGCCGGCTCGGGCCGTATTCGACGGAACTGCTCGACCGCGCCTTCACCCGCCGCCCCCGCACGCTCTTCGAGTACTGGGGGCACGAGGCGTCGCTGATCCCGGTCGAGCTGCAGCCCGCGCTGCGCTGGCGAATGGCGGAGGCGCACACGTCCGCCTGGGGCGGCATGCGGCGCATCGCGCAGGAGCAGCCCGGCCTGGTCTCCTGGGTGCTCGACGAGGTGCGCGCCCGCGGCCCGCTGACCGCCGCCGAGATCGAGCACGACGCGCCGCGCGAGACCGGCAACTGGGGGTGGAACTGGTCGGTGGTCAAGCGCGCGCTGGAGTGGCTGTTCTGGTCCGGCGAGGTCACCTCGGCCGGCCGCAACTCCGCGTTCGCCCGGCTCTACGACCTGCCGGAGCGGGTGCTGCCGGCCGCGGTCATCGACGCGCCGACGCCCGCGGTCGAGGACGCGCACCGGCAGCTGGTCGAGATGTCCGCCCGCGCGCTCGGCGTGGCCGCGGAGCCGGAGCTGCGCGACTACTTTCGGCTTCCGGTCGCGGGCGCCCGGCGCGCGATCGCGGAGCTGGCCGAGGCCGGCACGCTCCGCCCGGTCCGGGTCGAGGGGTGGAACCGGCCGGCCTACCTGCACGCCGACGCGCGGCTGCCCCGCCGGGTGCGGGCCAGCACACTGGTCAGCCCGTTCGACCCGGTGGTCTGGGAGCGGGCCCGCGCCGAGCGGCTGTTCGGCTTCACGTACCGGATCGAGATCTACGTGCCCGCGCCGCAGCGCCTCTACGGCTACTACGTGCTGCCGTTCCTGCACGGCGACCGCTTCGCCGGCCGCGTCGACCTCAAGGCCGACCGCCGGTCCGGCGTGCTGCGCGTGCCCGCGGCCTGGCGCGAACCGCACGCGGACGAGGCGGAGACCGCTTACGCGCTCGCGGCCGAACTGCGCCGCCTCGCCGGCTGGCTGGGCTTGGCCGAGGTCGCCCCGCCCGAGCGCGGCGACCTGGCCCCGGCCCTCACCGCCGCCCTGGCCATGGACCACGACGCCGCCCCGGCCCTGTCCGTCGCCACCGACGGCCTCTAACGATCCGGCCGCGGCCGCCGCGTCCGGTAGCAGCCGTGCGTGGCCGAGGCTCGGCCACTCCCCGATCGTTGCCGGCCGGGATCGTGCTGGCGGAGACGTTGCTGACCGGGCTGCTCACCGCCGCGGCGGCGATCGGATTCGCGGCGGGGGCCTTGAAGGTGATGGGCTCTTCTGATCCGTTCTTCGCGGGGCTGACGTTTCCCTGGGAGGCGAAGGAAAGCCCGCCGCACTCGCGGGATCGGCGGCGGGGCGCAGCGCGAGGCTCATGTGCCGAAATATCACCACAAACGCGGCGGGAGCAGGCCGTCCTTAACGATCACGTGTCGCAAATCGTTGTTAAGAGCGCCGAACAACAACGATTTGCGACACGTGATCAACTCCAGCGCACGACCCGGCACACCAGGTAGCCGCGTCACCACCCGCCGTATCGCGCCGGCCGATATCGGCGCAGCCCAACACTCGCGGCCACAGACCGACCCTGATCTTCCTCGTGCGCACCGCGCAGACCGCCGCAGCCAGGCACACGACACCCCACCCCCACCACCACGCAAACAAGACCGGGCCAACGCAACCCGCGGCAACACGGAAAGCAGGCCCTCCCCGGAGCCCGAGACCCGCCGGGGGCGCCCTAACCGCAGCGGACAGCACAACGCCATCAATAAGCCGAAATTTCGGGCGCGCAGCGCCCGAAAAACGCCCCGATCCGCCAGCCTGCGGGCTGCCGGTCCCTGGGCTGCCGGTCCCTGGGCTGCCGGTCCCTGGGCTGCCAGCCTGCGGGCTGCTGGTCCCCGGGCTGCTGGTCCCCGGGCTGCTGGTCCCTGGGCTGCTGGTCCCCGGGCTGCTGGTCCCTGGGCTGCTGGTCCCTGGGCCGCCAGTCACGGCTGCCGGTCCCTGGGCTGCCGGTCCCTGGGCTGCTGGTCCCTGGGCTGCCGGTCCCCGGGCTGCCAGCCTGCGGGCTGCTGGTCCCCGGGCTGCTGGTCCCCGGGCTGCTGGTCCCCGGGCTGCTGGTCCCCGGGCTGCTGGTCCCCGGGCTGCTGGTCCCCGGGCTGCTGGTCCCCGGGCTGCTGGTCCCCGGGCTGCCGGTCCCCGGGCTGCCGGTCCCCGGGCCGCCAGTCCAGGGGCCGGCAACACCGCGTCGCCCGTTGATCGCCCGACCAGCGGGACGATCCACTGTCGCGGCCCGGCCGCGGGTGACGCCGAGGGGTGCCGGGGCCCGGCGTCGTGTCGGGTCCGCGACGTCGTGCCGGGTCCGCGACGTCGTGGGGGTCGCGGGGCGGGGGTAGGTTGGGAGGCGGGTTCGGCGAGACGGGAGACAGGGCATGAGCGGCGAGCCGTCGCAGGCGGATTCGAGGTTCGTGGACACTACGTCGCCGCACCCGGCGGACGGCACCGGCGTGGCCGCGCAGACCGCGCCGGTCGGGACGCATCCGGCTTCGCCGGCCGGGACGCACCCGCCCCACCAGCCGGGTGTGGACGCGACGTATTCCGCGTACCAGCCGAACCCCGACGGGACGTATCCGGCATATCCGCTCGGACCGGACGGGACGTATCCGGCATATCCGCCGGGATACGTGCCTCCGCGGCCAGACCGCCTCACCCGGCTCGTCACCCGCATCCACGCGCGCACCCCCCGCTGGCTGGCACCGCTCGCCGTGTTCGGCTGCGTCTCCGCCGCCGCCGGTTACGTGCTCTGGGCCGACCCGGCCGCGGCCGACGCGAACGCGACCCCCAGCTGCATCGTGAAGTACCTGACCGGCTTCGACTGCCCCGGCTGTGGCGGCACGCGCGCGGTCTGGTTCATGATGCACGGCGACATCGCGAACGCGGCCCGGCACCACGCGGTGCTGCTCTTCGCGGTCCCGTTCGTGGCCTACCTCTACGTCGCCTGGGCCGGAAAAGCGCTGTTCGGCTGGCGTCTGCCCAGCTGGGAGCCCTCGTCCCGGTCGCTGATCTGGTTCCTGGCCGCCTGGGGCGCCTTCTCCGTGCTCCGCAACCTGCCCTGGGAACCGTTCACCTGGTTCTTCGTTTGAGCCGATGAGATGTGAGTTGCGGCTTCGTCCGCGGGCCGCCCTCGCCCGGGCTGTCAGGTTTCGCTAGCCTCTGGCGAGACCTTCCAAGGGGGATTCGGACATATGGCGGAAATCGTCCCGCAAAAAGTGCAGCTGATCGCGTGGACGCAGTTCCAGGCGCCGGACGGCGTGGCGTGGTCCACTGATGCCGAGGGCGGGCAGGCGCTCGCCGAGTTCGCGGGCCGGGCCTGCTACCAGTCGTGGAAGAAGCCGAACCCGAAGACCGCCACGAACGCGGGCTACCTGGAGCACATCCTGGAGACCGGGCACTTCAGCGTGCTGGAGCACGGCTCGGTCAGCTTCTACTTCTCCGGCATCTCCCGGTCGCTCACCCACGAGCTGATCCGGCACCGGCACTTCTCCTACTCGCAGCTCTCCCAGCGGTACGTTCCGGAGCGCGACGCCGCGTTCGTCGAGCCCGGCGTGATCAAGGATGACCCGGAGCTGCACGCGATGTTCGCCAAGGCGGCCGACGCGAGCCTCGCGGCGTACACCGAGTTGCTGGAGGGCCTGGAGGCGAAGTTCGCCGACGTGGAGAGCCCGACGCTGCGCCGCAAGCAGGCCCGCCAGGCCGCGCGTGCGATCCTGCCGAACGCGGTCGAGACGCGGATCGTGGTGACCGGCAACTACCGGGCGTGGCGGCACTTCATCGCGCTGCGCGCCACGGAGGCGGCCGACGTGGAGATCCGCGAGCTGGCGGTCGAGTGCCTTCGTCAGCTGACCGAGAAGGCGCCGAACGTGTTCGGTGACTTCACGATCAGCACGCTGCCGGACGGCACCGAGGTCGCGGGCAGCCCGCACGCCGAGCGCTCGTAACTGTTTTTTCGCACGATCCGTCCCGCCCCGGCCACAAAGCATCACGCCGGGGCGGTGGCCGGGCGAAAGAAGCTCTCCCGCGTACCCTCGCCGGTTGAAAAAAGTCGGGAGGGCCGCGGGCCGGAGGCGAAGAGGCCTTCGGGCCGGTCAGCGGGCGTCCGCTAGGTTGTGTGCATGACGCACGACCACGGCGCCGCCCGGCGGCCCTTCGGACGAGTTATCACGGCCATGGTGACGCCGTTCCGCCCGGACGGCTCGCTCGACGCGGACGGCGCGCAGCGGCTCGCGGCGCACCTGGTGGACGTGCAGCGCAACGACGCCCTGGTGCTCAGCGGCACCGGCGGCGAGTCGCCGACCACCACCGAGGCGGAGAAGGAGACGCTGATCCGCGTCGTCCGGGAGGCGATCGGTGACCGCGCGCAGATCATCGCGGGGGTCGGCACGAACGACACCGCGCACACCGTGGAGCTGGCCCGCACCGCCGAGAAGGCGGGCGCGGACGGCCTGCTGGTCGTCACGCCGTACTACAACCGGCCGCCGCAGGCCGGCGTCGCCCGGCACTTCACCACCGTGGCCGACGCGACCGCGCTGCCGGTGATGCTCTACGACATCCCGCACCGGGCGGGCATACCGATCGCGACCGAGACGCTGCTGCGCGTCGCGGACCACCCGAACATCGTGGCCGTGAAGGACGCGAAGAGCGACCTGTTCGCCACGTCCGAGGTGCTGGCCCGGACGAACCTGGCCTACTACAGCGGCGAGGACGCGGCGACGCTGCCCTGGCTGTCGATCGGCGCGTCCGGCGTGGTCGGCACGTCGACCCACTTCGTCGGCGCGCAGACCCAGGAGCTGATCGCGGCGTTCGAGGGTGGCGACGTCGCCGGTGCGCTCCGCCTGCACCGGCAGTTGCTGCCGATCTACACGGGCATCTTCCGCACCGCGGGCACCATCCTGGTCAAGGCCGGGCTCAACGCCCTGGGCCTGCCGGCCGGGCCGGTGCGATCGCCGCTGGTGGATGCCACCGAGGACGAGACGGCGCAGTTGCGCGCCGATTGCCTGGCCGCCGGCGTGACGTTGGCGGCATGATTAACGCACCGAGGTGATTGCATGACGCTCCGTACGACGATGTCTGGCGCTCAACTTCTGGTGGTGGGGGTGTGACCACGGACCAGACCGCCGTGCACGTTCCGCCGCTGCCCAAGGGAGCCCTCCGGGTGCTCCCGCTGGGCGGGCTGGGCGCCATCGGCCGCAACATGACCGTCTTCGAGTACGACGGGAAACTGCTCATAGTCGACTGCGGGGTGCTCTTCCCCGACGTGGACCAGCCCGGCGTGGACCTGATCCTGCCGGACTTCACCCCGATCCTGGACCGGCTCGCCGACGTGCAGGCCATCGTGCTCACCCACGGGCACGAGGACCACATCGGCGCCGTGCCCTACCTGCTGGCCCACAAGAAGGACATTCCGCTCGTCGGGTCGCAGTTCACGCTGGCGCTGGTCGAGGCGAAGCTGGCCGAGCGCCGCATCGACCCGTACACGCTGACCGTGCAGGAGGGCCGGAGCGAGAAGCTCGGGCCGTTCGAGTGCGAGTTCTTCGCGGTCAACCACTCGATCCCGGACGCGCTCGCGGTAGCGATCAAGACGCCGGCCGGCACCGTGCTGCACACCGGCGACTTCAAGATGGACCAGCTGCCGCTGGACGGCCGGATCACCGACCTGGCCGGGTTCGCGCGGCTCGGCTCGGAGGGCGTCGACCTGCTGCTCTCCGACTCGACGAACGCGGAGATCCCCGGCTTCGTCTCACCGGAGCGGGAGATCGGCCCGGTCATCGACTCGATCTTCGGCAAGGCGAGCGGCCGGATCATCGTGGCCAGCTTCGCCTCGCACGTGCACCGCGTGCAGCAGGTGCTGGACTCGGCGCACGAGCACGGCCGCAAGGTCGCGTTCATCGGCCGCTCGATGGTGCGGAACATGGGGATCGCCCGCGACCTCGGCCTGCTGCACATCCCGGATCGGCTGGTCGTCGGGATGGACGAGGCGATGAACCTGCCGCCGAACGAGATCGTGCTGATGTCCACCGGTTCGCAGGGCGAGCCGATGAGCGCGCTCGGCCGGATGGCCACCGGCGACCACCGGCACGTCACGATCGCCCCGGGCGACACCGTGGTGCTGGCCAGCTCGCTGGTCCCGGGCAACGAGACCTCGGTCTACCGGGTGATCAACCGGCTCTCCCGGGCCGGCGCGACCGTGATTCACAAGGAGGTCGCGAAGGTCCACGTCTCCGGTCACTCGCCCGCCGGTGAGCTGCTCTACCTGCTCAACGTGGTGAAGCCGCGCAACCTGATGCCGGTGCACGGCGAGTGGCGGCACCTGCGCGCGCACGGCCGGCTCGGCGTCGAGTCCGGTCTCAGGCCGGAGCACGTGGTGCTCGCGGAGGACGGCGACATCGTCGACCTGGTCGCGGGCCGCGCCCGCGTGGTCGGCCACGCCGGGAACCGCTACATCTACGTCGACGGCCTCGCTGTGGGCGACGTCGGCGAGTCGTTGCTGACCGAGCGCAAGATCCTCGGGAACGACGGTTTCATCGCCGCGACCGTGGTGGTCGACTCCGTCACCGGCAAGGTGGTCGGCGGCCCGGCGATCTCCGCCAAGGGCTTCTCCGAGGACCCGCAGGCGTTCAACCCGGTGCTGCCGCTGATCACGGACGGCCTGAACCGGGCCGCCGCGGACGGCATCACCGACCCGCACCAGCTGCAGCAGATCGTGCGGCGCATCGTCGGCCGCTGGGTGAACGAGGCGTACCGCCGCCGCCCCATGATCGTCCCGAACGTGGTCGAGGTGTGATCGACGGCCGGTGCGGGGTGACTCGCACCGGCCGACGGCTTTGCCGCTATCCGCTATACAGCAGATAGACCTATGGCGATCACGGCGAGTTATTGCTTGACTCGACCTCAGTGGGGGGAAACCACACTGGGGGGAACGATCGGCACCCGGCGCCCGCAGGGGCCCGGGTGCCGATTCGCAGGGGGAGCTGTCGCCATGCCCGTTCTGTTGCATCTCGCGATCGGCGCGCCGACCGCGGTCGCCGTCTCCGTCGCCGCACTCCGCGGCGCCTGCCTGCGTGTTCGTTCGCATCCCCGGCTGCCGCGGGCCGCCGGCCGGGATTCTCCGATTCCGGTCGGCGCCCCGGTGGACCGGCGCACGCCCACCTGGGCGCGCACGATCGGCGAGGGCTGAGCCGGTGCAGATTGCGGTGTCCCTACCGGCCATACGGCAGACACGATCGGTGTCGGCCGGTGGGGGCATCGTCCGGGCGCCCGGATGACCGCGCAGGACCCGCCCGCGGTCGCCCGCCGCCGAGTCCGGCTGGCGCTGCGCAACGCACGCCAGCGCCGGAAGCTGACGCAGCAGCAGGTGGCGGATGCGCTGGAGTGGTCGCTCTCCAAGGTTCAGCGCATCGAGAGCGGCGATGTCAGCATCTCCACCACGGATCTGCGCGCCGCGCTCGCGCTGCTCGGCATCGCCGATCCACGGCGCATCGCGCAGCTGATCGAGGACGCGAAGGCCAGTCGCCGGCAGCGCTGGTGGACCACGGCGGAGTACCGCGAGCATCTGAGCCCGGCGATGCTGCAGTTGCTGCAGTTCGAGTCGGAGGCGACCGCGATCCGGGTGTTCCAGGCGACGCTCATTCCGGGCGTCCTGCAGACACGCGCCTATGCGGGCTGGATCCAGCATTTCTGGGCCGGCGACATTCCGCACGCCGATATGAAGGTGCGCGTCGAACTGCGCACCCGGCGCGGCGAGAGCCTGTTCGAGGTGCCGGATCCGCCGAAATACCTGCTGATCCTGGACGAGTCCGTGTTGCACCGGGAGGTCGGCGGCGCCGAGGTCTTCGCGGAGCAACTGGAGTACCTGTTGGAGAAGATCCGGCAGGAGCGGGTGACGGTGCGTTTCGTGCCCTTCTCCGACGCGGTCAAGCTCGTGATGCTGGGCTCCTTCACCATCCTCGAGCTGCCGGACGAGGAGGACGTCTTCCTCTATCAGGAGGAGGGCTGGGGCGATTCGATGCATCACTCGCTGGCCACGATCCACCGGTACCGGGAGATCTTCGAACAGGCCTGGGAGGCGAGCTTCCCACCCGACGTGTCGGCTCGTTTGATTGAAAGTTGTGTGCTGAGGCTCCGGACCCTGCTAGACAGGCAGCGGCACTCTGCCTAGAGGCCTAGTGGCCTAGTGGCAGAGTGGCCGAGTGGAAGTTCCATCGGTCCGCAGTACTGATGTTATCGAGGGGTCCATATGAATTCAGCTGCACAATGGCGCAAAAGCACCTATTGTGACACCGCTTCGTGCGTCGAGGTGTCCGATCTATCGCAAGGCGTGATCGGCCTGCGCGACGGAAAGAATCCGTCCGGGCCGGTCCTGCGCTTTTCCGCATCCGAGTGGCATGCGTTTCTCGACATGCTCAAGCTAGAGAATATGGTCTGACGGGGATTCCCGGCAAAGGGTGCGGCCGCGCTGATGCGGCCGCACCCTTTCGCGTTCCGTAAGCAATTCATTACATTGAGTGTTCTGATTGGAGGAGGCCGACATGGCAAGCGTTGAGGTGGCCCACGTGGCCTGGCGGCGTAGCACGCGATGCGACACCAGTTCCTGCGTGGAGGTCGCGAACGGGAATGCCGGAACGCGTGTCCGGAACAGCACCGATCCGGCCGGCCCGGTGCTGATCTTTTCGGTGGGGGCGTGGCAGGCCCTGCTCGAAAAGATCGACAGGTTCTGCTGACGGAGATCAAACGTCCGTCATACGCATTCCCCGCTCGGGCGGTTCACCGAAAGGGTGGTGACTTTCCCCACGATCGATCCGTTAATCCATTCCTGACCCCACCCCCGTACCCCCGCCTGACGTCGTCGCGGCGTTCCGGCGGGGGAGTCAGGTAAGGAGTAGACGAATGGATCGAAGGCGAGCACTCAGCACGGCCGCGGTCATCGCCACCGCGGGCGCCGCAGTGGCGCTGACGTTCCCCGCGTTCGCCGGCACCGGCGCGCGGGAGAAGGCGGGCGACGACGTGAGTGTCGACCGTGCGCTCGCCGGGCCCGAGGTCCTGGCCGCGCTCTCCCGCGACTTCAGCCTGACCACCGAGCAGGCCACGGACCGGCTCGCGGCCGAGCGGAAGGCCACGGAGGCGGTCCGCACCGTCAAGGCCGCCGCCGGTGCCGCCTGGGCCGGTGCCTGGCTGAACGACGACGCGGACACGCTGACGATCGCGGTCACCGACCGGGCGCTCGCGGACGAGATCCGGGCGGCCGGCGCCGAGCCGAAGATCGTGGCGCACAGCTCGGCCACGCTCGACCAGGTCAAGGCCGCGCTGGACACGAACGCGAACGAGGCCGCCGAGTCGATCCCCGGCTGGTACGTCGACCCGTCCGGCAACACCGTGGTCGTGCTGGCCCGCGCGGACGTCGCGGACGTGGAGGCGACCGCACAGGACTTCGCGAAGGCCAGCGGCGTGGACGCGGCCACCGTGCGGGTCGAGACGAGCCAGGAGGCGCCGAAGCCGCTCTTCGACATCGTCGGAGGCGACGCGTACACACTCGGTGCCGCCCGCTGCTCGATCGGCTTCGCGGTCGTCGGTGGCTTCGTCACGGCCGGCCACTGCGGCCAGGCCGGCGCGGACACCCGCGGCGTGAACAGCGCGCCGCAGGGCGAGTTCGCGGTCTCCTCGTTCCCCGGCGACGACTTCGCGGTCGTCCGGACGAACGCGGACTGGACGCCGACCGCCTCGGTCAACGACTACCGCGGCGGCGTGCTGCCGGTCGCCGGCGCCGAGGTCGCGCCGGTCGGCGCGTCCATCTGCCGCTCCGGCTCCACCACCGGCCTGCACTGCGGCGAGGTCCAGGCGCTGAACGCCACGGTCAACTACGCCGAGGGTACGGTCACCGGCCTCACCCGGACCAGCGTCTGCGCCGAGCCGGGCGACTCCGGCGGCTCGTTCATCTCCGGTGACCAGGCGCAGGGCGTCACGTCCGGCGGCTCCGGCGACTGCACCCGCGGCGGCGTCACGTTCTTCCAGCCGGTCGCCGAGATCCTGGAGAGGAACAACCTGACGCTGGTCACCACGGGCGACGCCGGGACCCCGCCGACCGTCGAGCCGACCACGCCACCGGCCGAGGGTGTCGGCTGTGACGCCGAGGGGAGCGTGGCGCGGGACGGCACGATCAACCGGCCCGGTCAGCGCCGTGACGTCGTCCGTTTCCGGGCCCCGGCCGGCACGCACGCGGCCTGTCTGACCTCGCCTCAGGGTGCCGACTTCGACCTTTACCTGCAGCAGCAGGTGAACGGCGGCCGCTGGGTGACCGTCGCCCGCGCCGCCACGGACTCCGGCGCCGAGACGCTCACCTTCGAGGGTGCGGCCGGCAACTACCGCTACCGTGTCGCTTCCGCCTCCGGCACCGGCGACTTCGATCTTCAGTTCGCGGTGAACTAGGAGTCACTCAGAAACGTCGGCGCGAGGCGGTCAACGGGTCAGCCGCCTCGCGCTGACTCCCTTTTTCAACCAAGATCAAGATTTTCCCGCTTCCGGCGTGGTGCGGTCCGCATGCTCCCGCGGGCACCGGTCGTCGCTGGCGCTCCTCCCTGCAAGTCGGGTGGGTGGTGGCGGCAAACCCGCGGTGATGCCTCGGTTGCGGTGGCGTGGCGAAGTGGTGTGAGGCGCTACCGTGGCGGCGTGGGCTATGAAGTGCTGGTCGTGGTCGCTCTGGTGCTGCACTTCGGGTTCCTGGCGTACCTGGCGGTGGGTGGCTACCTCGCGTGGTGGTGGCCGCGGACGATCTGGCTGCACCTGATCACGGCCGGGTGGGGTGTCACCGTCGTGGTCGCGTCGCTGACCTGCCCGCTGACCGATCTGGAGCGCTGGGCGCGCGCCGGCGCGGGTCAGTCCGTGCCGGACACCGGGTTCATCGACCGTTACCTGACGGGTGTGATCTATCCCGAGGATCACGTGTGGACGGCCCGGATCGTGCTGGGGGCCGTCGTCGTCGTCTCCTGGACCGGGTTCGTGCTGCGATGGCGACGCCGGCGGGCGCAGCAGCAGGCGCGCATTTCCGGGCAAGCCGCGACATATCGGTGAGAGTGAGATCTCGAAGCGAGTGACACGCGGCGAATAGACCGGCCGGACCGGCGCGTCGCCGTTACCGTGGCCTAATGGCAGGTCGTACCTCTCCGGCGAAGCGGCGGACCACGCCGGCGGCGCGGACGGGCACATCCTCCTCGCGGACCCCGGCGTCGTCGCGCGCCCGCACGCCCGCGGCCCGGAAACCGGCCGCCCGGCGCCCCGCGCCGCGCGCCCGGCGGAGCAGCGTCAACCCGCTGCTGATCGCGGCCGGCGGGCTCGGCGCACTGTGGATGTTCGTGGCCAACGGCGTCGGCTGGAGCGTGCGCCAGGTCGGCCGCGGCGCCGCCAGCGCCCGCGACCTGGACCCGGCGCATCGCCGGGACGGCACCGGGCTGCTCATGCTCGGCCTGGCCATCCTGATCGCGGTCGCGGTCTGGTTCGAGTCGGCCGGCCCGGTCGGCGCCTGGCTCGCGGACACGATCCGGCTCTTCTTCGGCGCGGTCTCGATAGCGATCCCGCTGCTGCTCTTCTACGGCGCGTTCCGGCTGATGCGCGAGCCGTCCGATCCGGAGCACCGCGGCAGCGGCCTGGTCGGCTGGACCGCGGTGCTGGTCGCCAGCGACGCGTTGCTGCACGTGGCCCAGCGCCCGGTCAGCGACCAGCAGCTCGACTACGCCGGCGGCCTGATCGGCTACGGCGTGGGCGCCCTGCTGGTCGCGGCCGTGACGCCGTGGGTGGCCGTACCGCTGCTGGTCCTGCTGTTGCTCTTCGGTGTGCTGGTGGTGACGGCCACGCCGATCAACAAGATCCCGGAGCGGCTCGGTGACCTGTTCGAGGCGTTCGCCGGTGGCCGCCCGGCCGGTGGCCGCTCCCGTCACGACCTCGACGACGAGGAACCGGACGACAACGAGGCCGAGGACGAGGACGAGCCGCCGCGGCCCGCGCGCCGCCGCGCCGCCCGCCGTAAGGCCGGCTCGCACGTGGACGCCGCGGCCGACGAGTCGATGGACGCGCCGCCGCCCCCGCCGCCGGTCCCGGACGACGGGTTCGACGAGCTGCTCGACGACATGCACGACACGGTCGCGCTGCCGAAGATCACCAAGCTGAAGAAGGCGTCCGGCAAGATCGTCGCGCCGGAGCACTCGCCCGCGCCGCCGACCCGCGCGGAGCAGTTGGCGATCACCGCGATCGAGGGCGACTACAAGCTGCCGCCGCCGGATCTGCTGCTCGCGGGCGCGGCCGCGAAGAAGGCCAGCAAGGCCAACGAGGAGATCACCGCGGCGCTGGAGGGCGTGTTCGACCAGTTCGGCGTGGACGCGCAGGTCACCGGCTTCACCCGGGGCCCGACCGTCACGCGGTACGCGGTGGAGCTCGGCCGCGGTGTCAAGGTCGAGCGGATCACCCAGCTGTCCCGCAACATCGCCTACGCCGTGAAGTCCGCGGACGTGCGGATCCTCAGCCCGATCCCGGGGAAGTCCGCGGTCGGCGTGGAGATCCCGAACTCGGACCCGGAGAACGTCGCGCTCGGCGACGTGCTGCGGTCGTACAATGCCACGTCGAACGACCACCCGATGATCGCCGCGCTCGGCAAGGACATCGAGGGCGGGTTCGTGGTGGCGAACCTGGCGAAGATGCCGCACATCCTGATCGCGGGTGCGACCGGCGCGGGCAAGTCCTCCTGCCTGAACTCGCTGCTGGTCTCGATCCTGACCCGGGCCACGCCGGACGAGGTGCGGCTGCTGCTGATCGACCCGAAGCGCGTGGAGATGACCTCCTACGAGGGCATCCCGCACCTGGTCACGCCGATCGTCACGGACCCGAAGAAGGCCGCGACCGCGCTGGAGTGGGTCGTCGGCGAGATGGACATGCGCTACGACGACCTCGCGGCGAACGGGGTCCGGCACATCGACGACTTCAACCGCAAGGTGCGCAACGGTGAGATCACGGCGCCGCCCGGTGTGGAGCGGGAGCTGAAGCCGTACCCCTATCTGCTGGTGATCGTGGACGAGCTGGCCGACCTGATGATGGTGGCGCCGCGCGACGTCGAGGACTCGATCGTGCGGATCACCCAGCTGGCCCGCGCGGCCGGCATCCACCTGGTACTGGCCACCCAGCGGCCGTCCGTGGACGTGGTCACCGGCCTGATCAAGGCGAACGTGCCGTCCCGCCTGGCGTTCGCCACCTCGTCGCTGGCCGACTCCCGGGTCATCCTGGACCAGCCCGGCGCGGAGAAGCTGCTCGGCCGCGGCGACGGCCTGTTCCTGCCGATGGGCGCGTCGAAGCCGACCCGGATCCAGGGCGCGTGGATCACCGAGGCGGAGATCGCCGCGGTGGTGAAGTTCTGCAAGGACCAGCGCGAGCCGGAGTTCAAGGCGCACGTGACCGAGGCGGTCGCGGATCCGAGGAAGCAGATCGACGAGGAGGTCGGCGACGACCTCGACCTGCTGCTGCAGGCGATCGAGCTGGTGGTGACCAGCCAGTTCGGTTCGACCTCGATGCTTCAGCGGAAGCTGCGCGTCGGCTTCGCCAAGGCCGGCCGCCTGATGGACCTGATGGAGTCCCGCGGGATCGTCGGCCCGTCCGAGGGCTCCAAGGCCCGCGACGTCCTGATCAAGCCGGACGAGCTGGAAGAGGCCCTGGCCGCGCTGCGCCCCTAGGTTCCGTGATCGGGGCGTCCCCCATGTCGTTACCGAGCGTCCGGCGTCAGGACTGCCTGCCTGATTCACGTCGTTCTGACGACTTGGACGACGCCTGAATCACGAATCGTCGGCCCTCGGTAGACCGGCACGAAGGACCTCCCGATCATGCGTGGAGCGGGAGCGGTGACGGGCCCGCATCGGTGGGGGCGGGAAACGGCGCGCGGAACGTGAACGCGTCCGGCGACGGGCCGTTCGCGCCGAGCGCGCGCAGCCGGGCCACGCCCTCCTCCGGCGTCGGGAGCGTGCCGGCCGGGATCCACCAGAGCACCAGCGACGCGCGGTAGCCGAGCGGGACGAACCAGTCCCGCCGCTGCCGGAGGTAGTCGAGGTGCTCGCTCTGGTAGGTGAATGCTCGCAGCGCCTCCAGCGACTCCCACACCGACAGCGTGACGATCACGTCCGGCTCGGCCGGCCGAACCGTGGTGGCGTCGCCGGCGGGCCCCTCGGCCAGCCGCCAGACGAGGCCGGGTGAGCGGTCGGCCAGCGCGTTGATCGGACCGAGGCCCGCGACGAAGCCGGCGATGGCCGGGTCGTCCAGCGGCGCGCGGAGGCGGGCGGCGTTGAAGTGGGCGAGGTGATAGCCGGTCATGTGACACAGCTCATCACTGACCGCCTCTATAGTCAATCAGATTTGTTTTTAGAGTTGGAAAGTGTGACGCAGCAGCGACCCGGTGCCGCGTCCATCCGCGCCTCCCAAGCCGCGTCCAGACCGTGGCCCTCCAGCAGTCCTTCGACGATCGCCAGGTTCATGCCACAGATCAACGGCGGGAACTGCCCGGCCAGCCGGTGGAACGGGCAGTTGCGCAGCTCGATCCGGCCGTCCTCCTCATGCGGCAGGTATCCGTGCGCGGCCAGCACCTCTGCCGCGGAAGCCGCGGAAGCCGCGGAAGCCGCTGAGGGGGCGGCGCGGCCGTGCGCGCGGGCCGCGTCGAAGAGCGCGACGTCCGCACCCGTCCGCTCGACCGCCTCCGCCAGCAACTCGGCCGCGGTGCGGTAGGCGCGCGGCGGCACGCTCACCTCGTGCTCGGCCGCGGCCACCCGGTAGAGCTTCGCCGGCCGGCCCGCGCCCGGCCCGGAACGGCCGGTGCGACGCGCGTAGGTGACCTCCAGCAGCCCCGCGTCCACCAGTTTGTCGAGGTGGTGGGCCGCGAGCGTGCGGCCCACGCCGAGCGCGGCCGCGACCTCGTCCCGGCCGACCGGCACGCCGCCCGCCGAGATCACCTCGCGGTAGGCTGCGCGCCGCACGCCGTCGGTCAGCGCGGAGACGGCGGTGAGGCCTGAGTCGTCCATCGCGCCATCGTATGACCAACGCCCGTTGGTCTTAGTGGAAGAACTTGAGCCCGGCGACGCCGCAGATGACCAGCATCAGGCAGAGGATCCGGGGGAGCGAGGCGGACTCGCCCAGCACGGTCATGCCGACGATCGCGGTGCCGACCGCGCCGATCCCGACCCAGACCGCGTAACCGGTGCCGACCGGGATCGTGCGCAGGGCGTAGCCGAGACCGGCCATGCTGAGCACGAGCGCGACCCCGAAGATCGAGGTGGGGAGCCGGCGCGAGAAGCCGTCGCTCTTCTCCAGCGCGATCGCCCAGACGGTCTCGAGGACGCCGGAGACGATGAGAATGAACCAAGCCATGACGAGTCACCACTCCAACGGCCGTCTTTGCAAGACCGGGTACGACCGCACTCGTCCGGGACGGCCGCGAAGCGCGGGCGTCACGTCACTGACAGTAGCAACCGTCCGCGGTGGCGGCCACCCTGGTGAAGCACCTCACGGGCGACTTCGAGGTATCGGCGGGCATGCCGGTACCCTCGGCTGGTGTCTGTAACACCTTCTTCTCCCAGCCGGCGCGTCGCCATGCTCACTCTGGGGTGCGCCCGTAACGAGGTCGACTCCGAGGAGCTGGCCGCCCGTCTCGACGCGGAGGGCTGGCAGGTCGGCACGGACGCGGAGAACGCGGACGTCGTCCTGGTCAACACCTGCGGCTTCGTAGAGAAGGCGAAACAGGACTCGATCGACACGCTGCTCGCCGCGCACGAGACCGGTGCCAAGGTCGTCGCCGCGGGCTGCATGTCCGAGCGCTACGGCAAGGACCTCGCGCAGAGCCTGCCCGAGGCGTCCGCCGTGCTCGGCTTCGACGACTACCCGGACATCTCCGCCCGGCTGAACGCGGTGCTCAACGGCGAGAAGCTGGACGCGCACACGCCGCGCGACCGCCGTGAGCTGCTGCCGATCACGCCGGTCGCGCGCCGGGACACCACGGTCGTGGTCCCGGGCCACTCGGTGGTCGACGCGGCCACGCCCGCGCACCTGCGCCCGGTGCTGCGCCGCCGGCTGGAGTCCGGGCCGGTCGCCTCGCTGAAGCTGGCCAGCGGCTGCGACCGCAAGTGCGCGTTCTGCGCGATCCCGACGTTCCGCGGCGCGTTCGTCTCCCGCAAGCCGGACGAGTTGCTGGCCGAGGCCGAGTGGCTGGCCGGCACCGGCGTCCGCGAGCTGGTCCTGGTCAGCGAGAACTCGACGTCGTACGGCAAGGATCTGGGCGACCCGCGCCTGCTGGAGAAGCTGCTCCCGCAGCTGGCCGCGGTGACCGGCATCGTCCGGGTCCGGGCCAGCTACCTGCAGCCCGCGGAGACCCGGCCCGGCCTGGTCGAGGCGATCGCGAACACGCCGGGCGTCGCGCCCTACTTCGACCTGTCGTTCCAGCACTCCAGCGAGCCGGTGCTGCGGCGGATGCGCCGGTTCGGCTCCACCGACCGGTTCCTGGACCTGCTCGCCTCCGCGCGGAAGCTGTCGCCGGAGGCGGGCGCGCGCAGCAACTTCATCGTCGGCTTCCCCGGCGAGACCCGGGCGGACGTGGACGAACTGATCCGCTTCCTGACCGAGGCCCGGCTGGACGCGGCCGGCGTCTTCGACTACAGCGACGAGGACGGCACCGAGGCCGCCGGCATGACCGGCAAGGTCCGCAAGAGCACCATCAAGCGGCGGTACGACGAGGTCGTCGCGCTCGTCGACGAGCTGGTCAACCAGCGCGCCGAGGAGCGGATCGGCAGCACGGTCGAGGTGCTGGTCGACTCGATCTCCGACGGCGAGGTCGAGGGCCGCGCCCACCACCAGGCCCCGGAGGTCGACGGCTCGACCATGCTGGTGGCCGGCGACCGGGGTGTGGACGTCGGCGCGCTACGGCCCGGTGACTTCGTGCGCGCGACCGTGACCGGCACCGAGGGCGTGGACCTGATCGCCGTGCCCACCGAGATGATCTCAGCGGCGGCCGTCCGGTGATGCCGTCGGGTGACCCGACGCCCGTCGCCACGGAGGCCACGGAGGCCCCGGAGGCGCCGATCCACAACCCGGCCAACATCCTCACCCTGGTCCGGCTCATGCTGGTGCCGGTCTTCGTGGTGCTGGTGGTCTGGTCCGGGTTCGACGAGTCCTTCCTCCAGGTGATCGCGGCCGTGGTGTTCCTGGTCGCGTCGCTGACCGACTTCGTCGACGGCTGGGTGGCCCGGCGATTCGGCTACGTCACCCGGCTCGGCAAGGTCGCGGACCCGATCGCGGACAAGGCGCTGACCGGCGCCGCGCTGGTGCTGTTCTCCCTCTACGACCTGCTGCCCTGGTGGGCCACCGCGGTGATACTCGTCCGGGAGTGGGGCATCACGCTGCTCCGGTTCTGGGTGATCCGGTACGGCGTGATCGCGGCCAGCCGCGGCGGCAAGGTGAAGACCGCGCTGCAGACGCTGGCGATCGCGCTGTATCTCTGCCCGCTCCCGTCCTGGCTGGATACGATCGCGGCGTGGGTCATGTGGGCGGCCGTCGCGGTCACCGTGATCACGGGTGTCGACTACGTGCGCCAGGCGATCCGGCTGCGCCTCGCCGCCCGCCGCCCGGCCCCGCCGCGCGCCGTCGTCCGGGAGGGAGACCTGGGTGCCTGAGGATTCGTCCGTCGCCGCCGCGGTGGTCCACGCGCTGACCCGGGCCGGCCAGACCGTCGCGGCCGCCGAGTCGCTCACCGGCGGCCTGGTCTCGTCCACGCTGGTGGACGTGCCCGGCGCGAGCGCGGCGTTCCGGGGCGGCTTCGTGGTCTACGCGACCGAGCTGAAGGCGACGCTGGCCGGCGTGTCCGCGCCGCTGCTGGCCGAGCGCGGCCCGGTCGACCCGGACGTGGCGGCCGCGCTGGCCGAGGGCGTGCGTGCGCGGTGCGACGCGGACTGGGGGCTGGCCACCACGGGCGTGGCCGGGCCGGAGCCGCAGGACGGGATGCCGGTCGGGCTGGTCTACGTGGCCGTGGCCGGGCCGGGCGGTACCGAGGTGCGGCGGCTCGGCCTGACCGGCGACCGGGCGGCGATCCGGGTGAGCACGGTCACCGAGGCGCTGCGGCTGCTGGCGGACCGACTCGGGGTGAGTGTGCTGCCGCGGGCGGTGGCATAGCGAGGGCCGTCCGTCAAGGGAGATGGGGCGATCACGCTTGTAGCGAACGCGCCGGGACCGTGCGTGACGCTCGGGCGCCGGAGCGGGGTGTCCGGTGGTGGCGGGCGTGGCTCTCGCGGCTGGTGACGGCGCGGGGCGAGGTAGTGCGGGTGCGGGCATCACACGCTGCGCGTACCCGGGAATGATCTTTGATTTTCGGCGGTTGGGGTATTTCGCGGGTGGTTGTCCGCGCGGGCCGCGAAGCCGGCGCGGCGCTCCGTAGACTGGGGCCACCCTCCGGGGTGGCACCGTCGCTTCGGCGGCGGGGTGAGATGTCAGTACCCACGACCAACGGGTACGGTTGCGGGAAGCCTCCGGCGCTTGCGGGAGGCCCTCGCAGGAGGAGGTGCGATGGTCCTGCTACGCCGGGTGATCGGTGATGCACTTCGTGCGCGCCGGCAGGGACAGCACCGGACCCTGCGCGAGGTGTCGACCGCGGCCAACATGAGCCTGGGATACCTCTCCGAGATCGAGCGAGGGCAGAAAGAGGCGTCCAGCGAGCTGCTGGCCGCGATCTGCGACGCGCTCGGCGCTCAGCTCTCCGAGGTGCTGCGCGAGGTCGCCGACACGATGGCGCTCGCCGAGCAGATGCAGGGCGTGCTGGTGCCGGTGCAGGACGACGCGAAGTCGCCGGCCGAGGATCACCCGATCCGCCAGGTGCGCGCCGAGGGCGACGTCTCCGTCTCGGTCCGCCAGGACACCCCACTCAAGGCCACGCTCCGCGCGACCCGCACGCCCCGTCCGGGCGACCGCGGCCGCGACGTGATCTACGCCGCCTGAGCGGCCCACCGTCTCACACGCCTGGTCTCCGCTTGGAGACCAGGCGTAATCTCGTGGGATCGGGGGCACCCTGATATCCCCCCGAGGTCGCATGACGGGCTGGTTTTCACCTGCCACGATGGAGACCGTGCCGCACTGCGCGGCCCGCCGTCGTGTCGGACCGGGAAACCCACCCGGCCCGTGCGGGCGAGACGTGAAGACACCGAGGGGATAGCGCGATTATGGCGAACCCGTTCGTCAAGGGCTGGCGATACTTTCTGGCGCTGTTCGGCGCCAAGATCGATGAATATGCCGATCCCAAGGTGCAGATCCAGCAGGCGATCGAGGAGGCCCAGCGCCAGCACCAGCGGCTGGTCCAGCAGGCCGCCGCGGTGATCGGCAACCAGCGTCAGCTGGAGATGAAGCTCTCCCGGCAGATGTCCGAGGTCGAGCGGCTCCAGGGCATGGCCCGGCAGTCGCTGGTGCTGGCCGACCGCAAGCGCGCCGAGGGCGACGAGGCGGAGGCCCAGAAGTACGAGCAGACCGCGCAGACGCTCGCCACCGAGCTGGTCTCCGCCGAGCAGACCATGGAGAGCACCAAGACGCTCCACGACCAGTCGCTGGCCGCGGCCGGTCAGGCCCGCCAGGCCGTGGAGAACAACGCCATGATCCTCCGGCAGCGGCTGGCCGAGCAGACCAAGCTGCTCAGCCAGCTGGAGCAGGCCAAGATGCAGGAGACGGTGGCGAAGTCGCTGGAGTCGATGTCGTCGCTGCAGGCGCCGGGCAACACGCCCTCGCTGGACGAGGTCCGTGAGAAGATCGAGAAGCGGTATGCGACCGCCATGGGCCGGGCCGAGCTCGCGTCCAACTCGGTCGAGGGCCGCATGCTCGAGGTGCAGAAGTCGACGTTGGACCTGGCCGGCGAGTCCCGGCTCGACCAGATCCGCGCCAGCATGGCCGGCAACCAGCTGGGCGGCGCGTCCGGCCAGACGGCGACGCCGGCCGCGGAGGCCGCGCCGACCGAGAACCAGGCGCACGTGGCCCGGCTCGACGAGATCCGCGCGAGCATGGCCCGGGACAAGAAGACCGGCGACGCGAGCGCCGCGGGCTGATCACGATGGCGGCGGACGAGCGGTCTCGGTACCTGCGGCAGTCGCGCAAGCTGCGCGGCGCCGCCCGCCGGTGGAGTGTGCTCGGTGGCACGCTCAGCGGCGCGGCGGCGATCCTCACGCCGTACATGGGGCTTGGCCTCCCGGACGCCGCCTGGGCCGCGGCGGCCGGCGGTTCGGTCGTGCTCGCCGCCTGGCGGTGGGCCGACCTGCGCCGGCACCACGCCGAGCCGCTCCCGCCCGCGCTGGACCCGGCCGCGATCGCCTCGGCGCGGCAGGCCCGGCTCACCGCGATGGTCGAGCAGTTCCCGGCCGGTCGCACCGCGCTGCAGGAGTTTCGCCGTCAGCGGGCCCGCGCGGAGCTGAAGGGGTCGGCCGCGGTCGACCCCTGGCTCCGGCTGGACCGTGCGGCCGGCACGCTGACCGGCCTGGCGCCGCGCCTCACCGGCCACGGTGCCGCGGTGCTACCCGAGGCCGCGTCCGCCGAGGCCTCGCTGCGTGACCTCGCACACCGGCTGGCCGGCGTGGAGCGCGCGCTGCGTTTCGCACCGCCGGACGGCCGCGCGAGCCTGGAGGAGGCGCACCGCACGCTGCTCGGTCAGCTGACCGAGGGCGTCACCGCGTTCGAGACGCTGGTCGCGGCCGCGGCGGGCTACGTCGCGGAGGACGCCCGGGCCGGCGCCCACCTCGGCGACGCCGGCACCGCGAGCCGGCTGACCGAGGCCGCGGACCTGCTCCGCGGTGTCACCGACGCGCTGACCGAGCTGCGCCCGCCGGGCCCGGCCCCGGCTGGCAGCGGGGGCACCAGTAGGTGATGCGTTCCGCCGCGGTCTCGCCGTCCGGCGCGTGCTTGGCGATCGCGGTGCCGCAGCGGCGGCAGGGCTGCGCGCGGCGGCCGTAGACGTAGTTCGCCTCGGCCTTGCGCAGCGAGCCGGTGGTGGTCTGCAGCCAGCGGCCCCGGTTCGACGCGAGCAGGCGCTGCCCGAGCGCGACCATGCCCGGCAGGTCCGGGACGTCGCGCACCGGGGTCCACGGGTCGACGCCGCGCAGGAACAGCAGCTCGCACTTGTAGAGGTTGCCGATGCCGGCCAGATTGCGCTGGTCGAGCAGCGCCTCGCCGACCTCCCGGTCCGGTGCCGCCTCGATCCGGCGGACAGCCTCGGCCGCGTCCCAGTCCGTGCCGAGGAGATCCGGTCCGAGGTGGCCGACCAGCTCACCCTCCCGCTCGGTGGGGACCAGCGTCAGCTCGTGCAGGTGGTAGCCGACCGCCACGCTCTCAGTGGTGCGCAGTACCACCCGGATCAGGTGCGCGGGCCGGCCGGCCCAGCGCTCGCCGGTCGCGTAGACCCGCCAGGCGCCGTCCATCCGCAGATGTGAGTGGAGCGTCAGCGTGCGGCCGTCCGCCGCCTCGAGCAGGCGCAGCAGCAGGTGTTTGCCGTGGGCGGCCGACTCGGTCACGGTCCAGCCGGCCAGCGACTCGGTGGCCAGCGCCGGTACCCGGAAGTCCGAGGCGGTGAGCCGGCGGCCCGCGAGAGCGCGGTTGAGCACGCGGGCGGTGTTCCAGACCGTGTCGCCTTCGGGCATTGCCTCATTCTCCGGCACGGCCCGCGAACCGTGATCCAGGCGTCCCCCATGTCGCTCTACTGAGCTTTCGGCGCAAGGGTCTTGGCGCCGTGGGCCGCACGGGCACTCCGCGATATAGGGCTTCGCCGTCGCAATCGACCCTGACGCCGAGGTCGCGCTGACGACATGGGGACGCCTGGCTCACGAGAGGGGGCGATCAGGCGCGGACCACGCGGACGAGGTCGCCGGGGACGACCGAGAGCACCACCGCGGCCCGGCCGCCGTGCACCGCGACCGCGATCCGGCCCGCGGAGTCCACGTAGACCACCAGGGCGCCGCGCGGCGCGTCCGAGATGGTGGCGCCGCGGACCGCCTTCACGCCCCCGACCACCAGCCGGTCGGCCAGCGTGCCGATCGCGTCCGCGCCCGCGGCGAGCTGCACGTTGCCGAACCGGTCGATCGTGGTCACCTCCGCCTCCAGCCAGCCGTCGCCGCTCGCCACCACCGGATCGGGCAACCGCACCACGTCCGCGAGCGGGATCTCCGGACCGGCGTCGGTGAGCGGTGCACCGGCCGCGATCCGCGCGGCGGCCGGTGCGTAGACGTCGCGGCCGGGCAGCGTGCCGGAGGCCGACGGCAGGAACCACTCCGCGTTCGTCAGCGCCACCGCGGTCTCGGCGCCACCGAGCGCGGCCGAGGCCCAGGGCAGCAGCCCGTTGTCCGGGCCGACCAGCACGCCGCCGGGCGTGCGCACGCCGATCGGGCGGAGCGTGCCCGGCCCGGCCACCGCCACGTGCACGGCCGGCGGCAGGTGCGGCACGGTCTGGGCCAGCACGGACGCGGCCCGGGGGATGTCGCCGGGCGCGACCGCGTGTGTGACGTCGATGACCCGGACCGCCGGCGCGATCCGGGCGATCACGCCGTGGCACGAGGCGACGAACCCGTCGGAGAGCCCGTAGTCGGTGGTGAGACTGATCCAGTCATAGCCCGCCATGCATGGCACCGTAATCCCGCGTCACGGCTTCTGCACAGGGCGCGACCTCCGGATGCGCGGCCGGGGGATGATCCGGGTGGCAGAGTAGTGGCCATGAGGCTCTGTATCTTCACCGAACCGCAGCAGGGCGCCAGCTTCGCGGACCAGCTGCGAGTGGCCCAGCGCACCGAGGAGAACGGCTTCGACGCGTTCTTCCGCTCCGACCACTATCTCTCGATGGGTGGCACCGGCCTGCCCGGACCGACCGACTCGTGGGTGACGCTGGGCGGGATCGCGCTTCAGACGTCCCGGATCCGGCTCGGCACGCTGGTCACGTCCGCGACGTTCCGGCTGCCGGCGCCGCTGGCGGTCAGCGTGGCGCAGGTGGACGAGATGAGCGGCGGCCGGGTCGAGTTCGGCCTGGGCAGCGGCTGGTTCGAGGCCGAGCACACCGCGTACGGCATCCCGTTCCCGCCGGTCGGCGAGCGCTTCGACCGGTACGAGGAGCAGCTGGAGATCATCACCGGGCTGTGGGGGACGCCGGCCGGCGAGACGTACTCGTACTCCGGCAGGCACTACCAGCTGAAGGACTCGCCCGCGCTGCCGAAGCCGGTCCAGTCGCCGATGCCGATCATCATCGGTGGCAGCGGTAAGAAGCGGACGCCGGCGCTGGCCGCGAGGTACGCGGCCGAGTACAACGTGGCGTTCGTCAAGGTCCCGGACGCGGGCCTGGCCTTCGACCGGGTGCGCGCCGCGTGCGCCGAGGCCGGCCGGGCCGAACTGCCGACGCTCTCCGCCGCCGTGGTGCTCTGCGTCGGCAGGAACGACGCGGAGGTGCGCCGCCGGGCCGCCGCGATCGGCCGGGACGTCGAGGAGATGCGCGGCAACGGCGGCGCCGCGGGTACGCCGGAGCAGGTCATCGAGCGCATCCAGGAGTACAAGGAGCTCGGCGCGACCCGGATGTTCCTGCAGATGCTGGACCTGTCCGACCTGGACCACCTGGACCTGGTCGCGTCAGAGATCGCTCCGCACGTCTGAGACCGCCTCCGGGCTCGCCGGCTGTCGCGGCGGGCCCGGTTTCGCGTTCGAGTGCGGTTTCGCGTCCGGGTCCGGTTTCGCGTCCGGGGTGGCGGCCGGCTTCGCCGTGAGGTCCGGGGTCGTCCTGGGCAGGACGATGTCGCGGACCGCCAGGTAGACCGCGCGGACCGCGAGCGTGCGCTCCACCTCGTCCAGGATCGGTGCGAAGAACTGGCGCCGGTGCTCGGTGTCGCTCATCGACGTGATTGCGAAGTACATGCTGCCGAACGCGGCCAGCAGCAGCGCGTTGCGGACCAGCGCCAACGGCACGCCGAACAGCACCGCGGACGTCTGCGGCTCGGCCCCGATCCACTGCTCCGCGGTCTCCGGCAGCACCACCAGCAGGCCGAGCGTCAGGAAGAACGTGAACAGCCCGACGCCGACCACGGTCGCCTGGACCAGCTGCCGGGTGGCCAGCATCAGCAGCAGGTTGCCGACCTGCTGACCGGTGAGCGCGACCGGGCGCAGCGCGCCGTCCGGCACGATCTCCTCCATCGGCAGCTCGGCCAGCGGCGTGCGGCGGCAGTCCTTGCTCAGCCGGGCCGGGTGCAGATCCTGCTCCACCCGGCCGATCTCGTCCCGCAGCCGGGTCGCCGTGGCCAGCACGGTCACGGCCGCGAACAGCAGCACCACGGCCCAGACCCGGGCCCAGGGCAGCCGGTCCATCGCCTGCCACAGCTCGCCGGTGAAGAAGAAGAACAGCGTGACGAACAGCAGCGTGGGCAGCGCCCGGCCCTGGATCCGCACGCTGTTGCGCATGTCGTGCACCGCGTGCCGCAGCCCGCGCCGGATCAGTGGCACCACGCCGTACGAGGTGGCCAGCCAGGCGGCCGCGAACAGCACCGCGAAGATGCCCAGGAACGCGGCCACCGCGCCGGCGAACGTCGTGCTGTGCGCGCCGATCCGCTCGCCCACGCCGACGTCGGGTGACGAGTTCGACTTGGAGATCAAGAACTCCAGCGCGGGTACGACGAGGGGCATCACGGCGTAGCAGACCAGGATCGCGCCGGCGGTCCGGCGGGAGAACCGGGGCAGCCGCCGGCCGAACGCGGTCAGCCCGGTCCACACCGCCACGCCGACGGCCAGCGTGCCGGCCAGCACCCACCACCAGTACGCCTGGTCGGCCCACTGACGCACCAGCCAGAGCAGGCTGGTGACCGAGACGAACGCCAGGAACGGCAGCATGCGGGGGAGCACATGCCGCCGGAAGTCGTAATCCTCGATCATGAACGGGACGCCCCGGCGCACGAACCAGCGCTCGGTCTGCCGGACCAGTGCCCGCGATGCCGTCAAAGCCACGCCCCGGATCCTTCCAGACCCGCCGACGGCCGGGCGTCAGCCGAACGTGTCCCCGCACACGCCGGCCACGAACGCCCGCCACCCGGCCGGGGAGCAGAGCAGGATCGCCCCGGACGGCCGGCGGCTGTGCCGGATCGCGGCCCGCCCGTCCGCCGCCCGGCCCACCTCGACGCAGTTACCGCCCGCGCCCTGGCTCCGGCTGCTGGTGTGCCATCCGGTGATCTCGTTCCCATGCATGTCGCGCGCGCCTCTTTCGTACCCTCGTGGTGGTCGAGGGTTGTTCAGCGCCGAACTCGAGCCGTTCGTTACCGCAGGCCAGGCGGGAGGGCCCCCACCGCGCTGAACAATCCTCGCTGTCAGCTCTTGAACTCGTCCGCTATGTCCGCGATGAGCCGGGTGGAGTCGGCCGGTTCCAGCGCGGCCTCGCGCAGCGTGCGGTAGGCGGAGGCGAACCGTTCCGTTCGCTGCCCCTCCTGGAACGCGCGGCCGGCGATGGTCTCCGTGTACGCCACGTCCGGGAACGGGTCGGGCATCTCGAACAGCAGGAACGAGCCGTCCAGGCCCGGGTGCGCACCCGCTTCCGCCGGGAGCACGCTGATCTCGATGTGCCGGCGCCGGGCCAGCCGGCCGAGGTGCATCAGCTGCTCCCGCATCACCTCCGGCCCGCCGACCGGGTTGCGCAGCACCGACTCCGCCACTATCGCCGCGACCTTGGTGGGCTTGGGGCCCTCGATCGCGCGCTGGCGGCGCAGGCGCAGCTGGACCCACCGGGCTATCCGGTCGCCGTCCGCGTCCGGTCCCTCGACCGTGCGGATCATCGCCTCCGCGTATGCCGGGGTCTGCAGCAGGCCGAGCACGTACAACGCGTCGTAACTGCCGACCCGCTTCGCCCGTTGCTCCAGCCAGACCAGATCGCAGAATGTTGGGTCGTAAATCACATCGGAGAATTCGTCGATCCAGTCGTCCCGGCGCCACACCTCCTCGCTCAGCCGGGTCAGCCGGGTGCGTTCCCGTCGCTCCGAGACGCCGTACAGATCGAGAAGCATCTGGACGTCGTGCCGCGGAATCGGCCATTCCGCGTTCTCGAACCTGCTCAGTGCGGAGAAGTTCCGTTTCAGGTGTTCGGCGACCTGACGAAGCGTCAGGTTGCGCCGTTCGCGCAGGTCGCGCAGCTCCCGGCCGAGCCATTGCGCGCGTAACGTGGGCACTTTACGGCCCTTCGAGTCGAGCATCGCCCCCCCAGGTCGGACGAAAAGTGTGATGCACCTTCATTTCCCGCCATCGATCGGTGGGAGAAGTCGGCCGTGACACGAACAAAACATCACGGACCACTGCATCGATCGGCGCCAACGCGACACCGTACCGGATGATCGGTAAGCGATCCAGCACGCATTGCCACCAAACCCTTGTCAGGCAGGCCTTACGGCATGGGTCAGTCTGGTGTGGATGGTGCCGATTTTGCGCTTTAGCGACGGATTACCCGCGGGGTCAGAACACGCTGCGTGCACTCTGGACGGGTCCACTGTGCTGCGTCGGCACGTCCGCGGTGACGATCAGGTCGGCGCGGCCGAGGCGCTGGGCGGTCTCGTTGATGACCCGCTGGTCGGACGCGAGCGAGCGGACCGGCAGGCGGTCGTAGCGGGCGTCCCGGCGCAGCACGAAGTAGTGCACGGCCGCGCGCACCCGGGCCCGGTCGGCCGCGCACGCGTCGGTGGTGGCGCGCAGCAGGTGGCGGAGGCTGGCGGCGAGGCGCTCGGCCAGGGCGAGGTCGTGGCGTCCGCGCGCGGTGCGCAGCGTGGCGAGGTGGCCGTCCACCTGGCGGATCAGGACCTCCGTGTCGTGCTCCAGGCCGCGGTGCACCTCGACCCCTTCCCCGTATGCGTCCGAAAAGTCACTTCATTAACGTGTTTCCGGCCAGATGGCGACGCCTGCCTGGTTTCGGTGCCGGGCCCCGGGGCAAGTTCCCGGTCGGCTGCGCCGCAGGTCAGGCCGTTCGGCGGGCGCCCGCCGGTTCGCCGGCGGGGTCCGGCGGAGCGCTCACGCGAAAATGTCGTACCCGGCGGGCAGGATGGTGGGCATGGCTACGGCGCCGGCAGAATTCGGCGCGGCGACCCGGGAGTGGTTCGCCGCCGCCTTCGCCGCGCCCACGCCCGCGCAGGACGGCGCCTGGCGGGCGATCGCCGCCGGGCGGCACGCGCTCGTCGTGGCGCCGACCGGCTCCGGCAAGACGCTCGCCGCGTTCCTCGCCTCGCTCGACCGGCTGGCCCGCGAGCCCCGGCCGGACGAGCCGAAACAGCGCTGCCGGGTGCTCTACATCAGCCCGCTCAAGGCGCTCGCGGTCGACGTCGAGCGCAACCTGCGCGCGCCGCTGACCGGCATCCGGCACGCCGCGTCCCGGCTCGGGCTGCCCCCGCCGGACATCACGGTCGGCATGCGCACCGGTGACACCCCGGCCGACGAGCGGCGCGGCTTCGCCCGCACCCCGCCGGACATCCTGATCACCACGCCCGAGTCGCTGTTTCTGCTGCTCACGTCCGCGGCGCGGGAGTCGCTGCGCGGCGTCGAGACGGTGATCATCGACGAGGTGCACGCGGTCGCGGCCACCAAGCGCGGCGCCCACCTCGCGCTCTCGCTGGAGCGGCTCGACGCGCTGCTGCCGAGACCGGCGCAGCGCATCGGTCTCTCCGCCACGGTCCGGCCGATCGAGGAGGTCGCGCGCTTCCTCGGCGGCGCCGCGCCGGTCGAGGTGGTGCAGCCGCCGTCCACCAAGACCATCGAGGTCAGCGTGCAGGTCCCGGTGGAGGACATGACCGCGCTCGGCGACGACTTCGGGTCCGGCCCGGAGCCGGACGGCGGCCCGCCCGACCCGGGGCGGTCCCGGCCGTCGATCTGGCCCGCGGTCGAGGAGCGGGTCTATCAGCTGATCACCGAGCACCGGTCGACGATCGTGTTCACCAACTCCCGGCGCGGCGCGGAGCGGCTCTGCGCGCGGCTCAACGAGCTGGCCGAGGAGCATGCGGTGCCGGGGGAGGGTGGCGCGCCCGGCCCCGGTCCGGCTGCTCCCGGCCGGACCGGCGAGGGCACTGGATCTTTCGCCGCGGGCAAGGTGGCGGGCATGCCGGCCGAGATCATGGCGCAGTCCGGGCAGTCGCACGGTGCGCCGACGATCATCGCGCGGGCGCACCACGGCAGCGTCTCCCGCACCGAGCGCAAGCAGATCGAGGAGGCGCTGAAATCCGGCGACCTGCCCGCCGTGGTCGCCACCTCCTCACTGGAGCTCGGCATCGACATGGGCGCGGTCGACCTGGTCGTGCAGATCGAGGCGCCGCCCACGGTCGCGGCCGGCCTGCAGCGCGTCGGCCGGGCCGGTCACCAGGTCGGCGCGGTCTCCCGTGGCGTCGTCTTCCCCAAGCACCGCGGCGACCTGCTCTCCTGCGCCGTGGTCGCGGAGCGGATGACGGCCGGCGCGATCGAGGAGATGCGCTACCCGCGCAACCCGCTGGACGTGCTCGCCCAGCAGATCGTGGCCATGGTCTCGATGGACCCGTGGACCGTCGCCGACCTCTCCGAGCTGCTGCACCGCGCCGCGCCGTTCGCGGAGCTGCCGCCGTCCGCGCTGCACGCCACGCTCGACATGCTGTCCGGGCGATACCCGTCGACCGCGTTCGCCGAGCTGCGCCCGCGCCTGGTCTGGGACCGCACCGGCGACGTGCTCACCGGCCGCCCGGGCGCGCAGCGGCTCGCGGTCACCAGCGGCGGCACCATCCCCGACCGCGGCCTGTTCGGCGTGTTCCTGGCCGGCGGCGCGCCCGGCGCGCGGGTCGGCGAGCTCGACGAGGAGATGGTCTACGAGTCCCGCGTCGGCGACGTGTTCCTGCTCGGCTCGTCGTCCTGGCGGATCGAGGACATCACGCCGGACCGGGTGCTGGTCTCGCCCGCGCCCGGCCAGGCCGCGCGCATGCCGTTCTGGAAGGGCGACTCGCCCGGCCGCCCGATCGAGCTGGGCCGGGCCATCGGCGCCCGGCTGCGCGCGCTCGTCAAGGCCGGCGACGAGGCCGCGACCGAGGCACTGCGCGCCGACGGGCTGGACGACTGGGCCGCCGGCAACCTGGTGACCTACCTCCGCGAGCAGCGGGACGCGGTCCGCGCGCTGCCGGACGACCGCACGGTCGTGGTCGAGCGCTTCCGCGACGAGCTGGGTGACTGGCGAATGGCCGTCCACTGCGTGCTCGGCGCCAAGGTCAACGCGCCGTGGGCACTCGCGATCGGGCGCCGGCTGACCGAGCGGTACGGCGTGGACGCGCAGGTCGTCCCGTCCGACGACGGCATCGTGGTCCGGCTGCCGGACACCATGGACACGCCACCCGGCGCCGACCTGATCGTCTTCGAGCCGGACGAGCTGACCCAGCTGGTCGAGGAGTCGGTCGGCACGTCCGCGCTGTTCGCGTCCCGGTTCCGGGAGTGCGCGGCCCGCGCGCTGCTGCTCCCGCGCCGCGACCCACGCCGCCGCCAGCCGCTCTGGCAGCAGCGGCAGCGCGCCGCCCAGCTGCTCGACGTCGCCCGGGAATACGCCGACTTCCCGGTCACGCTGGAGGCCGCGCGCGAGTGCCTGCAGGACGTGTTCGACCTGCCCGGCCTGCTCGGGCTCGCCCGCGACCTGGCCGGCCGCAAGGTGCGCGTGGTCGAGGTGGAGACGCCGCGGCCGTCTCCGTTCGCCCGGTCACTGCTCTTCGGTTACGTCGGGGCGTTCCTCTACGAGGGCGACGCGCCGCTGGCCGAGCGCCGGGCCGCCGCGCTCGCGCTCGACGCCACGCTCCTCGGCGAGCTGCTCGGCCGTGTCGACCTGCGCGAGTTGCTCGACCCCGAGGTGGTCGCGGAGACCGAGGCGCGCCTGCAGTGGCTCACCGAGGAGCGGCAGCCGCGCGACGCGGAGGACGTGGCCGAGCTGCTGCGCCTGCTCGGTGACCTGTCCCCGGCCGAGCTGGCGCTGCGCGGCGCCGGCTCGTCGTGGGCCGCATCCCTGCGGGACGCGCGCCGCGCGGTGCTGGTGCGGATCGCCGGCGAGGAGCGCTGGATCGGCATCGAGGACGCCGGCCGCGTCCGCGACGCGCTCGGGGTGGCGCTGCCGGTCGGGCTGCCGGAGGCGTTCCTCGCGCCCGCACCGGATCCGCTCGGCGACCTGGTCGCGCGCTACGCCCGCACGCACGGCCCGTTCTCCGCCGCCACCTGCGCGGCCCGGTTCGGGCTCGGCGTGTTCGTGGTCGAGCAGGCGCTGCGCCGGCTGGCCGCGGCCGGGCGCGTGGTCACCGGCGAGTTCTCCCCGGTTGCCGGCGGTGCGGCCGGCACCAGCGAGTGGTGCGACGCCGAGGTGCTGCGACTGCTGCGCCGCCGCTCGCTGGCCGCGCTGCGCCGGGAGATCGAGCCGGTCCCGGCCCGCGCGCTGGCCACGTTCCTGCCGCGCTGGCAGCAGGTCGGCGGCGCCGCGCGCGGCGTCGAGGCGGTCGCGGCCGCGATCGACCAGCTGCAGGGCGTGGCCGTGCCCGCGTCCGCGCTGGAACGGCTGATCCTGCCCGCCCGCGTCGCCGACTACACGGCCGGCCACCTCGACGAGCTGTGCGCCACCGGCGAGGTCGTCTGGTCCGGCGCCGGCACGCTGCCCGGCAACGACGGCTGGGTCACGCTCGCCTACGCGGACGCGGCACCGCTGATCCTGCCGCCGGTCGACGACGCGCTCCCGCTGACCCCGCTGCACCGCGCGATCCTGGCGGCACTCGCGGACGGGCAGGCGCTGTTCTTCCGCTCCCTCTCCGACCGCACCTTCCAGACGCTCGCCGCGACCACGGCGGCCGCCACCGCGGCCCCGGCCGAACCGCCCGCCGACGGCCAGACCGCGCGCGGCCGAGTCCCCGGCTCCCGCGCGACATCCGCGGACGAACCCCCGGCTGAGGGCCGGGCCGTGCGGGGGCGCCGGGGCGGTGGATCGCATGGTGCCGGCCCGGCGCCGGCGGACGGATCCCCGGCTGAGGGCCGGGCCGTGCGGGGGCGCCGGGGTGGTGGATCGCGTGGTGCCGGCCCGGCGCCGGCGGACGGATCCCCGGCGGAGGGCCGGGCCGTGCCGGGGGACCAAGGTGCTGGATCGCGTGGTGGCGGCGCGGTGTCCGCGGACGGGCTGCCGGTCGAGATCGCGGCTGAGGACCGGGCCGTGCCGGGTCGCCCTGGTTCAGGCGGCGCGTTCCCGGCTGACGCACCGGCTTCCTTACCGGCCGATACGCCGGCTTCCGCCGGTGTCGAGAGCGGCGGCGACGGGCCGGCCGGCGATGCGGATCCGGCCGTCGGCGACGCCGTCACGACCTGGGGTTCCGACCGGCCGGTGGTCTCCGGCCGGCGGCCGTCCGGGCGGGACCTCCTCGGTGGCCGGGACGCGGCGTTCCGGCCGACGGCGAAGGGTGGGCTGGTCGACGACGCGGAGATGGCGGCCGCGGTCTGGGATCTGGTGTGGGCCGGATACCTGACGAACGACACGATCGCGCCGCTGCGCGCACTGCTCGGCTCCGGCGGTGCGCACAAGACCAAGCCGGTCGCGTCGCGCGGCCGGTACCGGCGGCCGGGCCGGATGGCGATGCCCAGCCGGGGCGGGCCGCCGACGATGGCCGGCCGCTGGTCGCTGCTGCCCGAGCGCGACCCGGATCCGACCCAGCGCGCCGCCGTGACCGCGGACCTGCTGCTCGAGCGGCACGGCGTGGTAACCCGCGGCGCGGTCGCCGCGGAGGGCCCGCCCGGCGGGTTCTCCGGCGTCTACCCGGTGCTCGCGGCGATGGAGGAGCGTGGAGCCGCGCGGCGCGGCTACTTCGTCGAGGGCCTGGGCGCGGCGCAGTTCGCCGTGCCGGGCGCGGTCGACCGGCTGCGCGCGCTCGCGGACAAGGCCGAGGACCCCAGCCGGCGCTCCGCGGGCGGCCCGGCGCTGATCCTGGCCGCGACCGACCCGGCGAACCCGTTCGGCGCGGCACTTCCCTGGCCGGACCGCGCGGTCGACTCCGGCGACGGCTCGGCCGGCGCGGCACAGCCCGCGCGATCCACCGGAGCCGGCGAGGCGCCGGCGCCGCTGCCCGCCGCCGGTGCGTCCCAGGCCGCGCGGCCAGCCGGTGCCGGCGAGCGGGCCGGCGGCGCCACCGGGCGGTCCCGGGCGATCGCCTGGGACGGCACGGGCACCGGCGCTGACGACGCGGCCCGGCAGACCGTGGGAAGCCCCGGAGGCGATCCGGTCCCCGGACCGGCCGGCCGGCCGGGCGGCACCGGGCACCGCGCCGGGCGGAAGGCGGGCGCGCTGGTCGCGCTGGTCGGCGGCGAGCTGGTGCTCTACGTCGAGCGCGGCGGCCGGACGCTGCTGTCGTTCACCGAGGAGCCGGACGCGCTCGCGGCCGGGGCGAAGGCGCTCGCGGACGCGGTGCACTCCGGTGCGCTCGGTGCGCTCTCGGTCGAACGCGCCGACGGCGAGACGCTCCGCGCCTCCCCCCTGCGTGACGCGCTGACGGCGGCGGGCTTCCGTCCCACCCCTCGTGGCCTCCGCCTCCGCTCCTGACGAGACCCGCCCAGCCGGGCACGATCTGTCCTTGCGGTCTCCGTGTTCGAGGAGGGCCCCTGTCCGCTTCGCTCCCGACGAGGCGCGGTCGGTCCGTCCTGCGGTGCGTTCGCCCGGCGGCGGGCAGTTGATGTGCCGGAGAAAAAGCTGGTCATCGGCGTTTCTGCGGGCTTATTCCGTACCCACGGGAGATTTGATCTTGGGTTTGTCTCACAGCGAATGCCCAGCGGTCGCTGGTAGTGTGCCTGCATGATCGACCCCAGCCCAGAGGGCTGTAGTCCCCAGCCGGGTGAGCCCCGGCCTTCGCATCAAAGCCCCGCACGCACCGAGGGTGACTTGTCGTGCTGATCGTGGTGGGGCTTCTGCTGATTCTCGTGGTGACCGCCGCTACCGGCTACTTCGTGGCCCAGGAGTTCGGTTACGTCGCCGTCGACCGTGGCAAGCTGCGCCAGGAGGCGGAGGCGGGCGATGCCGCCGCCGCGCGGGCGCTCAAGGTCACCGAGCGGCTCTCGTTCATGCTCTCCGGCGCGCAGCTGGGCATCACCGTGACCGCGCTGCTGGTCGGTTACGTCGCGGAGCCGTTCCTCGGCGGTGGCCTGACGGAACTGTTCGGCGTGGCGGGCCTGCCGGCGGCGGTCAGTTACCCGATCTCGATGGGTCTGGCGCTGGCGTTCGCGACCGTCGTGCAGATGATCTTCGGTGAGCTGGCCCCCAAGAACCTCGCGATCGCGCGGCCGGAGGCGCTGGCCAAGGCGCTGAGCCGGTCCACGCTGATCTACCTCACCGTGTTCGGTCCGGTGATCAAGCTGTTCGACCTCGCGGCCAGCCGGTTGCTGCGCAGCATCGGCATCGAGCCGGTCGAGGAGCTGCCCGAGGGCGCGACCGCGGAGGATCTGACCCAGATCATCGCGGAGGCCCAGAAGGAGGGCCACCTCGACGCGGACACTTCCGCGCTGCTCGACCGCGGCCTGGACTTCCGCCGGCTGACCGCCGGTGAGGTCATGGTGCCGCGCGTGGACGTGTCCAGCGTCAGCGCGGCCGACCCGGTCAGCCGGGTGGTCGAGCTGATGGCGTCCGGTCACTCCCGCTTCCCGGTGCGCGGCGCCGACGGCGTCGACGACGTGATCGGCGTGGTCGGCGTGAACGACGTGCTGGCGGTCGCGCCGGCGCGCCGGGCCGAGGTGCCGGTCCGCGAGATCACGTCGCCGCCGCTGATGGTGCCGGAGTCGCTGCCGGTCCCGGCCGTGCTCGACCGGCTGCGCACCGGTCACCGGCAGCTCGCCATCGTGGTCGACGAGTACGGCGGCTTCGCCGGCCTGATCACGCTGGAGGACATCGCCGAGGAGCTGGTCGGCCCGATCCGCGACGAGGACGACCTGCCCGAGGCCTCCCCGGTCCGGCAGGACGACGGGTCCTGGCTGGTGCCGGCCCGCTGGCGGATCGACGAGATCGCGGACGCGACCGGCATCGCGCTGCCCGAGGCCGACGAGTACGACACGGTCTCCGGCCTGATCATGCGCCGACTCGGCCGCATCCCCGAGGTCGGCGACGCGCTGGAGCTGACGCTCCCGGGCGGCGACGCGGAGGAGCGGGCACTGGTCAGCGTCGTCTCGGTCGACCGGCACGTGCCCGGCACGGTCCGGGTGGAGGTGCACGTGGGCGAGATCGCGAGTGAATCATCGGCTCAGCGTCGGCCACGACGCGACCGCAGCGTCGAGGGGACGACGGCATCATGAGCACCGGATGGGCCATCGTTCTCGCGCTCCTGCTGCTGGCCGGTAACGCGTTCTTCGTCGCCGCGGAGTTCGCGCTGATCGCCAGCAAGCGGTACCGGCTGGAGCAGGCCGCCGCCGGCGGTGACGCCGCGGACCGGGCCGCGCTGGCCGGCAGCCGCGAGCTGACCGTCATGCTGGCCGGTGCGCAGCTCGGCATCACGCTCTGCTCGCTCGGCCTCGGCGCGCTCGCCGAGCCCGCGATCGAGAAGCTGGTCAGCCCGCTGCTGCACGGCCTGGGCCTGCCGGACGCGCCGAGTCACGTGGTCGCGTTCCTGTTCGCGCTGGTGCTTGTCACGTTCCTGCACCTGGTGCTGGGCGAGATGGTGCCGAAGTCCTGGGCGATCAGTCACCCGGAGAACTCGGCGCGGCTGCTGGCGCTGCCGTTCCGCGGGTTCGCCCGCGCGGTGCGCCCGCTGCTGACCGCACTGAACAGCGCGGCGAACGCGATCCTGCGGCTTTTCAGGATCGAGCCGCAGACCGAGCTCGCGCAGGTGCATGATCCGGAGGAGTTGCGCATGCTGCTCGAGCAGTCGCGCGAGCACGGCACGCTCCCGGTGGATCAGCACGCGCTGTTGACCAGCATGCTCGCGCTGCAGCGGACCACGGTGGCGGAGATCGTCACGCCGGCCGCGCAGATGGTGAGCGTGGCCCCGGGCGACACGGCGTTCCGGATCGAAGAGGTCTCGCACGCGACCGGCCGGTCCCGCCTCGCGGTGATCGACCCGGCCGAGCCCGGTGTGCTCGGCATGGTGCACGTGCGGGACGCGGTGCGCGCCACCGCCGGGGAGAAGGACGGTGCGACCGCGGCGGAGCTGATGTCGGCGCCGTTCACGCTGCGCGCGGACGAGACGCTGATGCAGGCGGTGGGCCGGATGCGGGCCGAGCGGGCGCAGCTGGCGCTGGTGTCGGACGCGGGTTCGACGGTGGGCTTCGTCGCGCTGGAGGACCTCCTGGAGGAGGTCATCGGCGAGTTCGACGACGAGACCGACGCCGTGCCGCGCGGCCGCCGCATGCGCTGAGCCGCCGCACAGGTAACACCCAGTTTTATACGGATATAACGGACTTTTCGGATAAAGGAGGTCGAGGCTCATGGTCTTCAAGAAGATGCTCAGCGCCCTCGGCGTCGGCGGGCCGTCCGTCGACACCGTGCTCGCCAACCCGAACACCCGTCCCGGACTCACGCTCGACGGCCAGGTCAACATCGTCGGCGGCACCACCGCGGTGGACATCGAACACGTCGCGCTCGGGCTGGTCACCCGCGTCGAGGTCGAGGGCCACGACACCGATTGGGACTCCGTCATGGAGTTCCACCGGGTGGTCGTCGCCGGCCGCTTCCGCCTGGAGGCGAACGAGCGGCGCCAGCTGCCGGTCCGCTTCCCGATCCCGTGGGAGACGCCGATCACCGACGTCTACGGCCAGCGGCTGCGCGGCATGACCATGGGCCTGCGCACCGAGCTGTCGGTCGCGCGCGCCGTGGACAAGGGCGACCTCGACCCGATCTACGTGCACCCGCTGCCGATCCAGGAGAAGATCCTGGACGCGTTCATGCGGCTCGGCTTCCACTTCAAGACCGCGGACCTGGAGCGCGGCCGGATCACCGGCGTCAACCAGCAGCTGCCGTTCTACCAGGAGATCGAGTTCTACCCGCCCGCGCAGTACCAGGGCACGATCAACGAGGTCGAGCTGACCTTCGTGACGAACCCGCAGGGCATGGACATCGTGCTCGAGTTCGACAAGCGCGGCGGCTTCTTCACCGAGGGCCGCGACACCTACGGCCGCTACCAGGTCTCGCACGCGCAGGCCGACGACACCGACTGGGCCCAGGTCGTCGACGGCTGGATGCGGCAGGCGGTCGGCGGCTACTCGTCCATGCGCTCCAGCCACGGCGGCGGCTACGGCGCGCCCGGCTACGGGGCTCCGGGCCACGGTGCTCCGGGTTACGGCGCACCCGGTGGCTACCCGCCGCCCGGCTACCCGGCCCCCGGCGGCGGCTACGGCGCTCCCGGTCACGGCGCTCCCGGCTACGGTCACGGCGGCGGCTACCACGGCCACTACCGGCGCGGTCACGGCGGCGGCATGGGCGGCGTCGTGGCGGGCGCGGCCGGCGGCCTCCTCGGCGGCATGATCCTCGGTGAGGCCGTGGAGGACGTGTTCGAGGGTGACGAGGGCGACGAGGGCTGAGTTTTCGGCATCGTCACGGGGCGCGGGGTTCTCCTCGCGCCCCGAGTCGTCTTCCGGAACACACCGCCAGAAACACAAAACCGTTGAAATCGGATATTCCCGCATCCGGCGTGGCGCGGTCCGCATGCTCGGAGCGGGCACCGTCCAATGCCACTCAGCGCATTTCGATCTTGAAGTAGGGGCGGTACGGCCGCGCACCTCCGCCCGGCAGGAATACTGTGAGTTCGAGGTCACCTTTGCTGTCGGTGCGCGCATCGCGCACGGCCTCCGGGCATCGAAACACCGCCGGCGGCGGGCGGAGCCGTACCTCCCGGGCGCCTTATGTCCGAAGTTTCCTGAGCTGCCACGGGCTTGCCTGGCGACGCTACGAAATTCCTTGACGGCCTTTGGCCTGACGCCTGAGTGATCAATCAGTGGAGCAAAAAAGCGATCAACTTCGATTTCTGATCTATCTTTTGCTCCACTGATTGATCACTCAGGTCGCGGCGGTGGCACCTCGCGGGCGAGTAGCCCACGCCAGTGGGTCGATGTCACGATATTTCGGGCGCGGAGCGCCTGGTTGCCGCGCGCGGGCTCGGGTGGGCCTGCGCTCCCGGTCCGAAGGGATGGGCAACGAAGGCGGACCGGCGGCGTCGCGCGGATGCCGGCGAGGTGCTTGTGGAGGGCGCAGGTCGAATTCCATGATCAACTTGGCCTGAGTGGCATTGGGCACCGGTCGGCCGCGGGCGGCCTCCCTAATGGGTTCCGCACCTGGTCACCACAACCCGAGCCCGCTCCCGGCGGGCAACAGCGGACCCGTGATCGGGGCGTCGCCCGTCGTTCTGACGGCTGGGGGACGCCTCGATCACGGTTGCGGGGTTGGTGTCTCCAAGCCGAGTCGTGCGGAACGTGCAGGGAGCCCGGCTGCCGCCCCGACCCCCGCCACCGACCGGAGTGAACGCTCCGCCTCTGCGGCCGACCGGTGCCCGCGGGAGCACTCGGAACTCGGCCACGCCGGAAGCGGGTGTATCTGCTTCCAGGGCTCTTGTGCTTTACAGCGTGGCCGTGGCCAGCTTGGCGCCGAAGGTGACGAAGAGAGCGCCGATCGCGGTGCTGCCGGCGCGGGCCAGCAACCGGCGGCGGCGGAACTGGGCCGCGAGGTAGCTGCCGGAGAGGATCAGCGCGGTCAGGTAGAGCGCGCTGCAGACCTGCACGATCGCGCCGAGCAGCAGGAACGACAGCTCGGGGTGGGCGTAGCCGGGGTCGACGAACTGGATGAAGAACGAGACGAAGAACAGGATCGCCTTCGGGTTCATCAGGCTGATCAGCAGCGCCTTGCGGAACGGCTGGGCGACCGGCGGCTCCTCCGCGGTCGCGGCCGACGCACCGCGACCGCGCCAGGCGGCGCGCAGCATGGACAGGCCGACCCAGCAGAGGTAGGCCGCGCCCGCGTACTTGATCACCAGGAACAGCGGGGGATGGGCGCGCAGCAGCGAGGCCACGCCGGCGGCGGAGAGCACCATCAGCACGGCGTCGCCGAGGAAGACGCCGCCCGCGGCGCGGTAGCCGGTGGCGATGCCGCGGCGGGCCGCGACGGAGAGCACGAACAGCGAGTTGGGACCCGGGAGCAGCACGATCGCCACCGTGCCGATCACGTAGGTCCAGAGGTCGGTCACTCCCAGCACGCCGTGCATCATGCGCCCTCAGGGCGATGCGCCAGAAGACGATTCCGCAGATTGGACCGTGCGCTCGGCCACTCGTCCGCGGTCATCGAGTAGAGCACGGTGTCCCGCCAGGTGCCGTCCGCGCGCCGTTTGTGCCGGCGCAGCACGCCCTCCCTGACCGCGCCGAGCCGCTCGATCGCGCGTTGTGACCGAACGTTGCGGTCGTCGGTCTCCCACGTCACCCGGACCGCGCCGAGCTCCTCGAACGCGCGGGCGAGCAGCAGCAGCTTCGACTCGGTGTTGGCGCCGGTGCGCCAGTGGCTCCGCGCGTAGTAGGTGTGCCCGATCGCGACCGTGCGGTGCCGCTCCTCGATGTCGTAGTACGACGTGGTGCCGATGACCGCACCGGTGCGCGCGTCCCGCTGCACCCACGGCACGGTCGGCGTGGCGGCCAGGCGATTGCGCAGGTAGGCACGCATCTCGTCGAGCGTGCGCGGCGCCGCGACCGGCAGGTGCTCCCAGATCTCCGGGTCGCCGCAGCTCGCCAGCAGGTCGGCCGCGTGCACCAGGTCGAGCGGCTCCAGGATCACGTGCTCACCGCGCAGGACCGCGGGCGTCTCCCAGGCGCTGCGCGCGGGACGAAGATAATCCGGCACGGGTACGGTGACCGCCTCGTCCGGCTCGGGAAGCCCGGTGACCCGGCGGACCGGCAGCACGCCGGCCCAGTGCGGAAGCGTCTCGTCGCCCGGCTCCTCCTCGCCGACGCCGTGCGCGCGGACCTTGGCGGACACCTCGGTCAGCGGCAGTGCCAGCACGGTGGTCTGGCTCAGTTCCCTCTTCGTGCCGGGCCGGCTGTCCGCCGCGCGGCCCACCGCGATCTTCTCGACCAGCGCGGTGAGCGCGCGCTCCTTCTCCACCACGTCGGTGACCGGCAGGGCCGTGCCGTGCGCGATCACCGACCGGTAGTTCGCGCTGTGGTTGAACTGGGAGCGCGCCAGCACGAGCCCGTCCAGGAACGTCGCCTCGACGCAGACGCGCAGGCCGTCGCCGCGCGCGGCCAGCATCGGCCGGCTGCCGGTGGAGCCGTGGAGGTAGAGCGTGTCGCCGACGCGGGCGATCAGCGTGGGCAGCACGCGCGGTTCGCCGTCGACGACGAACGCCATGTGCGCCTCGAGTGACTCGTCGAGGATCCCGTACGCCAGGTCCCGGTCGTAGCGAATCCGCCCCTTGTCGCGCATCGCCGTGGTGCGATGGGTGGGTGAGAAGCCGTCCCCCATGTTGTGAGACCTCCTTTGTGCTAGTACAGTAGGAAAACTGTGGCAGAACATTATCAGATCCTGGGTTCCACGGCGGCCGAGATCTCGGGGAGCGTGGAGGCCGGCGTGCGCTCCGGCGACCTCGGCCCGGGCGCCGCGCTGCCGCCGGTCCGCGCGCTGGCCAAGACGCTGAGCTGTAGCCCGGCCACCGTGGCGAAGGCCTATCAGACGCTGCGGCAACGGGGTCTGATCGAGACCGCGGGCCGCAACGGCACCCGGGTCCGCGAGCGCCCGCCGATCGCCACGTCCGGCCGGTCCGCGCTGCGGCTGCCCTCGCCGCCCGGCGCGCTCGACCTCTCCACCGGCGAGCCCGACCTCGCGCTGATGCCCGCGCTCGGCCCGCGCCTGGCCCGGCTCGCGGCCGCGGAGTTCTCGCCGACCAACTACACGGACGCGGGCGCGCTGCCGGAGCTGGTCGAGCTGGCCCGGGAGCGGTTCGCCGGCGACGGCATCCCGGTCGAGGGCGCGGAGATCACGGTCACCAGCGGTGCGCTCGACGCGATGGAACGGCTGCTCGCCGCGCACCTGCGGCCCGGCGACAAGGTCGCGGTCGAGGACCCGGGCTGGGCCAACGCGCTCGACCTGATCGCCGCGCTCGGCCTGACCGCGGTGCCGATGCCGGTCGACGACGAGGGGCCGACGCCTGCGGGCCTGCGCGCCGCGCTCGCGTCCGGGGCCGGCGCGGCCATCGTGACCACCCGCGCGCAGAACCCGACCGGCGCCGCGGTCAGCTCCTACCGGGCGGCCGAGCTGCGGTCGGTGCTGGCCGAGTCTCCGTCCGTGCTGCTGATCGAGGACGACCACGCGGCCGAGCTGGCACCGGTCACGCTGCACTCGCTGGCCGGCGCGACCGGGTCGTGGGCGTTCGTGCGATCGGTCTCCAAGCCGTACGGGCCGGACCTGCGCCTCGCGGTGGTGGCCGGCGACGAGGCCACCATCGCGCGCGTGGCCGGCCGCATGCGGGTCGGCGCCGGGTGGGTGTCGACGCTGCTCCAGCACGTGGTGCTCTACCTGTGGCGGGACGACGAGGTGATCAACGGCGTGATCCGGGCCCGGGACAGCTACGTCACCCGGCGGCTGGCGCTGCGGGCCGCGCTCGCCGCGCACGGGCTGGACGCGCGCGGGCGCACCGGGCTCAACGTGTGGGTCAGCGTGCCGGACGAGACACGCGCGGTCGCGGCGCTCCGGGACGCCGGATATGTGGTGGCGCCGGGCTCGCTGTTCCGGCTCGCGTCGCCGCCCGGCATCCGGATCACGATCAGCCCGCTGGCCGAGGACGACATCGCGCCGCTGGCCGACGCGGTGGCCGCGGCGGCCGCGCTCGACCCGGTTCCGGCCCGGTCGTCGATGGCGCTGACCGCCTGACCGAGGGCTGTTCAGCGGTCCCCCACCGCGCTGAACGGTCCTCGCTGTTTCTGTCGTACGGATGAGGTAGAACACTGCGTTATGCAGACGGCTGCCCCATTCGTTCCTTCTTCCGCCACGAGCATCGCGGAGCTGCGCGCCGCCGCCCCCGGCTGCCGGGGCTGTGAGCTGTGGGAACCCGCCACCCAGGTGGTCTTCGGCCGCGGCGACGAGCACGCCAGGGTGATCTTCGTTGGTGAGCAGCCCGGCGACGTGGAGGACCAGAAGGGCCTGCCGTTCGTCGGCCCGGCCGGCCACCTGCTCCGGCGCGCGGTCGACGACGCCGGCCTGCCGGTGACGGACCTCTACATCACAAACTCGGTGAAGCACTTCCGGTTCGAGCAGCGCGGCGCGCGGCGCATCCACAAGACGCCGGAGCAGCAGCACATCACGGCCTGCCACCCGTGGCTGATGAGCGAGTTCGCGCAGCTCCGGCCGTCACTGGTGGTGCTGCTCGGCGCGACCGCGGCGAAGGCGGTGCTCGGCCCGTCGTTCCGGGTCACCCGGTCGCGCGGGCAACTGCTGCCGTGGCCCGCGTCCGCACAGCACCCGGAGGACTTCCCGAGCGATCACGAGGCGACCGCGCTGGCCACCATCCACCCGTCCGCGGTGCTGCGCGCCGACGACCGGGAGGCGGCGTTCAACGGTCTGGTCGCGGACCTGCGGGTGGCGGCGAGCGCGCTGACATGATCTCGTGAGGCCATGGGTGAGCTTCTTTCCGCGTGGCGCCCCCGGGCCGTGGAGCGTCGCGATACCGCCGGCCGCACAGGCCGGGTGGAAGATGGCTCATCATGACGGCGGTGCAGCGGCGCACGCTCGCACTCCTGGTGTCGACGCAGATAATCGGCGGGATCGGCGTGGCGATCGGCATCACGGTCGGCGCGCTGCTCTCCGCGCGGATGGCCGGCGTGGGGCTGTCCGGCCTGCCCGGCAGCGGCGCGGTGATCGGCGGCGCACTGCTCGCGGTCCCGGTCACCCGGCTCGTGCAGGCACGCGGGCGACGGCCGGGCATGGCGCTGGCCTACGCCGTGGGTGCGCTCGGCGCGGCGCTCATCGTGCTCGCGGCCGTGGCGGAGTCGGTGCCGCTGCTGTTCCTCGGCATGTTCCTGTTCGGCGGCGGCACCGCGGCGAACCTGCAGGCACGGTACGTCGCGGTGGACCTCGCCGCGCCCGCGCGCCGCGGGCGGGACCTGTCCCTGGTGGTGTGGTCGGCCACGATCGGGTCGGTGGCCGCGCCGAACCTGGCGGACCTCGCGGACCGGGCCGTGGCCGGGCTGCACCTGCCCGTGCTGAGCGGCGCGTTCGTGGTCAGCGGCGTGGCGTTCGCACTGGCCGCGCTGGTGATCCTGCTTCTGATGCGGCCGGATCCGCTGCTTCTCGCCCGTACCCTCGATGGATCCTCCGCTCCTGTCCTTGATCGTCCCTCCGGCGTGCGGGCCGGTGCCCGCGTCGTCGCCGGGCTGCCCGACGCGCGGCTCGCGATCGCGGCCGTCGCCACCGGCCACCTGGTGATGGTCGCGGTGATGTCGATGACGCCGGTCCATCTGGGGGAGGGGCACGCGGACGCGGACCTGCTGCGCGTCGTCGGCCTGGTGCTGAGCGTGCACATCGCCGGCATGTACGGACTGTCCCCGCTCACCGGATGGCTCGCCGACCGATTCGGCCGCCGACCGGTGATCATCGGCGGGCTGGTGTCGCTCGTCACGGCGTGCGCGATCGCGGGCACGGCCGGGCACGACACCCCGCGGCTGACGCTCGGCCTGGCGCTGCTCGGGCTGGGCTGGTCGGGCACGATGGTGGGTGGCTCGACGCTGCTCTCCGAGTCCGTCCCGCCGGCCGGGCGGCCCGCCGTCCAGGGCCTGTCCGACCTGGTCATGGGCGTTGCCGGCGCGGGTGCGGGCGCGCTCAGCGGCGCGGTCGTGGCGCTGGCCGGATATGGCACGCTGACGGTGCTGGCCGCGATGGCCGCGCTGCCGGTGCTGACGCTAGCGTTGCGGTCCAAGGACGCTGCTTCATCCAAGGAGACGTGAGTGCGGCTGACAGATTTCTGGCAGCGGATGGACGAGGTCTTCGGCGCGGGTTACGCGCCGAGCCTCGCGAGCGATCAGGTGCTGACCACGCTGGGTGGCCGGACCGTGCGGGAAGCACTCGACTCGGGGGTGGCCACCATCGTGGTCTGGCGGGCCGTTTGCGCTGCTTATCCCGATCGGGTGCCCGCGAAGCTCCAGTGAATAGCACACGCGTTCGGGCGTGTCGTGTGGATCTCGTACAGGTGTTCGGCTATCGTGCGATTCCGGGTAAGGGTTCGGCATCGGCGGCCCCCGGAGGCTGTTTTTGTCATACCCAGCGCCTAGCGTGTTGCGCGTGACGAAAGGTTCTTCGAAGACGCCCGCGAAGTCGGCGAATGTAGGGGTGGGTTCAATGGCGGCAGGTCCTGACCGCGAAAAGGCGCTCGAGCTCGCTCTGGCGCAGATCGACAAGCAGTTCGGCAAGGGCTCCGTCATGCGGCTCGGCGAAAAGCCGCATGTCCAGATGGAGATCATCCCGACCGGTTCCATCGCGCTCGACGTGGCGCTCGGCGTGGGCGGTCTGCCGCGCGGCCGGGTCGTCGAGGTCTACGGTCCGGAGTCCTCCGGTAAGACCACGGTGGCGCTGCACGCGGTCGCCAACGTGCAGCGGGCCGGTGGCATCGCCGCGTTCATCGACGCGGAGCACGCGCTCGACCCGGAATACGCGAAGGCGCTCGGCGTCGACACCGACGCGCTGCTGGTCTCCCAGCCCGACACGGGCGAGCAGGCGCTCGAGATCGTCGACATGCTGGTCCGCTCCGGCGCGCTCGACGTCATCGTCATCGACTCGGTGGCGGCCCTGGTGCCGCGCGCCGAGATCGAGGGCGAGATGGGCGACAGCCACGTGGGTCTCCAGGCCCGCCTGATGAGCCAGGCGCTCCGCAAGATCACCGGTATTCTCAACAACTCGAACACCACGGCGATCTTCATCAACCAGCTCCGCGAGAAGATCGGCGTCATGTTCGGCTCGCCGGAGACCACGACCGGTGGTCGCGCGCTGAAGTTCTACGCCTCGGTCCGGCTCGACGTGCGCCGCATCGAGAGCCTGAAGGACGGCACCGACGTGGTGGGTAACCGCACCCGCGTCAAGGTCGTGAAGAACAAGGTCGCGGCGCCGTTCAAGCAGGCCGAGTTCGACATCATGTATGGCAAGGGCATCTCCCGCGAGGGCTCGCTGATCGACGTCGGCGTGGAGCAGAGCATCATCCGCAAGTCCGGTGCGTGGTATACGTACGATGGCGACCAGCTCGGCCAGGGCAAGGAGAAGGCGCGCGAGTTCCTCAAGGAGAACCCGGACGTCGCCGCCGAGATCGAGAAGAAGATCCTGGAGAAGCTCGGCGTGGGCCAGACCAGCGGCGACGCCGCGGGCGGCCCCGAGCTGCCGCCGGTCGACTTCTGATCGCGGGCGCAGCAATGGCAGGCCGACGCGGAGCGCGTTCGGGGCGGGGCTGGGATGCCGCGCCGCCCCGGGCGCGCCGATCGTCCAGGCGTTCCGACGAGCCTGAATATCAGGTCTTCGGCTCGGACAGCGCCGCCGGCGACCCTGAGCCGCCGGACCCCTTCGGAGATGCCGAGGCGGCCGGTCCCGGTCCGGCCGCTCTCGTTTCCGATGACGCCGGTGGTGCCGGTGGATCTGGCAACGCTGGTGGATCCGGTAGCGCTGGTGATTCCGGTGGCGCTGGTGGCTTCGGCCGTGCGGGTCGGCGGCAGCGGCGGGGGGCGGCGGCCGGCTTCGGGTCCGCGGAGGATTTCCTGGCCGGCGACGACCAGGCGCAGAAGCCGGCGCCGCGGGACGAGGCCGAGCTGGCGCGCGAGATCTGCCTGCGGCAGCTCGCCACCCGGCCGCGCACGCGGGCGGAGTTGGCCACCGCGCTGACCAAGCGGGAGATCTCCGCCGAGGTGATCGAGTCCGTTCTCGCGCGCTACGACGAGGTCGGCATGATCGACGACGCGGCGTTCGCCCGGGAGTGGGTGACGACCCGGCACCGCGGCCGCGGTCTGTCCCGGCGCGCGCTCGCCGACGAGCTGCGCCGCAAGGGCGTCGACTCGGAGACCGCCGGCGCCGCGCTCGACGAGCTCGACCCGGAGACCGAGGAGTCGACGGCGTTCGCGCTGGCCGAGCGTAAAGTGCGCACCGCCCGTGGCGAGCCCGACGCGGTCTTCCGCCGGGTCGTGGGCATGCTGGCCCGCAAGGGATACCCGGCCGGCCTGGCGATCCGCGCGGTCAAGGCCGCGATGGAGGCCCAGGCCGCCGAGGCCGAGGAGCTCGCCGGCGGCTACGCCGAACTCGTCGACCAGATCGACCCGGACGCACTGGCGGACGCAGCGCGCGGAGACTCGGACCCGGTCTGAGCGGCCTTCGGCCGCGCGGGTGCGGTGCCGGAAGACTCGGAGCCGTCGTGAGTGGCGGTGCGCGCGGAGACTCGGACCGCGGGTCCGGGCGGGGTTCGGCCGCGCGGGTGGGGTGCCGGAAGGCTGGGAGCCGCCGTGAGTGGCGGTGCGCGTGGAGACTCAGACCGCGGGTGCAAGCGGGGTTCGGCCGCGCGAGTGCAGTGCCGGAAAGGCTGGGAGCCCTGAGCCGGCGGATTCGCTCGTAAGCTCGCTCATACCGGCACCCGCTCCCGGACCGGTGCCGGCAACGGCGGAGCCGCCGTGAGCGGCGGTGCGCGCGGAGATTCAGACCGGTCTGAGCGGCCCTCGGCCGCGCGGGTGCGGTGCCGAGCACGCTCCGCGCCGTCGTGAGCCGGGGTGGGCGCGGAGACTGGGATCTGGTCTGAGGCAGGGTGCTCGCGCAGACCCGGCGCGCTGAGATTCGGCCCGGGCCGGGCGGGCGGGCCGCGCGGCCGGTGGTCGTTTCGGGTGGTCGCCGAAACTTTCGGTGTCATGGCCGGGAAATTGTGATCACGGAATCCACGGCCCGCCGATCCAGCCCGGCCGATTTGTCCATGATCGGCGGAAACCCCCCATGAGTGAGGTCGTTAACCCCTGGGTAGTATGAGCTGGGCGTGAGCATACGTGTGCCGTGTGTCCCACCTGCTTCCGGATGAGGTCTCCTTGACCGAACGGCCCTCTGCGACCTAGCCTCGCGTACAAAGAGGATTGCCCGACCATCGCAGGCTAAGCGCACAACATAGATCGCGTAACAACACGGCATCATTTCAAGGTCTCACTGCGTCATGATGCCCTCCACCGTCGGCCCGGCCGCGCCGACGGTGGCCTGACATACCTCGGCCTGCCGAAGCGCGCCCGGAAGGACGCGCCCGGTGGGTCGTACCCACGGCCAGCCGCCCCGGTCGGGCAAGTCCGTGAGCCGCAAGACGGCGCATGAGCCGCTGCAGAAGGCGTCCCATGCGGGCGAACGGTGAGGGGAGGCGGCGGTGACGATCGAAGCGCACGCCGGAGAGGGCGCCGACGGGCCCGGGAAGCTGGACCGGCGATGACGGCGCTGGACGTGGCGCTGCTCAGCGCCGTGCTCTTACTGTGCGTGCTGGTGGGAGGCGTCGTCGCCTACGGCGTCCGCGTGCTGCGCCGCCTGCAACCGGTCACCCCCGCGCGTCCCGCCGAGGACGACCCCGCGTTCCTCGCGCAGAAGGACAAGCAGGAACGCTCGCTCGCCAAGCTGCAGACCGCCGCCGCCGAGGCCACGTCCGCGGTCGAGGAGGCGAAGAACGAGACCGTCGCCGCGCGCACCGACGCCGCCGCCGCCCGCGCCGAGGCCAGCTCGGCCCGCGCCGAGGCGCGCCGCGTGCTGGACGCCGCGCACGCGGAGGCGGACACGATCCTGGACCGCGCGCACCGCCAGGCCGAGGCCGATGCCGAGCAGGTCCGCGCCGCGGCCCGGCGAAGCGGCGAGCGCGAGGTCGCGCTGCTCAACGCGACCGTCAAGGAGCAGGCCGCCGAGGTCGAGCGCCGCGCCGCCCGGATCGACGAGCGGGAGCGCCAGCACACCGAGGAACTGGACCGGCTGATCGAGCGCGAGCGCCGGCTCGCCGACCGGGAGAGCGATCTCACGGCCCGGGAGCACTCGCTGACCGAGCGCGAGACCGCGGTCGCCGAGGCCGAGGAGGTGCGGCAGCGTGAGCTGGAACGCGTCGCCGGGCTCACCGCGGACGCGGCCAAGACCGAGGTCGTGGAGACGATCGAGGCCCAGGCCAAGCGCGAGGCCGCGATCCTGATCCGGGACATCGAGAACGACGCCCGTAACACCGCGGAGGATCGCGCCCGGCATCTGGTCGTCGACGCGATCCAGCGGGTGGCCAGCGAGCAGACCGCGGAGAGCGTGGTCAGCGTGCTGCACCTGCCGAGCGACGAGATGAAGGGCCGGATCATCGGCCGTGAGGGCCGCAACATCCGCGCGTTCGAGTCGGTCACCGGCGTCAACCTGATCATCGACGACACCCCGGAGGCCGTGCTCCTCTCCTGCTTCGACCCGGTGCGCCGCGAGATCGGCCGGCTGACGCTGGACAAGCTCGTGCTGGACGGCCGGATTCACCCGCACCGGATCGAGGAGGTCTTCGAGACCGCCAAGGACGAGGTCGAGCGCCTCTGCCTGCGCGCGGCCGAGGACGCGCTGGTCGAGGTCGGCATCACGGACATCCACCCGGAGCTGGTCACCTACCTGGGCCGCCTGCGGTACCGGACCAGCTACGGGCAGAACGTGCTCAAGCACCTGGTCGAGACCGCGCACATCGCCGGTGTGATGGCGGCGGAGCTGAAGCTGGACGTGCCGACGATCAAGCGGTGCGCGTTCCTGCACGACATCGGCAAGGCGCTCACCCACGAGGTCGAGGGCAGCCACGCGCTGATCGGCGCGGACCTGGCCCGTAAGTACGGCGAGTCCGAGGACGTGGTCCACGCGATCGAGGCGCACCACAACGAGGTCGCGCCGCAGACGATCGAGGCCGTGCTCACCCAGGCGTCGGACGCGTGCTCCGGCGGCCGTCCCGGCGCCCGCCGGGAGAGCCTGGAGGCCTACGTCAAGCGGCTCGAACGGATCGAGGAGATCGCCGGCGGCAAGGGCGGCGTCGACAAGGTCTTCGCCATGCAGGCCGGCCGCGAGATCCGCGTCATGGTCCGCCCCGAGGACATCGACGACATCGCGGCCGCGGTCCTGGCCCGCGACGTGGCCAAGCAGATCGAGGAGGAGCTGACCTACCCCGGCCAGATCCGCGTCACGGTCGTCCGCGAGTCCAGGGTCACCGAGATCGCCCGCTGAAGAACCATTCGGATCTACCCGCCTCCGGCGTGGTGCAGCCCGCATGCTCGGAGCGGGCACCGGTCCAATGCCACTCAGCTTAAGTTGATCGTGAAATCCGGCCTGCACTTTCACAAAGCGCCCCGCCGATGTCCCCGCAACGCCCGCCGGCCCTCCTCTGTCACCCACCCCGTCAGGCCGGGGAGCGCGGGTTCGGGCCGGGGGCGCGAGTTGACCCGGCCCGCTCGCGATATTCGGGCGCTGCGCGCCCCGAATATCGCTACATCGCACCCTCCGGCGCGGACTACCAGCCCGCGATATGCCACCGCCGAGGACTGAGTGATCAATCAGGTGAGCAAAAGGTAGATCGAAAATCGAAGTCGATCGCTCTTTTGCTCACCTGATTGATCACTCAGGTGCCGGGCCCGGGATTCCCGGGCGTCGCTTGCAGGCGGCCGGGCGCTTCATCAGGAGATTTCGGGCGAACGGTGCCCGAGTCCCCACGGGGGCGCCCCGCCCGCCGTCGGCGGTGTGCCGACCCCCGGAGACCGCGCGCGACTCGCGCACCGGCAACACGGGGGCTGCGGAACCCGGACCGGACGAAAGCCCTTCCCTGCCGGTGGAAGCGGAAAGTGCGTCCTTCACGGTGTTCGCGGGGGACTCGGAGGCCGCCGCGGTCGCTCGTTGTGGCCGTAGGACTTAGAGCGACCGGCACTAGGTCAAGATCCACATAGGTGGGACCCCGGTATGGAGGGCAGGCACGGGTCCATCGATTATCGGAGTTCTTCACGCTTCGTAACCGATGGAGTCCCGTGCCTGTCCTGCCATCATCGTTGTTCGAGCCTGTCTGGGTCCAGTTCGCCGCGCTGCTCCCGCCTCGGCCCAGGGTGGCCGCGTCGCATCCGCTGGGATGTCATCGGCCCCACATCCCGGACCGGGTCGTGTTCGAGCACGTCATCGCCGCGCTGGTGCACGGTTCGGGCTACGAGGTGATCGCGACCGAGGCGTGTTCGGACCGGACGATCCGCCGCCGTCTGGCTGTCTGGGCCGAGGCGGGTATCGCTCAGCAGGTCCATGAGCTGGCGTTGGACGCCTACGACCTGATGATCGGCCTGGACCTGGCCGATGTCAGCGTCGACGGTGCGATCACGAAAGCCCCGTGCGGCGGCGAGAAAGCCGGCCGGTCACCGGTCGACCGCGGCAAGGGCGGGATGAAACGCTCGACCGGCGCCGACGCGACCGGGATCCCGCTCGGGATCGTCTCGACCAGCGCGAACCGGCACGACTCGCTTTTGCTACGCGATACGTTCTCCGCCTGCTCCACCCAGATCGGCCACCGGTGGCCCGACCGCGTCGCCGCGCACCTCGACGCCGCCTACGACAGCCGGCGCACCCGCGACCTGCTCGACGAACTCGGCTTCGACGCCGACATCGCCCGCAAAGGCGTCCCCGCACCCATCCAGGCAGGTAAACGCTGGGTCGTCGAACGCACCAACCTCCTGGATGAACGACTTCGGCAAGATCCGCCGCTGCACCGACCGCAAGGCCACCATCATCGACTTCTACCTCTACCTCGCCGCCGCGATCGTCACTGTCCGTCAACTCATCCAACGCGCCCGAACCCGCTACCGATGGCAGACCCGGCCCACCACCCGCAGACTCAAGTGAACCTATTGCCGGGCGCTCTTATAGGGCGCCGGAAGCGTGAAGGGCGCCCCTCGGGGCGCCCTTCACGGTCTTCGTGGGTCGTCCGCCGGCGGCTCCGAGGCCGCCGGTGACGGAAGCGGGCTATCCGGCGACGCCGCCTCCACCGCCCACGCCGGACGGCATCGCGACCGCGTCGGCGGCCGCGCGCACCGGGTTGCCGCCGTTGCGCGGAACGCGGATGCCGCGTCGCCGGGTACGGCGCTCGATGTAGTTGGCCAGCGAGGTGAGCAGCGAGTTCACCACGATGTAGATGACCGCGGCGACCAGCGCGGACGCGACGATGTTCGCCCGGTTGGCGCCGAGGTCGTTGACCGCGCGCTGCAGAAGTTCGGGGAACGCCACGATGTAGCCGAGCGCGGTGTCCTTCACCAGGACGACGAGCTGGCTGACGATCACCGGGAGCATGGCGCGGGCGGCCTGCGGGATCAGGATGAACCGCATCACCTGGTTCTTGCGCATGCCGATGCCGTACGCGGCCTCGGACTGACCGGCCGGCACCGCGCGCACGCCGGCCCGGAACGCCTCCGCGAGCACCGAGCCGTTGTAGAGCGTGAGGCCGATGACGACCGCCCAGAACGCCGGGATCGGGACGCCGCCGTTGACGTACGGCAGGCCGTAGAAGATGAAGAAGATCATCAGCAGTAGTGGCACGGCCCGGAAGAACTCGACGATCGCGCCGGCCGGGACCCGGACCCACCAGTGGTCGGAGAGCCGCCCGACCGCGAAGATGATGCCGAACGTCAGCGACAGCACCATCGCGACCAGCGCGGCACTGAGCGTCTGCTGCAGGCCCGGGATGATGAAGTTGAGCCAGGTGTTCGCCTCGAGGAACGGCTTCCAGAGCGAGGCCGCCCACTGCCCCTTCTCGTCGAACTTCAGGTAGATCCAGTAGAGCAGCGCCAGCAGCCCGAGGCCGAAGACGACCGTGAGGACCAGGTTGCGGATCTTGGCGCGGGGGCCCGGGTGGTCGTAGAGGACCGAATCGGTACTCATGTCAGCGCTTCACCGCCAGTCGGTTCGCCAGCCAGCCGAAGAGGTAGCCGGTAGGGATCAGGACCGCCGCGAACGTACCGGCGAAGATCAGGAAGATCAGGATGGTCTGGCTGCCGTACTCGTTGATCAGGGTCTTCATCGCGTTCGACGACTCGGCCAGGCCGATCGTGCCGACGATCGTGGAGTTCTTCGCCAGCGCGATGAAGACGCTGCCCAGCGGTGCGATCACGGCGCGGGCGGCCTGCGGCAGCACGATCATGCGCAGCACCTGGAAGAACGACAGTCCGATCGCGCGCGCCGCCTCGGCCTGGCCGGCCGGCACCGTGTTGATGCCGGAGCGGATCGCCTCGCAGACGAACGCGGCCGTGTAGACGGAGAGGCCGATCACGCCGAGCCAGAAGTTGTTGACGTCGATCTCCTCGGCCAGCGACAGGCCCAGCGTGGAGAAGAGACCGAAGTAGCAGAAGAAGATGATCAGGGTCAGCGGGGTGTTGCGGAAGATGGTGACCCACGCGGCGCCGAAGCCGCGCAGTACCGGGATGGGGGAGACCCTGAAACCGGCCAGGATCACGCCGAGCACGAGCGCGCCGACCGCACCGGCGCCGGTGAGACGCAGGATCCAGCTGAAACCGGTGAGATAGAGGTCCAGATTTTCGGGATCGCTCAGAAGATCCATGACTCGCTTCCTAGCCGGGGTACGACGCGGGGCCGGCCAGGAAGAGGGCCGGCCCCGCGGGTGGTGTGCGGATTGTCAGGCAGGGCAGTTGGACAGCAGGTCGGCCTTGAACTCCGGCATGGGCGTGCCACCCTTGCCGAGCGTCGCGTCCCAGGCGGCCTTGTAGCTACCGTCGCCCGCCGCGGCCGTGAGGATCTCGTTGATCTTGGTGCAGCCCGCGGTGTCGGTCTTCTTCAGGCCGATGCCGTACGGCTCCTCGCTGAACGGTTCGCCGACGACCTTGAACTTGCCGGCGTACTCCGCCTGCGCCGCGTAGCCGGCGAGGATGATGTCGTCCGTGGTGACCGCGTCCACCTGGCCACCGCCGAGCGCGGTCACGCACTTGGAGTACGAGTCGAACTCCTGCAGCGCGACCTTCGGGTACTCCTCCTTGATCCGCTTGGCCGGCGTGGAGCCCGCGACCGAACAGACCTTCTTGCCGTCCAGAGCCTCCGGCCCGGTGATCGTGGAGTCCGTCGTGACCAGCAGGGACTGGCCGGCCAAGTAGTACGGCCCGGCGAACGCGACCTTCTTCTTCCGGTCGTCGTTGATCGTGTAGGTGGCGATCACGAGGTCGACCTGGCCCTGCTCGATGAACGGCTCACGGTTGGCCGACACGGTGGTCTTCCACTCGATCTTCGCCGGGTCCAGGCCGAGGCCCTTCGCCACGATCTTGCCGATCTCGATGTCGAAGCCCTCGTACGTCGTGCCCGTCTGCAGGCCCAGGCCCGGCTGGTCGGACTTGACGCCGATGATCAGCTTGCCGGACGCGGCCTTGCCGATCACGCCGTCCCCGGAGCCCCCGCCGCCGCTGCCGGCGTCGTCGCCGCCACCACAGGCGGCGACGGACAGGGCCATGACCGCGGCCGTGGCGACCGCAGCCATCCGCGAAACACGCATCTCATTCTCCTTCTTCGTCACGGGGTGCCGTGCGCCGGCGCCTCCGCAGTGGACGTATCTCAGTGGGTCAGGATCTTCGAGAGGAAGTCCTTGGCACGGTCGCTCGTGGGGTTCGCGAAGAACTCGGTCGGTGCGGCCTGCTCGACGAGCTGACCGTCCGCCATGAACACGACGCGGTTCGCCGCGTGCCGGGCGAAGCCCATCTCGTGGGTGACCACGACCATGGTCATGCCCTCCTTGGCCAGCGACGTCATCACGTCCAGCACCTCGCCGACCATCTCCGGGTCCAGCGCGCTGGTGGGCTCGTCGAAGAGCATCGCCTTCGGGCGCATGGCCAGCGCCCGCGCGATCGCGGCCCGTTGCTGCTGCCCGCCGGAGAGCATCGCCGGGTACTTCTGCGCCTGGTTCGCGATGCCGACGCGGTCGAGCAGCGCCATCGCGCGCTCCTTGGCCTCGGCCGGCTTCTCCTTGCGGACCTTGATCGGCCCGAGGGTCACGTTCTCCAGGATCGTCTTGTGTGCGAAGAGGTTGAACGACTGGAACACCATGCCCACGTCGCTGCGGAGGCGGGCCAGCGCCCTGCCCTCAGCGGGGAGCGGCTGTCCGTCGAACGTGATGGTGCCGCCGCTGATCGGTTCCAGCCGGTTGATCGAGCGGCACAGCGTCGACTTCCCGGAACCCGACGGGCCGATCACCACGACCACCTCGCCCCGGTCGATCGAGAGGCTGACGTCTCGCAACACGTGCAAGGGACCGAAGTGCTTGTTGACCCGGTCCAGCACGATGAGCGGCTCGCCCTCTGCCACGCTTGTCACCGTCCCCCTCGTACCCTCTGATCGCTTCTGACCTGTGGGCAAAACCTTAAGGGTGCCCTTGTGTCGGGAAGCAGCCTGGTTGGTCACGGAGAGGCAACACTTGACCGCATCTCCGCGGAAGCGGCACCGATCGTAGCCACCCTCCGCACCCATCGAGGGCGGGCCGGATTCACCGGTCCGTGGGTGCGCCGGATACGCTGGTCATGCCATGACTACCGCAGCCCCTTCCGCGCCGTCCGAGGCCCGCACCTACGAGGTGCGCACCTACGGCTGCCAGATGAACGTGCACGACTCCGAGCGCATATCCGGCCTGCTCGAGGCGGCCGGTTACGTGCGCGCACCGCAGGACGGCGACCCCGACGTGGTCGTCTTCAACACCTGTGCCGTCCGGGAGAACGCGGACAACCGCCTCTACGGAAACCTCGGCCACCTGCGCCCGGTCAAGGACTCACACCCGGGCATGCAGATCGCGGTCGGTGGCTGCCTCGCCCAGAAGGACCGCGGCGACATCGTGGCCAAGGCGCCCTGGGTCGACGTCGTCTTCGGCACGCACAACATCGGCTCGCTGCCCGCGCTGCTGGAGCGCGCCCGGCACAACGCAGACGCCGAGGTGGAGATCCTGGAGTCGCTGGAGGTCTTCCCCTCCACGCTGCCGACCCGCCGCGAATCGACGTACGCCGGCTGGGTCTCGATCTCGGTGGGCTGCAACAACACCTGCACGTTCTGCATCGTCCCGTCGCTGCGCGGCAAGGAGAAGGACCGCCGTCCCGGCGACGTGCTCTCCGAGGTGCGCGCGCTGGTCGCCGAGGGCGTGCTGGAGGTGACGCTGCTCGGGCAGAACGTCAACTCCTACGGCGTCGAGTTCGGCGACCGCTACGCGTTCGGCAAGCTGCTGCGCGCCACGGGCGAGATCGAGGGCCTGGAGCGGGTCCGGTTCACCAGCCCGCACCCGAAGGACTTCACCGACGACGTGATCGCCGCGATGGCGGAGACGCCGAACGTGTGCCACTCGCTGCACATGCCGCTGCAGTCCGGCTCCGACGCGATGCTCAAGTCGATGCGCCGGTCCTACCGGCAGGAGCGCTACCTCGGCATCATCGAGAAGGTGCGCGCCGCCATGCCGGACGCCGCGATCACCACGGACATCATCGTCGGCTTCCCCGGCGAGACCGAGGCCGACTTCCAGGCCACGCTCGACGTGGTCCGCGAGGCCCGGTTCTCCTCCGCGTTCACGTTCCAATACTCCAAGCGTCCCGGCACCCCCGCCGCCACCATGGACTCCCAGGTGCCGAAAGAGGTGGTCAAGGAGCGCTACGGCCGCCTGATGGAGGTGGTCGAGGAGATCACCTGGGCGGAGAACAGGCGTCAGATCGGCCGCGAGGTCGAGCTGCTGGTCGCGGTGGGAGAAGGCCGCAAGGACGAGCGCACCGGCCGCATGTCCGGCCGCGCCCGCGACGGCCGCCTGGTCCACTTCAACACCGGTGACCTGGCCGCCGTGATCCGCCCGGGCGACATCGTGCACACCGAGGTCACCTACGCGGCGCCGCACCACCTCAACGCGGACGGCGCACCGATCAGCCATCGCACCACCCGCGCGGGCGACGCGTGGGCCGCCGGCCGCACCACCCGCACACCGGGCGTCAACCTCGGCCTCCCGACGATCGGCGTCCCGGCGCCGCTCCCGGCCGCGGTTTCCGCCTGCCAAACCCAATAAGAGCTGGATATACCCGCTTCCGGCGGCGCGAGTTCCGCATGCTCCCGCGGGCACCGGTCGTCGCTGGCGCTCCTCCCTGCACGATCCGTGGCCGCAAGCCCAGAGCGCGCTGACGCGCGCCGCAAGCCAACGCGCGCTGTGAGCCAACGCGCGCTGTGAGCCAACGCGCGCTGTGAGCCAACGCGCGCTGTGAGCCAACGCGCGCTGTGAGCCAACGCGCGCTGTGAGCCAACGCGCTGACGCGCAAGCTCTCCGGTGCGCGCACTTCCGTGATCCAGGCGTTCCTCAAGTCGTTCTAACGACTTGAGGAACGCCTGGATCATGCGCTGTCGCTGTCGCTTGCCGTCGGAAGCGACTCTGTTGCCCATTCGGCGGTGGCTCGCCGTAAAGGATCATTGACCGACACGAAAGAGAGGTCGACTTCGATATTTGACCTCTCTTTCGTGTCGGTCAATGAACCTTCGGGCATGAGTGGTCGCGACAGCACGACCGCCACGCCGGCTTCCGCTCGACGCTGTCCGAGCTATGGCGGAAATAATTCGAAATTTCGGGCTTATGCCTCCGGTCTCCGGGCAGGGCTCGCGGCTTCCGATGCCGAATGGCAACGGAGTCGGAAGCGAGCGCTGGAAGCGGGTGTCGGGACCAGGCGGCCGGAATCAGGAGATCGGGCGCCTCGGGCCCGATATGTCGGCATATCGTGCCATCGCATCCGCGCTGCGCACGTGGCCGGAGCGTGACCGGTGCGGCGATTCCCGTCGGCCGGCGTCGCGAACACAAAAGCGCCGAGGGGCCGGCGTGGACCGTACCCTCTCGGCGCTCTGTTCTGATCTTTTTCAGCCGGCCTGCTCGGCGAGCCTGAGGAACTGCTGCTTGCTCTCCAGCGCCTTCTCCGCCTCGCGGATGCGCTTGGCGTCACCGGCGGCCTTCGCGCGCTCCAGGCGCTGCTCGGCCTCGGCGACCTGGTCGCGCATCTGCGCGAGCAGCGGGTTCGCGGACGGCTCGGTGCGGCGCCACGCGGAGTCCATCGCCTGGCGGAGCTTGTCCTCGATCGCGCGCATGCGGCGGTCGAGACTCGCCATGTTCTCCCGGGGGACGCGGCCGATATCGTGCCACTGGCCCTGGATCTCGCGAAGCTTGTTCTGCGCGACCTTGGGGTCGGCGTCGACGTCGACCGCCTCGGCCTCGGCCAGCAGCGCCTGCTTGCGCTCCAGGTTGCCCTTGAGCTCGGCGTCGCGGGCGGAGAAGACCTCGCTCCGGCGCGAGAAGAACGCGTCCTGCGCGGCCCGGAACCGGTCCCACAGCCGCTGCTCCGCCTCCTTCGAGGCGCGGGGCGCGGCCTTCCACTGGGTCATCAGGTCCTTGAGCCGGGCGGCGGTGTCGGCCCAGTCCTCCGACGCTGAGAGCGACTCCGCCTCCTTGACCAGGTCTTCCTTGGCGCCCTGGGCCTGCTTGCGCTGCCCGTCGAGCGTGGCGAAGTGCGCGCCCCGGCGTCGGGTGAACCCGTCACGCGCGGCCGCGAACCGCTTCCACAGCTCGCCGTCGGTCTTCTTGTCGATCCCGCGAATGGTCTTCCACTCGTCGAGGATCTCCTTGAGGCGGTCGCCCGCGGCCTTCCACCCGGTCGACTCGGCGGCGATCTTCTCCGCCTCCTCGACCAGCGCGACCTTGCGGGCCTGCGCCTCGGTCCGGGCGGTCTCCTTCGCGGCCTTCGCCGCGGCCGCGCTCTCCTCGGCCTGCGTGGTCAGCCGGTCGAGGCGGGCCGCGAGCCCGTCCACATCGCCGACCACGTGGGCCTCGGCGAGCTCGGCCCGAAGCCTCTTCACGCTGCTCAGGGAGTGCGCCGCGTCGGCCGCACCGGACTTCAGCCGAGCCTCGATGAGGTCGACCTCGGTAACCTTGTCCGCAAAGCGGCGCGCGAAGTGGGCGAGGCCCTCCTCGGGCGTTCCCGCCTGCCAGGATCCGACCACGCGCTCGCCATCGGCGGTCTTGCAGTAGACCGTGCCGTCGGCGTCCACCCGACCGTAGGCGGTCCAGTCGCTCATCTGCCCATCCTCAGTTCTTCCCGGCTCCGGAGGGAAAGCCTGTTTTCCTCCGGTCACCGCCACCGCGCAGTAGGTTGCCTATGAACTTCTCCCGGCATTGTCACAGGTTCGCCCCCGTGTCCGTCGAGTGCCTGTTGACGACCGTGACCATACGGTGTTCTAGGTCGGCCGTGTGGCGGTTCCGCACGCCCGTGCAGTTACCGTAGGTCGCGTGTCGTCACCCGCCGCATCCAGGGTCTTCCCCCATCAGGGTCGTGTCGTGGCCGTTCTCGGCCCGACCGCGGCCGGAAAGTCGGATCTCAGCATCGCGCTGGCCGAGACGCTCGGGGGAGAGGTGGTCAACGCCGACTCCATGCAGCTCTACCGCGGGATGGACATCGGCACGGCCAAGCTGACCCTGGCCGAGCGACGCGGCGTGCCGCACCACGTGCTGGACATCTGGGACGTCTCGCAGCCGGCCGCGGTCGCCGAGTACCAGGCGCTGGCTCGCGCCGCGATCGACGACATCCTCGCCCGGGGCCGGGTGCCGCTGCTGGTCGGCGGCTCCGGCCTCTACGTCCAGGCGGTCCTGGAACAATTCTCCTTCCCGGGTACGTCGCCGTCGCTGCGCGCCTCGCTGGAAGCCCAGCTGGCCGCGGCCGGTCCGGCAGCCCTCCATGATCGGCTGCGGGGTCTCGACCCGGCGGCAGCCGACTCGATCCTGCCCAGCAACGGCCGGCGGATAGTCCGGGCGCTGGAGGTGATCGAGCTGACCGGGAAGCCGTTCACCGCCTCGCTGCCCGACTCGCCCCGGCCCTTCTACGACAGCGTGCGGATCGGCGTCGACCGGGAGACCACCTCGCTGGACGCGCGAATCGCCCGGCGGGTGGACCTGATGTGGCAGCAGGGGCTGGTCGGCGAGGTCGCCGGTCTGCTCCCGCACGGCCTGCGCGAAGGCCGGACCGCGGGCCGCGCGCTCGGCTACCAGCAGGCGATCGACCAGCTCGACGGCGTGTGCGGGGAGTCCGAGGCGCGCGAGCGGACCACGGCCGCGACCCGCCGGTTCGTCCGCCGCCAGCGCTCCTGGTTCCGCCGGGACCCGTCCGTGCACTGGCTGGACGGCGGGGCGCCCGATCTCGTGGATTCCGCGCTGCGGTTGGTGGATCTTCCGGTGGGTGCGGAATGATGGTCCGGTGCAGTTCACCAAGGGCCACGGCGCCGCCAACGACTTCGTCATCCTCGCGGACCCGGACGGGCAGCTCGCGCTGACGCCGTCGCTGGTCGCGTCGCTCTGCGACCGGCACCGCGGGATCGGCGCCGACGGCGTGCTCCGGGTGGTCCGCACCGCGAAGCACCCGGAGGCGGTGGGCCGCGCGGCCGACGCCGAATGGTTCATGGACTACTGGAACGCGGACGGCTCGATCGCCGAGATGTGCGGCAACGGCGTGCGCGTCTTCGCCCGCTACCTGGCCGTCTCCGGCCTGGCCGAGGGCGCTTCGTTCCCGATCCTGACCCGGGCCGGGCTGGTCCGCGCCACGATCGACGGCGACACCATCGCGGTGGACATGCCGGCCCCGCGCCTCGGTGCCGCCGGTGCGGCCACGATCGTGCCGCTCACGTTCCCCGGCACCGCGGTCGACGTCGGCAACCCGCACCTGGTCAGCGTGCTGCCGGACGGCGTCGACCTGGACTCGCTGGACCTGACCCGGTCGCCCGGCTTCGACCCGGCGCTGTTCCCGGCCGGCGTCAACGTCGAGTTCGTGACGCCGCTGCCGCCGCTCGACGGCTTCGACCTGCACGTCCGCATGCGCGTCTACGAGCGCGGCTCCGGCGAGACGCTGGCCTGCGGCTCGGGCGCGCTGGCGGTCGCGGCGGTCGCGCTGCACGACGCGGCCCTCGACGCCGGCACGGTCGCGGTCGAGTTGCTCGGCGGCCGCCTGGCCGCGACGCGCACCGACGCGGGCTGGACCCTCGCCGGCCCGGCCGTCCTGGTCGCCACCGGCGAGATCGACGTCAGCGCACTGAGCACGATCGACTGACCGGTGGGTTGTCCGGCGCCCGGCCGCAGGCGCTCCGTTGGTATCTTCACCAACCTCCCGGCCGAGCCGCACACCTGGCAGTCCGCGGACTGACCGCCCACCCGGCTTCGCCCGGCCGCACGCCCGCCGCCGGCTCGGGCGTGGGCGACCGGCTTCGCGCGGCTGCCGGCTCGGGCGCGGCTCGGACGTGGGCGACCGGCGCGTCGCGCGGGTCGCCGGCTCGGGCGTGGGCGACCGGCTTCGCGCGGCTCCCGGCTCGGGCGCGGGGCCCCGCCGGCTCGGGCGTGGGCGACCGGCTTCGCGCGGGCACCGCTCGGCCGCGGGCGGCCTCCCTGCCGCTTCTGGCGTGGCGCGAAACCCCAGCACCTTCAGCGGCGAGCCCACCCGCTACCCGGCACACACCTCACGATCAGGGCGCCCCCCATGCTGTTCCACGATATTGGGGGACGCCCTGATCTCGGGGGCGGCGGTGCGGGACCGGCGATGATCTTGCAGGAAGGCCGGTCGGCGGCAGGCCGGTGCCCGATGCCACCTAGGTCAAGTTGATCATGGAGTCCGACCTGCGCCTTTCACGAGCACCTCGCCGGCATCCGCGCGACGCCGCCGGCCACCTCCGTCGCCCGTCCCCCGGACGGACTCCGTTGCCCGTCCCCTCGGACCGTCGAGCGCGGGCCCACTCAAGCCCGCGCGCGGCATCCAAGCGTTCCGCGCCCGAAATATCGCGACATCCGACCCTCCGGCGTGGACTGCCCGCCCGCGAGGCGCCACCGCCGCGACCTGAGTGATCAATCAGTGGAGCAAAAGATAGATCAAAAATCGAAGTTGATCGCTCTTTTGCTCCACTGATTGATCACTCAGGCGCCAGGTCCAAGGTCGTCAAGGCATTCCTGGCGTCGTCAGACAGGCGCTTGGCGGCTTTATCAGGAAATTTCGGGCACAAGGCGCTCGGGTACAAGGCGCTCGGGCACAAGGCGCTCGGGTACAAGGCGCTCGGGTACAAGGCGCTCGGGTGCATCGGAGGGGTGCGGCTCTCTGCCCGCCGCCGGCGGGGTTTCGGCGTCCGGAGGCCGTGCGATTCGCGCACCGACAGCAAAGGCCACCTCGGAACCTGGATCGAACTGACGGTATTCCTGCTGGTCGGGGGAGTGGGGCCGTACCGCACCTAATTCTTGCTGGCCAGCGGAGTGCGGCCGTACCGCACTACTTCAAGATCGGAATAAGCTGAGTGGCATTGGGCCGGTGGCCGCGGGCGCACTCGGAACGTGGGCGCGCCGGAAGCGGGAATAGCGGGTTCCGGAAGGCCGGGCGCGGCCACTGACGTTTCGTGGCCGCGCCCGGGTTTCGTCACTGCTCCGGTGCGCCGAAGCTGGTGTCCTCGTCCGAGTCGACGCCACCGAAGTCGGCGCTGGTGCCGTGGCTGGCGGCGGCGCGGCGGACCGCGGCCGCGACGGCCGGGGCGACCCGGGTGTCGAAGACGCTGGGCACGATCACCGTCGGGTTGATCTTGTCCTCGCCGACCACGTCCGCGATGGCCTGGGCGGCGGCCAGCGCCATCTCCTCGGTGAAGTTCTCCGCGTGGGCGTCGAGCATGCCGCGGAAGACGCCGGGGAAGGCCAGCACGTTGTTGATCTGGTTGGGCTGGTCGCTGCGGCCGGTCGCGACGATCGCGGCGTGCTCGCGGGCCGCGCGCGGGTCGACCTCGGGGTCCGGGTTGGCCAGCGCGAACACGATCGAGCGGTCCGCCATGGTGGCGATGTCGTCGCCGGTGAGCAGGTTCGGCGCGGAGACGCCGATGAACACGTCCGCGCCGCGGATCGCGCCCTTCAGATCCCCGACATAGCCGGACTTGTTGGTGTTCTCCGCCAGCCACTGCCAGGTCGGGTTCAGGTTCTCCAGGCCGCGGTGCAGCGCGCCGGGCCGGTCGTACGCGATGATGTCGCCCACGCCCTGGCGGAGCAGCAGCTTCATGATGGCGGTGCCCGCGGCGCCGGCGCCGGAGACGACCACGCGCACGTCGGCCAGGTTCTTGCCGACGACGCGCAGCGCGTTGGTCAGCGCGGCCAGCACGCAGATCGCGGTGCCGTGCTGGTCGTCGTGGAAGACCGGGATGTCCAGCAGCTCGCGCAGCCGCGCCTCGATCTCGAAGCAGCGCGGCGCCGCGATGTCCTCAAGGTTGATGCCGCCGTACCCGGGAGCGATCGCCCGGACGATGTTGACGATCTCGTCGGTGTCCTGCGTGTCGAGCACGACCGGCCACGCGTCGACGCCGCCGAAGCGCTTGAACAGCGCGGCCTTGCCCTCCATCACCGGGAGTGAGGCGGCGGGGCCGATGTTGCCGAGGCCGAGGACGGCGGACCCGTCCGTGACGACCGCGACCGTGTTGCGCTTGATCGTCAGGCGGCGGGCGTCCTCGGGGTTCTCCGCGATCGCGAGGCAGACGCGGGCGACACCCGGCGTATACGCCCGGGAGAGTTCGTCGCGGTTGCGCAGCGCGACCTTGGACGTGACCTCGATCTTGCCGCCGAGGTGCAGCAGGAACGTGCGGTCGGAGACCTTCCGGACCTCCACGCCGTCCAGCTCCTCCAGGGCCTTGACGACCTGGTCCGCGTGGGTGGAGTCGGCGGTGTCGCAGGTGAGGTCGACGGTGACGCGCGAGGGGTCGGAGTCGACCACGTCGAGCGCGGTCACGATCGCGCCGGCCTCGCCCACGCACGTGGTCAGGCGGCCGATCGCGGAGGCGTCGGCGATGACGCTAACCCGGATGGTGATCGAGAACCCTGCGCTCGGCAGGCGGGTCGGGGACAACGGTCCTCCCAGGTTGTACGGCGATGTACCGGTCCTGATTCTTGTCCTTTACCCGGGAGGGGGCGTACCCCGGGGTGATTTATGAGTGCACTGAGCCGGAGAGCGTGCAACCATCGAGGTCTGAGGAGGGAATTACTTGCCTAGTAACCACACAGCGTCAACCTCTGAGCCCGACTTCGACGAGATCGATCTGTGGGACGACGAGGATCAGAACACCGACGACGACGTGACGACCGGTGAGCTGGAGCTGGAGGACAGGCACGCCCTGCGCCGCGTGGCGGGTCTCAGCACCGAGCTCACCGACGTCACCGAGGTCGAGTACCGCCAGCTCCGCCTGGAGCGCGTCGTGCTGGTCGGTGTCTGGATCGGTGGGTCCGTCACCGACGCGGAGAACTCGCTGACCGAGCTGGCCGCGCTGGCCGAGACCGCCGGTTCGCAGATCCTGGAGGGCCTGGTCCAGCGGCGCAACCGTCCCGACCCGGCCACGTTCATCGGACGCGGCAAGGTCGAGGAGCTGGGCGCGGTCGTCCGGGAGACCGGTGCCGACACCGTCATCTGCGACGGCGAGCTGTCCCCGTCCCAGCTGCGTAACCTGGAGCAGCAGGTCAAGGTCAAGGTCGTCGACCGGACCGCGCTGATCCTGGACATCTTCGCCCAGCACGCCAAGAGCAAGGAGGGCAAGGCGCAGGTCGAGCTGGCTCAGCTCGAATACCTGGTGCCGCGCCTCCGGGGCTGGGGTGAGTCGCTGTCCCGACAGGCCGGTGGTGCCGGTGGTGCGAGCGGCGGCGGCGTGGGCCTGCGCGGTCCCGGTGAGACGAAGCTGGAGATCGACCGGCGGCGCATCCGGACGCGCATCGCCCGCCTGCGGCGGGAGATCAAGGCGATGAAGACGGTACGGGAGACCAAGCGCGCCCGTCGTACGCGGCGCGCGGTGCCGGCCGTCGCGATCGCCGGCTACACCAACGCCGGAAAGTCCAGCCTGCTGAACAAGCTGACCAACGCGGGCGTGCTGGTGGAGAACGCGCTGTTCGCCACGCTGGACCCGACCACCCGCCGGGCGTACGCGTCGGACGGCCGGATCTACACGCTCTCCGACACGGTCGGCTTCGTCCGGCACCTGCCGCACCAGATCGTGGAGGCGTTCCGCTCCACGCTCGAGGAGGTCGCGGAGGCCGACGTGGTGGTGCACGTGGTGGACGGCTCGCATCCCGACCCGGAGGAGCAGCTGCGCGCGGTGCGCGAGGTGCTGGCCGAGGTCGGCGCGGATCGGCTGCCGGAGCTGCTGGTGGTCAACAAGACCGACGCGGCCGACGAGGAGACGCTGCTCCGCCTCAAACGCGAGTGGCCCGACGCGATCTTCGTCTCGGCGCACACCGGCCGCGGCATCGACGAGCTGCGGACCGCGATCGAGGGACGGCTGCCGCGCCCGGCCGTGGAGATCCGCGTCACGGTGCCGTACGACCGGGGTGATCTGGTCGCGCAGGTGCACCGGCGCGGCGAGGTGCTGAGCACCGCACACACCGGCGAGGGTACGCAGCTGCACGTCCGCGTCGACGAAGCGCTCGCCGCCGAGCTGTCACCGTGGGTAACCGGCTGACGTTTCCTATTGTCATGGTTTGTGGTTGTTGGTGGGTGCGATGCGGCGCGTAAGGGCGGCATCGCACCCGGTGTGTGTCAGCCGGCTTTGATCGGCGTGTAACCAAGGTTCGAGGATGGCGTGCGAGACTAGCCGGATGCGGCGTGCAGTTTCATCGATTGTTGTGGCGTTCGGGCTGGTCGCTGCCATGCCGTCGAACGCACTCGCGGCGGCGGCCGCGGAGCCCGCGAAGGGCCAGGAGGTGTGCAAGCTCTCCGACCAGGTGCTGTCCGAGCTCTCCGGCATCGCCGCCTACGACGACGGCTACTTCGTCATCAACGACGGCTCGGACAATCCCGCGGAGGCCACCAAGGTCTTCTACCTGGACGGCAAGTGCAAGCTTCAGGGAAAGCGGACCATGGAGTACCCCGGCGATCCCGCGGACACCGAGGACATGGTGCTCTCGCCGGACGGCAAGACGCTGTGGGTCGGCGACGTCGGTGACAACGAGGGCAAGCGCGCCACGATCGGTCTTTTCAAGATCGATTTGACGGCGGAGAGCCCGGAGCCGGTCTACTACCCGCTGCGCTACCCCGGGGACAACGCGCCCAACGCCGAGGCACTGCTGGTCAACGGCGACGGTACGCCGATCGTGGTGACCAAGGAAGCGGCGATCGCCCACCTCTGGGTCCCCTCGGCACCGCTGGAGAAGACGGCGGACGGCATCGAGCTCAAGCAGGCCGGCGAGTGGAAGATCCCGCTCACCGAGACGAGCACCTGGCTCGGTGTGCCGGGCCGGCTCGCGGTCACCGGCGGCGCGGTCGCGCCCGGCGGCGCGAAGGTGGCGCTCCGGACGTACGCGGACGCGTTCGAGTGGGACGTGCAGAACGGCGACGTGATCGCGGCCGTGACCTCGGGTGAACCGCGGATCACCGGGCTGCCCGACGAGTCGTTCGGCGAGGCGATCTCGTACGCGGCGGACGGCACCTCCTTCGTCACGGTCTCCGAGGTGTCCCCGGGGCAGACGTTCGCCAAGGACACGCCCAAACTGCTGAAGTACGCGCCGGCGCACAACGCGGTCCAGGCGGACACCGGCGACGGTGACGGCCAGGGCGACAACCGGGCGCTCTGGGAGCGGGTCTCGCTCGGCCAGATCACGGCCGGCATCGTGTCGGTCGGCATCGTCGGCCTGCTCATGCTGGCCGGCGGCATCGCGGGCATCGTGATGTTCCGGCGTCGCAACCCGGTCCCGGACGAGGAGGAGACGCCGGCCAGGTCCGCGTCCGCCGCCGGCTCCGGTGACGGCGACTCGCCGGACCAGAGCGGCGGCTTCGGAGCCGAGTCCTCCGGCGCCAACCGGCGCGAGCCGGCGGCCGCGGGCGCGGTGTACGGCGCCGGTGGCGCGGCCCGGTCCGCCGGCGTGTACGGCGGTGGCCCCGGCGGCATGAACGGCGGCGGTTCCGGCGCGGTCCAGCGCGGTGGTGGCGTCTACGGCGGCGGGCCGGCTGGTATGAACGGTGGCGGTTCCGGCGCGGTCTACGGAGCCGGCGGCGCCGGTGCGGGCCAGGGCGGCGGCAAGGCCGGTGTCAGCAAGGCCGGCGGCGTCTACGGCGGCGGCCCGGCCGGTATGAACGGTGGCGGTTCCGGTGCGGTCTACGGTGCCGGTGGCGATGGCCGGGGCTCCGGTCGCGCTCCCGGCGGACCGGGTGGTTCCGGTCCCGCGGCTCCCGGCCAGGGTCCGCGTGGCGGTCCCGCGGCTCCCGGCCAGGGTCCGCGTGGCGGTCCCGCGGCTCCCGGCCAGGGTCCGCGTGGCGGTCCCGCGGCTCCCGGCCAGGGTCCGCGTGGCGGTCCTGCCGCTCCCGGCCAGGGTCCGCGCGGCGGCGGACCTCGTGGCGGTGGCCGTGCCCCGCAGGATCCGCAGCAGAGCGGTGGCGTCTACGGAGGTGGCCCGGCCGGCATGAACGGTGGCGGTTCCGGCGCGGTCTACGGCGCCGGCGGCCAGGGCGGCGGTCGCGGACCCGGCGACGGCGGTCGCGGCCCGGTCGGCCCCGGCGGCGGTCCGCGCGGTGGCGGTCAGGGTGGTCCCGGCGGCCCCGGCGGTTCGCGCGGTGGCGGTCAGGGTGGTCCCGGCGGCCCCGGCGGTTCGCGCGGTGGCGGTCAGGGTGGTCCCGGCGGCCCCGGCGGTTCGCGTGGCGGCGGCCAGGGCGGTCCCGGTGGCCCGCGCGGCGGCGGACCGAACGGTGCCGGTCCCGGCGACGGTGGCCCGCGTGGCCCGCAGCAGAGCGGCGGAACTCCGCAGCAGAGCGGTGGGAACCCGCAGGCCGGGCGCGGCGCCCAGCAGGGCGCGCGAGGCCCGCGGGACGGTGGGCGTGGTCCGCAGGACGGGCGTAACCCGCAGGAGGGCGGCGGCCGTCCGCCGCGCCAGGGCGGGAACGGCGTCTACGGTGGCGGTCCCGGCGGCATGAACGGCGGCGGTTCCGGCGCTGTCTACGGCGGCGGTGACGGCGAGCGGAGCGGCGGTCACGACCGCCGCGACGACCAGCGAGGCGGTTACCCGCAGAACCCGCCCTACGACGACCGCCGGCGCTGATCGCGCACAGACACACCCCGGGGTGCGGTCTCCACGGCCGGTGGAGCCCGCACCCCGATTTCAGCGCCGCGGAAGCGGCGCCGGCGCTCAGATCCGGCGCAGCACGGCCACGACGCGGCCGATGATGGAGGCGTCGTCGCCCGGAATCGGGTCGAAGGCCGGGTTCGCCGGCATCAGCCAGACGTGGCCGTCGCGGCGGCGGTAGGTCTTCACCGTGGCCTCGCCGTCCAGCATCGCGGCGACGATCTCGCCGGAGTCGGCGTTGGGCTGCTGGCGCACCACGACCCAGTCACCGTCGCAGATCGCGGCGTCGATCATCGAGTCGCCCTTGACCTTCAGCATGAAGACCTCGCCCTCGCCGACCAGCTCGCGCGGCAGCGGGAAGACCTCCTCCACGGCCTGCTCCGCGAGGATCGGGCCACCGGCCGCGATCCGGCCCAGCATCGGCACGAACGCGGGCGTGGGCCGTTGCGCGCGGGCCGCCTCGTCGTCCATCATGTCGGCCGGCGGCCGGACGTCGACCGCGCGCGGCCGGTTCGGGTCGCGGCGCAGGAAGCCCTTCCGCTCCAGCTCCTTCAGCTGGTAGGCGACGGACGACGGGGAGACGAGGCCGACCGCCTCGCCGATCTCCCGGACGCTCGGCGGGTAGCCGTACTTCTCCACCCACTCGCGGATGAACTCGAGGATCCTGCGCTGGCGGGCGGTGAGGTCCGCGGAGACCAGGTCGGGGAAGCTGCTGACCGGCTGCACCGGCCGCAGGTGCGGGGCCGCGGCCCGTTGCCGCCCGGCGCCGCGCTTGCCCGCGGAGGGCGCACTCTTGCCCTGCTGCTCCTGCTCCGGATGCTTGCTCCGGTCGTCGGTTGACACGTCCGTCCTCCCTGGTCGGTGAGTGCCTGTTTCGGCACCTGGCGGCGCTGCGCGGTGGGGAAGTGCGCAAAACGCCACCAATCGGTACGGGATGGACCAGCCCGAACCGGATTGGGGAAGCCGGTACGGCGTGGTGACCCCTCTGTGCGCAAACGGTAATGGTGAAATCCCACTTCTTCAAACATCTGTACGAGATTTGGGCGGCGTGTCGTGCTTTCGAGTCTCGACATCCGTACGCATGTTCTGGTAGACCTTCGTACGTCCGTTCTATAGAACTGTTGTTCGAGTAAGATCATTATTGCTGGGGGGTCCCGTGGCTGGGGCGGCAACTACGACGGCGTTCTCCGCATCCGCGGTAAGCGCTCCCACCAGGGCGGCGATCGGTTGGGGGACCGATCGCGCGGCCCGTCCCGCGAAGAGGCCGCTGCGCCTCACCAGGCGCGGCCGGATCGTCCGGATGGTCGCGTTGGTCGCGCTCGCCTGGGTCGCGGTCGGCCTGCTGGCCGCCACCGCCTCGCACGCGGAGAACGACGCGGGCCCGCTTCCCACCGCCGTGGTGCAGAAGCACGACACGCTGTGGGACGTCGCGGCGCGATACCGTCCCAGCGACGACCCGTTCGCCATGGTCGAGGAGATCCGGAAGCTCAACGACCTGCCCGGTTACACGATCCACCCCGGCCAGGAGCTGCGGCTCCCGCGTGGGCGCTGAGAGCCGGCCGGGCGAGCACCGAAACCGCGCGAGCGGCCCCGACGCGGCGCACCCGGTCGAGCGGCCCGACGCGGCGCACCCGGTCGAGCGGCCCGACGCGGCGCACCCGGGCACCGGCAACCGGATGGGCGGGCGCCGACACCGCGCGAGCGGGCGCCGGCGCGACGCACCGGCGCCGAAAGTCGGAGAAGCGGCCGCCGAAACCGGACGATCAGGTGCCGAAGCCGGACGTACGAGCGCCGAAAAGCGGGCAAATCAAGCGAGTTCCGCGCGGCCGGTAACCACCGTCCCACGACGCGTGTTGAGACCGCAGGCACAGTTGTGAACGATGCGGCGGGTGAGCTTGCACCTGTGGCGTGCGGGGCCTAGGGTCACAACATCTAGTAGTGACACGGGTGTAAGTCATCAACTGGTAGGGGTCCTCACCCCCACCTTCCCAGCCTGTTCACCACAGCGGCCGCCCGGTGCAACCGGGCGTTTCGCTGCGGTTCGGCGTGCGCGGGGCAAGGCTGGAGGGGTGAGCCGGCCCGACCGCGGGGGAAGGGGACGCTCGACATGCGCTGTCCGTATTGCCGGCACGCCGACTCCCGGGTGGTCGACTCCCGCGAGGCGGACGACGGGCAGCTGATCCGCCGGCGGCGGTCCTGCCCCGAGTGCGGCAAGCGGTTCACCACGGTCGAGGAGGCGGTCCTCGCGGTGGTGAAGCGCAGTGGCGTCACCGAGCCGTTCAGCCGGACGAAGATCGCCAACGGCGTGCGCAAGGCCTGCCAGGGCCGCCCGGTCACGGACGACGCGCTGGCACTGCTCGCGCAGCGGGTGGAGGACGCGGTCCGGTCACGCGGCGCGGCGGAGATCCCGAGCAACGAGGTCGGTCTCGCGATCCTCGGTCCGCTCCGGGAGCTCGACGTCGTGGCCTACCTGCGGTTCGCCAGCGTCTACCGGTCGTTCGACACGCTGGGGGACTTCGAGCGCGAGATCGAGGCGTTGCGCCAGGAGGCACTTGCGCGCGAGGCCGCGATCGAGCAGGGCGCGGACGCGGGCGGCGCGGCAGCCGTACCGTCCGGTCGCTCTGGGGTTCTCAATAGCAACTGAGTTGTGAGAGTCGCGGCGACATGGCGCCGCGCTGATCGAGGGGGAAGCACATTGGCCGGGGACAACGCGTCCACGAGCAACGCGACGACGGGTAAGGGGCGGATCCGGGCGACGCAGAGCAACGGCTCGGCTCCGAAGGAGTCGAAGGAGCTCAAGGGCCTGAGCGTCGAGCGGGTCTGGACGACCGAGGGCGTCCACCCGTACGACGAGGTCGAGTGGGAGCGCCGGGACGTCGTCATGACGAACTGGCGGGACGGCTCGATCAACTTCGAGCAGCGCGGCGTGGAGTACCCGACGTCGTGGAGCGTCAACGCGGCGAACATCGTGACCACGAAGTACTTCCGGGGAGCGGTGGGGACCCCGGCGCGTGAGTGGTCGCTCAAGCAGCTCATCGACCGGGTCGCGCGGACCTACCGCGCCGCGGGCGAAAAGTACGGCTATTTCGCGACGACGGCCGATGCCGAGATCTTCGAGCACGAGCTGACCTGGATGCTGCTGCACCAGGTGTTCAGCTTCAACTCGCCGGTCTGGTTCAACGTCGGCACCACGTCGCCGCAGCAGGTCAGCGCGTGTTTCATCCTCTCCGTCGACGACTCGATGGACTCCATCCTGGACTGGTACAAGGAGGAGGGCCTGATCTTCAAGGGGGGCTCCGGCTCCGGCGTGAACCTGTCCCGGATCCGCTCCTCCAAGGAGCTGCTCTCCAGCGGCGGCACCGCCTCCGGCCCGGTCAGCTTCATGCGCGGCGCGGACGCGTCGGCCGGCACCATCAAGTCCGGTGGCGCCACCCGCCGCGCCGCCAAGATGGTCATCCTCGACATCGACCACCCGGACATCGAGGAGTTCGTCGAGACCAAGGCGCGCGAGGAGGACAAGATCCGCGCGCTGCGGGACGCCGGCTTCGACATGGACCTGGGCGGCGCCGACATCGTCTCCGTGCAGTACCAGAACGCGAACAACTCGGTCCGCGTGTCGGACGAGTTCATGACCGCGGTCGAGAACGGCACCGACTTCGGCCTGCGCAGCCGGATGGACGGCAGCGTCATCTCCACGATCGACGCCAAGGGCCTGTTCCGCAAGGTCGCGCTGGCCGCGTGGGAGTGCGCCGACCCGGGCATCCAGTACGACGACATCATCAACGACTGGCACACGAACCCGGAGACCGGGCGGATCACCGCCTCGAACCCGTGCTCGGAGTACATGTCGCTGGACGACTCGTCCTGCAACCTGGCCTCGCTGAACCTGATGAAGTTCCTCAAGGACGACGGCGGCTTCGAGATCGAGAAGTTCGTCAAGTCGGTCGAGTTCATCATCACCGCGATGGACATCTCGATCTGCTTCGCCGACTTCCCGACCGAGCGGATCGGCGCCACCACCCGGGCGTACCGTCAGCTGGGCATCGGCTACGCGAACATCGGCGCGCTGCTGATGGCGTCCGGCCTGCCCTACGACTCGGACGGTGGCCGCACCGTCGCCGGCGCGATCACCTCGCTGATGACCGGTACGGCGTACCGCCGCTCGGCCGAGCTGGCCGGCATCGTCGGCGCGTACGACGGCTACGCCCGCAACGCCAAGGCGCACCAGCGCGTCATGCGCAAGCACGCCGCGGCGAACGACGACATAAGGGCGTTCAGCACGGTCTCCGACGCGATCCGCGAGGCGGCCGGCGAGCAGTGGACGCTGGGCAACAAGATCGGTGAGAAGAACGGCTGGCGCAACGCGCAGGCCTCGGTTCTCGCGCCGACCGGCACCATCGGCCTGATGATGGACTGCGACACCACCGGCATCGAGCCGGACCTGGCGCTCGTCAAGTTCAAGAAGCTGGTCGGCGGCGGCTCGATGCAGATCGTCAACCAGACGGTCCCGCGCGCGCTGCGCAGCATCGGCTACCAGGAGGAGCAGGTCGAGGCGATCGTCGAGCACATCGGCGAGCACGGCCACGTGATCGACGCCCCCGGCCTGAAGAGCGAGCACTACTCGATCTTCGACTGCGCGATGGGCGCCCGGTCCATCTCCCCGATGGGCCACGTGCGGATGATGGCGGCGGTCCAGCCGTTCATCTCCGGCGCGATCTCCAAGACGGTCAACATGCCGGAGAACGCGACGGTCGAGGAGGTCGAGGAGGTCTACTTCCAGGGCTGGAAGCTGGGTCTCAAGGCGCTCGCGATCTACCGCGACAACTGCAAGGTCGGCCAGCCGCTCTCCGCGATGAAGAAGGAGACCCCGGCCGAGGAGCCCAAGGCCGAGGTCGAGACGGTCGTCGAGAAGGTCATCGAGTACCGCCCGGTCCGCAAGCGCCTCCCGAAGAAGCGCTCCTCGCAGACCGTGTCCTACTCGGTCGCCGGCGCCGAGGGCTACCTCACCTCCTCCGGCTACCCGGACGGCGGCCTCGGCGAGGTCTTCCTGAAGATGTCGAAGCAGGGCTCCACGCTCGCCGGCGTGATGGACGCCTTCTCGGTGGCCATCTCGATAGGGCTTCAGCACGGCGTCCCGCTGGAGACGTTCGTCAGCAAGTTCACGAACATGCGCTTCGAGCCGGCCGGCATGACCGACGACCCGGACATCCGGATGGCGTCCTCGGTGATGGACTACATCTTCCGTCGCCTGGCGCTGGACTACCTGGACTTCGAGACCCGCTCCGAGCTGGGCATCCTGACCACGCGTGAGCGCGCGGCCCAGGTTGCGGCCGAGCAGGAGGGCACGGTCGTCGACCTGGCCGGCATGGCCGCGTCCGCTCCGGTGCCCACCAGGGCCCCGGAGCCGGTCGCCACCGCGTCCCCGGTCGCCGAGCCGGTCAAGCCGGCCGAGGCCAAGGTCCCGTCCCAGCCCGCACCGGTCCAGGCCCGCACCTCGACCGAGCTCCTCGAGCTGGTCCAGGGCCGCTCCACCGACGCACCGCTCTGCTTCACCTGCGGCACCAAGATGCGCCCGGCGGGCAGCTGCTACGTCTGCGAGGGCTGCGGCAGCACCTCCGGCTGCAGCTGACGGATCGAAAGCAAGGTCAAAGGCCTCCCGCGCGGGTACGTGCGGGAGGCCTCCCTTTTTCAGGCGTCATATGCCTCGCGGTGGGCCAGCACCTCGTCCATGTGGTCCTGCGCCCAGAGCTTGAGGCCGCGCATCATCGCGTGCAGCGAGAGGCCCAGCGCGGTCAGCTCGTAGGTGACCGTCACCGGCACGGTCGGCGCGACGCTGCGCGAGATCAGGCCGTCGCGTTCCAGCGCGCGCAGCGTCTGGGTGAGCATCTTCTGGCTCACGCCGGCCAGCAGCCGGGACAGCTCGGAGTAGCGCATCGGCCGCGGCTCGCCCGCGCAGTCCGGGCCGCTGCCCAGCGCGGCCAGGATGAGTGCGACCCATTTGTCGGAGATCCGGTCCAGTAGTTTGCGGCTCGGGCACACGGCCAGAAACGCGTCGTACTCCATCTTCGCCTGCGCCCGCTTCTCGGCCGCCGCCGTCGTCGCCATCGCCGCTCCTCCAGTGCCCACGCACCCCGAGGTGCGCACTTCCCAATAGGAAGTTACCTCACCATGATGGAGCTAGCACATCGCACCGGATCGAGAGGCGCGCACGATGTCCGTCGCCCAGCCTCCCCGGGCGACCTCACCGCACTCGACGGGATCGCCACCGGTCACCAGATGTGACCAAGGTCGTAAAGGTTGCATGCCTGTTCTAGCCTGCGTCGGAGTTGGTTGGGACCGGATGCAGCTACGGGGAGTTACGTACGTGAAGGCTTTGAAGAGCGTCGTCGTCGCCATGTCCGCGGTTGCCGTGCTGGGGGTCACGGCCGGCTGCGGTGGGTCCGAGAGTGGCGGTGGGGCGGGCGCGCCGGCCGCGGGTGGGACGGAGGCGGCGGCGCCCGCGGTGACGCCGGCGGATCCGAAGGAGGCGTTCCTGCAGGCCTTCGCGGCGATCGAGGCGCGGCACTACGCGTACACGATGAGCGTGGACGGGACCGAGGCGTCCGGGGTGGTCTACGCGCCGGGGGAGTCGTCGACCCAGGTGACCTCCGGTGAGCTGGAGGGGACGAAGTTCAGCACCGAGACCGCGTACGTGGGCGGCAAGGCGTACACGAAGCTCGACTTCGGATCCGGCAACAGCAGCCTCGGTATCGACCCGGGCACGTGGTATGAGCTGGACCTGAACATCGCCAAGCAGCTGGACTACACGTTCGAGCAGCAGTCGCCGGTGCAGTCCGCGTTCGTGAAGTCGATCTCCTCGGTGGAGCGCGACGGCGATGCCGCGTTCAAGGGCACGTTCGACTTCGCGGTCGCGTCCGAGAACAACCCGAACCCGCAGACCAAGACGCTGCTGCAGGCGCTCGGCGACACGGCGAAAACCGCGGCGTTCACGGCGGAGCTGGACGGTCAGGGCAACGTCTCCGGGCTGGTCTTCACGATCGCGAAGACGGACAAGACGCCGGAGATCAAGCAGACGCTGACGTTCACCGAGTTCGGCACGGCCAAGGCTCCGGAGGCTCCGGCGAACGCGCAGCCGGCCCCGGCCTCGCTGAACAACATCTACAAGTGACGCCGGGTCGGCGGGGGCCGGGCGACGGTCCCCGCCGACCTCGGAGTCAGTGAAGTTTTCGTGACCGATCTCCGGCGACCGCGCTTTGTAACGTTCAAGCCGAGGTATTGACGGTCATGAAACCAGCCCCTAACGTCTGAGCCCACGGCTCGCAGTGACGTATTGAAATGTATAGATCATTTCGAGGGGTTGGCTCGGATGACGTCGATAAAACGATTCAGGACAGCGCTTGCCGCGCTCCTGCTGGCCGGTGGCCTGACCGCCTGCGGTGGCGGCGACGACGCGGGCGGCGACGTCACGCTCCGGTTCTCCTGGTGGGGGAACGCGGACCGGGCCGCGCTCATGCAGCAGTCGATCGACCTGTTCCAGGCCGCGCACCCGACGATCACGGTGACGCCGAGCTTCCAGGAGTTCGAGGCGTACTGGCAGAAGATGGCGACCGAGACCGCCGGCGGCAACGCGCCCGACGTGCTCCAGATGGACTTCGCCTACCTCCGGGAGTACGCGGATCGCAACGTCCTGCTGGACCTGAAGAAGACCGGCGTGAAGGTCGACGACCTGATCCCGGCGTTCCAGGGCGTCGGCGAGGTGAACGGCGCGCTCTACGGCATTCCCACCGGCGGCAACACGTGGTGCATGTTCTACAACCCGAAACTGTTGACCGAGGCCGGTGTCGAGGAGCCGAGGACCGGCATCACCTGGGATCAGTACCACGCGCTGCTGGACACGGTCTCCAAGAAGGGCGCCGGGAGGACCTACGGCGGCAGCAACTACCGTTCGGTGATCTACAGCTTCGAGTCGTACCTGCTGCAGGCCGGCGCCACGCTCTACACCGGGGGCGGCAAGCTCGGCTTCAGCAAGCAGCAGCTGATCGACTACTGGACCGTCGGGAAGCAGTACATCGACGACGGCCGGTTCATCCCGTCGGAGAAGGTCGCGCAGATCGAGCCGGCGTCGCCGATCACCAAGGATCTGATCGCCACCGAGTTCCGCTGGGACAACTTCTTCGCGCGGTACGCGTCCGAGACCGAGGCCGAACTCAAGATCGGGCCGGTGCCGGTGACGACCGCGGGCGGCCCCACCGGGCAGTACCTCAAGCCCGCCATGCTGCTCTCCGCGTCCGCGCGCACCGACCACCCGGACGAGGCCGCCAAGCTGATCAGCTTCCTGATCAACGACCCGCAGGTCGGCCGGATCTTCGGCAGCAACCGCGGCATCCCGGCCACGAACGCGCAGCGCGACGCGGCCGTTCTCGAAGGACCGGCGCTCGCCATCGCGGAGTACGAGGAGGCCATCGCGCCGCTGCTGCAGAAGGCACCGCCGGCCCCGCCGAAGGGCGCGGGCACGATCGAGGCCGCGTTCCTGCGCATCGCGGACGAGATCAGTTACGGCCGCTCCTCCGTGCCCGACGCGGTCGACACCTTCTTCACCGAGGCCGAGGACACGCTCGCCGGATGATCAAAACCCAAGGTCGACGGCCTTCGGGGGTACGAGGTGGGCAGCGGCACCAGCGGCCCGGTGACGCCGGGGCCGGGCTGCTGTTCCTGGCCCCCTGGCTGCTCGGCATGCTGCTGCTCACGATCGGCCCGATGCTCGCCTCGCTCTACCTGTCCTTCACCGACTACAACCTGTTCGACACGCCGGAGTGGATCGGCCTGGAGAACTACCAGCGGATGTTCGACGACCCGCGCTACCTGCGGTCGGTCACGGTCACCGCGGGATACGTCGCGCTGGCCGTGCCGCTCAAACTGGCCGCGGCGCTGGGCGTGGCGCTGCTGCTCAACCGGCCGCGCCTCGGTCAAGGGCTGTACCGGTCCGCGTTCTACGCACCGTCGCTGATCGGCGCGAGCGTCAGCCTGTCGCTGGTCTGGAAGAGCATCTTCTCGGACGGCGCGATCGTGGACCGGGGCCTCGGCGCGATCGGGCTGGACACCGGCGGCTGGGTCGGCCGGCCGGAGTTCTCGCTGCCGATGCTGGTGCTGCTGGCCGCGTGGCAGTTCGGCGGCCCGATGGTGATCTTCCTGGCCGGGTTGAAACAGATCCCCGGCGAGCTGTACGAGGCGGCCGCGGTCGACGGCGCCGGGCCCTGGCGCCGGTTCCGGGCGATCACGCTGCCGATGCTGTCGCCGGTGCTCTTCTTCAACCTGCTGTTGGAGATCATCGGCGCGTTCCAGGTGTTCACGTCCGCGTTCGTGATCGCGACCGGTGCCGCCGGCGGTGGCGGGCCGGCCGGTTCCACGCTGCTCTACACGGTCTACCTCTACGGCCGGGGTTTCGTCGATTTCCGGATGGGCTACGCGTCCGCGATGGCCTGGATGCTGGTGCTCGGCGTCGGTCTGGTCACCGCGCTGCTGTTCCGGACCAGCCGGATGTGGGTGCACTACGCGGGGGACAGGGCATGAGACGGCTGCACGCGGCGGCCTGGCACGCCGGTGCCGTCCTGCTGCTGATCGTGGTGCTCTACCCGGTGGTGTGGATGATCAGCTCGTCGTTCAAGGACTCGCGGGACATCATCGGCGACCTCGACCTGCTGCCCGCGCCGCCGACCGGCCGCAACTACGCGACCGCGGCCGAGGGCGTGGCCGGGATCGGCGTGTGGCGGCTCTTCGGCAACTCACTGCTGCTGGCGGTGCTGTCCGTGATCGGGACCGTGGTGTCCAGCGCGCTCACGGCGTACGCGTTCGCCCGGGTGCGGTTCCGCGGCCGGGGCCTGCTGTTCGCACTCATGATCAGCACGCTGCTGCTGCCGTTCCACGTGCTGATCATCCCGCAGTACATCGTGTTCCAGAGCCTCGATCTTGTCGACACGTACGTACCGCTGCTGGTCGGCAAGTTCCTCGCGGTCGAGGCGTTCTTCGTGTTCCTGCTGGTCCAGTTCATGCGAACGCTGCCGCACGAGCTGGACGAGTCCGCGCGGATCGACGGCGCAGGCCACGGGCGGATCTTCTGGAACATCGTGCTGCCGCTGTCCCGCCCCGCGCTGATCACCACATCGATCTTCACGTTCATCTGGACGTGGAACGACTTCTTCGGCCCGCTGATCTACCTGTCCACGCCGGACAAGTACCCGCTGCCGCTCGCGTTGCAGCTCTACATCGACCAGACCGAGGCCACCGACTACGGAGCGCTGATCGCGATGTCGATGCTGGCGCTGCTCCCCGTCATCCTGTTCTTCCTGGTCTTCCAGCGCTTCCTGATCGAGGGCGTCTCCACCTCCGGAATCAAGGGCTGACGTGCCCACGTCACGAGGCCCACGCGCTTCGAGCTCTGCGCTGCCCGCGGGTGCCGCGCGGGTTTCGCGTGCCGCGCAGCCTCCGGGCGTTGCTCAGCCTCCGGGCGTTGCTCAGTCTTCGGGCGTTGCGAACTCTTCGGGTGCTGCGCCGGTATCGCGTGCCGCGCGGTTTTCGAGCGCCGGATGGGATTCGCCTGCCGCGCAGCCTTCGGGCGCCAGGCGGGATTCGCCTGCCGCGCGGGATTCCGGGGCTGTGCGGCAGGCGCGCGGTGAGCGGCTCGCGCTGTTCGCGGAGTGCGTGCTGGCCGGGCTGCTCACGCTGATCGCGGCGGTGCCGCTGGTCACGCTGTTGCCGGCGCTCGGCGCGGGCTGTGACCACATCGCGGCGCACCTCGACGGGCGGTCGACCGCGCTCTCCGCGTACCCCCGGCGGCTGTTGATGTCCTTCCGCCGCGGCGGCCTGGGACTCGGTGCGCTGCTGGTGCCGGTGCTCGGCGTACTCACGCTCGATCTCCTCGCGGTGCGGCGCGGGCTGCCCGGCGCGGCGCCGGTCGCGGTGATCTGCGCCGCCGCCACGATCACGCTGCTGGTGGTCGTGCTGCGGGCGGCCGCGGTCTGGCGTCCCGGCGGGCCGTCCTGGCCGGTGCTGCTCCGGGACGCGGCCGTCCGGGCGCGCGCCGACCCGGCCGGCTCGCTGCTGCTCGTCGGCGGGCTCGGAATGCTGATCGTGTGCACCTGGCAGCTCCCGCCGCTGGTGATTCCCGCGCTCGGCTGCCTGCTGATGGGCGGAGTGGCCGTCGAACGGCGCATATCATGAGCGGCGTGCCACAGCTCACGATCATCATCGCCAGTACCCGTCCCGGACGCGCCGGTGGGCCGGTCGCCCGCTGGTTCTCCGAGCGCGCGACCGCGCACGGCGGCTTCGACATCCGGGTCGCCGACCTCGCGGAGATCGACCTGCCGCTGATGAACGAGCGGCACCACCCGCGGCTCCGGAAGTACGAACTCGACCACACGAAGGCGTGGAGCGCGACCGTGGACGCGTCGGACGCGTTCGTGATCGTGACGCCGGAGTACAACCACGGATATCCCGCGCCGCTCAAGAACGCGATCGACTACCTGTTCCAGGAGTGGCAGCACAAGCCGGTCGGGCTGGTCAGCTACGGCGCGGTGGCGGGCGGCGTTCGGTCGGCGCAGGCGATCAAGCCGGTGCTGCAGTACCTGAAGATGATCCCGGTCAGCGAGTCGGTGATCATCCCGTTCGTGGCGAAGCACATCACCGACGGCGCGTTCCAGGCGACGCCCGCGATCGACGAGTCCGCGACCGCGATGCTCGACGAGTTGCAGCGCCTGGAGGCCACGCTCCGCCCGCTGCGCTGACCACGTGGTGGAATCCGGCTGCGCCGTGACCTGCGAATCGTCTAGCGTGCCGGTCATGCGTCCCGTCGTGTGCTCCCCGCCGGTCGCCCGCTGAGCGGGCGACCGTAAGGGCCCCTTCTCCGGGCCTTTGATTGCCGCAAGCGCCCATGTGCGCGCGGCGGATGGTCGCTGCCTCACTCCGCAGCCCTGATCCGACCATCCGCAGTGGAGCATCCGCATGTCCGTCGAGACTTCCTCGCCCACCTCTCCGGCCTCGTCCGCCTCATCGCCTTCCGCTACTTCCTCCGCCGCCGCGTCACCAACCGCCGCATCGGCCGTGTCGCCAACCGCCGTGTCGGCCGTGTCGCCGACCGCCGTGTCGGCCGTGTCGCCGACCGCCGCATCGGCCGCGTCGCCGACCGCCGCGACCGCCGCGTTGCCGACCGCCGTTTTCGCTCCCGCCGCGTCGCCGGCCGACATTGGCCCTTCTGTCGCGTCGCCAGCTGCCGTTTCCGCTTCCGCCGCCTTGCCCGTTGCCGCTCTTTCTTCCGCCGCGTTGCCGGCTGTCGCTTCCGCCGCATCACCGGCTGCCGTTTCCGCGTCCGCCGCGTCGCCGGTGGTTCCGGCGCCGGGCGGCGGTGCGCCGGGCGGAACGGTTCCCGCCTGGCGCGGCATGGCCTTGATCGCCCTGGCCGCCGTGGCATGGGGCACCGGTGGCGCGGTCGCCGCCGTCCTCTACCGCACCAGCGGTCTCGGGCCGATGGCCGTCTCCTATTGGCGTTTCGTCATCGGGGCGCTCGTCCTCGCCGTCTGCCTCGGCTTGCGACGCGCCGGCCGCCGGGCATCGACGCGGCGTGTCACCGCTCGCGCGACCGTCGCGCGCACGGCGACCGGCCACGCCGAGCGCGACGGCACCACCCCCACGGAAGCCGGAGCCGGCGTCGCCGCGCACGGCGCTGTCGTCCGTACCGGTGCCGGCGGTGTTTCAGTTGCCCGTCGCGGCGTTCTGCGCCGCCTGCTGATGGTGATCGCGACCGGCGTGGGGCTCGCCGTCTACCAGTCCGCGTTCTACTTCAGCATCGCCGAGACCGGTCTCGCCGTGGCCACCGTCGTCACGCTCGGCGCCGGTCCGATCCTGATCGCCGTCGGTGCCCGCGTGTTCCTCGCCGAACGTCTCGGCCACGCCGGCGCCGCCGCGATCACGCTCGCGCTCTCCGGCCTGGTCGCGCTCTCCCTGGACAGCGGCACCACCGGCCCGAACCCGGCTCTCGGCATCGCCTACGCGCTCTCCTCCGCGCTCGGCTACGCCGTCGTCACGCTGATCGGCCGTGCCACCGATGCCGGCGGCGACCCGTTCGAGACGTCGCTGACCGGCTTCCTCGTCGGCGGCATCGTCCTGACCCCGTTCGCCCTGGCCGAGGGCGTCCTGCCGAGCATGACCGGCCTCCCGGTCACCATCGGCTGGCTGCTCTACCTGGGCGTGGTCGCCAGCGCACTCGCCTACGGCCTGTTCTTCGCCGGCCTGGCCCACGTCAGCGCCACCACCGCCGCGATCGTCACGCTGCTGGAACCGGTGGCCGCCGCCGTTCTCGCCGTCACCTTCCTCGGTGAACACCTCACCCCGGCGGTCCTCACCGGCATGCTCCTGCTCCTGGGCGCGGTCGCCGCCCTCGCCCGCCCGTCCCGCCGCTGACGCCCGGCCCGGTGGGGCGCCCCTCGATCTCCGAGTGGCGGCCCCACCGGGCGGGCCCGAGCCGGCGAAACGCTATCGCGCCTGGATGCGGCATCGCGGTCATCGCCTGTTCGGTGCCCACCGGGCGGCCGCGAACGGGCCCGAGACGCCCGGAGCGGGCACCGCGGTCGTCGTGCCCGCCGGGCAGCCAGGCCGTGTGTCCGAGCCGGCGGAACGCCACCGCGCTCGGAGCGGCTACCGCGGTCCTCGCCTATTCCGCGCCCAACGCCCGCGGCCGTGCGGAGTCCGTGATCCACTCGCTCCAGGAGCCCACATACAGCGCCGCGTCCGGCCGGCCGGCGAGGTGCAGGGCCAGGATCGTGTGGGCACCGGTCACGCCGCTGCCGCAGTACGCGCCGACCGAAGCGGCCTCCGCATCCACCCCGGCGGCGGCGAAGCGGTCGCGGAGCTGGGCGGCGGCCAGGAAACGGCCGTCCGGGCCGGTGTTGCCCGCGGTCGGCACGTTGACCGCGCCCGGGATGTGCCCCGGCTCCGCGTCCACCGGCTCGATCTCGCCGCGGTACCGCTCCGGCGCCCGCGCGTCGATCAGCACCCCGCCGGCCGCGACCGAGGCGGCGCCGGCCGCGTCGAGCACCGGCAGCCCGCCCGGCCGCACCGTGAAGTCGCCGGCCTCGACGGCCGGAGCCGCGGACGTGACCTCGAAACCGGCCGAGCTCCACGCCCGGAACCCGCCGTCGAGCACGCGCACGTGCGGGTGCCCGGCCCAGCGCAGCGTCCACCAGGTGCGGGCCGCGGCCCACTGATCGCCGTCGTCGTAGACGACGACCGGGCGGGAACCGGACACCCCGGCGGCGCGCAGCACGTCCTGAAGCGCGGCGGGGCCGGGCAGCGGGTGGCGGCCCCGCTCGCCGGGCGGGCCGCTGAGCGAGGCGTCCAGGTCGGCGAAGACCGCGCCGGGCAGGTGGCCGGCCAGGTAGTCGTCGAGGCCGGGCGGGCCGGAGAGGCGCCAGCGCACGTCGAGCAGCGTCGGGGCGGCTCCGGAGTGCAGGAGCGCGGCGAGCGCTGGGGCATCGATGAGAAGATCGTCCGGTAGGGTCACAAGTCCCTAGTCAACACCACCCTTCGGCACTTGCCCTTACCATTCTGCGGCCAAGTCTGGTGCCGGGTTCGCAAGGTAGAATCGCCATCCAGGGAGGGCTGCCGTCGTGAACGACCTAGTCGACACCACCGAAATGTATTTGAAGACCATCCTCGAGCTCGAGGAGGAGGGCGTGCCCGCGCTTCGTGCGCGAATCGCGGAGCGTCTGCACCAGAGCGGCCCCACCGTCAGTCAGACCGTCGCCCGCATGGAGCGGGACGGTCTGCTGCGGGTCGAGAACGATCGCCATCTGCACCTGACCGAGGCGGGGCGCGAGCACGCCGTGTCGGTCATGCGCAAGCACCGCCTCGCCGAGCTGCTGCTCGTCAACGTCATCGGCATGCCCTACGAGGAGGCGCACGAGGAGGCCTGCCGCTGGGAGCACGTGATGAGCGACGCGGTGGAGAAGCGGGTCTTCGAGCTGCTCAACCGGCCGAGCCGTTCGCCGTACGGTAATCCGATCCCGGGCCTGGAGGCATTGGGTGACGGTCCGGCGACGGACGAGCGGCCGGGGGAGCGCAACCTCGCGTTCCCGGGCCTGTCCGGCAGCGTCGTCGTGTCCCGCATCTGCGAGAGCGTCCAGACGAACGCGGATGTGCTGCGTCAGCTGCACGCCGCGGGTGTCGACCCGGGCGCGACCGTGACCGTGGCGCAGGAGCGCGACGCGGTGACGATCGACCGCTCCGGCGACAAGATCAAGCTTCCTCGTGAGGTCGCGTCACGCGTCTTCGTGGCCGCCGCATAAGGCGATCACGCCCGCCGCATAAGGCGATCGAACGCACGAACCCCCGGTCCGCGACATTGCGACGGAGGTTTTCCGTGATCGGGGCGTCACTCATGTCGCTAGAACGACATGGGTGACGTCCCGATCACGATTTCAGGACGCGATCAGCGTCGCGTCGAGGTCTTTCGCCATGTCGACCAGGACCGGCGCGATATCGGTGGCCGCGGCCTTCTGCTGATCTTTCGCGAACGTGTATCGCAGCATCAGAATGCGCCCGTTCGACGATAGCCACCCGATCTCCGCGGACGGCCCGTGGTCCTTTGCCGGGTCCGAGACGATCTTATAAGCGGCCTTTCCGAGATCCTTGACCGCTTCCGCGCCCTCCGGTTTCACGTCCGACGCGAAGATGTCCGGATCGGCCGACGTCTCGCTGACGGCCAGGCTCAGGTCCGGCCACGGCGCGTCACCCTGCTGGAGCACGCAGGTGATCGTCTCCTTCTGCTCCCCGGCCGCGGACACGTTGAACTCCACGTCCAGGAAGTCGTGGACCACGCCGAAGTTCAGCAGCTCACAGGCGCCGCCGGCGATCTCCGCCTGGGCGTCGTCCACCCGCGCCTTGACGGGCGGGCCCGCGTCGGTTTGCGTCCCACCGTTGTTGCACCCGGTGACGGCTAGTAGTAGGCCCAGCGTCGCCGCCATCAGCCGGTTACGCACGTCCACTCCTCGAATTCACGGTCCGACGCCGGAAACCGTACGGGGTGAGCGCCCCGGGCGAAAGCCCCGCCACTCCGCTAATTCGGCGAAACCGTCGCGAGCTGCGCGACGATGTGTTTCGCGATCTCCAGGGAACTGGTCGCGGCCGGTGACGGAGCGTTCAGCACATGGACCTGTCCGTCGCGTGACTCGATCAGGAAGTCGTCGACCAGGTCGCCGGACGGCAGGATCGCCTGTGCCCGCACGCCGGCCTCGGACGGCACCAGGTCCGCCTCGGTGATCTCCGGGACCAGCCGGGCCAGGCCGCGCGCGAACAGCGGCTTGGACAGCGAGCGCCGCATCTCGGTCAGCCCGTACCCGAGGTGCCGGCGGGCCAGCCGCCACATGCCGGGGAACGCGGCCACCTCGGCCAGGTCCCGCGCGCTGAACCGGCCCCACGAGTAGCCCTCGCGCGCGGTGGCGAGCACCGCGTTCGGCCCCGCGTGCACGCTGCCGTCGATCATGCGGGTGAGGTGCACGCCGAGGAACGGGAAGCGCGGGTCCGGCACCGGGTAGATCAGTCCGTTGACCAGGTGCCGGCGGTCCTCGCGCAGCTCGTAGTACTCACCGCGGAACGGCACGATCCGCGCGGCCGGCCGGATCCCGGCGAGCCGGGCGATCCGGTCGGACTGCAGCCCCGCGCAGTTGATCACGAAGTCCGCCGCGATGTCGCCGGTCGAGGTCTCGACGACGCCGTGCCGGAATCCGGTGACCGCGGCACCGAGCCGGATCCGGCCGCCGGCCTCGGAGATCAGCCGGGCGAGCACCTCGCACACCGCGGTGTAGTCCACGATCCCGGTCGACGCCACGTGCATCGCCGCCACCGAGGACACGTGCGGCTCGTACTCGCGCGCCTCTTCGGACGACAGCATGCGCACCGGCAGCCCGTTCGCGGTGGCGCGTTCGAACAGCGCGCGCAGCCGGGGCAGCTCGTCCGCGGCCGTCGCCACGATCAGCTTGCCGCACGTCTCGACCGGGATCCCGTGCTCCCGCGCGAACGCGACCATCGACGCGCTGCCGGCCCGGCTCAGCGTGGCCTTGAGGCTGCCCGGCTTGTAGTACACGCCCGCGTGGATCACGCCGGAGTTGTGCCCGGTCTGGTGCGCCGCGACCCGTGGCTCCTTGTCGACCACTGTCACGGTCGCGCCCGGATGGTCGAGCGTGAGCCGATGCGCGGTCGCCAGTCCGACGATCCCCGCGCCGATCACCACGTACCGCGTCATGTCGTCTCCCCGTGACGTCCCCGACCGGCGACGCTACCCGCCCCGACCGGTTCTGAACAGCCAAAAGATCATCCGGCGGTACGCGTGAGCACGGTCCACGCCTGCGCCGGCACGAGATGGGGGTCGCCGCCCGGAGCGTGGGCCGACTCGGCCACGGTGACGCCCGCTTCCACGTCCGGGAATCGATACGGCGCATCGTCGGTGTTCAGCAGCGTCACCACGACCTCGCCGTCGTGTTCGGCCCGCAACGCGAGCTGCCGGTTCGTCAGGTGCGCCACCGTCGTCCCCGCCCGCGCGAGCCACGGGAAGCGCCGCCGCAGCCCGATCAGCCGCTGATGCGTGCGCAGCACCTCCGCCCCGAACGGCGCCAGTTCCTCCGGCGAGCCCGGGAACGCGGGCCGGACCTCGTCGTCCCCGCCGGCCCGGTCGTACTTCTCGCCCCGGAACGCCTGCTCGTCCCCGTAGTACACGCTGGGCACGCCGGCCACCGTGAACAGCACGGCCAGCGCGTGCCCGAGGTGGGCCGGGTTCGCCAGGCGCGACGCGATCCGGGTCACGTCGTGGTTGCCGACGAACGTGAGCGTGTCCGGCGAGTGCCGCTCCAGCGCCCAGGACAGTTCGAACATGTTCCGGTCGTTGAGCGAGCTCCAGATCGCCTTCCACAGCTCGTACTGGGTGACCGCGTCCAGGCCGGCCCGCTCCCGGTAATCGTCCAGCCCGTGGATGACCTCGCCGGCGATCCACGCGTCCGGGTGCCGCTCGCGCACGGCCGGCAGCACCGCGCGCCAGAACTCCGGCGGCACCGCGTAGGCCGCGTCCAGCCGCCACCCGGACGCGCCCCGGTCCAGCCAGTGGTTCATCACCGTGGTCACGTGCTCGCGTACCGCCTCGGACTCGTGGTTGAGCGCGATCAGCGCGTCGTGCCCTTCGAACGTGGCCCAGCCGTCGCCCGCGCGCCGGAACCACGACGCCGCCCGATCCGATTCGGAAGCGGCCTGGAACAGGGGAAACTGTCGGCCCACGTGATTGAAGACGCCGTCCAGCAGCACCCGGATGCCGCGTTCCCGGCAGGCGGCGATCAACCGATCGAAATCGGAATCGTCGCCCAGCCGGGGATCGATCGCGAGATGATCGACCGTGTCGTAGCCGTGCGTGGACGAGGCGAAGATCGGGCCGAGTTGCAGCCCGTTGCACCCCAGCTCGATCAGGTAGTCCAGCCAGGACTCCAGGTGTTTGAGGCGGTGCACCACCGGCTCGTCCGGCCCGGCCGCACGCGGCGCACCGGTGAAGCCGAGCGGATAGACGTGCCAGAGGATCGCGTGCTCGACCCAGCCCATGTGGTGTCTCCCGAAGTGACGTGAGGGGTTTTACTGAGCCTAACTCACTAACGCGGTAGAGTGGCCACCGTGACCCGCACCGATCGACGCCCCCGGCAACGACTCGGCGAGGCGGCCCGCCGCGAGGCGATCCTGACCGCCGCCGGCCAGGCCTTCGCCGGCAATCCCTACGACGCGGTCGCCGTGGCCCGGGTGGCCGAGGCGGCCGGCGCCTCCGAGGCGCTCGTGCACCGCTATTTCGGCAGCAAGAGCGGGCTCTACCTGGCCACCGTGCGCCAGTCGGTCCGGCTGCTGCTGGACCGCCAGCGCGTCGCGGACACCGCGCTCCCCGAGGACGCCACCCCGCGCGAGCGGCTCGCCGAGAGCATCCGCGTCTACCTGGACTCGGTCGCGGTCTGGGCGGTCGGCTGGCTGGCGCCGCTGCAGTCGCCCGGCGGCGAGCCACCGGTCGCCGCGGAGCTGCGCACCGAGAGCCGGGCCTACTACGTCCGCCTGATGCGCGCCATGCTGGAGACCGAGGATTCGGATCTGGACTACGCGCTGCACGGCTACCTCGGCTTCCTGGACGCGGCCTGCCTGGCCTGGGCCGCGCGTGGCTATCCGGAGGCCGACCGGCCCGCGATCACCGCGCAGGCGCTCGGCGCGCTCGACGGCGCGCTGCGCGCGGCAGGTCATCGGGGCCTGTAGATCGAACTCTTCTCAACGCGGTTCCCGATCCGATCAGCCCCCGACAGTGGACTCATCGAGAGCATTGACTTGCTTGCCGCGTTGAGAATCGCTCCTAGGAAGTCTCACAGCTGGTCCGCTGACTGGCCGATCCGCGTGCGACGATGGCCGCATGGAGAGCCCGACATCTGGTTCAGCCGGCACGGTCGTCGTCTGGGACGAGTCCCTCCTGCAATACGACCTCGGCGACCACCCGCTCAACCCGGTCCGCGTGGAACTCACCATGGCCCTCGCCCGCGAGTTCGGCCTGCTCCGCCGCCCCGGCGTGCGCGTGATCGCGCCGGCGGTCGCGGAGGACGCGCTGATCGAGCGCGTGCACACGAAGGACTACATGGAGGCGGTCCGCACCGCCATCAACGACCCGTTCTTCTCCGGTTACGGGCTGAACAGCCCGGACAACCCCGTCTTCGAGAACATGCACGAGGCCAGCGCGCGCATCGCCGGCGCCACCGTCGCCGCGGCCGAGGCGATCTGGAAGGGCGAGGCCACCCGCGCGGTCAACGTGGCCGGCGGCCTGCACCACGCGATGCCCGGCCGCGCCGCCGGCTTCTGCGTCTACAACGACCCGGCCATCGCGATCGCCCGCCTGCTCGACCTGGGCGCGGAACGCGTCGCCTACGTCGACGTGGACGTCCATCACGGCGACGGCGTGCAGGCCGCGTTCTACGACGATCCGCGCGTGCTCACCATCAGCCTGCACGAGACGCCACTGGCGCTGTTCCCGAACACCGGCTTTCCGGACGAGACCGGCGCGCCCGGCGCCGAGGGTTACGCGGTCAACGTCGCGCTTCCGCCCGGCACCACCGACCCGGGCTGGCAGCGCGCGTTCCACGCGGTCGTGCCCGGCCTGCTCCGCGCGTTCCGGCCGCAGATCCTCCTCACCCAGTGCGGCGCGGACGCGCACCGGCTCGACCCGCTCGCCGACCTGCGCCTCTCCGTGGACGGGCAGCGCGCGACCTACCTGGCGTTCCGCGCGCTCGCCGACGAGCTGTGCGAGGGCCGCTGGCTGGCCACCGGCGGCGGCGGATACGCGCTGGTCGAGGTGGTCCCGCGAGCCTGGACGCACCTGCTGGCGATCGCGACCGGCGCGCCGCTCGACCCGGCCACACACACGCCGGCGGACTGGCGGGCGTTCGCGGCGCAGCGCATCGCGCAGGGCCACCTGGGCCAGGCCGAGATCCCGGAGCGGATGACGGACGACGTCGATCCGGCGCACGTGCCGTGGGAGCCGGAGGGCGAGCCGGACGCGGTGGACCGGGCCGTGATGGCCACCCGCCGGGCCGTGTTCCCGCTGCACGGCCTGGACCCGCACGATCCGAGGGACTGATGACCGAGACGGTCCCCCGGGGCGCACGGGACGCGGACGTGCTGCTCAGTGACGGCAGCACGGCACACCTGCGGCAGATCCGGCCGGAGGACGCGCCCGCGATCGTCGCCATGCACTCCCGGTTCTCCGAGCGCACCCGCTACCTGCGCTACTTCAGCCCGTACCCGCGGATCCCGGAGCGCGACCTGCGCCGCTTCGTCACGGTCGACCACCATGACCGGGAGGCGCTGGTGCTGACGAGCGGCGGCGAGATCTTCGCGGTCGGGCGGTACGAGCGGCTCGGCGCCGACTCGCTGGAGGCCGAGGTCGCGTTCGTGGTGGAGGACGCGCACCAGGGCCGCGGCATCGGATCCGTGCTGCTGGAGCACCTGGCCGCGGCCGCCCGTCAGGAGGGCCTGACCCGGTTCGTGGCCGAGGTGCTGCCCGCCAACGGCGCCATGCTGCGCGTCTTCGCGGACGCCGGCTACTCGATCGCGCGCAAATATGAGGACGGCGTCGTCCACCTGACGTTCCCGATCGCGCCCACCGAGCTGTCCCGCGAGGTGCAGGAACGCCGCGAGCACCGCACCGAGGCCCGCTCGATCGTGCCGCTGCTGTCGCCGCGCGCGGTCGCGGTCTACGGCGCCAGCGCCAGCGGCCAGGGCATCGGCGCCGCGCTCCTGGCCCACCTGCGCGACGGCGGCTTCACCGGCCCGGTGCTGCCGATCCACCCGTCGGCCACGCGCGTGGCCGGGCTGCCCGCGCTGCGCAGCGCGGTGGACGCGGGCACCGAGATCGACCTGGCACTGGTCGCGGTGCCGCCCGGTGCGGTCGGCGCGGTGGTGGCGGACGCGGCCCGGGCCGGCGTGCGCGGCCTGGTCGTGGTCTCGGCCGGCTTCGCGGAGACCGGGCCGGTGGGCGCGGCCGCGGAGCGCGAGTTGCTGCGCGCGGCCCGCGACGCCGGCCTGCGGCTGATCGGGCCGAACTGTCTCGGCATCGCGAACACGTCGTCCGGCGTCCGGCTGAACGCCACGCTCGCGCCGCGGCTGCCGACCGCGGGCCGGGTCGGCTTCTTCAGCCAGTCCGGCGCGCTCGGCGTGGCGCTGCTGGACGCGGCGGACCGGCGCGGGCTCGGCCTGTCCAGCTTCGTCTCGGCCGGCAACCGTGCCGACGTCTCCGGCAACGACCTGCTGCAGTACTGGCAGGACGACCCCGCGACCGACGTCATCCTGCTCTACCTGGAGACGTTCGGTAACCCGCGCAAGTTCGCCCGGCTGGCCCGCCGGATCGGCCGCACCAAGCCGGTGGTCGCGGTCGCGTCGGCCGCCCGCCCGGCCACACCGGACGTGCCCGGCCTCGACCCGGCCGCGGTCACCGCGCTGTTCGCCCGGTCCGGCGTGATCCGGGTGGACACGGTCGCGGAGATGTTCGACGTGGGCGTGCTGCTCGCGCACCAGCCGCTTCCGGCCGGCCGGCGGATCGGCGTGGTCGGCAACTCGTCCGCGCTGACCGCGCTCGCGGCCGCGGCCGTGCACACGTCCGGCCTGACGCTGGCCGAGAGCTACCCGCACGACGTGCCGCCGGCCGCGAGCGCGCACGACTTCGCGGACACGCTGGCCGACGCGGCCACGGACGAGCGGGTGGACGCGCTGGTCGCGGTGTTCGCGCCGCCGCTGCCCGGCCAGCACGCGGACGAGGACGCGGACTTCGCGTCCGCGGTGGCGAGCGTGGCGCTGGCGGGGGAGAAGCCCACGGTCGCGATGTTCCTGGCCGGCACGCTGCCGGACCGCATCCCGTCCTACCCGTCCGTGGAGGAGGCGGTGCGCGCGCTCGCCCGCGTCGTCACCTACGCCGACTGGCTGCGCCGCCCGCCCGGCAGCATCCCCGACCTCCCCGGCATCAACCCCACCAGAGCAAAGGACCTGATCCGAGGGTACGGCCCGGAGCTCCCGCGTCCGGCGCCACGTGGTTCGGCGCCGTCAGGCCCGGCCCCTGGTGATCCGGCGCCGTCAGGCCCGGCCCCTGGTGATCCGGCGCTCTTCGATTCGGTGCCGCGCGATCCGGCGCCTTCGGGTCCGGAGCCGGGCGATCCTGGGCCGCGGGCTCCGGGGGTGAACGCGCCGGAGTTGCTGGCGTCCTACGGCATCCCGGTCGTGCCGTCCGGCACCGTGCAGTCCGCGGCGGACGCGGTCGCGGTGGCGGACCGGCACGGCTACCCGGTCGCGCTGAAGGCGGCCGGCGGGGGACTGCGGCACCGCATCGACCTCGGCGCGGTCCGGCTGGACCTCGGCTCCGCGGCCGACGTGGAGCGCGCCTATCGCGAGCTGTCCCCGTTCGGCACCGGCGTGATCGTGCAGCCGATGGCGGCGCCCGGCGTCGCGTGCGTGGTCGAGATGGTGGAGGACCCGCAGTTCGGCCCGATCGTCGGCTTCGGACTCGGCGGCGTCGCGATGGAGCTGGTCGGCGACCGGGCCTGGCGCGCCGCCCCGCTCACCGATCTGGACGCGGCCGCGCTGGTCGACGAGCCGCGCGGCGCACCACTGCTGCGCGGTTTCCGCGGTGCCGCGCCGGTCGACCGGGCCGCCCTCGCTGAGCTGCTGGTTCGGGTCGGCCGGTTGGTCGACGAGCACCCGGAGATCCGCTCGCTGTCGCTCAACCCGGTGCTCGCCCGACCGGACGGCTTCGCCGTGCTGCACGGATCGGTGCAGGTCGGCGCGCCGGGGGAGCGTGGCGATCCGGGCCCGCGACGGCTGCGCGGCGGCGCGTGACACGAACGTGTGAGTGCAACCTGCAACTTCCATGCGGTGTGCACTTGGCGCTCAAAGTCGCATTGATCGACTCATGGTGACCACTTGTTTACGCGGAAGAGTCGGTCAATAGTGGACGGAGAGATCTCCGCCGTACCGTGACGATCGGCCGGCGCCGGTAATCCCGGCCGTGACCGCTCCCTCCCCTCACGGACGACATCGTTAGGCATCGGCCTGCCCGAAGGACGACGCGATGATCGACCATGATGTCCGGATCGAGTTTGACCTACGCCTCCCGGCCCCCGACCACCCGCTCGGCACCGGCGACATCCTCCGGATCCAGCAGACGGACTACTGCTACGGCAACGGTCCGCTCACGCTGCGCATCACCCGGCTGGGTGCCGACCCCGCGGAGTTCCCGGCGCTCGAGTGGCTCGGCCTCACCGGCGTGGAGGTCACCCCGGGCGGCACCGACGGCGAGCTGCGCCACGTCCTGGTCCGCGCCGACCTGGTCCGCGGCGTCCGCGTCCCCGGCCCACCCCCATGGACCGACCCGCACCCGGGCCGCCTCGCCGGCTGACCCGCGACCACCCGGCTCACGACCGCCCCGTCCCATGACGACCCTGACCAGCGATCGCTTCGACGCACGACCCGCGATCAGCCGGCGTGCCGGCTGAGTCACGACCGCTCGACCCACAACCGGCCGGCATGTTCCGGCCCGCAGACCAGCACCCCCCGCATTCGCGGCACCGGGCGTTCGCATCCCCCCGCGACACCGCCCGCACGCCGCACCCGGTGCCGGCCGCCGGCCCGATCACTCCCCCCGATCGGCCCGGCGGCCGGCGCACATCCCCCCACTCCTTGCACGTCGCCGAAGATCCGCACCCCCGCGGGTCTTCGGCGACCACCCGCGAATCTGGAGCCCGCGGGAGCACTCGGAACGCAACCCCGCCGGAAGCGGGAAAATCAAGCCTTTGATCCAAGCTCTTGATTTTGATCTGCCAGCCCATCCCAGCCCTGGCCTGACCCAAAGCCAGCGGCTGTGGGATGACCGGCCTGGGAGCCAGTTGGTGACGGTGAGGCCTTTGATCCAAGCTCTTGATTTTGATCTGCCAGCCCATCCCAGCCCTGGCCTGACCCAAAGCCAGCGGCTGTGAAACGACCGGCCTGGGAGCCGGCTGGTGACTAGCTAGTGACGGCGTAGGCTTCGAGGCGGGACGCGCGGCTCGGGTCGCGGAGCTTGAGCAGCGTGACCTTCTCGATCTGGCGGATGCGCTCCCGGGACAGGCCGAACTCGCGGCCGACCTCGTCGAGCGTGCGCTGCCGGCCGTCGTCGAGGCCGAAGCGGAGGCGGATCACGGCCTGCTCGCGCTGGGAGAGCGAGGAGAGCACGATCTCGACCTCGTTGCGCAGCTCGCCGGGGGACGTGCCCTCGCCGGGCTGGACGCTGTCCGCGGCCACGAAGTCGCCGAGCGCGCTCTCGCCGTCCTCGCCGACCGCCTGGTCCAGGCTGACCGGCTCGCGATCGTACGAGATCAGCTCGATGACCTGGAACTCCTGGACGCCCATCGCGGTGGCGATCTCCGCGACCGAGGGCTCGCGGCCCAGCGACACGGACAGCTCGCGGCGGGCGCGGACCATGCGGTTGACCTGCTCGACCATGTGCACCGGGATGCGGATGGTGCGGGCCTGGTCGGCCATGGCGCGGGTGATGGCCTGGCGGATCCACCAGGTGGCGTACGTGGAGAACTTGTAGCCCTTGGTGTAGTCGAACTTCTCGACCGCGCGGATCAGGCCGAGGTTGCCCTCCTGGATGAGGTCCAGGAACGCCATGCCACGACCGGTGTAGCGCTTCGCGATGCTGACGACCAGGCGGAGGTTCGCCTCCAGCAGGTGGTCCTTGGCCTTGCGGCCCTCTGCCACGATGATGGTCAGCTCGTCGCTGTGCGTGGTGGAGAGCAGCTCCTCGGCGTAGAGGCCGGCCTCGATTCGCTTGGCGAGCTCGACCTCCTGCACGGCGGTGAGCAGCTTCGTGCGGCCGATCCCGTTCAGGTAGGCCCGCACCAGGTCGGCCGAGACACCCCGCTCATCCGTGGCGTCCAGGTCGGAAACCGTCTCCAGGGCGTCGTCCGCCGCCGGAGTGTTCTCTTCGGCCGCGACAGTGTTCTCTTCGGCCGCGACGGCCGGGCTGATCACGTTCTCCATCACCATCTGCAGGACCACCTTGAGTCCCCTCCCCGCTTCCAACAAGTGGCGCGTTACCAACACGTCGTGCCGGTGAGAGACAGCTTTCTCCAAACCCCGTTAAGCGGAGGTAAGGCGAACCCCTTGTGGCACTAATCCGGGAGATGTTCTCTGCGTTCGCCGTAGATGAGGAGTCCTCAGTCGGCTTTATGGCAGGGTGGCGGCCATGCGAGCGGTGATTCAGACGGTGAGTAGGGCAAGTGTTACTGTGGGTGGAGAGGTGGTCGGGTCCATCGGGGAGGGCCTGCTGGTGCTGCTGGGAGTGACGCACACGGATACGCCGGCCACCGCGGAGACGATGGCGCGGAAGATCCACGAGCTGCGGCTGCTGCCGGGGGAGAGGTCGGCGGCCGACCTCGGCGCGGGGATCCTCGTGGTCAGCCAGTTCACGCTCTACGGCGACGCGCGCAAGGGGCGGCGGCCGACCTGGTCGGCAGCGGCTCCGGCCGAGGTCGCGGAGCCGCTGTTCACCGCCGTCGTCGATGCGTTGCGCGATCGCGGGGCCAAGGTGGAGACCGGCCGGTTCCGCACCCACATGATGGTGGAGAGCGTCAACGCCGGTCCCAACACCCTGATCCTGGATCTTTAGATCGTCTAGAAGAACAGGCCGCGGCGCTGGGCCGACTGGCGCAGCCAGTTGTCCAGCTGAGCCACCCAGTTCGTGGAGTCGGCGGTGGCCCAGTCGACCGTGAACCGGCCGAACGCGTCGTGACCCTCGGTGAAGAGCCCGCCCCGCTTGTCGATCTCCAGGACGACCTGCAGGTGGCGGGCGGTCGCCACGAACGTCAGCTCCAGCTGGTTGATGCCGGACGCGTACTGCGGCGGCGGGTAGAACTCGATCTCCTGGTAGAACGGCAGCGTCTGCTCCACGCCGTAGATCCGGCCGCGCTCCACATCGGCCCGGGTGAACCGGAAGCCGAGCTGCTGCAGCGCGTCCAGGATGCGCTCCTGGGCCGGCAGCGGGAAGACCGCGACCTGGTCCAGGTCGCCCTTGTCGACCGCGCGCGCCACCTCCAGCTCGGTGCGCAGGCCCATGGTCATGCCGTGCAGGTACTGGTTGTAGACGTGGGTGATCGGCGTCTCCCACGGCACGTCGAAGCGGAACGGGATGTCGTGGCGCTGGCCCGGCTCCAGGCGGAACGCGCCGGTCAGCCGCGACCGGTGGAACTCCTGCGTGGTGTCGTACTCACTGTCGCCGCTCTCCACCTCCACGCGGGTGACCAGGCCGAGGGAAACGTACTCGATGTCGGTGGCGTGATCGCCGCCCGTGACGTGCACCTGGCCCTCCAGGTAACCACCGGGGCGGGCGTTGGGGTTGGCGAGCACCGTCTCCACCGACGGGCCGCCCACGCCAAGGGCCTGCATGAACCGCTTGAAGACCACGACGTCCTCCGTAGGATCTCGATCTGGCTCCAAGCGACAGTATCCGCCGGTCGCAAGGCTTTCGCTCGCTACCGCTCCGGCGTGACCAGTCCGCGCTCGACCAGGTGACCGATCAGCGGCAGCGCGGCATCGACGAGATCCTCTTCCGGGGTGTCGTGCGCCATCGCCAGCACGGACAGCTGCTCGCGCAGCGGCACCCGGCCGTCCGCGCCGCTGACCAGCGCCAGCACCAGCGGGTCGACCTCCTCGGACCAGCGCAGCCCGTGCGTCATCCGCAGCACCTGGCGGTCCACCAGCCAGCCCTCGTCGCCCATGGTCGCCTCCTGCAGCAGCGCCACGCCGTCGGCCAGCCTGTAACGCGTGGTGAGCAGCGCCGCGCGATCCTGCGCACGCAGCCAGTCCTGCGTGCCGAACCAGTCCCGGACCCGCTCGCCGAGCGTGCCCTCGACCTGCTGACGGAGATCCTCGACGCGGACCACCGGGTCGGCCGCGCCGGTGTGACGCAGGCTGATCAAGCCGAAGCCGACCGCCTCGATCCGGTGCGCGTCGAACCAGTCCAGCCACGCGGCCTTCCGGTGCGGGTCGCCGCCGTCGGACGCGTCCGCCAGCCACAGGTCGACGTACGACATCGGGTCCGCGACCTCGCGCTGGATCACCCACGCGTCCAGCCCGGTCCCGGCCACCCAGCCCGCGACCCGGTCCTCCCACTCCTCGCCGTCCACGTGCACCCAGTTCGCCAGGAACTGCATGGTGCCGCCCTCGGTGAGCAGGTTCGGTGCCGCCGCGGCCAGCTCGGCGCAGACCGCGTCGCCCGGCCGGCCGGAGTCGCGATAGGTGTGCGTCGCCACGCCCGGCCCGACCACGAACGGCGGGTTGCTGACCACGAGGTCGAACCGCCTGCCGCGGACCGGCTCGACCAGGTCGCCGCGGAGCAGCTCCCAGCTCTGGCCGTTCAGCGCGGCCGTGGTCGCGGCGAAGCGCAGCGCACGCTCGCTCAGGTCGGTCGCGGTGACCTGCCGGGCGTGCTCGTTCAGGTGCAGCGCCTGGACGCCGCAGCCGGTGCCGAGGTCCAGCGCGGTGCCGACCCGCCGGCGCATGGTCGCGGCGGCCAGCGTGGTCGAGGCGCCACCGACGCCGAGCACGTGGTCGGCCGGGAGCGGGCGGCCCGGGCGCGCCGGGACGTCCGAGACGATCCAGTAGTCGTCGCCGTACGGTTCGAGGTCCACGCCCTGGCGCAGACCGTCGCCGTGCTTCTCGACGATGCCGGCCTCGAGCGCCTCGGCCAGCGGCAGCGCCTCGGCGACGTGCTTCTCCGACTCCGTCTGCGCGCACACGAACAGCCGGATCAGCGTCGCGAGCGGGTCGCGCTCCTCGGTCGCGCGCAGGGCGGCCCGGAAGTCGTTCCGGCCGACCGCCGCGGTCGCCTCCGGCCCGAGCCGGTCCGCGATCCCCCTGGCCGTGTAGCCGGTGCGCGTGAGCGCCTCGCGGAGCCGCTGGACGCCGTCGTCGGAGAGGAGCATGTCGGTCACGGCGCCCATTGTTCCCTATGGGGGTTTTGCGCTACGCGAGGCGCCAGTCCTCATATTCGAAGCCGGGCGCCACGATGCACGTCACCAGCGCCGGCTCATGCCCGGCCGGCACCGCCGCCTGCCACGTCCCGGCCGGCACCAGCCCCTGCGGCCGCTGTCCCGCCTTCAGGTCCACGCCCAGCACCAGCGACCGCACGAACTCGCTCGGCCGCTCGCCGTCGCCACCCGTCCGCAGCGTCATCGGCCCGCCGGAGTGCCACAGCCACAGCTCGTCGGAGCGCACCTGATGCCAGCGCGCCTCCTCACCCGGGTGCAGCAGGAAGTAGATCGCGGTGGCGGCCGCCCGCGTCCCCGGATAGCCCTCCGGTGCGAACTCGTGCCCGCTTCGCCAGGTCTGCCGGTACCACCCTCCTTCCGGATGCGGCGACAGATCCAGCTCCGCAACGATCGACGACCTGCTCATGCCGATATTCTCCACTGTCGCGGGACCCACGTCGCGATCATCGCTGATCCTCAGAGCGGTGTGATCAGTCCATCGAGCAGCCGCACCAGAGGTTCCTCGTCGCCGTGCAGGGCCGCGGCCGAGGCGCGGTCGTTCTCCGGGCCGGCCAGGTCCTTCCACGCCAGTCGCCAGCCGGCCTCCCGGGCGAGTTGGCGCAGGAAGGCGCGCTGCGTCCGGCCGTTGCCCTCACGGAACGGATGGATCGCGTTGATCTCGGCGTAGTAGTGGGCGAGCCGCCGGACGAAGGCGCGACGCGTGAGCCCGGCAAGCCGGTTCTCCTCCGCGAGTTCGCTGAAGACCCCGGCCGAGTACGACTCGATGAAGCGCCACTGGCAGAACATGTCCTGGCTGGTGCGGGCGATGTTCACGGTGCGGATCCGGCCCGCCCACTCGTACACCGCGCCGAAGATCTCCCGGTGGAATCGGCTCAGGTGGCGCAGGTCGTAGTCGCCGGGCACGGCGTGAACGGAGATGCGGAGCATGGCCGCGAACGTGAGGTCGGCCTCGGCGCGGCTGAGCGCGGGCGCCGAGGTGAGACCGAGCTTGTTGATCAGAACGCCGGAATCCTCGACGTACGGATCCTCCTCGGTCATGCAGCGCGATGGTACGCCAGCAGCATCGCTTCCATCTGCCCCGCGGTGATGCGGCCGCTCGCGAAGAGACCGGCCAGCTCGGTCGCGACCGAGGACGGCTCCAGTCCTTCCGCTCGCAGTGATCCGACTGCGTCCTCGACGGCGTGCTCGCGCTCGCCCCTCAACTCGTCATAGACCCGCACCGGCACGAGGACACCCACCGCCTTCCGATGCGCTCCCAGATAGACCGAATCGGCGGAGCCGCGACTGAAGCCGGCGAGAAGATCCGGCAGCTGCCGGCGCGCCTCGGCCACCCCGAGTACCTCTTGACGTGCCATTCCTGAATGGTACAGGAAGATGTACATAATCCCCGTGCCCCTTGATGCACGCGGCCGCTCCGGAGGTAGCAAGATGACGGTATGACGTTCTCGCTGCCCATCGACGCCGAGGCCAACGCGTTGCTCGATCGTGATCCGCTGGCGGTGGTGATCGGGCTGACGCTCGACCAGCAGATCACCATGGAGAAGGCGTTCACGTCGCCGTGGGTGCTGGCACAGCGGCTGGGGCACGAGCCGACCGCGGTCGAGCTGGCCGGGTTCGACCCGGAGGCGCTGCTCGCGATCTTCGCGCAGCCGCCGGCGCTGCACCGGTTCCCGAAGGCGATGGCCGCGCGGGTGCGGGAGGTGTGCCGGGCGCTGGTCGACGACTACGACGGCGACGCGACCGCGCTGTGGAAGGACGCGGCGACCGGCGCGGAGCTGTTCACGCGGATCGTGGCGCTGCCCGGCTTCGGCAGGCAGAAGGCGCAGATCCTGGTCGCGCTGCTCGGCAAGCAGCTCGGCGTGCGACCACCCGGCTGGCGCGAGGCGGCCGGCGGCTACGGCGAGGACGGCTCGTTCCGCTCCGTCGCCGACATCGTCGACGACGAGTCCCTGGCCAAGGTCCGCGAGTACAAGAAGCAGTCCAAAGCCGCCGCCAAGGCCGCCGAGTCCTGACCCGGCTCTAAAGGGAGAGATGCAGCCGGAGAGCGTCGTCGAGGGAGTGCATGGTCTGTGGGCGGAGCGCTCCGAGCCGCCGGACGAGCCGTGCGGTGCTGACGGCTCGCACCTGTTCGGCCTGCGCCTTCGACGTCTGCGCGAGGCTTCCTTCACCCGCCTCCAACAGGACTTGAAACGGGTGGACGCGGTCGGTGTTCGAGGTGACCGGCACGACTGCGACGACTCCGTGTCCTGATCTCTCGGCCGATCTGTTGGCGCCGTCGTTACTGACGATCACTGCGGGCCGGATCTTGTTCGCCTCGGACCCGCGGGCCGGATCAAGATCGACAAGGTAGATGTCACCTCGTCGCATCGACGATCCCGTCCCCGCTGGTGTTCTCCCAGAGGGCGGCGTCCTCACTGCCGTCCCACTCGTCCCAGGCGTCGGCATAGGCCCGCTCCAGGTCTTGCAGGCGAAGCAGCTCCACGGCCTTGTGCACGACCGTGGACCGTCCGGCTATGCCAGCGCGCCGCGCGTACTCGTCGACGAATCTCACGTCCTCGTCGGACAGGCTGATGCTGAGTTTCATGTCTCGATGCTACCGGCGGTATGCCGCCGGGTGCTACTGCCGTTGCTACCTCGATGACCATAAGGGCCGATGGCCCCGGCACGGAAGTGCCGGGGCCATCGGTGGGGGATGCATCAATCACCCGGGGGATTGGGTGATCAGTGCTTCTGAACCTTGAAGTTCTTGAACAGCACCTTGTTGAGAATGGTGCTGCTGGAGGACGGCGAGCACTCCGAGATCTGGTTGTTCGCGATGAGCTGCGAGAGCACGTTGACGTTGAGCCCGCACAGGCCGGCCGCGACCGGGATCTGCACGTTCTGCAGCAGCGTGACCTCGTTGCCGTTCAGGATGTTGACACCGGTGATGTCAACGAGCGCGGGGGTCGAACCGCCGCCGGCCATGGCGGGGGAGGCCATGGAGAAGCCGCCGAACGTGGCGACACCAGCCAGAGCGACACCGGCGACGATCTTCTTGATCTGCATGTAATTCTCCCTATATATGTGTTTCACGACCATATTTACGGCCGCATCCAATTTGTACCCAAGAGTCGGCAAGATCAGAACCGTCAAACACGTATAAGTCGTGTAAGTCGGTTTTTGGACAGGCAAGCGGAGATTCACTCGCGAAAATGTCATCAATGCGTCGAGTGGCGAAGAAAAGTTTCATCCCGCGGCGTGCGGACCTGGACCGCGTCGCGCGGTGTAGTGCAGATCGCGCGCGACCCGGCCGGTACCGCGGTGCGGAAAGTGCGAGGATGGACCATCGGGAGCACGAACGCCCCGGGAATGAGGATTTCGGTGAGACGCCAGGAGCGCGGGCCCAGCCTGATCACCGACGCGCCGCGCAGCCCGCAGGACGAGTTCCGCAGCCGCCAGATCCGGTACGTCGTGATGATGCTGATCCGCACGTTCTGCCTGATCGCCGGCGCGGTCCTGATCAGCCTCGACGTACCACTGCTCTGGCTCTGGCTCTCGCTCTGCGCCGCCGGCATGGTCATCCTGCCCTGGCTCGCCGTCATCCTCGCAAACGACGGCCCGCCCAAGGACCGTCACCGCATGCGCCGCCCGACGCACCGCATCGACCCGGGCCCGGCCGCCCTTCCCGCGCAGCAGGCCGCGCCCACCATCGACCACGAGCCCTGAGGGTCGAGAACCCTTCAGAAGCGGATACTCCCGCTTCCGGCGTGGTGCAGCCCGTTTGCTTCCGCGGGCGCCGGATTTCCCGGGGCCGAGCCCTGAACCCCAACGTTCCGCTCGGTTGCGGTTCGCGGGACCACTTTTCGCTTCCGGCGTGGTGCCTTCCGGGGGCGCTGTGTTTCCGGGGCGGAGACCTTTGCGGATCAAGGGCTTGCTTTGCCGCTTCCGGCGTGGTGCCTCCGCGGGCAAACGCTCGCGGCGGCCTCCGCCGCCGCTCCGGACGCTGCATCGGAGCCGGTCCGCCGCTGGTCACCGAAGACCTCCGCGCCCACCGCCGCCGGTCACCTCCCGGCCGCGCCACAGTCGCCGGGCCCTCCCGCCAGCGGCTTTGCTCTGCTTACCGGCGCGTTCGCCGGCCCGGCAGGCTGCTGGTGCGCGGAGCGAGGCGGCAGGTAAGCAGAGCAAAGAGGGCGCGAGACGTGCCACGGGCGCGAGACGTGCCACGGGCGCGGGGATGCCTCGCGGCCAGTCGGCTTTGCTCTGCTTACCGGCATCGGGGGACCGTCGGTGCGCGCGGCGAGGCGGCGAGGTAAGCAAAGCAAAGGGCCGTGGACGCCCTGCCGGCCGTGTGGAGCGGCGGCGGGTGGATCAAGCGGAGCCCAGGACGGCGCGGGCGTGGGTCAGCGGCCCGGGGGACGGGCGCCGATCGTGGTGACGGCGCGGGCGCCGAGGGCGTGGGCCGCGGCGAGCGCGTTCATCGGGGAGGCGCCATGGAGCAGGGCGGCGAGCAGGCCGGCGGCGAAGGCGTCGCCGGCGCCGGTCGGGTCCACCGGGGTGACGGAGGCCGCCAGGGACGGCGGCAGCTCGGTCAGTGAGCCGTCCGCGGACGCCCAGATCGCGCCCGCGGCGCCGCGCTTGACCACGGCGGTGCCGCCGGTCGCGGCCGCGAGCGTGCGCGCCTGCTCGTCGGGGCGGCCCGGGCCGGCCAGCACCGCGGCCTCGTCCGCGTTGGCGAGCAGCAGGTCGCATCCGCGTACCCAGGACAGGAAGGCCTGTGCGCCCACCTGCCGCAACGGCTCCGCGGAGGCCGCGTCGACGCTGGTCGCGGCGTTCTGGCGGAGCGCGTGCCGGGCGGCCGGGCGGGTGGCCTCGGAGAGCAGCGCGTAACCCGACAGGTGCAGGCGGGTCACGTCCGGTGTGCGGGCCGCGTCCACGTCCGCCGGGCGGAGCAGTAGGTTCGCGCCGCGTTCGGTGATCATCGAGCGCTCGCCGCCCGCGCTGAGCACGATGATCGTGCCGGTGACCGCGCCGGCCGCCCGGCGGACCGCGGTGGTCACGCCCGCGGCGGACAGCTCGGCCAGCCGCGTGTCGCCCGCCTGGTCGTCGCCGGCCACGCCGGCAAGCGTGACCGGGACTCCGGCGGCGGCCAGCCATGCGGCCGTGTTCGCGGCCTGGCCGCCCCCGGCGACGCGGATCGTCGCCGGGGTGTCCGAGCCGGGCGCGAACGGGCCGCCGAGAACGGCCACGACGTCGGTGATCACGTCGCCGACGACCAGGATGCGGGTCACGTCAGGACCGCGCGGCGGACGCGACCGCGATCTGCCCGGCCAGCGTGGCGTTGCGCAGGATGATCCGGACGTTGGTGGCGAGGCTCGCGCCTTCGGTCGCGGAGTGGAAGTAGGAGAGCAGGAACGGCGTGACGGCCTTGCCGGTCACCTTGTTCTGCTCCAGCAGTGCCAGGCCGTCCGCGAGCGTGCGGTCGTGCAGCGCGGTGTCCAGCTGCTCGCCGGCCGGCAGCGGGTTCGCGACCACGGTGGCGCCGGCGGTCGCACCGAGCGCGGCCTGCGCGGCGATCATCTCGGCGATCTGCTCCGGCGAGTCGACGGCCCAGTCCAGTTCGTACCCGCTGTCGGTGATGAAGAAGCCGGGGAACCGGAGGGTGCGGTAGCCGACGACGGTGACGCCGAGCGTCTCCATCCGCTCCAGCGTGGCCGGGACGTCGAGGATCGACTTCACGCCGGCGCAGACCACCACGATCGGCGTGCGGGCGAGCGTGGTCAGGTCCGCGGACTCGTCGAACGTGACGTTCGCCTCACGGTGCACGCCGCCGAGCCCGCCGGTGGCGAACACGCCGATCCCGGCCGCGGCCGCGACCGCGCTGGTCGCCGCGACCGTGGTGGCGCCGTCCGCGCGCCGCGCCGCCGCCACCGCGAGGTCGCGGACGGAGAGCTTGGCCACACCCTCGGCGCTCGCGAGGTGGCTGACCTGAGACTCGTCCAGGCCGACGATGAGCTCGCCGCCGATCATGCCGATGGTCGCCGGCACGGCGCCGGTGGCGCGGACCGCTTCCTCGATCTCGCGGGCCACCCGGATGTTGTCCGGATGCGGCAGCCCGTGCGAGATGATCGTGCTCTCCAGGGCCACCACCGGACGGCCGTCGCGGAGCGCGTCCGCCACCTCGGCGCCGTAGCGGAGTGATGAGTTTTTCACGATCACCACGGTACGGACCTGCGGTTGCGCGGAGTCCGGTGGACCGGCACCGAGTGAGCTGTCAAACTGGGACCTTTGGAGGTGTGAGGTTATGACGACCCAGATCCTTGAGCGCCCAGAGGTCAAGGAAGCCGATACCGGACCGGAGATGTTCCACTACGTCCGGAAAGAAAAGATCGCCGAGAGTGCCGTGATGGGTACCTTCGTGATCGCGCTGTGCGGTGAGAAGTTCCCGGTCACCAAGACGCCCAAGCCGGGCTCCCCGGTGTGCCCCGCGTGCAAAGAGATCTACGAGTCGCTCCAGGACTAGTCAGCGTCCACCTGACCGCGCCGGCTCGTCGGGGGACGGGACGTGTCTGTGACCGGCGCGGTTCTTCGGTGTGTCCCGCGGAGTTGATCTAACCTGCGGCGGTGAGCACCCCCAGCGCCCTCCTGATCGCCGACCTGGCCGGCGTGGCCGTGTTCGCCGCGTCCGGCGCCTCGGCGGCGATCGTCAAGCGCCTCGACCTCTTCGGCGTCGTCTTCGTCGGCTTCGTGGCCGCGCTCGGCGGCGGCATCGTGCGTGACCTGATCATCGGCGCCGTCCCGCCGCTGGCGTTCGCGGACTGGCGGTACGCGATCACCGCGGCCGTCGCCTCCGGCGCGACGTTCTGGCTGCACCCCCAGTTCTCCCGGCTGCGCTGGACCGTGCTGCTGCTGGACGCGGCCGGCCTCGCACTCATCACGGTCACCGGCACGGTCAAGGCACTGAACGCCGGCCTGCCCGCGGTCGGCGCCTGCCTGGCCGGCATGATCACCGGCATCGGCGGCGGCGTCGGGCGGGACCTGCTGCTCGGCGAGATCCCGGTGGTGCTGCGGCGCGAGATCTACGCGGTCGCGTCGCTGGCCGGTGCCGTACTCGTGGCCGTGTTCGTCCGGTTCGGGATGCACGACGGCGTCGCGCTGGCCGCGCCCGCGGTGCTCATCTTCGTGGTTCGCGTCGTCGCGCTGCTGCGTTCCTGGTCGGCTCCGGTGCCGCCGGAGACGACGTGACGGCACGGCGGTGATCTGTCTCCTTCCGGCCATCCCGGCCGAGCGCGCGCCGCTATGCTGGACCGGGCCTCCGCGCCGAACGTATTGACGCGGGGGACTTTTTGTGTAACCACATCGTCACGGAGGGGATCGAACGGTTGAGTCCGTCTGCGCCGGTGCTGGAGACGTTCCCCCCGCTGCGAGCCTGGCAGCGCAAGGCGCTCGTCAAATACCTCCGGCAGGGCTCCGAGGACTTCCTCGCGGTCGCGACGCCGGGCGCCGGTAAGACCACGTTCGCGCTGCGCATCGCGGCCGAGCTGCTGGTCGACGGCACGGTCGACGCGGTCACCGTGGTCGCGCCGACCGAGCACCTGAAGACGCAGTGGGCGCAGGCCGCGGCCCGGGTCGGCATCCAGCTGGACGCCGCCTTCCGCAACGCCGACCTGCACTCCGCCGCCGACTTCCACGGCGCCGTCGTGACGTATGCGCAGGTCGGCATGGCCCCGCACGTGCACCGCCGGCGCACCATGACCCGTCGCACGCTGGTCATCCTGGACGAGATCCACCACGCCGGTGACTCCCGCACCTGGGGCGACGGCGTGAAGGCCGCGTTCGAGCCCGCGGTCCGCCGCCTGGCACTCACCGGTACGCCGTTCCGCTCGGACGAGAACCCGATCCCGTTCGTGCTCTACGAGCGCAACGACGCCGGGCTGCAGCAGTCCCGCTCGGACGCCGCCTACGGCTACTCGGACGCGCTGCGCGACGGCGTGGTCCGGCCGGTCATCTTCCTCGCCTACTCCGGCGAGACCCGGTGGCGGACGAACGCGGGCGACGAACTGGCCGCGCGCCTCGGCGAGCCGATGACGCAGGACCTGGTCGCGCAGGCCTGGCGCACCGCGCTGGACCCGGCCGGCGACTGGATGCCGGCCGTGCTGCGCGCCGCGGACAACCGGCTCTCGGTGATCCGCAAGCACGGCATCACGGACGCGGGCGGTCTGGTCATCGCGAGCGACCAGCAGACCGCCCGGTCGTACGCCAAGGTGCTGGAGAAGATCACCGGCGAGCGTGCCGTGGTGGTCCTCTCCGACGACCCGGACTCCTCGAAGCGGATCGCCACGTTCTCCACCGGCGACCAGCGCTGGATGGTCGCGGTCCGGATGGTGTCCGAGGGCGTCGACATCCCGCGCCTCTCCGTCGGTGTCTACGCGACCAGCGCGTCCACGCCGCTCTACTTCGCGCAGGCGATCGGCCGTTTCGTGCGCGCCCGGAAGCAGGGCGAGACCGCGAGCGTCTTCCTGCCCAGCGTCCCGCACCTGCTCGGGCTGGCCAGCGAGATGGAGGTCCAGCGCGATCACGTGCTCGGCGCGCCGAAGGAGAAGGACGGCCTCGACGACGAGCTGCTGGAGCGGGCGAACAAGAAGGAGGACGCGTCCGGCGAGCTGGAGAAGCGCTTCCAGGCGCTGTCCGCCTCCGCCGAGCTCGACCAGGTCATCTACGACGGCGCCTCGTTCGGCACCGGTGCCCAGGCGGGCACGCCCGAGGAGGAGGAATACCTCGGACTCCCCGGCCTGCTCAGCCCGGAGCAGGTCACCACGCTGCTGAACAAGCGGCAGGCCGAGCAACTGGCCGCGCAGAAGCGCCGCAAGGCCGCGCAGAAGGACGACGAGCCGAAGGTTCCGGCCCAGGTCGCACCGCTGACCGCCGGCGAGCGCCGGGTGGCGCTGCGCCGCAAGCTCAACACGCTGGTCGCCGCGCATCACCACCGCACCGGCCTGCCACACGGCAAGATCCACGCGGAGCTGCGCCGCCTGTGCGGCGGCCCACCGAGCGCTCAGGCGACCATCGAACAGCTCGAAGAGCGCATCGCGACCGTCCAGACTTTCTAGCCGCTGGTTCCCGGCCCGGTCATTCCACAGCCGCGAGCTGTGGGTCAGGCCGGGGCTGGGCAGGTCAAGGTCAAGGTCAAACTACGATCAAGATCTTGATCTTCCCGCTTCCGGCGGAGGCTCAGCGTTGTAGGGGCGGGAGTCGGGGCGGCAGCAGGGCGTGCTTCCGCGGGCACCGGTCGTCGCTGGCGCTCCTCCCCTGATGCCGGTCGGGTGAGTGGCCGGATCAACACCCCGGCGGCGGTCGCCGCCGGGGAAACCTCTGGGCCGGGGCTCTACTCGCGGTCGGACTCCAGGGTGCCACCGTTCGCCACGTCCTCGCGCTCGATCTCGTCGAAGCGGATGCGGACTGAGGCGCGCTTCGCCTTGAGGATGTCGACCGCGGCCGCGGTGACGGCCTCGGCGAATTCGCGTCGCTGGTCCAGCGTGCGACCGGACAGCAGCTCGACGGTGATGTTCGGCATGAGCCCTCCCTGTTTCGTCACCGAGAACTCTGTCCCGTGACATGGAACGCCGTCAAGACCTCTCTCGCACGGTGATCGATTTCTGCTATCGACAAAGATCGCTGCGTTCCATGTATTGACAGTCGCGTTTCGTGTAGCGGAACATCTGTGACGCCCGTGTTACAGCGACGGAGGGAGGGCACGTGACCACGCTCGACTGGGTGGTTATCGGTGGGTACTTCGTGGTGATGGTCGGCATCGGACTGTGGGCCAAGCAGCGCATCCACAGCGTCGCCGACTTCTTCACCGCACGCGGCATGATCCCCTGGTGGCTATCCGGAATTTCTCACCATATGTCTGGCTATAGCGCGATCATGTTCGTCGCGTTCGCGGCGGTCGCGTACAACTACGGCCTGGCCATGTACGTCTGGTGGGCGCTCACGATCGGTCTCGGCGTCGGCATCGGCGCGTTCGTCTTCGCGGCCCGGTGGAACCGGCTGCGCTCCAAGCACGGCGTGGCCTCCCCGCTGGAGTACCTGGCCCGCCGCTACAACGTCCCCACCCAGCAGGCCCTGGCGTACAGCGGCGCGCTCCTGAAGGTCGTCGACATCGCGGCCAAGTGGGTGGCCATCGCCGTGCTGCTGCGCGGCTTCGCGGGCGTCCCGATCGTCTGGGGCATCCTGATCACCGGCGCGGTCACGCTCGTCTACATCACCGCGGGCGGGCTCTGGGCGGACGTGCTCACCGACTTCGGCCAGTTCGTCATCCAGGGCGTGGCCGGCATCGCCATGTTCATCGCCTTCCTCGGCCACCTCGGCGGCGTCTCCGCGCTGTGGACCATGTGGGACGACCTGCCGCCCGGGCACGGCGACCCGTTCAACGGGCCGTACACGCTGACGTTCTTCCTCGCGCTGCTGTTCATCAAGACGTTCGAGTACAACGGCGGCATGTGGAACCTGGCCCAGCGCTACATGGCCGCGCCGTCCGGCTCCGCCGCCAAGCGATCCGCGCTGCTCTCCAGCGGCCTGTGGCTGGTCTGGCCGCTGATCCTGTTCCTGCCGATGTTCGCGGCGCCGCTGATCGTCCCCGGCATCGCCAACCCCGAGCAGGCGTACGTCGAGCTGGCCAAGACGCTGCTGCCGCCCGGCATCATCGGCCTGGTGCTGGCCGGCTTCTTCTCGCACACGATGGCGATGGTCTCCTCGGACGCCAACGTGATCTCCTCCGTGGTGATCCGCGACATCGCTCCGGTGCTGGTCCGCGCGGTCCGCAACCTCAACGAGCGTTCCGAGCTGCTGTTCGCCCGGATCACCACGTTCACGTTCGTGGTGATCAGCATGGTGATCGCGATGACCACCCAGGGCCAGGGAGTGGTGCTCAAGATCGTGGTGGACGTGGTCGCCGCGACGATGGGCCCCATCTCGATCCCGTTGATGCTCGGCCTGCTGCCCTGGTTCCGGCGGAGCGGGCCAAGCGCCGCGATCGTCTCCTGGGCAGCCGGGCTCAGCGTCTGGGTGATCGTCCGGTGGGTGCTGGAGGAGACCAGTCAGACCATGGTGGTCGGCGTCCCGCTGGTCACGTCGCTGGTGCTCTACGTGGCGATCGGGCTGCTCCGCCCGGAGCGGACGCCGGACCGCGACGACCTGATCGACTCGCTCGACACCGACCCGGCCGGCGAGCCGAGGCAGCCGGTCGCGGCCGCCTGATCCGTCTCATGTGTCGATAAACTGTCCTATGTAGCGGAACGACCGCAGCGGAACAACAGGTAGGGGAGGGCTCATGGAGTCACGGCACGCCACTGCCCCGGACCAGCTGGCCGGGATGGACACCGACCAACTGCGCCGGCGGTTCCTGGTGGAGGACCTGTTCGCACCCGGCGAGGTGCGACTGACGTACTCGCACGAGGACCGCATCGTGGTCGGCGGGTCGGACGGCGCCACCGAGCTGCCCTGCCCGGCGGAGCTGCGGTCCGAGTTCTTCCTGGAGCGCCGCGAGCTCGGCGTGGTCAACATCGGCGGCGGGCCCGGCTCGGTCACCGTCGACGGCGACCGCTACGAGCTCGCGGCGCGGGAGGTGCTCTACGTCGGTCGCGGCGCCCGCGAGGTGCGCTTCGACGGCCGGTTCTACCTCGTCTCCACGCCCGCGCACGCGACCCACCCCACGGTCAGGGCCACGCTCGACGACGCCGAGCCGGTGCGGCTCGGCTCCCAGGACGGGTCCAACGACCGCACGATCTACAAGTACATCCATGTCAAGGGCATCCAGAGCTGCCAGCTCGTGCTCGGCGTGACCGTGCTCGCGCCCGGCAGCATGTGGAACACCATGCCGTGCCACACCCACGAGCGCCGCACCGAGGTCTACTTCTACTTCGGCCTGCCGTCGACGGATCGTGTCGTGCATCTCATGGGCCGGCCGGACGCGACCCGCAACCTGATCGTGGCGCCGGAGCAGGCCGTGATCTCGCCGTCCTGGTCGGTGCACTGCGGGTTCGGCACCCGCAGCTACGCGTTCGTCTGGGCGATGGGCGGCGAGAACCAGGCGTACGAGGACGTCGAACCGGTCGCGATCGGCGACCTGCGGTGACCTCACCGTTCTCGCTGCACGGCCGGACCGCGCTGGTCACCGGCGCGCGCACCGGCATGGGCCGGGCCATCGCGGTCGGGCTCGCCCAGGCCGGTGCCGACCTGGTGCTGCACGGCCGCACCGACGACCTCGACGAGACCGAGGCGGAGGTGCGCAAGGCCGGCCGGCAGGCCACCCGCTGGGTGCTCGACCTGTCCGACACCGCCGCGATCCCGGACGCGGCCGCCGCGCTGCCGGAGGTGGACATCCTGGTCAACAACGCCGGCATCATCCGGCGCGCGCCCGCGGCCGAGCACCCGTTCGCGGACTGGCGTGCGGTGCTCGACGTCGACCTCGACGCGGTGTTCCTGCTCAGCCAGGCGGTCGGCGCGCGCATGCTGGCCCGGCGCAGTGGGAAGATCATCTCGGTCGCGTCGATGCTGTCCTTCCAGGGCGGCGTGCACGTGCCCGGCTACGCCGTCGCCAAGCACGGCGTGGCCGGCCTGACCAAGGCGCTGGCCTGCGAGTGGGCCGCCCGGGGCGTGCAGGTCAACGCGGTCGCGCCGGGCTACATGGCGACGGACAACACGGCGGCGCTGCGGGCCGACCCGGTCCGCGAGGCCGAGATCAGATCGCGCATCCCGGCCGGTCGCTGGGGCCGTGCCGAGGACGTCGCCGGCGCGGTCGTCTTCCTCGCCTCGGCCGCGGCCGACTACGTCAACGGGCACGTCCTCGCGGTGGACGGAGGCTGGCTCGCGCGCTGAGCACCACCGAATAGGCTGGATCTCATGGCCAGGGAAGGCAGTTCCATCGACAAGACGCTGGCGGTGCTGGAGGCGCTCGCCGAGCACCACCGCGTCACCGACATCGCCGTGGCGACCGGCGTCTCCAAGTCGACCGTGCACCGCATCCTGCAGGCGCTGGTGCTGTGGGGCTTCGCCCGGCCGGACGGTCTCGGCAGCTACGAGCCGGGCCCGCGCATCCTGACGCTGGCGGGCCGGGTGATGAACCGTTTCGACCCGGCCCGGCAGGCGTCCGGCGCGCTCCAGGCGCTGCGTGAGGCCACCGGATACACCACGCACTTCGCGATCCGCAGCGGCGACGAGGCTGTGTACGTCGACAAGCAGGAGGGCCGCCGGCCGTACCAGATGCCGTCCCGCATCGGCATGGGCGTCGCGCTGCACACCACCGCGATCGGCAAGGCGATCCTGGCCCAGCTCGGCGACGAGGAGGTGCTGGCGATCTGCCGCCGGGCCGGCCTGGCCCAGCGCACCCGCTCCACGCTGACCAGCGAGGAGGACCTGCTCACCCACCTGGCCCGGGTCCGCACGCTCGGCTACGCCGTCGACGACGAGGAGAACGAGCCGGGCATCCGCTGCGTCGGCGCCCCGGTCTTCGACCACACCGGCCAGGTCCTCGGCGGCATCTCCATCTCCACGCTCGCCATGGACAGCACCATGACCGACCTCGAAACCCACGCCCCCGACGTCATCGCCTCGGCCCGCGACGTCTCCACGGCCCTCGGCGCGGCCATCCCCGCGGTCTGACGGAGATCGATCTGACGAGGAATTGGTCTGACGAGGAATTGGTCTGGCGGGGATCGAAAAAGGGCAAAATCAGGATCAAGTTCATATTCCCGCTTCCGGCGGGGTGCGGCCCGCATGCTCCCGCGGGCAAACCTCGCCGAGTGCTCCGACTCCGCTAGCGCTCCGCTCCGCACGCGGCATCGGAGCCGGTTCCCCGGTGGCCGGGACGAGCCGCGACTCCGCACCCCTCACCCACATCACGCGCCGCACGTCACGCACGCGGCCCCGCGTCTCGCGTCGCACGTCTCGCGTCGCACGTCACGCGGCCCCGCATCGCGCTACGTGCCCGACGCCGCACGTCACGCGTCACGCGTCGCACGTCACGCGTCGCACGTCACGCGGCCCCGCGTCGTGCTACATGACCGACGGCGCCGCCCTACATCGCATCTGCATGTCTCGCCCGCGCTGCCGGGGTCATGGGACGCACGCCGTCCCTCGGGCCGTCCTACCGAGATCAGGGCGTCCCCGATGTAGTGAGAACGACATGGGGGACGCTCGATCACGGTTCGCCTTGGTGCCGCGGGTGGCGAAAGGCGCTGGGGGTCGTGTGAGACGTGGCGGGGGAGGCTGAGGGCCGCATGGTGGCGGCTGTAAGCCGCGGGGTCGCCCAGCGATGGGGCTTCGGGGTGGCGAGGGCCGCTTGGGTTTTCTGGCCGCCCACTCGACTGGCAGGAAGGAGCGCCAGCGACGACCGGTGCCCGCGGGAGCACTGGGGAATCAGCCACGCCGGAAGCGGGCAAATAAAGCACTTCGTGAATTTTGTCTTGAGGTGGGTTGTCCCGGGGCCGGTGGCCGGCAGATCGCTCGCCTGCGGACGAGGTCGCCCGGGGATGTGGAAACGGGGACGCCCCACACCTGGGCGTCCCCGTCATCGGGTCGACTCGTTCGGTTGTGCCGGGTTCCGCCGGGGCCGGCGGGACCAGTGTGACTTCGACAGGATCAGCGGCGCATCATGTCCGCGCCGCGCCAGGTGAACTCCGGCTCGGCCGCGTACTGCACTGCGATCTTGACGAGATCGTCGGCGTACTTGTTCGCGTGGTGTCCGCAGAACACCAGCTCACTGCCGCCGGCAATGGTCACCCGCAACTTGCCCGCCGCGCTGCAACGGTCGCAGCGTTCATCGGCGGCTGGGGGAGCCGCCGTTTCTGGCGGCGGCGTGAGGGTCGGGGTCATCGCCTACCTCCTCGGGTCGTCACCGATGAACAGGTTCTTCGGTAGTGCTTCACCCATTGTCCAACACCCGTGGTGGGTGCGGCCTTCCCATGGTGCCCTCGGGGGACCGAGGTCACACCTGGTATGGACAGTGTGCCGTGCACCAAGGGTGCCACGTCAACGATCACATCCCCACAACTCTTCGATCACCACCGAAGGTTGTACGGGTAGTGGTCAAACGGGCACGGAAAGTTGACTCTGAAGTCAGCATCCGGATAATTGATCGTTGGGCGACCAGCCGGACCGGGTGATTTTCACGGTGTTCCGGCTGCTTCTGTGCCCGATCGGCCGTTCTGTCGCTTTCGGGACCTTCGCCCGTCCGGCCATCAGGAATCGCCCGTTCGGGTCTGCCCCACAAACAGGCGCTAAACGGACGTCGGCCGCACCCCCTGAAGGGTACGGCCGACGTCCGCGTCATGACGGCGGATCAGTCGAGGTAGTCCCGGAGGACCTGCGAGCGCGACGGGTGCCGCAGCTTCGACATCGTCTTCGACTCGATCTGGCGGATCCGCTCGCGGGTCACGCCGTAGACCTGGCCGATCTCGTCGAGCGTGCGCGGCTGGCCGTCGGTCAGGCCGAACCGCAGCCGGACCACGCCCGCCTCGCGCTCGGAGAGCGTCTGCAGGACCTGCTGCAGCTGGTCCTGGAGGAGCGAGAACGAGACCGCGTCGACCGCCACGACGGCCTCCGAGTCCTCGATGAAGTCACCGAGCTGGCTGTCGCCCTCGTCGCCGATCGTCTGGTCCAGCGAGATGGGCTCCCGAGCGTACTGCTGGATCTCCAGCACCTTCTCCGGGGTGATGTCCATCTCCTTGGCCAGCTCCTCCGGCGTGGGCTCACGGCCCAGGTCCTGGAGCAGTTCGCGCTGGATGCGGCCGAGCTTGTTGATGACCTCGACCATGTGCACCGGGATGCGGATGGTGCGGGCCTGGTCGGCCATGGCGCGGGTGATGGCCTGGCGGATCCACCAGGTGGCGTACGTGGAGAACTTGTAGCCCTTGGTGTAGTCGAACTTCTCGACCGCGCGGATCAGGCCGAGGTTGCCCTCCTGGATGAGGTCCAGGAACGCCATGCCACGACCGGTGTAGCGCTTGGCAAGCGAGACCACGAGACGGAGGTTGGCCTCCAGCAGGTGGTTCTTGGCGCGCTCACCGTCGCGCGAGATCCACTTGAGGTCGCGGGAGAGCTGGAACGCCAGCTTCTCGCCGCCCTCGTCGGCGACCCGCAGCTGCTCGGACGCGTAGAGCCCGGCCTCGATCCGCTTGGCGAGCTCGACCTCCTGCTCCGCGTTCAGCAGCGGGACCTTGCCGATCTGCTTCAGGTAGGCGCGGACCGAGTCGGCGGACGCGGTCAGCTCCGCGTCGCGGCGCGCCTGCTTGAGCGCCTCCGACTCCTCGTCGTCCCACTCGAAGTCGTTGCTGTCCGCCTGCGCGTCGGCCGTGGCGGCCGCGACCGCCTCCACCGGCTCGTCGACGACGACGTCCTCGATCTCGGCCGCGAGCTCCTCGGGATCGATCTCCTCCTCGATCGGCTCGCCGTCCGGGCCCTTGGCGCCGGCCTTGGCGGCCTTCGCGGGCGCGGCCTTCGCGGCCGGACCGGTCTTGGGCGCGGCCTTGGCCGCCTTCGCCGGGGTGCGCTTGGCCGGGGCCGCACCGTTCGCGTCGGCCGGGGCCGCCGGGGCGGCCTGCTTCGGCGTGGCGGCGGGCGCGGCCTTCTTGGTGACGGCCTTGGTGGCCTTGGCGGTGGTGGCCTTTGAGGCGGGGGTGGCCGAGCGGGCGGCGGCGACCCGCGGGCGGCGGGTGCTGGCCGAACCGTCCACCACGACCGTGACGCCGGCGTCCGCCAGCGCCCGCAAGATCTTCTTAGCTTGGGCCGGGGTCACCTCGGCAGCCTCGACGCTGCGCGCGAGCTCTGCCGACGTCAACTGTCCACCGGCGCGCTCGGCACTGGCGATCAGGGTGTCGGTGAGCGAGCGTACGTCGGCGCCGGTGTGGCGGGCTTCTGACACGAATGACCTTCCGGAGGCGAAGAACGAGCACGGCCGATCCGGCGGGCAGCGCGAGCAGACGTTGCGGGCCGGTGATGTAGTGGCCCCCGAGCCGCGGGCCGATCGGCGTGGCGACCGTCCGTGTCACGTGGGCAGCGTGAATTGTAACGCTGTCTGAGGCAAACAGCTTGCGCCCCGCGCCGCAGAGAGCTGCGCGACAGGCGCGGGGACGCGGTGCGGGAGACGCGAAGTAGGTGATGACAGGGGTTTGCCAGTGATCCTACCCCGCCGGACCGGCATGCGTTTCCCGCGGGACGGCAGTATGGATCGCGTGCAACGAACCTCTTCAGAGCCCCTGGACCTGCTCAAGACGGCCGTCGAGATCGCGCGCCGGGCCGCGGACACCGCCGCCCGGATGCGTGCCGAGGCGGTCAGCTCGACCATCGACACCAAGAGCACCGACACCGACGTGGTGACCGCGGCGGACCGCGCGGTGGAGCGTCAGATCGCCGAGGAGCTGCGCACGCTGCGGCCCGGCGACGCGCTGCTCGGCGAGGAGTACGGCGAAAGCGCGGCGGAGGACGGAGACCATGCGGCCGGGGCCGCCTCCGGCGGACGTGTGCGGTGGATCGTCGACCCGATCGACGGCACCGTGAACTACCTCTACGGCCTTCCGCAGTACGCCGTGTCGATCGCCGCCGAGGTGGACGGCGTGGTGCTGGCCGGCGTGGTGCGCAACGCGGCCACCGGCGACGAGTGGACGGCGACGCGCGGTGGCGGCGCGTTCCACGACGGGCGGCCGATCCGCGGCTCCCGGCAGACCGTGCTCGGCCAGGCGCTGGTCGGCACCGGGTTCGGCTACGACGCGGCGCGGCGCACGCACCAGGCCGGCGTGCTCTCCGGGCTGCTGCCGTACGTGCGGGACATCCGGCGGTTCGGTGCGGCCTCGCTGGACCTCTGCTTCGCGGCCGAGGGCCTGATCGACGCGTACTACGAGAAGGGCCTCAATCCCTGGGACCACGCGGCCGGCGGCCTGGTGGCGCAGGAGGCGGGCCTGATCGTGGCCGGCCTGAACGGCGCGGAGCCGGGCCTGCCCATGGTGATCGCCGCCCCACCCGCCCTCTTCGCCCCACTCCACGTCCGCCTCTCCGCGCTGGACGCCTCCGGCGGCGCGTGACCGTCCCCCGGGCCACCCGCGTGAGGCGCGGGCGACCAGAGCCGGCGCGGCCATCGGCAGACATGCTTTTCGTCTGCCGGTGGACGTGTCAGCGCCGGGAGTGGCGTCGAGCCGGAGGAGCGGAGCGACGACCATCTACGCGGCGCACGCGCCTGGGGGGACCGAGGCCTGGCCCAGCTCGACCAGTGACTGGTTCACCTCGGTCGTCGTGGCGAGCTGTTCGAAGCCGGTGCCGATCACCACGTCGACGATGTCGCTGTCGCGGCCCTCGTCGTACTCGGTCAGCGCGTTGTCCAGGAAATACGCCCGGAGCAGGTGGGCGGCGCCGACGGTCTTCGGGCCGTACCGCAGGATCGCCACGTCGTCGCTGGTCCGGTCGCTGTTCTCCGGCTTCTCCACCTGGAACTTGCGGTTGCTGAAGTCCGTCGAGACGCGGGCGCCGAGGCCGTTCTGGCCGGCCGCGTTGAACACCTTCAGCTTCACGTCCTTCGGCTCGGGCAGCGCGACGTTGGCGAGCACGTAACCCTCGGGGCACTCCTCGATCGCGGTGGCCTCGGTCTGCGTGTCCTGCACGAGCGCCACCGCGACGAACACGATGGCGGCGACGGTCAGCACGCTCAGGACGATGAGCGCCCGCATGCGCGCATAGCTCATGTTGGTGACGGCTCCCCGCAGGTGGGTGGGTTTGGCGGTGTCCCGCTGAGGTTAACGCGTGGGGGCCTGCCCCGGGAAAGTGACGAGGGTTCCCGGCGTGCCGACGATGATCGGTACGAAGGACCCCCTACCTTGGTGTCGCCTGAATCACATTGGGAACATCTTGGCGGGCCGGGGCGTACAAGCAACGCACGAGAGCGGTAAGGTACCGCGCTCGCTGGGGGGAGTTTCTTGGTGAGCTGCCGTCGTGGTGTCACCATCAGCATCGTCGCTGAGGGTGACGTCACAGGTGCTAAGTGTGCCAACGTTGGCCACCAGGGAACCGAACATCGCCGTGCGGCGTTACAGACGCCGGACGACACATCGATACGGGAGAGTGACAACCGATGGCCACCGACTACGACGCCCCGCGTCGCGACGAGGTCGACCTCGGCGAGGACAGCCTTGAGGAACTCAAGGCACGTCGCGTCGACTCGCAGTCCGGCGCCGTCGACGTGGATGAGGCCGAGGTAGCCGAGAATTTCGAGCTGCCCGGTGCTGACCTGGCCGACGAGGAACTGACTGTCAAGGTGCTGCCGATGCAGCAGGACGAGTTCCGCTGCTCGCGGTGCTTCCTGGTGCACCACCGCAGCCAGCTCGCCCACGAGCGGAACGGCGAGCTGATCTGCCACGAGTGCGCCTGATCCCCGCTGACGGGCGTACGAGTACAACCGAATAGGGCACACACACCACAACACCGCGTTGCGGGCCGAGGGTGGGCGGTCCGTGACGCGGCGATGCCACCGGCTCCGCGTGCCGGTGGCCGGGATCTGCTTCACTCGATCCACCCGCCATGACCGGCGTGCCGCACCCTCCGGGTGGGTAGTACCGGTCAGCGGATCGAGGCAGGAGGCGAGATGACGGACGCCAGTAACGAGCGGCGCGGCACAGCGGACGACGTCGTGGCGGCGACCGAGCCGGGCGTGCCGGTGGCCGGCACCGGTGACCCGGAACGGCTGAGCCAGGCCATCGCCGGTCTCGCCGAGGAGGAACTGCCGACGCCGGTGCGACGGCGGCTGCTGGGCCGCCTCGTCACGTCGGTGCGGACCAGCGGCGCCGGGCGCATGATCCGGCCCAAGGTGGCGATCCAGTGGATGGTCGACACGGTCAACCAGATCGCGCCGTACGTGCCGATCCGCGACCTGGAGACACTGCGCCGGCACCACCCGGGCCTGAACGACGAGGAGCTGGCCGAGCGCCTGGTGCGCAACGCGTCCCGGGCCACCGCGAGCATCGGTGCGGCCGGTGGCGGCGTCGCCGCGATCGAGTGGGCCGTGCCGCCCACGCTGCTGTCCACGCCGGCGCTGCTGGCGACCGAGACCGTGGCCGTGGTCTCGGTCGAGCTGAAGCTGATCGGCGAGCTGCACGAGATCTACGGGCAGCCGGTGACCGGGACCGCCACCGAGCGCGCGGTCGCCCTGCTGCAGGCCTGGTCCAACCAGCGCGGCGTGAACCCGCTGCTGCCCGGCGCGGGCGTCGGCGCGGTGCTCGGCACGGCCGCGCGCCGCGAGCTGCGCGACATGCTGCTCAAGCGCTTCGGGCGCAACCTGACCACGCTAGGGCCGCTGCTCACCGGCGCGGCCGTGGCCAGTTACCTCAACCGGCGCGCCACCCGCGGACTCGGCGACCGGCTGCGTGAGGATCTGCGGGCCGGCCGGGCGCGCCGGAGCATCGAGAAGTCCTAGGCCCCGCGTTGTCCCTGGGCCTTGCTTTGTCCCCTGGCGTCCAGCACGGCCTGCGCGAGCGCGATCGGGCGGCGCGTGCTGACCACCCAGTACGGCGTGGGATCGTCCGGGTCGTCCAGCAGCACCTGGACGGCGCCGGAGATCCACGGCCGCTGCACCACGAAGGCCAGCGGGTCCGCTGCCACGCCGAGGATCTCGCGGCGGCCCTCCGCGTCCAGCGGCACCACGTCCGAGATGAACCGGACCGGCAGGTGCGCGTCGTCGACCAGCAGCGCGGTCTCGCCGTCCGGGCCGGGGGCGACCGCGACCCGGATCCGGCCGAGCGCCCAGAGGCCGAGCGCGGTCAGTGGCAGCAGCACGGCGAACGGCAGCCACGCGCGCACGCCGTCCGCGCCCAGCCAGACCTCCAGGGCCAGGGCGGCCGCGGCCGCGAAACCGAGGAGCCACAGCCACCAGGTGACGGTCAGGCGCTCTCGATAGGGGGAGGTCTGCGAGGTTCCGGTGCCGGGGGGTGCCACGCCAGCCAGGGTACGAGTGCTTCCCCCGGCGCGGCACGGCAGGATATGCAGGGTCCGTGAAACGCCGTCGACGATGAGGATCCGAACCCGTGACCGAGACCGTGCCCGTGCCGCTGCTGTTACTCGACCCGGACCTGCCGGTGCCCGCCTACTCGCACCCGGGGGACGCGGGCGCCGACCTGTGCGCCGCGGAGGACGTGGAGCTGGCGCCGGGCCACCGCGCGCTGGTGCGGACCGGTGTGGCGCTGGCGCTGCCGGAGGGCTTCGTGGGGCTGGTGCACCCGCGGTCCGGCCTGGCCGCCCGGCTGGGCGTGACGCTGCTGAACGCGCCCGGTACGGTCGACGCCGGCTACCGGGGGGAGATCCTGGTGAATCTCATCAATCACGACCCGGCCGCGACCGCGAAGATCGCGCGCGGCGACCGGATCGCGCAGCTGGTCGTGCAGCGGGTGTCCCGGGCGGTCTTCGAGGTGGTCGACGCGCTGCCCGAGTCGGTGCGGGGCGCGGGCGGGCACGGGTCGACCGGCGGGCACGCGGCTCTCTAGTTTTCGACATCTACGACATTTCGGTTAATCCGGAAAGGTAATCATGGCGATCTTCAATCGGGGCGGGCGTCACGCGCGTGCCGAGGACACCCCGATCCCGGCCGAGGCGGCCTCGGGCGCGACCACCGGGCCGTACGACGTGGCGGACGCGCCGGACGACGTGCAGCGCCTCGACCTGGGCAGCATGCAGATTCCGGCGGTGCCCGGCGTCGAGGTGCGCGTGCAGGCCGGCCCGGAGGGCGTGGTCCAGCAGGTCGTGCTCGGCGAGGGGCCCAGCACGCTGCAACTGATCGCGGTCGCGGCGCCGCGCAGCGAGGGCATCTGGGACGAGGTGCGCGAGGAGGTCGGCGAGTCGCTCCGCGGCCAGGGGGCGCAGCTGCAGGAGGGCGAGGGGCCGTACGGCGTCGAGCTGCTGGCCCGGGTGCCCACCCCGAACGGCCCGGTCGACCTGCGGATCGCGGGCGTCGACGGACCGCGGTGGATGGTGCAGGCCGTGTTCCAGGGGCCGGTCGCGACCACGCCGGCCAGCGCGCCACTGCTCGGCGAGTGCCTGCGCGGGCTGGTCGTGGACCGCGGCAACGAGGCGAAGCCGGTCAAGGAGCCGCTGCCGCTGCACCTGCCCAAGGAGGTGGCCGCGCAGGGGCCGGACGGTGGCACCGCCACGCCGCCGGATGAACCCCGTCGCCGGCCGTCGCCGCGGCCGCGTTCCTAGCGGTTTCCGGGCGTACTCTGGTCGCCACAGCGCTCGCTGTGAGGAGGCTCGCACCATGACGATCGACGAACGCCGGTCGCCGCTGCGCCGGTTCATCCAGCGGCTGACGGCGTCCGAGGCCGAGCTGCACGCGGAGGAGCTGCAGCGGGAGAGCGCCGAGTGCGGCGCCACCCCGGTCGGCACCTGCCGGCGCGGCCAGCTGGCCTCGGTCTCGGGCCGGCTGCGCACGGTCGTCTACACGCCCCGCACCAACCTGCCGACGCTGGAGGCCGACCTCTACGACGGCAGCGACGTCATCACGCTCGTCTGGCTCGGTCGCCGGCACATCGCCGGGATCGAGCCGGGCCGGCAGTTGACCGCCCGCGGGCGCATCGCTGTCCGGGATGACCGTAAAGTGATTTACAACCCGCATTACGAGCTGGAAGCGCCCAGGTGAGCATGACCGGTCCTGACAGAGCAACCGATCCGTACTCGCCCGGTTCCGTCCGGGACGCCATGTCCGCCGCCACGGCCGGCAAGGACGATCAGGAGCCGGAGGAGGAACGCATCCCGACCATCTCCGAGCAGATGGCGGAGCAGCTCGGCGGCGTCCGCGGGCTCATCGAGTCCAGCATCCCGGTCTGCGCGTTCGTCGTGCTCAACCTGCTGTGGGACCTCTACCCGGCGATCTTCGGCGCGGTCGGCACCGCGGTCGCGATCGCGATCTACCGGCTGATCCGCAAGCAGCCGATCCGGCACGCGATCAACGGCCTGGTCGGCATCGCGCTCGGCGCCTACCTGGCCGCCCGCTCCGGCGAGGCCCGCGACTTCTACCTGCCGGGCATCCTGCTGACGTTCGCCCAGGCCGCCGTGATGGTCATCTCGGTGGCGGTGCGGAAGCCGCTGATCGGCTTCGTCTGGGCGATCATCGCGGCCGGCGGCAAGCACGACTGGCGGCACCATCCCGCGCTGTTCCGCACGTTCCAGTGGCTGACGCTGGCATGGGCCGCATCGCTCGTCCTCCGGGCCGGCGTGCAGGCCGCGCTCTGGGCCGCCGAGCAGCCCGACCTGCTCGGCATCGCCCGCATCGTGATCAGCTGGCCCACCTACGTCGGCATGCTGGCCCTGACGGTCTGGGCGGTCCGCCGCACGCTGAGGCACTCACCGATGCCGGAACCACTCCCGGAAGCCGACCGCGCCTGATCCATCGCGCGAGTGCGGTGCACCGGACCTGAAGAGCAAGAGCTGCTTTCCCGCTTCCGGCGTGGTCACCTTCCGCATGCTCCCGCGGGCACCGGTCGTCGCTGGCGCTCCTCCCTGCACGTTCCGCGGCGCTCACCTCAGTTCCACACCGCACGGGCGCTCCGCGCCCGACATTTCGGCTTGTCGGTGGCGTTCCGCTGCGTGGCTGGGTTTTCGCCTCCAGCGGGCGTCCGGAGGGCCTCGGGGCAAATGAAGATCCTTCCAGCCCACATTGCTGTTTCGCGCAGGCCGAAACAGCAATGTGGGCTGGAAGGATCTTGGAGGCTTATCCAGCGGGCGAACCGGCACCGCGTCGCCGCAGGCCAGGGCTGTCAGCGCGTAGCGTGCTGAATAGCCCTCTTGGCTCCCGCATTTCTGAACAACGGATGCCGCTTTTTCCTGAAGGCCCACGGCTTCGTGCGTCGGGTGACGTCGGTTGCGTGCGGTTGGTGAGTGCGGCGGGATCGGCAGGAAGCCCTGCTGCCACCCCGGCCACCCACCCCTGAACGGAGTGAACGCCCTTGCTCATCGCGGCCGGCCGGTGCCCGGGGGAGCACTGGGACTCGGCACGCCGGAAGCGGGAGAATCCTTCAGGGGTGGTGAACTGCCGTTGGGCCGAGGATGACGGTGCGGACGGAGTCCTCGGCCTCGGCGATGCAGACGAAGATGAGTTCGTCCCCGGCCTCGAGGGGGTCGTCGGGACCGGGGACGAGGACGCGTTTGCCGCGGAGGATGGCGGTGAGGGCGGCGTCGCGGGGGAGGGGGACGGCGCGGACCGGCTGGCCGACGTAGGGGGCGTCGGGTGGGAGGGTGATCTCGACGAGGTTGGCCTCGCCCTGGCGGAAGGTCATCAGGCGGACCAGGTCGCCGACCGTGACGGCCTCCTCGACCAGCGCGGCCATCAGGCGCGGCGTGCTGACCGCGACGTCGACGCCCCACTGGTCGGTGAAGAGCCACTCGTTCTCGGCGCGGTTGATCCGGGCGACGACGCGGCCGACGGCGAACTCGGTCTTGGCGAGCAGCGAGATGACCAGGTTGACCTTGTCGTCGCCGGTGGCGGCCACGACCACGTCGCACTGGGCGATCTCGGCCTCCTCCAGGCTGGCGACCTCGCAGGCGTCCGCGAGGATCCACTCGGCCTGCGGGACGCGCTCCGGGCGGAGCATCTTCGGATCGCGTTCCAGCAGCATGACCTCGTGGCCGTTGCCGACCAGCTCCTGGGCGATGGAACGGCCGACGTTACCGGCTCCGGCGATGGCGACGCGCATGCTCAGCGGGATCCTTCCGGTGCGGCGCCGGTGCGCTGGCGCACGGTGGCGGCGATCTCGTCGGTGACCAGCATGAAGACCTGATCGCCGTCCTGGATCATGGTGGACGCGGTGGGGAGGTGGCCGAGGCCGAAGCGCATGAGGTAGGCCGTGCGCGCGCCGGCCGCGGTCTCCAGCGACGACAGTTTGCGGCCGATCCAGCCCTTGTGCACCGGCACCTCGATGATCGAGACCGTGCTGGTCGGGTCGCGGAAGACCTCCAGGTCGCCGGTGGCGAGCACCTGGCGGAGCACCCGGTCGGCGGTCCAGCGGACCGTGGCGACCGTGGGGATGCCGAGTCGCTCGTAGACCTCGGCGCGCCGCTGGTCGTAGATGCGGGCGACCACGCGTGGCACGCCGAACGTCTCGCGTGCCAGCCGAGCCGAGATGATGTTGGAGTTGTCGCCGCTGGAGACGGCCGCGAAGCCGTCCGCGCGCTCGATGCCGGCCTCGGCGAGCACGTCACGGTCGAACCCGGCGCCGGTGATGATCGCGCCGCCGAACTCGGGGCCGAGCCGGCGGAACGCGTCCGCGTTCTGATCGATGACGGCCACCGAGTGGCCGCGGTCCTCCAGGCTGTGGGCGAGGGTCGACCCGACCCGCCCGCAGCCCATGATCACGATGTGCACCCGTGGCCCCCCTGTCCGCGAAAGACGCGTGCAGTGAGAGCGTGCCATGCCCGATCACCGGAACCGCGCTGGCCGTACTCTTACCCGTTGTGGCCCGTCCCACCTCACTCGTGAAGCGCCTGCTGCTGGGGCGCCCGTTCCGGTCCGACCGGCTGCAGCACACGCTTCTGCCGAAGCGGATCGCGCTGCCGGTCTTCGCGTCCGACGCGCTGTCCAGCGTGGCGTACGCGCCGGACGAGATCCTGCTGACCCTGTCGATCGCGGGCGCGACCGCGTACATGTACTCGCCGTGGGTGGCGCTGGCCGTCGTGGTCGTGATGCTGACCGTGGTGGCGAGCTACCGGCAGAACGTGCACGCCTACCCGTCCGGCGGCGGCGACTACGAGGTGGCGACCGTCAACCTCGGCCCGCGGTACGGCGTGGCGGTGGCGAGCGCGCTGCTGGTCGACTACGTGCTGACGGTCGCGGTGTCGGTCTCGTCCGGCGTGGCGAACCTGGGCTCGGTGGTGCCGTTCGTGGACGAGCACAAGGTCGGGATCGCGCTGCTCGCGGTGGTGCTGCTGACCGCGATCAACCTGCGCGGCATCCGGGAGTCCGGCACGGCCTTCGCGATCCCGACGTACGGCTTCATGATCATTATCGTTGGCATGATCATCACCGGGCTGGTCCGGATCGTGGTGCTCGGCGAGCCGCTGCTGGCGCCGTCCGCCACCCTGGAGATCCACGCGGAGGAGGACCACCTCAGCCAGTGGGCGTTCGCGTTCCTGCTGCTGCGCACGTTCTCGTCCGGCTGCGCCGCGCTGACCGGCGTGGAGGCGATCTCCAACGGTGTGCCCGCGTTCAAGGAGCCGAAGAGCAAGAACGCCGCGACCACGCTGCTGCTGCTCGGGACGATGGCGATCGTGATGCTGGTCGGGATCATCTGGCTGGCCCAGGCCACGAAGCTGCAGTACGTGGAGAACCCGGCGTTGCAGATCGCCGGCGGCCCGCCGAACTACGTGCAGAAGACGGTCACCACCCAGCTCGGCGAGGCGATCTTCGGTTCCGGCTCGATCATGCTGTACGTGGTGGCCGGCGCGACCGCGCTGATCCTGTTCCTGGCCGCGAACACCGCGTACAACGGCTTCCCGGTGCTCGGCTCGATCCTGGCCCAGGACCGGTACCTGCCCCGCCAGCTGCACACCCGCGGTGACCGGCTGGCGTTCTCCAACGGCATCGTGTTCCTGGCGATCGCGGCCGTGGTGCTGATCGTGGCGTTCCAGGCCGAGGTGACCCGGCTGATCCAGCTCTACATCGTGGGCGTGTTCGTGTCGTTCACGCTCTCCCAGGCCGGCATGATCCGGCACTGGACCCGGCACCTGCTCACCGAGCGGGACCCGGCGGAGCGGCGGCGCATGCACCGGTCCAAGGCGATCAACACGGTCGGCATGCTGCTCACCGGCGCGGTGCTGATCGTCGTGCTGATCACGAAGTTCATGCTCGGCGCGTGGATCGCGATCGCGGCGATGATGTTCATCTTCGTGCTCATGCTCGGCATCCGGAAGCACTACGACCGGGTCGCGGCCGAGCTGACGCCGACGGTGGAGCGATATGTCCTGCCCGCCCGAAACCACGCGATCGTGCTGGTCAGCACCGTACACATGCCGACGCTGCGGGCGCTGGCCTACGCGCAGGCGACCCGGCCGGACACGCTGACCGCGGTGACCGTGGGCGTGGACCCGGCGGATACCCGGCGCGTGCAGGACGAGTGGGAGGCGCGGGAGATCCCGGTGCCGCTGACCGTGGTCGACTCGCCGTATCGGGAGATCACCCGGCCGATCATCGACTACGTGCAGAGCGTGCGCCGCAGCTCGCCGCGGGACGTGGTGACGGTGTTCGTCCCGGAGTACGTGGTCGGCAAGTGGTGGGAGAACCTGCTGCACAACCAGAGCGCGCTGCGGCTCAAGACCCGGCTGCTGTTCGAGCCGGGCGTGATGGTCACCAGCGTGCCGTGGCAGCTGCGGTCCAGCCACGACCGCGATCTCGCCCGGCTCGACCAGGCGCTGGCCCGTGGCCCGGCGCGTGGGCCACGCGCGTCCTCGTCATCTAGTTCGGAGAGCGGTTCGTGACACAGGTGGAGATGCCCGGGGAGGGCGAGCGGGTCGAGGTGCTGGTCGGTGCGGTGGCGCACGGCGGGCACTGCGTGGCCCGGGTGGGCGGCGACGGCGGGCCGGTGCTGTTCGTACGGCACGCGCTGCCCGGCGAACGGGTGATCGCGCTGGTCACGGAGGTGCACCGGGGGTTCGCGCGGGCGGACGCGGTGGAGATCCTGACGCCCTCCGCGGACCGGGTGACCGCGCCGTGCGTCTACGCGCATCCGAACCGCTGCGGCGGTTGCGACCTGCAGCACGTCGCACCGGCGGCGCAGCTGGCCTGGAAGACGTCGGTCGTCACCGAGCAGCTGGCCCGGCTGGGCAAGCTGACCCAGGATCAAATTCAGGCCCTGGGGGTACGCGTGGCGCCGCTCGACGGCGACGGCCTGGGCTGGCGCACGCGCGTGCGGTACGCGGTGGACGGCCGGCACTCCGCCGGGCTGCTGAAGCACCGCTCGCACGAGGTGGTGCCGGTGGACCGGTGCCTGATCGCGCACCCGTCGATCCAGGCGGCGCCGGTCACCTCGGAGTCGTGGCCGGACGCGGACGAGGTGCACGTGGTGGCGTCCGGTGGCGGGGACGTGCTGGTCACGCCGAGGCGTTCGCCGCTGCGTCTGGACGAGCCGGACATCCTGGACGGCGCGTCCGTCGCCGGGGAGATCCGGGAGAAGGCGGTGGGGCGCGAGTGGGTGCTGCCCGGCGACGCGTTCTGGCAGGTGCACCCGGCGGCCGCGGACACGCTCGCCGCGGCGGTGCTGGAGCTGCTGGTGCCGCGGCCGGGTGAGGCGGCCTGGGACCTCTACGGCGGTGCCGGGCTGTTCGCGGCCGCGCTGGCCGGCATGGTCGGGCCGACCGGGCCGGTGACCGTGGTCGAGTCCGCACCGCAGGGCGTGGCCGCGGCTCGCCGCAACCTGACCGATCTGCCGGGTGTGGCCGTGATCGGGGCGAGGGTGGAGGCGGCGCTGCGGCAGGGGCGGCTGCCGAAGCCGGTCGACCTGATCGTGCTGGACCCGCCGCGGTCGGGGGCGGGAGCGGCGGTGGTCAAGGCGATCACGCGGACCGGTGCGCGCGCGGTCGCGTACGTGGCGTGCGACCCGGCCGCGTTCGCGCGCGACGTGGCCACGTTCCGGGCGGCGGGGTGGCGGCTGGCGGAGCTCCGCGCGTTCGACCTGTTCCCGATGACGCACCACGTCGAGTGCGTCGGCCTGCTGCTGCCACCGGCGACGCGCTGAGGCGCCGCCTGACCGGCGCGGCCTCCCGGTGCCGCGCCTGCGGGGTGCCGCGCCTGCCGGGCGACGGCCCGCGTGGCGGCACTGCCGCAGAGGGGGTTGCCGCAGGGCGTTGATGCAGGGTGGCGTTCTGCTCTTCCGTGATCGAGACGTTCCCCACGTCGTTCCAACGGCGTGGGGGACGCCTCGATCACGGCTTGCGGGGCGGGGCGCGGGTGCAGGGCGCACCGGGGCGGGTCGGCGGGGTGGGTCAGTCGCGGCGGTCGCGGAGGCGGATCCAGATGATGACCGGGATCGCGATCGGGGCGAGGAGCACGGCCAGCAGCCCGATTGCGATCATGCCGAGCACGTGTGCGGCCGCGGGCGCGCCGCGAAGGTCGCGCGGGGCCGGGTGCGGGTTCCAGCCGGGGTCCTGGTCGTTCATGGAACGCATCTCCCGCGACGTGCGCGGCGCGATCGGCCGGCGGCTGGGCAGGGGGAGGTTCTGTGAAGGTTGCGATGGCGACTCGGCGTTCATGAAACCGACCTTCTGGATAAAAGCTCCGGCTCATCGTACCGCTTCGAGTGTTTTGTGGTGTTTTGGTCATCCGGTCGAGTGATGCGGAACGGGATTCTTATTGATCACGCGATGGTCTCGGATCGCGGGACGCGAGCACCCTCCCACTAGACTGGCACCTCATGAGCGTTGAAGAGGATCAGGTCACGGACGGCAGCTTGCTCCGCACCGTCACCGGGCCGCAGGATCTCAAGCGCCTGACGGCGGACGAGATGTCGGTGCTGGCCGCGGAGATCCGTGACTTCCTGGTGGCGAAGGTGTCCCGCACCGGCGGCCACCTGGGGCCGAACCTCGGCGTCGTGGAGCTCACACTGGGCATGCACCGCGTGTTCGACTCGCCGCGCGACCGGTTCCTCTTCGACACCGGCCACCAGGCGTACGTGCACAAGATCCTGACCGGGCGTCAGGACGGCTTCGACCTGCTGCGTCAGCGCGGTGGCCTCTCCGGCTACCCCTCGCAGGAGGAGAGCGAGCACGACCTGATCGAGAACTCGCACGCCTCCACCGCGCTGTCGTACGCGGACGGCATGGCGAAGGCGTACGCGTTGCGCGGCGAGGACCGGCACGTGGTCGCGATGGTCGGCGACGGCGCGCTCACCGGCGGCATGTGCTGGGAGGCGCTGAACAACATCGCCGCCACCGAGAACAAGCTGGTCATCATCGTCAACGACAACGGCCGCTCCTACGCGCCGACGATCGGCGGCCTCTCCGACCACCTCGCCACGCTGCGGCTCAACCCGGGTTACGAGAAGGTGCTCGACCTGGTCAAGGACTCGCTCGGCGCCACCCCCGTGGTCGGCAAGCCGGTGTACGAGGTGCTGCACGCGGTCAAGCGCGGCATCAAGGACGCGGTCGCGCCGCAGTCGATGTTCGAGGATCTCGGCCTGAAGTACGTGGGGCCGATCGACGGCCACGACCAGGCCGCGGTGGAGACCGCGCTGCGCCGTGCCAAGGGCTTCAACGGCCCGGTCATCGTGCACGCGGTCACCAGGAAGGGGTTCGGCTACCGCCCGGCCGAGGAGGACGAGGCGGACTGCCTGCACAGCCCCGGCGCGTTCGACGCGGAGAGTGGCAAGCTGCTCGCGTCCTCGTCCGTCAAGTGGACCGGCGTCTTCGCGGACGAGCTGGTCTCGGTCGCGGACGAGCGCCCGGACGTGGTGGGCATCACCGCGGCCATGGCCGAGCCGACCGGCATCGCGAAGCTGGCCCGGAAATACCCGGAGCGGGTGTACGACGTGGGCATCGCGGAGCAGCACGCGGCGACGTCCGCGGCCGGCCTCGCGCTGGCCGGGCTGCACCCGGTCGTCGCGGTCTACGCCACGTTCCTGAACCGCGCGTTCGACCAGGTGCTGCTGGACGTGGCGATGCACCGGCTGCCGGTCACGTTCGTGCTGGACCGGGCCGGCATCACCGGACCGGACGGCCCCAGCCACTACGGCGTCTGGGACATGTCGGTCTTCGGCGTGGTCCCCGGCCTGCGGATCGCGGCTCCGCGCGACGCGGCGACGCTGCGTGAGGAGCTGCGCGAGGCGGTCACGGTCGACGACGGGCCGACCATCCTGCGCTTCCCGACCGGCTCGGTCCCGGCCGACCTCCCCGCACTGCGCCGGGTCGGCGGCGCGGACGGCGTCTCCGGCGGGGTGGACATCCTGGCCGAGCACGGCTCCTCGAAGGACGTCCTGATCGTCGCGGTCGGCGCGTTCGCGCACCTGGGCGTGGACGTGGCGGCGCGCGCGGCCGAGCAGGGCTACGGCGTGACCGTGGTCGACCCGCGCTGGGTGCGGCCGGTGCCGATCGAGCTGGTCGCGCTGGCCCGCGAGCACCGCCTCGTGGTCACGCTGGAGGACGGCGTGCGCAACGGCGGCGTCGGCGACGCGGTGGCGAAGGCGCTGCGCGACGCGGAGGTGGACGTGCCGCTGCGCGACGTCGGCGTGCCGAACGACTGGCACCCGTACGGCACGCGCGCCCAGATCCTGGCCGACCTGGGCATCACGCCCCAGGACGTCGCGCGGGACGTGGTGGCGTGGGCGTCTCGGGTGGTTCCGGCTCGTACCCACTGATGATCCTGATCTGAGAGAGGGCCTCCGAAAGGGGGCCCTTTCGCTGTATGTAACAGTCTCGATGCGATGTCATCTCGGGGCGGTACATTCGGCTCGTGCCGGCTGAGGCGATCATTGACCTGGGCGTTCCCGCCGCCGGCGAGCCGGACGGGGAGGGCGCGCCCGGCGAGCCGAGGCCGCCGTCGCGCGTGGCGGCGGCGGTGGTGCTCGTGCTGCTGCTCGCGTTCACGGTCGCCGGGTCGGCGCCGATGAACGACTCCGGGTGGCGAGCCGGGCAGTTGCCGCTCGCCGCCGGCGACGACTTCGCGCTCTCCGGCGACCTGCTGATGGTGGCGGGGAAGTCGACCGTCACGGCGTACCGGGTGCCGCTGCTGGACGTGGTCTGGACGCTGGCCGTGCCGGCCGCGGAGGGATATTCGCTGACCCGGGCCGGTGACCTGCTGGTGATCGGCGCGCGCAACGGCGTCGGCCGCCAGCAGGAGAGCCTGGTCGTGACGGCCGCGACCGGCCTGGAGCGCTGGCGGCACGCGGGCCGGCTCGTCCCGGTGCCCGGCTCGGACGTGCTGCTGGCCGTCTCCGACGTGCGCAGCACCTCCGGCTCCGGGCGGCGGGTGACCGACGTGATCGAGGGGATCGACACGTCCGGTGCGCGCCGCTGGTCGATCCGGCTGCCGTCGAGCGCGGTCGTGGCGCCGCTGCCGGCCGGGGAGTTCCTGCTGGTGCACGACGACGGCACGGCACAGATCCGGGCCGCGTCGGACGCGGTGCCGCGCGCCACCGGTGAGCTGCCGCCCGCGGCGTACGCGCCGGACAACCCGCGGCTGATCGGCGGCATGGTCGTCCTGCGGCACCCGGGCGACAACACCAGCAGGATCAGCGGGTACGACGGGCGCACGCTCGCGCACCGGTGGTCGCGCACGGTCGGCGGCCTGCAGAGCGTGGACCGGTGCGGCGACCTGCTCTGCCTCGGCACCACGATCGGCGTGCGCGCGCTCGACCCGGTGGACGGCTCCAACGCGTGGGTCAGCCAGTCCTGGCGGCGCGCGATGAGCTGGGGTGACATGACCGTCGCATACGGGCGGCCGACCGGGCTGGACGCGGAGCTGGCGCTCGTCGAGCCGATGACCGGCGGTGCGGTGCTCGATCTCAGCGCGTGGCAGCAGGTGACTAGTGTGACGGATGACGTCGTGTTGGCTCACCCTGACGCGGCTCGCGGCGTTACGCTCGTCGCCACGGTGGCCTCCGATCGGCGGTCGGTGCGGGTCCTGGGCGCGATTCCCGCGGCCTCGGGCGGCTGCCGGGCCGGTGGTGGCGTGCTCGCCTGCCGGCAGGGGGGTGGAATCTTGGGGGTGTGGGCGCTTGACTGAGCGTGGTCCGCGCGGGGGTGCGCCCGCGTGATCGAGCTGGACCTGCGGGAAGAACCGGTGCACGAGCCACCGGCGCCGCGGGACTGGATGCGTGGATCACGCTGGGTTGCTGTCGTGATCACTCTGTGTCTCCTGGTGACGGTGGCGGCGTCCGTGCCGCTGAGTCGTCGGCTGAGCCTCACCGGTGCCGTGCCGGTGCCGGCCGGCGCCGACTACACGCTCACCGACCGGCGGCTCTACACGCTGTCCGGCGGCCGTGACCGGGTCGTGTCCGCCTTCACGCTGAACGGTCAGCGGCTCTGGCAGGCGAAGTCCAGGTTCACCGGCGACGTGGTGTTCCAGGAAGCCGGCGACATGCTGCTGGTCACCGGCGTCAACCGCTCCGGGCAGCCCGAGACGCTCGGCGTCGACGCGCTCACCGGCACGCAGCGATGGACCCGGCCGGAGCAGGTGGTGCCGCTGGCCGACGGGCGCACCGGCCTGGTCACCACGCCCCTCTTCCACGGCGACGTGCCGCCCGGGGCCACCGTGGTGGAGGACCTGAACGGCAACCTCATCAACGTCGCGCCGACGTCCACCGCCCTGCGCGCGGTCGACCTGACGGACGGCCGCGACCTCTGGAGCGAGACGTTCGGCGGGAGCGCGCGCCGCAGCATGCTGCCCGGCACCGCCGAGGTCGTGGTCGCGGAGCCGGCCGGCGTGCAGGTGCTGGACGCGCGGACCGGTGCGGTCCGCCGGTCCGTGGCGCTCGACGGCGGCTTCGCCATCGACGAGCTGCTGGTGTCCGAGCGGCTGATCATCGTGCAGCAGGGGCGGCGCGGCGGCGGCCATACGTACGCGTTCCGGCCGGACACGCTGGAGCAGGCGTGGCGCATCCAGCTGCCCGGCAACATGGCGCTCGGCTTCGGCTGCGAGGACGTGCCCTGCGTGACCGACATGTCCACGATCCGGGTGCTCGATCCGGCGACCGGCGCGGTGGCGTACGAGATTCCCGCCGCGACCCTGCTGCGCATCGGCGGCCACACGCTGATCGACCCGCAGTCCTCCACCGTCGACCTGCGCGTCATCACCGCCGCGGACGGCGCGAGCACGCCGCTGACCGGATGGGAGCTGGTGCTGCCCAATCTCGGCCCGGCCGCCGACCGGTCCGCGGCGCCCGCGCTGCTCACCCGGGAGGACGACGGGCGGGCCTGGCTGGCCGCGCTGGACGCGTCCGGCACCCCGAAGGAGCTGGGCAGTCTCGCGCCCCAGATACTCGACTGCCAGTCCGCGCTGACGACGATCGCCTGTCGCACCGGACCGCAGGAGATCAGGACCTGGCAGCTGCGGGGGGTGCGGCCGTGACCGTCACCGGCTCGCAGCGCGCCGCGCGGACCGTCGGCGAGATCATCGACGCGCGCGCGGTCACCACGCTCTTCCAGCCGCTGGTCGACCTGGAGCGCCGCGAGCCGGTCGGCTACGAGGCGCTCAGCCGCGGCCCGGCCGGCACGCCCTGGCAGGCGCCGATCGCGCTGTTCGAGGCCGCGCGCGAGATCGGCCGCGCGGCCGAGCTGGACTGGATCTGCCGGGTCCGGGCGTACGAGGCGGCGCTCGCGGCCGGGCTCGACGACTCCATGACGCTCTTCGTGAACATCGAGCCGATGGCGCTGCGCACGCCCTGCCCGGACGACCTGTTCCCGGCCACGGTCGCGGCGCAGCGGAAGCTGCGGGTGGTCACCGAGATCACCGAGCGGGCCATCGCCGGTGACCCGTCCGCGCTGCTCAGCACGGCCGCGGCCTGCCGGGCCGTCGGGTGGGGCGTGGCGTTCGACGACGTCGGCAGCGACCCGGCGTCGCTGGCGCTGATGCCGCTGGTCCGGCCGGACGTGGTCAAGCTGGACATGGGACTGCTGCACGACCCACACCGCACGCTGGTCGCGCACGTGGTCAACGCGGCCATAGCGTACGCGGAACGCACCGGCGCGGTGATCCTCGCCGAGGGCATCGAGACCGAGGAACATCTTGAGCTGGCCCGGACCATGGGGGCCACGCTCGGGCAGGGCCTGCTCTTCGGGCCGCCGGCGCCGCTGCCGGTGCCGTCCGTGACCTGCGGGACGAGCGTACCGCTGCTGCCGGCGGACGGGGTGCCGCCGGTGTCCGTACCCCCGCGGTCGCCCTTCGAGATCGTCTCGGATGCCAGGCCGGTGCTGCGCACGACCAAGGCGCGGCTGGCGCCGATCAGCCGGTTCCTGGAGTCCAAGGCGCGCGACGAGGGTGAGCCGCCGGTGCTGCTCGCCTGTTTCCAGGAGGCCCGGTTCTTCACGCCGTCCGTGGCGCAGCGCTTCGCGGACGCGGCCACCACGGCCGCGTTCGTGGCGGTGCTCGGCGTCGGGCTGGACGAGCGGCCCGCACCCGGTGTGCGCGGCGCCCGACTCAGCGAGGACGACCCGCTGCGCGGCGAGTGGAACGTGATAGTGGTCGGCCCCTACTTCGCGGCCGCGCTGACCGCCCGTGACCTCGGCGCCGGTGGGATGACCGAGGCGGAACGCCGCTTCGAGTACGCGCTGACCCACGACCGGGAGCTGGTGCTGGAGGCGGCGCGGGCGCTGATGCACTGGATATCGCCGGCCTGACGGTCTAAGACTGTCTGATGGTCATCATCGATCTCGGTGTGGTCTCCGACCCGGAACCGGAGCCGGCGTCGTCCCGCCCCTCCACGCCCCGTACCCGCCGACTGATCGCGGCCGGGCTGTGCCTGGTGCTGGCCGGTGCGCTGCTCGGCGCGTCGGCCCGCCCGGTGCGGGACGCGCTGCCGGAGGTGCGGCTGCCGATGGGGCCGACCGACTCGTTCTACCTGGCCGGCGAGCGGATCTATCTGGTCGGGCCGGAGACCCAGGCGTACGGGCCGATGGAACGGACGATCTCGGCCTACACCGCGCCCGGCGGCGAGCTGCTGTGGCAGCGGCCGCTGATGCTCGACGGGCCGCTCAACGGCATCACCCCGGCCGGCGACACGCTGCTGCTGCACGTGAGCAGCACGGAGTTCCAGCAGATGACGGTCGCGCTGGACGCGGCGACGGCCGAGCCGCGCTGGACCGCCCAGGTCGGCTGGCCCGTGCTGATGGACGCGGACACCGTGGTGTTCACCTCCGAGGGCAGCGGCGGTGACCAGCTCGCCTGGATCGCGCTGCGCACGTCCACCGGCGAGCAGCTGTGGCGGCGGGACTTCCCGGCCGGGGCGTTCACGGTCTACGTGGGAGACCCGGAAGGGCAGCTGATGGTGGGGCTCCCGGACGAGCGGATCGAGCTGTGGGACCTGCGCGCCAACCGCCGGCTGGCCGAGGCGCGCACGCCGGAGTCGTCCGCGGTCTCGGTCACGAACGGCGTGGTGCTGACCGGGATCCCCGGCACCGGGCTCACCGACGTGGTCGCGTACTCCCGGCCGGACCTGCGGCGACTGTGGCAGCGCGAGGTGCTCGGCGGGATCGGCCAGGTCGGATGCGGCGAGCAGGTGCTCTGCGTCGGAACCGAGATGCAGGACCGCACGCTCGGGCTCGACCCGGCGACCGGGGAGCAGCTGTGGGAGAGCCCGGCGTACGGGTGGTACACCGAGAGCGGGTCGCTGCTGCTCGCCGAGGGACAGATCCAGCGGGAGGGCGGCAGCACGTTCATCGACAGCGGGCCGATCGTCGCGCTCGACGGCCGTACCGGCAGAACGATCAAGGATTTCGGGTCCTGGCGGCGGCTGCGCTGGGGGCCGGACATGAGCGAGCAGCGCATCGTCGCCGCGCACTTCGACGCGGTGGCCGGCACCGCGCTGGTCGCCGAGATCGATCTCGATGCGCTGTCGCTGCGCGTGCTGGGCCGGATCGACGGCGTCGGACCGGACTGCTTCGCCGAGCGTGACGTGCTCGTCTGCCGGTCGCTGGACGGCTCCGTCGGCATGTGGGACCTGCCGGTCCGCTAGTTTCCTCACGGCGGTTTAACACGGGGCCTGATTGGCTCGTGCCGGTGCGTCTCGAACAGGATTGGCGGGGTCATGCGGGTTCTGGTCGTCGAGGATGAGCGGAACCTGGCCGACGCCATCGCGCGCGGCCTGCGCCGCAAGGGCATGGCCGTGGACGTCGCCTACGACGGCACCGCCGGGCACGAGATGGCGTTCGTCACACGGTACGACGTGGTCGTCCTCGACCGGGACCTGCCCGGCGTGCACGGCGACCAGATCTGCGCCGACCTGGCCGCGTCCGGCGCGCTCACCCGGGTACTGATGCTCACCGCCAGCGTCACGGTCGCGGACCGGGTCGAGGGCCTGCAGCTCGGCGCGGACGACTACCTGCCCAAGCCGTTCGCGTTCGACGAGCTGGTCGCGCGCGTGCAGGCGCTCGGCCGCCGCGCCACGCCGCCCGCGCCGCCGTTGCTCAGCGCGGCCGACCTGGTGCTCGACCAGGCCCGCCGGGTCGTCACCCGGGCCGGTGGGCTGCTGCAGCTGACGAACAAGGAGTTCGGTGTGCTGGAGGAGCTGCTCAAGGCACGCGGCGCCGTGGTCTCCGCCGAGGAGCTGCTGAACCGCGTCTGGGACGAGAACACCGACCCGTTCACCACCACCGTCCGGGTCACCATGAACACCCTGCGCCGCAAGCTCGGCGACCCGCCGCTGATCGAGACCGTGGTCGGCGCCGGCTACCGCATCTCTTCTCCGGACGGCGTGTCATGAGGGCTCTGATGCGGCCCACGCTGCGGCTCCGGCTGACCGTGCTGAACGGCATCCTGCTCATCGGCGCCGGCGCCATCATGCTGGTCCTGGCCTGGATGCTGATCGACAACGTGCTGCACCCGGCCGACTCGCTGCTGCCCGGCACCGAGGTGGCGCTCGCCGACGGCAGCCGCCTCCCGGTGGAGGTCTGGCAGGACCGGATGGTGGCGAGCGCGCGCACCGAGCTGATGGCCAAGGGCCTGCTCGCGCTGATCGCGATCGGCATCGCCGGAATCGCCGGCGCCTACGTGGTCGCCGGGCGTGCGCTGCGCCCGCTGCACCAGGTCACCGCGACGGCTCAGCGGCTCGGCGGCGAGACGCTGGACCAGCGGATTCGCTACTCCGGCGCGAACGACGAGGTGGCGGAGCTGGCCGGGACGTTCGACGCGATGCTGGACCGGCTCACCGAGTCCTTCGAGTCGCAGAAGCGCTTCGTGGCGAACGCGTCGCACGAACTGCGGACGCCGCTCGCGGTGATGCGGACCGAGATCGACGTCACGCTGAGCGACGACGAGGCGGACATCCAGGAGTACCGGCGGATGGCGATGGTGGTCCGCGACGCCTCCGAACGCGCGAACGGGCTGGTCGACGCGCTGCTCATCCTGGCCCGCAGCGAGGCGCAGGCGGGGCGGCGGCTGGCCCGGAAGGTGCCGGTCGACCTAACCGACGGTGTACATGCGGCGCTGTCCGCGCAGAAGAACGAGATGGCCCGGCTGAAGCTGGACGTCACCACGGATCTGCGGCCGGCCGTGGTGGTGGGCGATCCGGGGCTGCTGGAGCGACTGGCCGGCAATCTGATCGAGAACGCGGTCCGCTACAACCATCTGCACGGCCGGCTGTGGATCCGCACCGAGGTCCCGGCGGCCGGCGTGGTGCGGCTGGTGGTGGGCAACACCGGCTTCGAGGTCGACCAGGCGGACGTACCCGGCCTCTTCGAGCCGTTCCGCCGCGGCGGCCGCGAGCGGACCGGGGCCCGCGGCTCCGGGCTGGGCCTCTCGATCGTGAGCGCGGTGTGCGAGGCGCACGGGGCCACAGTGGGCGCGGTGGCACAGCACGGCGGCGGCCTCGAGGTGACGGTGACGCTGCCCGGCGCGGTGTAGCGAACCTCGCGGGTTCGGCCGGTGGGTCCGGTCCGGCCGGTGGGTCCGGCCACGCTGGCGGGTCTGGTCACGCTGGCGGGTCTGGTCACGCCGGGGCGTTGACGCGCCGAAGGCGGCAAGATCTAGAAGCGGCTTACCCGCTTCCGGCGTGGTTGCGGTCCGCCTGCTCCCACGGGCACCAGCCCAATGCCACTTAGCTTATTTTGATCTCGAAGTGGACCCGGTCGGGCCGCGAGCCTCTGGCCAGCGCAGATGCCTTCCTGCCCGGTTCGGCGGGTAAGGCGCAGACTTGGTTGGGTGCTTTGTGAAAGCCCAGGTCGGAGCCCATGATCAACTTTAGCTAAGTGGCATTGGGCACCGGTCGGCCGATGGCCGGCCTTCCTGTCAGTGCCGTGGGTGGTCACCGAAAACCCACGCGCTCCCGCCGCCCCTTCCGCACTGCCGCGTCTCGCAGCCAGCCACACTCCGCCGCGTCTCGTAGCCGGTCATTCTCCGCCGCGTCGCTCGCGGACGTGTCGCCGTTCTCCGGCCCTTGGGTGTTCGATCGGTCACGTTGTCCGGGGGTTATCCACAGGGCTGGTGACACGCCGGTCGTGGGCGGCAGCGTATTAGGTGTGTTCGATGGATTGGTCAAGCGGCAGCGCGGCGTGGTCGCGCGCTGGCAGGCGCTGGCCGGGGGCTACACCCGGTCGGCGATCGAGAAGCGGCTGACCAGCGGGCGGTGGCAACGGCTCGCCAACGGGGTCTACGCGACCTCGCCCGGCCGGCTCGGCCGGTTGGCGGAGTTCTGGGCCGCGGTGCTGGCGGCCGGCAGCGGTGCCATGCTCAGCCACCACTCGGCGGCCGAGATCCTCGGCCTGACCGCGGGCGGCATCGGCCCGATCCACGTCACGGTTCCGGCGGGGCGGCACCCCCAGTGGATGCCCGGCGTGGTGATCCACCGTTCCCGGCGGGCGGCCTGGATCCGCCACCCCAACCGGTCACCGCCGCAGACCCGGGCCGAGGAGACGGTCCTCGACCTGTGGGAGGTCGCGGCCGACCTGGACGAGGCGCTCGGCTGGGTCGCGGTCGCGTGCGGCCGGGCGGCGACCTCGCCGGAGAGGCTGTCGCTCGCGCTGCAGTCGCGCCTGCGCGTGCGGTGGCGGGCCGAGCTGATGGCCGCGCTGCGCGACGTCGAGACCGGCTGCCGTTCGCTGCTCGAGCTGCGCTACCTGCGCGACGTGGAGCGTGCGCACGGGCTTCCGGAGGGCGAGCGGTGGCCGTGCGGCTCGCGGGCGCTGCGCGAGGCACGGCCGCCGGAGGAGGTGAGCCGCGGCACGGTGCTCTACCCGGCTTTCGGCACGAGCGTCCACCTCGGCGACGCCGATCCGGAGCCTGAGGAGGACGACGCCGATCAGGCCACGATCCGGGTGGTCGAAAGCCTGCGAGAGCTGCTGCCGCCCGGCGCGGTGCCGGCCCGCGAGATCGATGAGACGTTACAGGGAAGGGTGTTGCGCTATGCCGACGCGGAGGTGCTGGAGCGACCGTGTGATGTGGCTGACCAGGTGGCGGCGACGCTGCGCCGGCACGGATGGAGGCGGCATCCCCGCCGCTGTTCTCCGTCGTGCGGCGCACTCACGCCGTGAGGCCGGCCCCGGCGGGCCCGGAGGGGACCAGCGCGGTCCGGCGGCCGTGCCGCCGCGATCGGCCCACCGGGTGCCGGTTCCGCCCGGACCGCCCCCGCGCACCGGTGAGCGGGCAGGCGCGGTCCGCTCCACCGGACGCTCGAGAACGGCCGCTCGTGCGGAGATGGCCGTCCGTGCGGAGACGGCTGCTCGCGCGACGGCTGCTCGTGCGGTAGCGGCCGTCCGTGTGGAGACGGCTGCTCGCGCGACGGCTGCTCGTGCGGTAGCGGCCGTCCGTGTGGAGACGGCCGCTCGCGCGGTGGCTGCTCGACCGGCCGGTGTGGGGTGTCTCGACCGGCGTGGGTGGTCAGGCGGGCAGTGTGTCGGTCGCGCGCCGGACCTCGCGGAGGCGGCGCGTGGTGATGCCGAGTTCATCGGCCACGGCGGCCTCGGAGATGCCGGGGTTGCGGGCCTCTATGTCCGCGGCCAGCGCGGCGGTCTCGGCGGCGGACCGGCGGGGCCGGGGCGCGCCGGTGCCGTTCGGCGCCGTGCCGGCCGCGTCCCGGCCGGCCCGCCCGGTGTCGGCACCGGCCCGCCCGGTGTCGGCACCGTTCCGGCCGGTGTCGGCATCGTTCCGGCCGGTGTCGGCGCCGTTCCGGCCGGTGTCGGCGCCGTCCCGGCCGGTGTCCGCAACGCTGCCGGTGATGCCGCCGGGACCGGTGCGGGTGGTGATTCGGCCCGTGGTCGTCTGCCGGGTGGCCGAGCTGGCGGCCGACGTGCGGACCGGGCCGCGCGTCGCGGCGACACCGGCGCGCGGCGCCGGCACGCCCGGTGCGGGCAGGCGGGGCGGCTGACCGTTCGATGCCGGTTCGTCCTGGCGGGCATCGTCCGGCGCGGCGGAGGGCTCGGCGTCGAGCTGACCGTCCTCCGGAACGGCCGCCCGGCCGGAGAGCGACCCACTGGCCGCGGAGATGCTGGCGCGGCTGCGCGGGCTGGCACCGCCGCGCACGCCCCGGGCCACCGGGCGGCCGTTGAGCGCGGCCTCGACCGCGGCGGCCACGTCGGAGGCGAGCATCGGCTGGGAGCCCGTCGTGGTCATCGGGTCGCGGTCGCGGCGCGCGCCGGCGGCCACGGCCATCGCGCCGCCGGCGGCGAGGCGGTCGGCGGTGCGCCGCCGGTCATCCGCATCCACCAGGCGGTATTCGTCGGTGGCATAGCCCTGCTCCGGCGCCGGGCCGTCGACCACGTCGGCGAACCGCGCATAGGCGTCGGCGGGCGTCCCGGCGGCGGCGGTGAGCGGGCGCGGCACCAGGGCCGCGATGCCCGGCACGTCGTCGTCGGTGAGCCGGTCCTGATCGCCGAACCATTCCTCGCCGGAGTCCGGGTGCGGGGTCCGTGCCACGGGCCGCGGGCTGCCCGGCCGGTGGCCCGCGGCGATCGGGGCGGCGGCCGGGCCGGGCCGCGTCCCGGCGCCGACGGACCGGGCCGGTGCGAGCTCACCCGGCACGGGCTGCCCGGGTGCCGCGTCACCGGCAGGCGCGGCGCCGGCCCAGGCGGTCTCGGCAGCGGTTCCGGCAGCAGCGGTGGCAGCAGCGGTTCCGGCAGCGGCGGTCTCGGCAGCGGCGCGCTTGGCGGCCTGCGCCTCGGAGATGCGGCCGCCCAGCTCGATGAGGCAGATGGAGGCGACCACGATCAGGCCGTCCACCGAGATCGGTAGCAGGTAGGCGCTGGCGCCGGTCTCGCCGTACTTGGCGGCCACGCCGGCCATGTGCCAGTAGGAGATCCAGGCCGCGATGCCCGCGATGGCCGTCGTCGCGAGCATCCGGATGAACGCGAGCGACTTCCGATGGACGGGGACGCGAGAGATGAGTTCGACCGTGAGCAGCAGAGCGAAGGGAGGCCAGGCGGCGATGGTCTGGCTGATCGGATTGTCGACGGCATGCAGAACGTTGGCGACCACCGAGGCGGCGACACCCAGCAACAGGGTTGCGCGAACGGCCCAGCGGATGCGGAGAAGCTGGGAGAGGGTCACCGGTATGGCTCCATTCGTCGGCGACAAGATCCGTGATTATGTCGCAGACATCCTGAACCGCGAAAGTTTCCTGACCGAGTACCTCCACGTCGTTCGGCGTGTCGCTCTTGACGAAGCCGGAAGAAGTCACCCGCTGTTCCATCGTGGAGGCTTGCGCGGGCGGCCGGACGACGACCGCCCGCCTCCTCGCCGACGGCGTGGAAACGGGCGGCCGGGAAACCGTGCGTCAGGCGAGCGAGGCCGTGCCCTTCGGCAGGAACCGCCGGCCGGTGACCGATTCGGACGTGCCGGTCCGGTCCAGGTACGGAGTGATGCCGCCGAGGTGGAACGGCCAGCCCGCGCCGAGGATCATGCACAGGTCGACGTCCTGCGCCTCCGCGACCACACCGTCGTCGAGCAGCGTGCGGATCTCCTGAGCGAGGCCGTCGAGGACCTTCTGGCGCACCTGGTCGGCGGAGAGCGGCGCGTCACCCACGGTCAGCAGCGCGGTGACCTCCGGGTTGATCTCGTCGTCCACCAGCAGTGGAAGCCGGGCGTCGGCCAGCGCCTTCAGGTTCGCGCTGAGCGGGAACCGGTCCGGGAACGCCGCGTGCAGCGTCTCCGTCACGTGGTAGGCGATGGCGGGCCCGACCAGCTGCAGGAGCGCCAGCGGCCGCATCGGCAGGCCGAGCGGGTCGATCGCGGAGTCCGCGACCGCGAGCGGCGTGCCCGCGTCGATCGCCGACTGGATCTCCGACAGGAAGCGGACCAGCACCCGGTTGGCGACGAACGCGGGCGCGTCCTTGACCAGCACGCAGCTCTTCCGCAGCTGCTTGCCGACCGCGAACGCGGTGGCGAGCGCCGCGTCCGAGGTCTGCTCGCCCCGGATGATCTCCAGCAGTGGCAGCACCGCGACCGGGTTGAAGAAGTGGAAGCCGACCACACGCTCCGGGTGCTCCAGGTCGGCGGCCATCTCGGTGACGGACAGCGAGGACGTGTTCGTCGCCAGCACCGCGTCCGGGGAGACGATCTTCTCCAGCTCTGCCCAGACCTGCTTCTTGACGGACAGCTCCTCGAAGACCGCCTCGATGACGAAGTCGGCGTCCGCGAAGACCGACCGGTCGACCGAGCCGGTGACCAGCGCGCGCACCTTGGCCGCGGTGCCGGCGTCCATCCGGCCCTTGCCGACCGCCTTGTCGATCTCGGCGTGGACGTAGGCGACGCCCTTTTCGACGCGATCGGAGTCGAGGTCGGTCATCACGACCGGCACCTGCAGCCGGCGTGCGAACAGCAGCGCCAGCTGGGACGCCATCAGGCCGGCGCCGACCACGCCCACCTTGGTGACGTCCTTCGCGTGCACCGGCGACGGCGCACCGACCGGCTTCTTCGCGCGGCGCTGCACCAGGTCGAAGGCGTAGAGGCCGCTGCGCAGCTCGTCGCTGAAGATCAGGTCGGCGAGCGCCTGGTCCTCCAGCGCGGTGCCCTCCGCGAACGAGGCACCCTTCGCCACGCCGATCAGCTCCAGCGCGCGGTTCGCGGACGGGACCGCGCCGTGCAGGCGCTTGTCCAGCATCGCCTTCGCGAAGTAGAGCACGCCGTCCCACGAGTCACGGTCGACCTCGGGACGCTCGACCGTGATCGAGCCGCCGACCACGCCGGCGGCCCAGGCCAGCGATCGTTCCAGGAAGTCGGCCGGCTCCAGCAGCAGGTCCGCGATGCCCATCTCGGCGGCCTGCTTCGGCTTGAGCATGCGGTTCTGCGTCAGCGGATTCTGGATGATCACCGTGGCCGCGTTCGCCGGGCCGATCAGGTTCGGCAGCAGTTGCGTGCCGCCCCACCCCGGGACCAGGCCGAGCGAGACCTCGGGCAGCGCGAGCGCGGCCGCGCCGGACGAGAGCGTCCGGTAGTGGCAGTGCAGCGCCAGCTCCAGGCCACCGCCCATCGCCGCACCGTTGATGAACGCGAACGTCGGGATCGTGCTGTCCCTGAGCCGCGCGAACACGCGGTGGCCGAGCCGGCCCAGCTCGAGCGCCTGCGCGTGGTTCTCCAGGAGCGGCACGCCGGTGAGGTCCGCACCGACGCAGAAGACGTACGGCTTGCCGGTGATGGCGATGAACGCCGGCTCCGCCGCGAGCGCCGCATCGATCGCCTCCGACAGCGACGCCAGGCCGCCCGGGCCGAACGTGTTGGGCTTCTTGTGGTCGAAGCCGTTGTCCAGCGTGATCAGCGCGACCTGCCGGTCCACGCCCGGCACCCGGATCAGCCGCAGCAGCGACTTCGTCACGACCTCGGTGGGAAAGGAGATGTCCGTCATTTACTTGTCACCCTCCCAGGCGGGGTTCTCCCAGATGACCGAGCCGCCCATGCCGATGCCGATGCACATGGCGGTGATGCCGTACCGCACCTGCGGGTTCTCGGCGAACTGGCGGGCCAGCTGGGTCATCAGCCGAACGCCGGAGGAGGCCAGCGGGTGGCCGACCGAGATCGCGCCGCCCCACGGGTTGACGCGCGGATCGTCGTCCGCGATGCCGAAGTGGTCGAGGAACGCCAGCACCTGCACGGCGAACGCCTCGTTCAGCTCGAACAGGCCGATGTCCTCGATGTCCAGGCCGGCCTTGCGCAGCGCCTTCTCCGTCGCCGGGATCGGGCCGACGCCCATCACCTCGGGCTCGACCCCGACGTAGGCGTAGGAGACCAGCCGCATCGCGACCGGCAGGCCCAGCTCACGGGCGACGTCCTCGGCCGCGATCAGGCCGGCGGTGGCGCCGTCGTTGAGGCCCGCCGCGTTGCCGGCGGTGACCTTGCCGTGCGGGCGGAACGGGGTCTTCAGCGTGGCCAGCTTCTCCAGGCTGGTCTCGCGCGGCGCCTCGTCGGTGCTGGCGAGGCCCCAGCCGGTCGCCGGGTCGCGCACGGCCATGGTGACCAGGTCGGGCTGCAGCTTGCCGTCCGCGTACGCCTTCGCGGTCTTCTCCTGCGACGCGAGTGCGAACGCGTCCGAGCGCTCCTTGGTGATCTTCGGCGCGCGGTCGTGCAGGTTCTCCGCGGTGGAGCCCATCACCAGGGCAGACGGGTCGACGAGCTTCTCCGCGAGGATCCGCGGGTTCGGGTCGACGCCCTCGCCCATCGGGTGCCGGCCCATGTGCTCCACGCCGCCGGCGATCGCCACGTCGTAGGCGCCCATGGCGATGCCGCCGGCCACGGACGTCACCGCGGTCATCGCGCCGGCGCACATCCGGTCGATGGAGAACCCGGGCGTGCTCTTCGGCAGGCCGGCCAGCAGCGCGGCCGTGCGCCCGATGGTCAGGCCCTGGTCGCCGATCTGCGTGGTGGCCGCGATCGCGACCTCCTCGACGCGGTCCGGCGGGAGCTGAGGATTGCGGGCCATCAGCTCCCGGATGCAGCGGATCACGAGGTCGTCGGCGCGGGTGTCGGCGTACATGCCACCCGCCTTGCCGAACGGAGTGCGGACACCGTCGACGAAGACGACGTCCCGGACTTGACGGGGCACAGCGGGCCTCCTCGCGAAATCTTTACCAGTGCGGCAATGCTACTCGCCGGTAACCAAGGGTCGCAGTCCGACGCCCCTATGGTCCAGCCCACACCTGGACGGCCGCATGATTTCGCGAGGAAGACCCTCCGCCTACTAATCCGCCGGCAGCGCCTCCGCCAAGCCGGTGGCCAGCAGGTTGACCTGCCAGTTGCGGGCGTTGTAGCCGCGCAGCGTGTCGCCGATCGTCGCGGCCGTGACCTCCTCCGGTGGCGTCCACGCCAGCCGGCGGATCGAGTCCGGGGAGATCAGGTTCTCCGGCGGCAGGTTGTGCGCGGCCGCGACCTGCAGCACCACCTCACGGCAGCGGGCCAGCCGAGCCGCGGCGGCCGGGTCCCGATCGGCCCAGCGGTGCGGTGGTGGCGGACCCTCTATCGGCGGCGAAACCGGCAGCTCTGCATCGGGCAGCGCACGGGCCTCGCGCAGCGCCTCCAGCCAGGTCTTGGCCAGCCGGCGCACCGAGCGCCCGCCGAACCCGGGCACGGTGAGCAGCGTGCGCTCGTCCTGCGGGTCAAGCTCGGCCGCCGCGACGATCGCGGCGTCCGGCAGCACCCGGCCCGGCGCGGAGTCCCGGCGGGAGGCGACGGCGTCCCGCGCGTACCACAGCGCCCGTACCCGGGCCTGGGCGCGCTGGCCGCGGATCCGGTGGATGCCGGAGGTGCGCCGCCACGGGTCGGTCCGCACCTTCGGCGGCTGCCCGCCGGAAGCGACCAGCGCGGCGAACTCCTCCGCCGCCCACTCCGCCTTGCCTTGGCGCTGCAGCTCCTCCGCGAGCACGTCGCGCAGATCGGTCAGCATCTCCACGTCGAGCGCGGCGTAGGTCAGCCACGACTCCGGCAGCGGCCGGTTGGACCAGTCCGCCGCCGAGTGGTGCTTCTCCAGCGAGTAGCCGAGCAGCGACTCGGTGAGCGCGGCCAGGCCGACCCGCTCGTACCCGCCCAGACGGGCCGCGAGCTCGGTGTCGAACAGCCGTCGTGGACGCAGGCCGATCTCGGCCAGGCAGGGGAGGTCCTGGTTGGCGGCGTGCAACACCCACTCGGCGTCGGCGATGGCCGCGTCGAGGGCACGCAGGTCGCCGAGCGGCAGCGGGTCGATCAGCACGGTTCCCGCGCCGGCCCGGCGCAGCTGTACCAGGTACGCCCGCTGGCTGTAGCGGTATCCGGAGGCGCGCTCCGCGTCGACCGCCACGGGCCCGGTGCCGGCGGCGAACCGGGCGACGGCGTCGTCCAGCTCCTTGCCGCTCTCCACGGGCTTCGGCGTGCCGTCTCGGGGCACGAGCAAAGGGACCGCCCCGCCGGGGGAGGGGTCGGGCCTCACGTCTGACTCCGCCGCCGGGCGGTCGTCGGCTGGGTTGTGCGGTCCGTCCCCTGCCTCGCGTTGCGTGTCCCGACGGTGCAGGGGTGATTCGTCGGTCACTGTGTAACCCTACGGGTTGCCGGACGTTAACCCGTCGCTGCGCCTGCGTCGGCGCGTCGGAACGCGCATCAGCGGCCGAACGGGGAGATCGCGGTCACGCCCGGCGGCGGCAGCCCGGCCGTGGAGGACAGCAGTGCGCACCAGCCCAGGAGATGGACGGTGAGCGCGTGTTCGGTGTCGTCGAGCGGGGTCCAGGACGCCCGCAGCTCGATGTCGGCCGTGGCAGGCGGCCCGGCCAGGTCGCCGAACCGGGTGGACGAGGTCTGCGTGACCGTGCCGGCCAGCGCGGTGTGCGTGGCGCCCTGGGTCTCCAGCGCGTCCGTCAGCCAGGTCCAGGCAACGGCCGGCAGCAGCGGGTCCGCGGCCAGCTCCGGTTCGAGCTCCGCGGTGACGTAGCTGACCAGCCGCAACCGGCCCTGCCATGCCTCGTGACCGGCCGGGTCGTACAGCAGGACCAGACGGCCGGTCGCCACCTCGTCGCCGTCGCGCAGCACCGTGGCGCTCAACGCGAACGCGTAAGGAGCCAACCGCTGCGGGGCGGTGACCTCCTCCAGCAGGATCTCCGGGCGGGGGGTGGCGGCGCGCAGGCCGGCTACGGCACGCGCGAACGTCTCCGGGAGAACGGTCGAGGGTGCCATGCCCGCAGCCTAAGCGCGGGCCTTACGCGTTCGGCACCCGGCGCGCCGGGGCCATCGGCGTCGATCGTGTCGCGGCCGTCCGTTGTGCGCGGTCACGACCGCGCCGAGCAGCCGCGGGCCGAACCGTGAGGTGTGGCGAGACCGGTCCCGGAAGGCGTGCGAGCATGGAGGGGATGACCACCACAGCATCGGGCGCCGCCCGCGCCTCCTCCCAGGTCCCGGCCACCGCAGACTCCGCGTTCGTGCGCGCCGCCCGTGGCGGTCCGGTGCCGCACACGCCCGTGTGGTTCATGCGCCAGGCGGGCCGGTCGCTCCCGGAGTACCGCAAGGTCCGCGAGGGCATCCCGATGCTGGAGTCCTGCCGCCGGCCCGAGCTGGTGGCGGAGATCACGCTGCAACCGGTCCGGCGGCACGGCGTGGATGCGGCCATCTTCTTCAGCGACATCGTGGTCCCGATCGCGGCCGCCGGCATCGATCTGGAGATCGTGGCGGGCACCGGCCCGGTGATCGCCGAGCCGATCCGCGCCGCGGCCGACCTGGACCGGCTGCGGCCGATCACGATCGACGACGTCTCGTTCGTGGACGAGGCGGTCCGGCTGCTCACCGCCGAGCTGGACACGACGCCGCTGATCGGCTTCGCGGGCGCTCCGTTCACGCTGGCCAGCTATCTGATCGAGGGCGGGCCGTCGCGCACCTACACCCGCACCAAGGCCATGATGTACGGCGCGCCCGACGTGTGGAACGCGCTGCTCGACCGGCTGGCGGACATCACGCTGGAGTTCCTCCGGGTGCAGATCGCGGCCGGCGTCTCCGCGGTGCAGCTCTTCGACTCGTGGGCGGGCGCGCTGTCCGAGGCCGACTACCGCCGGCACGTGTTGCCGCACTCACGGAAGGTGCTGTCCGGGCTGGCCGGCGCGGGCGTGCCCCGCATCCACTTCGGCGTCGGCACCGCGCTGCTGCTCGGCGCGATGGGCGAGGCCGGGGCGGACGTGGTCGGTGTGGACTGGCGCACCCCGCTGGACGCCGCCGTGACGCAGGTCGGCGCCGGCAAGGCCGTGCAGGGCAACCTCGATCCGGCTGTCCTCTTCGCACCGTGGCCGGTCGTCGAGGAACACGTGCGCCGCATCCTCGAGCAGGGCCGTGCCGCACCCGGGCACATCTTCAACCTCGGCCACGGCGTGCTGCCGGACACCGACCCGGACGTGCTCACCCGCGTCGTCGAACTGGTCCACGCGGCCTCCGCGCGATAGCGGCTGCCATGGTCGAGCTGCCGCGGGTCCCCGAGGACGAGCCGGCGCTGCGGGCCGCGTTCTCCCGCTTCCCCAGCGGCGTCGTCGCGGTCGCGGCGCTCGTCGACGGGGCGCCGGTCGGCATGTCCGCCAGCTCGTTCACGTCCGTCTCGCTCGACCCGCCGCTGGCCTCGGTGAACGCGCACGTGAAGTCCGTCACCTGGGCACGTCTCGCGCACCGCCCCCGGCTCGGCCTGAGCGTGCTCAGCGAGGACCAGGCGGACATCTGCCGCCGCCTCGCCACCCGAGGCCGCACCGACCGCTTCGCCGGCGTCCCCTGGGCGGCCACCGGCACCGGCGCGGTCTTCGTCGAGGGCGCCACCGCCTGGCTGGAGTGCGAGGTCACCCAGCGCGTCCCGGCCGGCGACCACGAGATCATCGTGCTCCGCCTGCACGCGGTCGCCACCTTCCCGGAACGCCCCCCGCTGATCTTCCACGCCAGCACGTTCCACCGCCTCGCCTGACGCTGAGCCGGCCTGGGGACGACCCCGGAGCCAGATTCCCCGCTTCCGCCGAGGCGCGGGTTGCTCGCGGGTGCGGAGGCAGACTGGGCAACGTCAAATACCGATTTTCCCGCTTTCGCCGGGGTGCAGCCCGCATGCTCCCGCGGGCCAACCGGGCGGTCCACTCAACTCCGCTAGCGCTCCGTTCGCTCCCCGCCGCGGAGCCGGTTCCGTTGTGCAAGACCGGCACGGCTCGGTTTGCTCGCCGGGCCGCCGGCCGCCTCCGTGCCGCCGGGGTTCGATCGAATCCGAGGTCGACGCCATGGTCACGGCGGCCGGTGCGGTCTGTTCGGTCACGGTGATTCGCGGTTGTCCACAGGCCTGGTGTGGGGTGGGGCGGGCCGGGCAAGGTGGACTCGTGGCCGGGCGCGACACCCGTGGCCGGGAGGGCGAAGGTCACGGGGGAGATGGGCCACCCGGCCCGGCGGGTGGGGGAGGAGAGGTGGCAGGGTGGTGAGCATGGGCAACGAGCGGGTCGCGGTGGTGGGAGGCGGCATCGCGGGGCTTGCGGCGGCGCTGCGGCTGCGGGAGCGGCTGGGGCCGGGCGCGACGATCACGATCTTCGAGCAGGGTGCCGCGCTCGGCGGGAAGCTGCGGACCGGAGAGCTGGCGGGCGGCGCGCAGGAGCTGGGGGCGGAGACGTTCCTGGCTGGTGACCCGGCCGGTGGCGAGTCGGCGGCGGTGTCGCTGGCCCGGCGGGTCGGCCTGGGCGACCGGCTGGTGCATCCGGGGACCACACAGGCCGCACTGGTGATCGGTGGCGCGCTGACCGACATCCCCACCGGGACGCTGATGGGCGTGCCGGAGGACGCGGCACGCGTCGCGTCGGTGGCCCGGGTCACCGAGGGCCGCGATCCGGATCAGGGCCGGCCGCTGCTGGGCGACGGCGAGGACGTGGCGATCGGTGCGCTGACCCGCCGCCGCTTCGGCGACGAGGTCGTGGACCGGCTGGTCGACCCACTGCTCGGCGGCGTCTACGCGGGCCGCGCCGACGAACTCTCCCTGGACATGACGGTGCCGGGACTGGCACGCGCGGCGCGCACCGAGCGGACTCTGTCCGCCGCCGTCAAGGCGGCCAAGGCCGCCTCGGCCCGAGCCCGAGCCGCCGGAGCCGCCCTCGCGCAGACCGGCCCGGAACGTGCCGGCTCCGCTTCCACCGGCTCCGCTTCCGCCGGCTCCTCGCGGACCGGCTCCGCGCGGGCTGGCGCGGCGCAGCCGGGCTCGGCGCGGACCGGCACCGCGCAGGCTAGTTCCGCGCAGGCCGGTGGCGTGCGGGCCGGTGGCGTCCAGGCCGGGACGGCGAATTCCGTTGGTGTGCAGGCTGGGCCGGCTTGGGCCGGTGGTGCGCAGGCTGGGATCGCGCGAGCCGGTGGCGCGCAGGCTGGAGACGCGCAGGCCGGCCTGGCGGAAGCTGGTGCGGCGCCGGGTGGGCGGGCTGGAGTGCCGCCGATCTTCGCCACGGTGGATGGCGGGTTGAGTCGGCTGGTGGTGGCGGTGGCGGACGCGGCGAAGGCGGAGGTGCGGCTGGGGCTGCCGGTGCGGGCGCTGGAGCGAGCCGGTGACGGGGGCTGGGTGCTGACCGTCGGGGCGGCGAACGCGAGTGACGCGGCCGAGCGGCACCGGGTGGACGCGGTCGTGCTGGCGGTGCCCGCGAGGGCTGCGGCGCGGCTGCTGAAGGGCGTGGACGCGAGCGTCTCGGGCGTGGTCGGCGGGCTCGACTACGCGAGCATCGCGCTGATCAACATGGCGTTGCCGGCGGCGGAGCTGCCGCACCTGTCGGGGCTGCTGATCCCGTCGGTCGAAGGGCTTCTGATCAAGGCGGCGACGTTCTTCGGCGTGAAGTGGCCGCACCTGCGGCGGGCGGACGGCGTGGTGCAGGTGCGGGCGTCGATCGGACGTCACGGCGAGGAGCACCTGCTGCAGCGGGACGACGCGGAGCTGGTGACGGCCGCGCACACCGAGCTGTCGCGGCTACTGGGTGGCCGGCTGCCCGCGCCGATCGACACGATCGTGCAGCGGTGGGGCGGGGCGTTGCCGCAGTACGCGCCGGGCCATCGGGCGCGGATCACATCGGCCCGGGAAACTCTGCGGGCCGGGCATCCGACCATTGTGCTGGCGGGCGCGAGCTACGACGGCGTGGGCATTCCGCTCTGCGTGCGGTCCGGCGAGAGCGCTGCCGACGAACTGGCGGACGTAGTTCAGAGAAGTGCTGTGAGCAGGGAGAGCGCATGACCGAGCAGACCAATGCAGGCCGGATCAAGGAGCTGAACGCCAGCATCCGGTACACGATGTGGTCGGTGTTCAGGGCCGAGACGGCGCTGCCGGCGCTGCGCGACGATCTGAGCGCGGAGGTGGACGCGCTCTTCGCGCAGCTGGAAGCGAAGGGCGTGGTGATCCGGGGCACGTACGACGTGTCCGGCCTGCGCGCGGACGCCGACCTGATGGTCTGGTGGCACGCGGAGTCGAGCGACGCGCTGCAGGAGGCTTACTCGTTGTTCCGCCGCACCGCGCTCGGCCGGCACCTGAGCCCGGTCTGGTCGCAGATGGCGCTGCACCGGCCGGCCGAGTTCAACCGCAGTCACATCCCGGCGTTTCTGGCCGGCGAGGAGGCCCGGCCGTACCTGTGCGTCTACCCGTTCGTGCGGTCCTACGAGTGGTACCTGTTGCCCGACGAGGAGCGGCGGGACCTGCTGCGCGAGCACGGCCAGATGGCCCGGGGCTACCCGGACGTGCGGGCCAACACGGTCGCGTCGTTCGCGCTGGGCGACTACGAGTGGATGCTGGCGTTCGAGGCCGACGAGCTGCACCGGATCGTGGACCTGATGCGTGACCTGCGCGCGTCCGGGGCCCGGCGGCACGTCCGCGAGGAGGTGCCGTTCTACACCGGCCGCCGCCGCTCGATCGCGGAGATCGCCGCATCGCTGCCGTGACCCGCGTGGGCACGTGAACAGGGGGTACGGGCGGGTAGCCCGTACCCCCTGGTGTGCCTGGTCCTAGATCTTGCCGGTGCCGGCCTGCGCGGTGACGATGGACTTCACCGAGCTGGGCGTGTCGCAGGTGTAGGAGTAGGGGATCGAGGCGACGCTGCCGCCGGTCTGACCGGCGCCCGAGTTGACCATGTGGTTGTTGCGCGCCACCAGCGAGCCCGCGTCGGAGGAGCCCTCACCCAGGTGGTAGGGGTCCTCGACGTTCTCGAAGTAGTTGCACTCGACGAGCACGCCGGCGTTCTCGGTGGACGCGACGCCGTAGTCGCCGATGTTGCTGTAGTAGTTGTTGAACACGTGCACCGGGTTGCCGAAGCGGACCCGCGGGTTGCGCTGGCCGGTGCCGTCGAACCAGTTGTGGTGGTAGGTCACCTTCAGCTTGCCCGTGTCCTCGGCCGAGTTGTCGTCACTGTGCCCGAGCAGCATGTTCTTGTCGTGGTCGTGGCTGTGCACGTAGGACACGGTGATGAAGTTGCTGGTCCGCTTGATGTCCAGCAGCCCGTCGTACCCGTTGGCCATGTCCAGGTGGTCGAGCCAGACGTTCGTCGAGTACTGCACGTTGATCGAGTCGTCGGACGCGTTCCGGAAGTTCAGGTTCTGGATGATCACGTTCGTGGCGTTGGCGATGTTCAGGCCGCCGCCGGTGATCGTCGCGCCGGACCCGACACCGCGGATCGTCTTGTTCGAGGCGACCTTCTGCATGCCGCTGATCGAGATCGTGCCGGACACGTTGATGACCGCGGCGCTGCTCGACTGCATCGCGCTGATCAGGGCGGACGAGGACGTGACGGTGACCGGCGAGGCGTTGCCGCCACCGGTGGTGCCACCGTTCTGCGTCGCCCAGCCGACCAGGGCTGGAGCCGCGAGGGTGCCCGTGCCGGTGTCGGCCGCGGGCATTTCCTCCGCGTTGGCGACCGCACCCATGCCGGCCGCGAGCACGACGGCCGTGAAGCCGGCGCCGATCGCGAGCGGAAGGGTGCGGCGCCGCGACGTGCGGTGCCGGGCCGGAGAGTTGTCCTGCATGTGCCGTTCCTCCTTCGGTGGGGAGCCCGGGGTGGACTTCCCTCGACGGGAGGCGGTGACCCTGGCGGCCGTGGGCGCGGCCGATCCGGGCGGTTCAGGTGCGAATGGGCCACCGCCTGGCGCGGCCGGGGCTTCTGCCTGACCCGGCACCGCGCCATGGGGCGATATTTCCGATCTCGGAGTCATGGGCCGATGGCCGGTTGCGTTAACCACTCCGAAACCTTCTGGCCCCACCGTAGGCAGGAGCAACGAAGGTGGTCAATGCGCTGGAATTGCAGATTTCTTGCGCCAAATCTGGGCAAGTGGAGCCGGCCGGTGCGCGATTGGTTCGTGATGCGCCCGGTTCGGTCCGGTTTCAGCCTAGCGCTCCGCGGCGGACAATTGCAGTTGATGCGCGTCGATATGTGCAGACGTGGCATGATCCGCCCATGCTCGATGGTCTCGACGACGTTCCCTGGCACCGGCTCGGTCACGCCTACGGAACCGCGTCCGACGTGCCGGGACAGCTCCGTGACCTGCTCTCCGGCGACGTGGCGACGCGCGGGGTCGCGCTCTGGCAACTCGGCGGCAACATCGTGCACCAGGGCAGCAGGTTCCAGGCCAGCGCGGCCGCGGTCCCGTTCCTGCTGGAGATCCTGGCGGGCCCGTCGCCGCTGACCACGACCGAGCGTGTCCGCCTGATCGAGCTGCTCGGCGAGCTGGCGATCGGGGACCCGTCGTTCTATCCGTCGCCCGCGTTCCCGCTCGACGAGATCCGCGCGGACGCCGCCGCGGGATCCGGGCTGATGGCCGCGTTCGAAGCCGGCCCGTACGACGGCGACGACTTCATGGAGTACCTGTCCGCGCTCGACGAGCCGGACCAGGAACGGCTCGGCGCGGTGCTGCTGCTGCGCGTCTACGAGGCGGTGCGCGCCGGGAAGCCGCTGCTGGAACGCCTGCGCGCCGAAGAGGGTGACGGCGCCGCGGCGCTGCGGGAAGCCGCAACCGAGACGCTGCACTGGCTGTAGCGCCGGGCGGGCCCTGACCGACCGCGAATCAGACAGCGAGGCCGCCCGCGGGACCCTCCTGCCGCCCCGGCCCTCACCCCTGAGCCGGAGCGAACACCGATCCTCAGCGGCCACGCCGGAAGCGGGAAGATCCTGAACGCCCTGCATCGCCCTGGCCGGGCCGTCGCGGTCGTTGCCGAACGCCCGTTCCACCCGGCCTCGACACCGATCGCGATGTCGAGGCCGCCATCGAGAACCGCCGTGGAGAACCGCCATGGAGACGTGCTGGATCAGGCGCGGCGGCTCCGGCGTTGCACGATCAGCAGGGCCACGAGGTAGACGCCGCCGACCACGCTGGTCACGATGCCGACCGGCAGCTGCACCGGGAGCGCGTGCTGGGCCGCGAAGTCGGACGCGACCGTGAGCAGCGCGCCCATCACGGCCGCGGGGAGCACGTTCGGGCCCGGGTGCCGGGTGAGCCGGCGGGCCAGGTGCGGCCCGGCCAGCGCCACGAACGGGATCGGACCGGCCATCGAGATGGCGGCCGCGACCAGGCCGATCGAGGCGAGCAGCGGTACCAGCCGGGTGGCGAGCACGCCGACGCCGAGCGCGGTGGCGGTGTCGTCGCCCAGCTCCAGCATGGACATCCGGCGGTTGAAGATCAGGATGACCGGCACGAGTACGGCGACCGCGACCGCGACCAGCGTCACATGCTCCCAGTTGCGTCCGGAGAGGTTGCCGACCTGCCAGGCGACCGCGCGCTGGGCGTCGCCGAGGATGGCCCGGGTCAGCATGTAGCCGTTGACGGCCATCAGCACGGTGGAGATGCCCACGCCGACCAGGACCAGGCGATATCCGTTCAGGCCGTGCCGGCCGACCAGCAGCAGGATGACCAGCGCGGTGGCGAACCCGCCCACGGCCGCGCCGATCGACGTGCCGACCGTGCCGCTCGCGGTGAGCAGGATCGCCGCGATGCCGCCGGTGGCCGCGCCCATCGAGAAGCCGATCATGTCGGGGCTGCCGAGCGCGTTGCGGCTGAGGCTCTGCATGACCGCGCCGGCCACGCCCAGCCCGGCCCCGGCCAGGATGCCGACCAGCAGACGCGGCAGCCGCAGCGTGTTGACCACGAACTCGGCGGCCGGCGGCGCGTCGCCGACGATCGCGGTCACCACGTCGCCGATCGGCACCGCGAAGTCGCCGGTGGTCAGCGTGAACGCGGACGCGACCAGGAGTATCACCGCCATGCCGGCGGTGATCGAGAGGGACCGTAGCGGCAGGACCGGGAAGGCGGTTCGGACTCGCTCGGGAGCCGGGAGCCGGGTCACAGGTGCACCACCCGGCGCGCGCGGACGATGGCGATGAACACGATCCCCCCGATGACGTCCATGACGATCCCGACCTGCAGTTCGGACGGCCGGGCCAGCACGCGGCCGAGCACGTCCGCACTGAGCAGCACCACCGGCGCCAGCAGCATGCTGAACGGCAGCACCCACCGCTGATCCGGCCCGGTGAACGACCGGACCACGTGCGGCACCATCAGCCCGATGAACGCGAGCGGCCCGCACGCGGCCGTGGCGGCCCCGCACAGCACGGTGACCGCGATCAGCACCAGGATCCGGGTGGTGGCGACGCCGGCGCCGAGCGCGCGGGCGGTGTCGTCGCCGAGCGCGAGCGCGTTCAGGCTGCGCGCCAGGACCAGGCTGAGCAGGATGCCCCCGACGAAGAACGGCGCCAGGCTCCACAGTGTGGCGGTCTCCCGGTTGGCCAGCGAGCCGACCACCCAGAACCGCATCTGGTCGAGCGCGCCCCGGTCCGCGAGCTGCAGCGCTTGCACCACGCCGGCCAGCGCGAACTGGACCGCGATGCCGGCCAGCGCGAGCCGGGCCGGGTTGGTGCCGGCCCGCCCGGCGCTGGCGCCGTAGACCACCAGCATGGCGAGCACCGACCCGAGGAACGCGAACCAGACGTACCCGGCCGGCGCGGTGATGCCGAAGATCGTGATGGCCAGGACCACGCCGGCCGCGGCACCGAGGTTGATGCCGAAGATGCCGGGGTCGGCGAGCGGATTGCGGGTGAGTGACTGCATGAGCGCGCCGGACAGGCCGAGCGCCGCGCCCGCGACCAGACCGAGGACGGTACGCGGGATGCGCCCCTCCCGGACGGTCAGCACGTCGTCCGGACTTCCGTCACCGGCGAGCGCGCCGAGCACGTCGCCGAGTGGGATGACGCGGCTGCCGACCGCGATGCTCAACGCCACCGCTACCAGCAACAACGTGACGACGAGCAGGAGGCCGGCAAGACGTTTTCGCACCGATGACTCCCTGGAGATGAACCCTGACTTTCTCGCTTACTGAGGGAAGGCTAGCCTTACCTCCCATGCGACACGTCCTTGGTGCCCGTACTTCCCGCCGAAGCCTCCTGACCGGAGCGCTCGGCCTCGGCGCGACAGCCGCGCTCGCCGCCTGTGGCGGTTCCGATGACGCCACCCCGTCCGCGTCCGGCAGTGCCGCCGCCGCGGGCCCGTTCACCTACACCGACGGCCGCGGCAAGCAGATCTCGCTGCCGAAGGTGCCGACGAAGATCGTCGCCCAGGTCGGCGCGGCCGCCGCGCTGTGGGACTTCGGCATCCGGCCGATCGGAATCTTCGGCCCGTCCACGAAGGCGGACGGCACCAAGGACCCGCAGGCCGGCAGCGTCGACCTCGCGTCCGTGACCTCCGTGGGCAACGTCTACGGCGAGTTCAACGTGGAGAAGTACCTGTCGCTCGCGCCGGAGCTGCTGGTCACCTGCATGTACGACCCGAAGCTGCTCTGGTACGTGCCGGAGGAGACCGAGCCGCAGATCGAGCAGATCGCGCCCACGCTCGGCATCCAGCTGTCCGAGGTCGCGCTGCCCAAGGCGATCGGCTACTACGAGGAGCTGGCCGGCAAGCTCGGCGCGAACATCAACACGCCGGAGATCACCGCCGCGAAGGCCGCGTTCGACACCGCGAACGCGGCCCTCAAGACCGCCGCTGCCGCCGCCACCGCGGCCGGCCTGCGCGTCGCCGCGTTCTCCGGGAGCAAGGACACGCTCTACATGTCCATCCCGAAGTACAGCCCGGACCTGTCGCACTACCTGGCGCAGGGCGTGCCGCTGACCGTGCCGGCCAAGCCGGACAGCGCGGGCGCCTGGTGGGAGTCTCTGAGCTGGGAGAACGCGGCGAAGTACCCGGTTGACGTGATCCTTTACGATGCCCGGACGCAGGCGCTGCCGAGCGCCGAGCTGGTCAAGACCCAGCCGGCCTGGGCCCAGCTGCCGGCGGTCAAGGCCGGCCAGATCATCGAGTGGTACTCCGAGGCGCAGTACAGCTACCAGGGCTACACGCCCGCGCTGACGAACCTGGCCGCCAAGCTTCCGACGTTCAAGAAGGTCGCCTGATTTCGTACCCCCGTCTGGCTCGTTGATCTTTTCAAAGCACCGAGTCGGGCGGGGGGCCACGCGTGATCAAGCGGAGCAGGTTGTTCGGCGGCAAGACCAGGGTCACGTTCTGCCTGCCCGAGGGAGACCCGGGCGGTACGGTCAGCGTGGTCGGCTGCTTCAACGGCTGGGAACCGGGCCGGCACGAGCTGGTGTCGCGGCGCAACGGCGTCCGCACCGTGAGTCTCCCGCTCGGCCCCGGCCGCTACCACTTCCGTTACCTCGCGACCGGCGGGGTCTGGCTCGACGACGAGGGCGCGGACGCGGTCATCGACGGACTGGGCTGCCGGCTGGATCTGTGACGTTCGCTCCGCCCATCCCTGGGAAACCGGAACGTGGGGCAAGATCGAGGCTGACGGCCCGACAAGGAGAGCGCGATGGTGCGGTTCGGATACAAGGCGTCCGCCGAGCAGTTCAGCCCGGTGGAACTGCTCGACTTCACGGTCCAGGCGGAGGAGTCCGGTTTCGACTCCGTCTTCATCAGCGATCACCTGCAGCCGTGGCGGCACACGCACGGCCACGCGCCGGCCGCGCTGCCCTGGCTGGGCGCCGCGCTCGCCCGCACCAGCCGCGTCGCGATCGGCACCAGCGTGCTGACCCCGACGTTCCGGTACCACCCCGCGATGGTCGCGCAGGCGTTCGCCACGCTCGGACTGATCGCGCCGGGCCGGGTCATCCTGGGCGTGGGCAGCGGCGAGTCGCTCAACGAGGTGCCGCTCGGCACGGTCTGGCCGGAGCCGAAGGAGCGCTTCGCCCGGCTCAAGGAGGCGGTCACGCTGATCAAGCAGCTGTGGGCCGAGGACCGGGTCGACTTCGAGGGCACGTACTACCGGACCGAGAAGGCCACCGTCTACGACAAGCCGGAGACGCCGGTCCCGCTCTACATCGGCGCGTCCGGCCCGGCCGCCACCCGGATGGCCGGCCGCGTCGCCGACGGCTTCATCACCACCAGTGGCAAGGGCCACGACCTCTACACGGGTACGCTGCTGCCCGCGCTGACCGAGGGCGCGGGCAAGGCCGGCCGTACCCTCGACGACCTGGATCTGATGATCGAGGTGAAGGTGTCGTTCGATCACGACGCCGAGCGCGCGCTCAACGACACGCACCACTGGGCCGCGCTCGCGCTCTCGCCCGACGAGAAGACCGGCGTCGAGGACCCGATCGAGATGGAACGCCTGGCCGACGCGCTGCCGGTCGAGCGCTCCGCGAAGCGCTTCATCGTCTCCACGGACCCGGACGAGCACGTCGCGAAGATCCAGGAATACATCGACATGGGCTTCAAGCACCTGGTCTTCCACGGCCCCGGTCCCGACCAGTCCCGCTTCATCGACGCCTACGGCAAGGAGATCCTCCCTCGCCTGCGGACCGCGAACTCCTAGAACCGCGAGGTACCTGCGGCTGTTTGGGCAGGTTCGGCGATTCGCGCAATCCACTCGGCGATCGCGGCGATTCGCGCGGCGGCTTTCGGCATGTGGGGGTGAAGCCCGTGGGCTGGTTCTCGGTGACCGACGTGGCGCTTGCAGGGAGGCCGGCCAACGGCCGACCGGTGCCCGCGGGAGCACTCGGAACGTGCCCACGCCGGAAGCGGGAAAACGGGCTTCGGGTCTCCGGTTCTGATTACCCCTTCCGGGGTGCGAGGGCACCACGGTCACGCTCAGCCCCGCTAGTGTGACTGCTGCACCGGTGGCGCGCGCTTCGCGACGGCTGAAGGGGCACGGCCGGGCGAGCGGCCGTGCCGCCGCTTGCGAGGGCCGCCTGACGCCGAGGAGGCCTGAAGGTGTCGGGAGCTCGCACCCTGGGCGTGTTGTCGCCGTTTCTCGGGGGTTGGTACTACGGCGGTCTGCTGCGTGGCGTGTCCACCGTGGTGGCCCGGGACGGCGGCGTTCTCGTCGCGATCCAGACGCTCGACGCCGGGACGGATCAGGTCGACGCGGCCGCACCGGCCATGACGGCGCCGCTCGTCGCGCGGCAGGTCGTGGACGGCTTCGTGGTCGTCGCCAACGCGGTCCCGGAGGAGCGGCTCGCCGCGCTGTGCCGCTCCGGGAAGCCGGTGGTCACGGTCGGCGGTGCCGGGCTGGTGCGGGCGGACAACCGCACCGGTGTGCGCGCCGCGATCGGGCATCTGATCCGGCACGGGCACACGCGCATCGCGTTCGCGGGCTTCCTCGGCGCCGCGGACGTGGGTGAGCGGCACGCCGCCTACGTGGAGGCGATGCACGCGCACGGCTTGATCGCCGACCCGGCGCTGTGTTTCGACGTGCCGGACAACCGGGCGGCCGGCGGCCGGGAGGCGGCTCGCCGGCTGCTCGCGGCCGGGGTGCCGTCCACCGCGATCGTGCTCGGCACGGACGCGAACGCGCGCGGGCTGATGGGAGCGCTGCGCGCCGCCGGGCTGCGGCTGCCCCGCGACCAGGCCGTGATCGGCTTCGACGATCGGCAGGCCGCGTCCTACACGGCGCCGCGACTGACCAGCGTGGAGCAGCCGATGGAGTCGATCGGCGCGGCCGCGGCGGAGATGTTGCTGCGCCGGCTGTCCGGGCGGCCGTCGCCGGCGCGCGTCGACGTGCCGACCCGCCTGGTGGTCCGCGAGTCGTGCGGGTGCACGCCCGGCAGCCGGGTCCTGGACGGCCCGCCGCTGCCGGACGATGTGCGCGAGGCCGTGACCGCG